>NZ_JAEACF010000001.1:0-676496 GCF_016401385.1 Fictibacillus halophilus | reverse complement strand
TCATGACACGCGGAACAGAATAGAGGACATAATGGCTATTTAATAGAATAAAAGTTAAGCCTAGGCCACCTAAAAAGCCACCCCATTTAATAACCGATTCATCTCTCGCTTCTCGTGACAAAGGAACAAGAACTGCTTGTGCAAGAGTTAAGTTAAATGCAGCATAAGCAAATGGACTTACAATCCATCTCCAATCGCCAACAAAATCACTTTCAACAAATAGCTGCCTTCCTTCAGATAAGCCAAACATTGATACCGATAATACGATTGAGAAGAATATCATGATGGGGACGATCAGTGAGTTTGTCCAAAGAATCCCCTCTATTCCTTTTTTCATAACAAAATAGGTTACGAGTAATGTTAATAGGATTCCCAATTGAAACGGAAGGTGAAGCTGTTCCCAAAACAAAGCCCCTGCGCCTGATAACATGACTCCAGTAACTCCGAAGAGCATGATCAGCATTAATACGTTGACGATTCTAGAAGCAATCGCTCCAAATAAATATTGATTCATCTCATCAAACGAAGTTGCACCTAGCCGCTTTGCCATGATCATAAGTTTTGTACCAATCATGATAAAAAGAAACCCACTGATTAGAATGCCGGCAAAACCGGCTGAGCCGTATCTTGTAAAAAATTCAACGATCTCTCTTCCAGTAGCAAACCCAGCACCAACCACAGTGCCGATGTAAGTGGCGGCTATCTGCAGTATTTGTTTCATTCGACTACTCATGCCCTCACCTCCATGGCGATATCTTTTACAAACATATGCATGGACAAGGATTTTAGAAGAAAAAGAAAAAACAGCAAGATTTCACTTGCTGCCCTAAATCATTTATTAAATATGGATCGCTTCGCTGTATCCTTCGGTAATGACTCTGTTCTTACCTTGCCTCTTTGCAACGTATAAGCTATTATCGGCACCCTCAAAGAATGCTTGTTTATGCATGCCTCTTCTGTACGTTTGCAACCCTGTACTAATCGTTATGTTTTCTTCCTTTACTTCAGGGTGTTCGAGCCTTTGTATGACCATTCGTACCTTTTCTAATAATATAAAGGCTTCTTCCTCATTTATATCATTTAAGATCACCACAAACTCTTCTCCGCCATAACGGGCGACAAAATCGTCTGTAGTTACATTATCTTTTATAGCCTTCGCAATTCGTTTTAAAACGATATCGCCAATTCCGTGACCATATGTATCATTAATCTTCTTAAAATTGTCTATGTCCATTACCGCTAGATGAACCGGATAATGGTACGTTTCAGCTTGAAGCAACAGCACATCCATATATTCATAAAAGGCCATATGATTATACAAACCTGTTAGTGCATCTGTTTTCACTTGCTTCTCCATTATTGTTGATTTAACCATTAAATCTTGATGATCTGCCTGCGCTTTGTTAAGTTCTTTTACCATCTCATACCCTCTGCTCATGATTCCAACACAGATAGCTGTTGAGGTTATGAGAATACAAATCATAGAGATTTGATCCATAAGATGATTCATATTCTTCAAGATCGGATGGAAGGTGGAAAGCAAGAGATAGGTAAGTGAGCTAAGAGCAAAAGACAGCCACACTTTTTTCTTTTTAAAATAAATCGTTGAAATCAACATAGGAAAGAACAGACTCGTATACATGACATACATTTCATAATGTACGCTGATCAAGATTGCGGAAAACATACTCGCTGTCCAAATAATGATGTAATCTATGTATTTTGTTTTCTTTTTAAAACTCCATTCAGCCAAGCCAACCATAAGTATTAAAAGTGTTGTTGGTAAAACAATGAACATCCAAATAAATTCTTCTAATGGTCTAGATGTAAAAAAACTGTTAATGACCTCTACACACACTGACACAATGATTACAACCCAAAATACATTTATGATTTTGCGATTCCAGGCGATGTGATTTAAGTGTGCAGGCAGGTGTTTTTTCCCCAATACATTCACCCCATCTACACGTATCCGAAATCATTATAACATTTTTTTCCTTCTTTCATTTGTTTTCTAAACGATTTCTTTTTTCAACATGGCTCTTTTATTAAAAGATTTTGCACATATAAATGGAAAACGCACAGCAAGATTAACCTGCTGTGCGATTATTTTCACGGATTATTATTTTATTTTCACACGTTTCTTTTTAGGTAGTTTATCAAGGAGCCAGCCTCTGCCTACTTCACAAAAACGAATCGGCATCTCAAGTGTGGCGAGTATTTTATCCTTTCCATGGATGGTAAGTAACCCAGTCTCCTCGTTCACTTGATCAACAACCGCGTTTTCAGTACCAGAGAGCGGAAACGCCCATTTGTTGTTACCAGAGTCCTTGATCTTAATCATTCTTCCGTCACAAGTTACTTTGTGGCAATGTGGAGGTAAGCCTAACGTAATTTTATTCATTGCATTTCTTTCCTCCCTTTCCGGATTTGTTTCATTGTAACAGATATAGTGCGTGTCTGACTTCTTATTTTTTAAATTTTTTGACTATTTAACACATTTGAAATAAAGCTTCTATAAATTAGGGGACGAGCAATAGGTAATCGCCAAAGCAGGTTGTTTCGTACAAACATATACTATACAAATTGGGGTTCAAAGGGGGAAATGATGAAGTGGAAAAATGGTCCATGCTATACAATATGACTGTAGTATCATTAGGAGCAGTTGCAAGCTTCTTATTTGGTACACCCAGCATATTATTCAAAACACTTGTCTTATTCGTAGTGTTAGACTATTTAACAGGCATGGCTGCTTCTGCCTACGAAGGTAGATTAAACAGCAAAGAGGGCTTTAGAGGAATACTAAAAAAAATGATTATATTTGCGATCGTAGCAGCCGCACATTCTCTCGACCAATTACTAGGTGGAAACTATATTCATTCTGCCACCATCTTTTTTTATTTATCTAATGAAATGTTATCAATAATTGAGAATGCAGGAAGAATGAATGTACCAATTCCTGAGTTCATAAAAAATGCCGTTTCTCTGTTAAGACAGAAAAACGACAATCAAAATAAGTAAAGGTTAATTCGAATAAAATTGTGAGATTTTTTTTGCGATCGCTTGCGCATCGATCTGGTATTCACCAGCATCAATGCGTTTTTTAATATCTAGTAATTTCTTTTCTCTTATATTTAATTGAGCATTTTCATGCAGCACTTTAGCTTCGTTAGATATGTATAATTCGTCTTTAGCAAATGATGGCGGCTTTACAGAAGGCTGCTGATACACTTTATTCACATCATATTTTCGCTGAACGGGTTGTTGTCCGTCAATTCTCATGATTTCACCTCTTCTGTATATTGAAATGTGCCAAGCCATTTCCATTGGTCATCATAATCCAAGTTGTCCAACAATCTGAAGAACAATTCTTGTCCTGATGTATCCCATTTTACTTCGAACTCATCTCCGTTTTCTTTATCCTTACAAAAAGAATGAATCCATTGCGAAGTAAACAAGTAAGGCGTAAACTGTTCAAAATCTAATAGATGTTTCTCTAACCATTGAATGACATCATCATGTGTAAGTTTATGCATCATTAGAATCGTCCTTTGTTTGTGGTCGTCTTAACCTGTATCTATATCATTCGGCCACTACCATTTTTTTTAGGGTATACGAAATAAATATTTCACTCTTTTTTGAATGTTTGTTATTGATACTTTCTTGCCTTAAGGATTCTTACCCGCTATTCCTACATTTATAAACCTCTTTCCCTTCTACGAATCAAGGGAAAGGTCTATAATGAGGAGTGACGAAATACATAACAGAAGGTGTTTACATGAAATTAACGTTTTCTTCTCTTCAATGGATGGTGTTCATCCTTGCTGGTAGTTTAGTAGCTCCCATCGCTATCGGTGATGCGTTTGGAATGACACAAGCGGAAACCGCAGACCTTTTACAACGTTCATTCTTAATTATTGGTGTGTCTGCGATTTTGCAAGCACTATTCGGTCATAAGCTTCCGATCAATGAAGGTCCTGCTGGATTATGGTGGGGTGTTTTTACAGTTTATGCGGGAATTGTAGCTTCAGGGGCTTTAACAGTTGCTGATGGGCTGCAACAGCTTACAGCAGGAATGTTGATCAGCGGCGTCCTTTTCTTACTGCTTGGCATGTTTCGTATTATAAGTTCGGTCAGAGCTCTTTTTACTCCTTTAGTTACCGGCACATACTTAATCCTTCTCGTCTCACAACTGAGCGGTTCTTTTATTAAAGGTATGCTCGGCATCGGCTATCTACAGGAAGGTGCAGATAGCAAAGTAGCTCTCACGTCACTCTTCATCTTAGTTTTGTCTATCGTCCTAGGAAAATCCCGTGTGAAATGGTTAAGAAGTTATTCCATCTTGATTTCTTTGTTACTCGGATGGGGACTGTTCAAAATCTTGAACTTAACAAAAGAAACAATGCATAGCAATACGACTTTTGCTTTTCCAGAATTATTCGCATGGGGTATGCCAGAGCTATCTTCCGGAACGATAATAACTTCTCTATTCGTAGGAATGCTCTTGCTTACGAACATGGTAGCCAGTATTAACGTCGTCGAAAAAGCGTATGAAACAGAGAAAAAAGATTATAAACCTATCAATTATAATCAATCATCGATCATGATGGGCATAAACACATGGATAGCTGGTCTCTTTTCAGCTGTTGCAAGTGTACCGATTTCAGGTGCCGCAGGCTTCATCTTAACTACAAAAATGTTCAGCAAACTAGCATTCATCATAGGAAACGCACTTATTATCTTGATTAGTTTTTTTCCTCCACTTACTTTTTTCTTTGCTGGTATTCCTGCGCCGGTAGGGTATGCAACCATATTCCTCCCTTTTTCGAGTATGATTGGTTTAGCTTTTAAAGAATATAAAGCCGAGTTAAAATCGGAAAACAATCTCTTTATTATCAGCACTTCCCTTATGGTTGGAATTGGAAGCCTCTTTATTCCTGCAGCTGCATTAAAGGAATGGCCAAATATTATCGTAACGCTATTAAGCAACGGCCTGATTATGGGGATGCTAACATGCATGATTCTTGAACAGTTTTATAAAAGAAGAAATTCGCCTCAATTCGTCCAGAAAGAAGACGAATAGTATGAAAACACAGAAGGGCTCCCTCATTGCACGGGAGCCCTTTTGAATCTATCATCTTATAGATTTTTCTGAAACAGGTAATTCCGAGTGAAATTTCAATATTGCTTCTGCTAATTCTTTTCCATGATCAAACATCATCAGATGTGTTGTGTTGGGGATAACCACGGTCTCACTGTAAGGTAATTCTTTCTTTGCCAAATCAATAAAATTTAATGATTTTTGAAAATGTTCTTCTTTTTCAGCGGGTAGAAATAGAACAGGTGATCGAACCTTCTTATACCATGTAAGGAAATCTACATAATAGATCTCGGATATAATTTTCTCCATTGTTTGGCCGGTAGTAATATTACCTACTTTTCCGTTCTCTTTCATACGTGGTTCATACTCTGCAACATAATTAGCCCTTTCCTTATTCCATGGTAACCATTGCTCTTGATAAACCTGTTGAAATTCTTCTACCGATTCGTAATCAGGATCTAATTGTCCTTTAAACTTAGCTAGATGCTCTTCTAATGTCTCATCATGAAGACCATGTTCACCTGAATCATTAATGATCGCACCGTCTATGTTTGCGAGTGACGAAACTCTACCCTGCCGCATCGCTGTAAAATATAACCCTATCATACATCCGTACGAGCTTCCTACGAGGTGAGCTTTTTCAATCTCAAAATGATTCATTACACTTTCTAAATCATTCGCCGTGTCCTCGAAAGAATATCCTTGATGAGGTTGTTCCGATTTTCCATGTCCACGTAGATCATAGCTTATTATTCGATAATGACTTCTGAAGAATGGAATTACCGGATTCCAGGCTTTCGCTGTACCACCAAGATAGTGAATTAAAATCAATGGATTCCCTGAACCGCCATAATCATAACCAGTAAGGATTGTGCCATCATGTGATTGTATCTTATGTTCATCAAACGGAATATTCATATTCATCTATTTTACCTCCTCTTTCATCCGCTCTTGTAAATTTGGTTTTGAACGAGTATGGATTTCGTTCATTTTATTTTTTATATCTTGTTCTATATCTCTTTGAAAGAACGTCGCAAATTTGCAAAGATACGCAATACTATCAGCAATTTCTTTCCCAATATCTTCAGCTACTTCTTCCTTTGCAAGCTGAAATGCCTTTTCCCTTTCAATCCCTTTTTCTTTCATCTCATACGCTCTATTTAACATTCTTCTTAATTCTTCAGCAATCTCCGCTATTTCAGTCGTTAATAACATGTGATTGAGCAAAAGGGATTCCGTGCTTTTATCGGCATCGGCTTGACTAATCTCCCATCCCTTTTGCAGTTGAAAATCTTCTAACTCTCTATGTATGCTTCTCATGATTTACAGTCCCTTCGTTCTACACCATTCCTTCTACATAGTTCTCCACAATTTTACTTATTCCTTTCTATAAACTAAAATTATAGGATATAATGTTACCAAAATATGGAGGTTGGACAATGGAACATAAAACGGCAGATCGACCTAATTGGAAAAGAGTAACTGACAAACATTTTGAAGTAACGCATAAAGAAAGTTCTTGTTTTAATGGCAAAGTTACAGTGATTCATTTGAAGCAAGTATCTGAACCATTGGTTGTTAACTATAAAGAACATACGGTATGTATCGCTGATTCTGGCTATACGTGGATGCAACATTTTCCTGAGGGAGAAAAATATACGATCACAACAGTACTGGACGATAACGGTGATGTTGTACAATTCTATATTGATATGTGTGGGGATCATGGAGTGGACGAAAACGGAATTCCTTGGTTTGATGACCTCTATTTAGATATCGTTATTCTCCCTGATAAGGAACTTTTTCTTTTAGATGACAATGAGTTGATGGAAGCTTTCAAAAAAGGGGACATAAATGAAGATCAAATGAAACTTGCTCATGAGACGGCTCAAAAAATCATTTCGATGCATAAAGAAGGAAAGTTTGAACAACTAGAAACATGTATTGAGCATGCTACAGAATGGATGCAAGCAAAAAAATTCCTTTGATAAGAGATATAGAAAATTAAAAAACCAGAGGCTCATTCCCTCTGGTTTTGTCTATTTATTCACTACTTTGCTTTTCTCTAAAAAACGTAAAGCATCCTCTACTTCATCTAAAACTTGTGATCCGATGATTCCTTCTTCCTCATCTAAAAAAGTAACTTGGAAATAACCACTTTCACCTTGTGGAACATATCTCATTCTCACAAGTTCAGGCTGTTGATCTTCTTCTCTCCAAAACTCTAACTCTTGTTCTGGATTGTTCATTAATTTTTCGATTTGATCACTATTCATCTGTAAGACACCTCTAGATCACTCTGTTTAATTTATTATATACATTTTTACCCTAAATGATATCCTCTAAACCATTAGCAGTATCCGACATTTCCTGGGGAATATTGTCTATGTCTGTTATTGCATGTATGGAGAAGTCCTCACCCACCGCGTTAAAGCTTCTTCGGTACTTATTATTTCTGCAAACTCTTGATGAAGATGAGCAAGAGCAGATTCATGGACTTCTTGAGCAGAAAACACAGTTCCATCATATGATTTAATTTTGAATGCAGCAGTAGCATCATGGATTAACGACACTCCAAAACCATAATTTGCTGCCATTCTTGTAGTGGTCGATACACAATGGTTCGAAGTTAAACCAATAATAACAATGTGTTCGATCTCTTCTTTTTCTAATGAATCTTTAAGCTCTGTACCAATAAATGCACTGTTAACATTCTTAATAAAAAGAAGTTCATCTTCTTTAGGTTCAAATCCTGTTTTCAACTGATAACCTAATTTTGAAGGATGCAATGGAGAGTGTTCATTAACTGATTGGTGCTGAACATGAAAGACCGGCAATCCCACCTCTCGAAAGGCACCAAGTAATATAAGCATATTTACTTCAGCATTTGCATTATTTCGTTCTCCCCAGAAATCTGTTTCATCAAATCCTTTTTGAACATCAACAATAAGCAAACCTGCTTTTTTCACAATACGATCTCCTTATATTCAGATTGCGCTTCTTATTACATTACATGTTCGATATGACTTTCATTTTTCCTTCTGTACTATTTCTAAGGATAAACTCATATTTTGAAAGTAACTTAGACAAGCCATATGAATAGGGGTGCATTTTTTGAACGATATTATGATATTAAGTATTCATTTCGTTATGCTTGGTATCAGTTTAGCTATTCCAATCGGCCCTATTAAACTTGAGATGATCAAACATGGATTATATGGCGGTTTTTGGCCATCTTGGCTTGTTGGAATTGGCGCAGTTTGTGCTGATATATTGTTTATGTCCTTTATATTTCTAGGACTCTCGCCTTTTCTACATGATAAATGGATTACTATCTGCATGTTGTTAACCGGAATTATTATGCTTAGTTACCTAGGAATTTCAACTATAAGAAGTTCAGTATCTTTATCTTTAGTAAAAGAAAACATTACAGACGTCAAGAAACCTTTTTGGACAGGTTTTGTCATTGCTGTTATGAATCCTTATAATTTAATGTTTTGGTTTGGTGTATATGGTGGTTCACTTCAAAGCATACCTTCTACATCAAGTAATATGATTAGAATTGGGTTAAGTTTTTGTATAATAGTAGGGATTATTTTGTGGAATCTTAACGTGGCGTTTACCGTTCATTTTTTTCGAACGCTTATCAATGATTTTACAATACGGTGGCTAATAAGATTTGCTGGAATCGGTTTACTGGCCTTCTCTAGTTTCCTTACGTATAAGTTATTCGCATTGTTTCCATCATAAAACAAAAGGCGCTGCTATAAAATAGTCAGCGCCTTGCCTCTTTTTACTTATCATACTTTTCTCTATCTGCTTGCTTTTCCTCTTCCCTGTCCAATTCTTCTTCATATTCTTCATGATTTCTATTCTGAACAACATTTCTTTCTTTTCCTGTAATATCAGTAGCAACAAAACTTTCATATTCTTCTACAAAGCCGTCATCGTCATCCGAATCTTCATACATCTCGTTATAATCTCTCTTATCGGGATCAGAAAAGTCTGACGGAGTTTCACTTGTTCCATACTTGGCAACGGACTGCCATGTATCTTCTCCATCAAAAAACGTCGCATCCTTATTATCATTGCTTCTTGTTTTGTAGTCAGGGCCAATTACCTCTTCTTCAATAGGACGATCATCTGAAGAATTTTGTGCAGGGCTATGTTCTTTACAATAAAGGGTAAAAGGGACTATCTCTAAACGTTCTTTTAGAATGTCTTGACCACACGTTTTACATACTCCGTACTCACCTTTTTCAATACTTTTTAAAGCTGTTTCGATATCTTCCAGCTCTTTCTCATGTAGATCATTTAGAGCAATATCTTTTTCTTTTTCAAACAATTCTGTGCCGAGATCTCCTGGATGATTATCATAGTTAGACAGTTCACCTGTTGATTCTTTAGGAAATTCCGAATCACTACCAAAAGACTCGTTTCTTTCTCTCATTCCTTTTATCTCTTCTTTTCGTGATAATAAGATTTGTTTAAAATGGTCCATTTCTTGTGTAGATAATGCCATGATTAAATCTCCCTTCCTACTTCCGTATACCATTTCATACCCTTTATTCCGAATAATTATCCATCCTGTGTATTTTGCACCATAATCATACATGCTATACTTATCAACGACCTTCTTACTCTCCAGTTGACTACATCTAATATGGTTTCCCCATTTCTTTTCATCTGTATCTTGCTTATAAATCAAAATACCTATTTTTTATCAAAAAATGTTCTAAAGTGTTGAAAAATTGCTTTTTTTCCAACTTTTTGTAAGGTATGCTAATAATATCTTTTTAAAAGTAATAGTAAGAAAGGCGGGGGAACATGAAGATCTATAAGAATTTTGAAAAACGTTTATTAAAAAATTATGTGATTGGTTCAACCGCTGCCGTATTAGGAGTTGGAGGGGTATTTGTATTTACTACACTCCGTTTATCAACGTTTGAATTTACGGTGTTATGTGGTATTCTTCTTACTTCTTGTGTGATTATGTTTTCACTTGAATATGTTTTTTTTCGTTTGCATACAGCTGTTTTTAAAAATTACTTCTCAAAACAACAACCTGCCATACCACTCGCTGAAAAGGCATATTTTCATGCGCATCATTTTCCGATCAGAACTGTAAAACGAATCCTCGGTCCGCATTTGTTAGGATTATCTATACCGGCACTGTCCCTAACAGCTATAGCAATTTCTTTGGGTTACTTATCACTTCCCTATTATTACATGTATCTTGCATCACTCGGAGCAATCTTAGTGGCAGGTATGCATGCGATTATTGAATTCTTTTTAACGACGAAAGCTGTTCAGCCCGTGCTTCGTACCATTCAAGAAAGAACGCTTAAAGACCATGGAAAAATACTATCCTTATCTACGTCCAAACACATATCTATCCAACGCAAGATTCAGTGGAGTACCTTATTTATTGGAACGTTTCCACTTCTTTTATTCGCACTCGCGAATCAAGTACGCTTATATCATTTGTCCGCACCTGTAAACGGATCGTATTGGAGCTGGGCTTTCTTCATCTTATTGATCGGTATTTCTTTCGCCATCTATGGAGCGTACTTATTGTTTAAAGATATTCAGCAGCCAATGAACGAACTTCAAGCAGGCATGTATGAAGTTCGTACCGGAAATTCGAATGCAAAAGTAAATGATCTGTATTCAGATGAATTTTCTAAACTCATAAAAGGTTTTAATCATATGGCTCAAGCTATACAATCTCGTGAACATGAGAATAAGCAGCTACTTGAAAGTTTTTTCGCGACGATGGCCGCCACTCTGGATGCTCGTGATCCTTATACTGCAGGGCATAGCTTACGAGTTGCGGATTATGCTATGAAGATTGGTCAAATGGCTGGATTGCCGTTTCAGCAATTGGTTCAACTTCGAAAAGCAGCACTTTTGCATGACATCGGAAAAATTGGAATACCCGATGTCGTTTTACTAAAAGAGTCGAAGCTAACTTCAGAAGAATTTGAACAAATTAAAAAGCATCCGGTCATAGGTGCAGACATCCTTGCACAGGTACACCCTTTTGAAGCTATGCAACCTCTGCTTCCTGGTGTTCGTTATCATCATGAGCGTTATGATGGTAAAGGCTACCCTGAACAGCTGGCTGGAGAAAACATCCCTATTTTCGGGAGGATCATTGCTGTTGCCGATGCTTATGATGCAATGACCTCTGACAGGCCTTATCGAAAAGGAATGACTCACGAAAAAGCATTGGCTATTTTGAAAGATGGAAAAGGTACACAATGGGATCCATACTTAACCGAACTTTTTATTGAAGAGATGTCGTTAAAATCTATTTCTTAAAACAGGAGGTCATTTTTGAATACATACGATCATTTTCCAGTTATTGATACAGATAGGCTTAGACTAAGACCAGTGATTGAGTCAGATTTAAAAGAAATATATGCAGCGTTCTCAGATGCTGACGCATTACGATATTATGGAATGGAGCCATTAAAAACTGAAGAAGAAGCATATGAGCTTATTCAAGCGTTTGAAAAAGGATTCACTACGGGAAGTTCCATACGTTGGGGAATCATTCTAAAAGAACAAGATAAACTCATCGGAACGTGCGGATTTCACAATTGGAGCAAATCAGATCGAAGAACAGAACTTGGTTATGAACTAAATCGTGCATATTGGCATAACGGATTCATGAATGAAGCGCTACGAGCTATTCTTCATTACGGATTCAATGGGATGGAGTTTAATAGAATAGCGGCAGTGATCCGACCAGAAAACAATTCTTCCCGTACGCTTGTATCTAAACTTGGTTTTCATGAAGAAGCATTACTACGCGAACATCAAAGAGTCGGCGACCACTACTATGATATGTACATCTATTCCTTACTTAAAAAGAACGCCGATTTATATGGACAAGAAGCTAATAGCATTTAGCTTCTTTTTTTATATTTTACGTGTCATATGTTTCAAACTAACTTTCTAGAGGTATGAAAAGGAAAAAGGAGGTATTCGAGAATGGAACAAAAAGGAACGTTTTATGTAACGGCTAAAGGCGATATGGAGCCAATGCCTACTGACGATCATGTTCATTATTTTGAAATTCAGGCTTCTTATGATGAAAAACAACAGCTAGAGCATCTGTTTGCAAAGATGCATGCTAACAATAAACAAGAGGGCTTGGATATTTTCTCACCGAAAAGGCATTTTTCTGAATCACATGCTGAATACCATCGTGGAAAAGACAGCAAGCTCGTATACGAATTGTTTAGATACCTCTACTTATTAGGAACTGAAAAAACAAAGCGCGAAATTGAAGAGATGGAAGTTTTGCCTGAATTGTATGAAGCAAGCCATGATACAATTGAAAAAGTAAAATAGCACCGGAATCTTTTCCGGTGCCTTTTCTTTAACTACTTATTCCCATTCTATCGTTCCGTCTTCTTTAACCCAAAATCTTACCATTCCTAAATCGTCCAAAGCATGTTTAATCGTATTCACTTTTTCTCGATAACTTGGAGTGTCAGGATGAGCAAGTACTAAGGTTTTAGCAGGATTTTTTTCATGACTTTTTAGTAGGCTCACAAATTGCATATAGAAATCATCATGCTCCTGATACCCTGTAAGCTCAGACAAATTTCCTTGAGCTGCGATCAGAAGTGTATGATATTCATTTGTTGCCATCAAGTCTACACCGTCTGTCTCATGGCTAGTTCCAGTTTGATAACCTTCGCGTAATAAATACGCTTCTACTGCTTTAATTACTTCTGCTTTGTTCAGAACAAAGGCATCACTAATATATGGATGGTCATGTAAAGCCAAACTCATCACTCCTTCTTATCTATAACAGCATTCGCCATACTTTCATATCAATAGAGGGGTACTTAAATGTCGTATACCCCTATTTTTCAATCAAAAAACCGTCTATAAAGGAATTTTCTTAAAAGAGAAACTTCTTTCCCCTTTCGACGTATTTCCTTTAAGATAGAAATAAGAAACTATAGTTGGGGGATTCATACATGGCTCAAAAAGCTGAAAAACAAAACCAGTCCCGTATATGGACCATAATAGCGGGTATCGGTTTGTTTCTATTAAGTAAATTAAAGTGGGTGTTCGGCCTACTGAAATTAGGAAAGTTTGCAACACTCATCTCCATGTTTATATCACTTGGAGCATACGCAGCGTTTTATGGCTGGAAATTTGCAGTAGCCATCGTTTATTTAATTTTTGTGCATGAGATGGGCCATTTAGTCGCTGCCAAACAAAAAGGAATAAAAACTTCTCCAGCGATCTTTATTCCATTTATGGGTGCCGCGATTGGTATGAAAGAGATGCCGAAGAATGCTAAAGACGAAGCCTACATTGCTTATGCAGGACCTTTGTTCGGATTATTATCTTTCTTACCAGCTGTGTTCCTTTATGAAACGACTGGAGAACCCTTCTGGGGCTTGGTCATCTTTTTAGGGGCAATGATTAATCTATTTAACTTGTTCCCCGTCTCTCCACTCGATGGAGGCAGAATCGTAGGAGTTCTATCTACTAAAATTTGGTTCATTGGTTTATTACTTGTTCTGCCTTATCTGTTCATTTCACCTGATCCGATTATTTTCTTAATCTTCATCTTCGGTATCTTAACTTGGTGGAAACGAGTACGTGAAGACTTTGAACAAAACAAGCTAAAAGAAACGCTTACTTTGTTTCAATCAGAACAAGATAAACTCTCTGTGATTAATCAGGAGATGGATGAGTACAAAGACATGCCGAACTTTGGTTATATCATCGGCACGTACTTAGAAGATGTACGAGTTGCAAAAGATAGACTAAAACGCAATATGCCAACCGGTTATTCATTCCCTGTTCTTCAGGATAAGAAGAAGATACGTAAACATAGTACTTTAGTAGAGATTGAAATATTAAACAATCGTGAGCGATTCCTACAAACACTTTTAAAAGAATATGAGAGCAATCAACGTCAGAGAGAGTATATTCATAACATGTATAAAGAAGCGGATCCTGAAGAATTGGCTACTATTCCGGAGCTTCCGAACTTTAGCCACAGAAACTTGTTTGAAGCGTATGAACAAAGCTTGTTAACCGAAAAAGCGAACACTGAGAAACAATTCGAACAAACAAAAAACTATTACGTCTCAAACACAAAAACAAAAGTTATCGTGTTAATTATGTATTTATTGTTAGCAGGAGTGTTATCCGCTTTTGTTGTATACGGAAATCAACTTATGGATGCAAACCGCTTTTTAATCAGCTAGACCTATAAGACACCTCTTAATGGAGGTGTTTTTTTATACCCTTCTTTTTACCTGCACATGTTTATATATGGTACATTGGCTACAGATTTCCATTAACTCAAAGAGGGCTTTTTGACTTATCTTTTCATAGAAAAAAGGAATGCCTAACAAAAAACAAGAATGGTGTAGAAAATTAGAAAAAAAGGAGCGAAGTCTTTATGAAAAAAATTGTTAAAGTTTTATTTTCACTCGCTGTGTTACTTGGTATATTTTCAAATACAGCTTCAGCTGAAAAAGGAACACCAGACAAAGATGTTATCGGTAAAGATATGTATGTGAATGTTGCGGCAGCAACCCTTTGGGTAGGACCAGATGCAGCAAGGCCTGTAGATGATCCATCGGTTTCCCACCCCGTTGACTTACGAAGCTGGACAACTAGTATGACTTATGAAGAAAAGCTTTGGTTAGTTGGAGAACTTGAAACACAAGCGCTTTACGGTCAAAAAGTACATATTTTAGAGCAACAAGGTGATTGGGTAAAAGTTTTGGTCTACGGCCAGCCTACACCTAGAAACGAGGTTGGATACCCAGGCTGGATGCCGCTTTCACAATTAACTTACTCTGAGCCTTATAAAAAAGCGGAAGGAAAACACTTTGCACTGATTACAAGTCCAACTGCTTGGCTTTCTAAAGGACCATTTGGACATAAAAATGATCTTGAATTAAGCTATAACACAAAGTTACCAGTTATTAAAAAATTAGCAAAAACAATCGCTGTATTAACACCTCAAGGAAAAGTCCGCTGGCTAGATGCGAAAGATGCAAAAGTATACAAAAGTGAAAGTGATATTCCGGTGCCTACAGGCGAAGCGCTTGTAGAAGAAGCTAAGAAATTTCTCGGTCTTCCTTATTTGTGGGCAGGTGCATCAGGTTTCGGATTTGATTGCTCCGGATTTACACACACCATTCACAAAGCAAACGGCATTACAATTCCACGAGATTCTGGCCCACAGTCTAGGGAAGGGCTAATCGTTGATAAAGATCAACTTCAGCCTGGAGATTTGATGTTCTTTGCTTATGATAAAGGAAAAGGACGCGTTCATCATGTTGCGATGTATGCAGGAAATGGTATGATGATCCATTCTCCAAACACAGCGTCTACAGTAAGACTAGATCCGATCTCAACACCTGCTTATACGGTAGAATTCTCGGGCGCACGACGATATATTCCACAACCATAACTATAATAGAAGGCGGTGCACAATCATATGTGCTCCGCCTTCTTATTCGTTATGCCTTTTATTCTAAACCAGCTATCGTCATCTCCGATACAGGTAAAAATGCTTCACCTGTATTTTGATAAGTTACCTTAACTTTATCTTGTTCTTTTAAATAGATAGCTAGCGGATTATTTTCTGATGATACGATATAGCTCTTACGGTTATCTAATAGGAAGGATACGACCGTATAATCGCCAACTTTTTCTTTATAAACGCGAAGAACGGTTCCTGAGATCTGTTTTTCTTCAGCATTCGATGTTCCGTCCACTGAACCTCCACCTCGCTGTAAAGCAGTTTTATATTGTTTTATTGCAGCGTTCGGTGTATTTGCGTATGCAGAGATCTCTGGGTTTGCCGCAGAAACAATAAAATAGTTCTGTAAGAATCCATTCGAATCTAGGACAGGAGTCAGCCAGCTTGCTTCTCCATAGAAGTTATAGAGAACTGGCATTTCACCGTCCCATTTTTTCTCGATGAATTTCTTTTCTATGATCTCTAAAGCCCCTTTAGAATCCATATACGATTCTTCTAGATTACCAGTATAATACGTAGCTTCTCCCGTTCTCGCATCTGTTAGTGAATAACCGAGCATAGAGTCGACACCCTCTTTCGGGCTCGTAAAATCAGTAAAATAAAACATATCTCCATTCTCATCAAAAATCGGGCTTACATTGGCTTCCGTTCCTTCATCAGATGGAAGTTTTACATCCTTTTTACCAAACTTGCTGTTCCAAAAACCATGAACATAGTTACCAAAGTAACTGTTTTGTAGGCTAACTGTTTCTGGTGAAACAGCACCATCAATGAAGGCAGGAATGTCCTTGATCGAATAATTCTTCGTATCTCCATTCTCCGGATCTGTTACAACAATACCTTCTACTTTAAATCCATTCCGTGCAGAAATAAATTCTCCATATGAGCGGATATAGAACGGCTTTCCATCATCATCGATTTCTAGTTGTGGATTACCATAGAAAATGTATTCCGGAAAAATTGAGCGCATATGACGTTCAACATTTTTATTAAAATACGAAGATGGTGTATACGTCATCTCTGATTTAACAAACTTCGGGTTTGCCGTAGAGTCTGTAGCACTTAATGTAAAATAACCAGGTGTCACATCACCGTTCCACCACTTAAAGAGTCCAGAGAACTCTACTGGTGCAATATATACGTATTTCCCATCTACTTTTTGAATCTGTAGATTTCCTAGTTCATAAAAGCTTGTGTTTGGTACTTGCCCAAAAGACTTCCTCATTTTATTTTTAGCAAACTTAGGTGGAACACTTGCTGGGGTTTCTTTCTCATCAAAAGACTCAATTTCTGTCTTTTCTGCCATTATAGATGTCTGATATTTTTCGCTCGCGTTAAATAACCCAGCAGACAGAAAGTAGATACCAATCATTAAGCTGATAAGGAATAATGCCAGCTTAATCAATCTTTCTTTACCTGTTGCAAAAAACGCACCAATAGCTGTAACGATAATTGCTAAAATCCAGATTGAAGAAAAATTCCGATCGAGATTCGTAATATAATAGAAAAGATATATAACGGGAATTGTACAAATGACAATTCCGATCACAGCACTAGTAAGATTGTTTTTCTTCTCTTTTTTAATCGGCTTCCTGCTTCCGGATATTGGAATTATCACCAATGCCGCAGCAAGCCCTACAATGATGGAAAATAACAAGATGTTCATAAACTATCCCCTTTTTAACATTTACTTCTTAACCCTATTAAGCAATACGATTGAATATGTAAAAAGTTCCATAACAATTTTTGATGATAAAAAATTAGCTTATTAAGAAATATTGACCTGCAGCTTTAATCGCTCTTATTTTATAATGGAATAAAAAGGATGTGGAAGATTTGTCCCTTGGCATTAGATTGTTAGGTTATTCTTTCATCCTTAACCTATAAACTATGTCCATGTTTCTTTTAAAAGGAGTTGTTATAAAATGAAATACCCATCAAAAAAAGATTGGTGGCTTGGATTGATTCTCTGGGGCGCCGTTGGTTGTGGTGCTTACATCAGTACATATGCCTTACTAACAGAAAAGGCAGATCTCTTAGGAATATTAATTACCGTTATCATTAATCTTGCCTTGATTGCTTTTATCAGCTGGCTTTGGTTTACAACCTACTACGTTTTAGAAGAAAAAGAACTAATCATTAGAAGTGGTCCGATCAACAAAAGAATACCCTATCGTGAAATTTCATCTGCACATAAGACTCTGAATCCCATATCTAGCCCCGCTCTCTCTTTAAAACGAATCAATATTACGTATCAGTTTGGAATGGCTCTTATTTCCCCGAAAAACAGGGATGAATTTTTACAAAAACTGAGTGAGCGATGTCCGAATGCAACAATCAAATTTGATTAGGAGTTGCTATGATGAATCATACATACCAAGCCATTTTTTTAGATCGAGACGGAACGATCGGCGGTTCAGATACGATTGAATATCCAGGGGATTTTGAACTTTTTCCTTATACCCAAGAAGTAATTCACACATTTAAGTCCAATGATATGTCGGTTTTCTCATTTACGAATCAGCCTGGGATCAGTCGAGGTGATGCATGCGAAGCAGACTTTATCAGTGAATTAAATGCGTTTGGATTCGATGATGTTTATCTTTGTCCGCACGACCATACAGAAGGCTGCGATTGCAGAAAACCTGCCATCGGCATGTTAAAGAAAGCTGCCATTGAACATAATCTTGACCTAACAAAGTGTGTTGTGTTTGGTGACCGATGGACAGATATACTTGCTGCCAAAACTGCTGGATGCAAAGCAATATTAGTTCAAACCGGTTCTGGCAAAATTTCGTGGGATCAAAATCATTTCACTTCTGTTATTCAACCAGATTATGTAGCTGCAACCTTAAAAGAAGGAATGACATGGCTGCTTGAACATACATGCATTACCAGATGATGAAAACAAAAAAACGCCTCGAAAGAAACGAGGCGTTTGAACTTAAATGATAAAGGATTGTACGGAAACATAAAGGTTTACAGCGAATGCAAAAAAGCAGAGATAGCTGATCCACTTTTTCTTTTTTTGCCGTTCTTCAAATCCCATAACAAGTAATAATAAAGCTAGTCCTAGAGAAGTAAAAGGAGTAATATCAAGATTTCCTGTAGTTATGCTATAGACCGCAAGTAATAAGACGACTGCAGAAAAAGCAATTTTCAACTTGCGAAACATAAAAACCTCTCCTCTACTTTAGTGAATTCCTTTTTTCTTAAATCTTCCGCCTTTTACTTCAGCAATATCAGCAATGGCTAGAAATGCACTCGTATCAAACTCATCAACAATATCTTTGAGCTTCGCCTCTTCTAAACGAGTGATCACACAGAATACAACACCTTTTTCGTCACCCGTATACGCGCCTTCACCTTTTAGATATGTAACTCCACGTCCTAAGCGATGAAGAATGGCGTCTCCGATTTCTTTATGATTATCACTAATGATCCAAGCGGATTTTGATTCCTCAAGACCTGTAATCGTTAAGTCAATCGTCTTGAATGCAATAAAGTAAGCGATTAATGAATACATAGCTCTATCCCAAGTGAAAACAAAACCTGCTGCTCCGAGAATAAAGATATTAAAGAACATAATAATTTCACCAACAGAAAAAGGCAGTTTGTTATTGGAGAGTATAGCTAAGATTTCTGTACCATCTAATGAACCACCACTTCGAATGACCATTCCAATCCCGACTCCGATAAAGATACCTCCAAAAACAGTCGCTAATAGTAAATCGTCTGTAAATGGTGGAACAGGGTGCAATAATGTTGTTGCGATTGAAAGAACGATGATTCCGTATAATGTTGAGAAAGCAAATGTTTTTCCGATCTGCTTATAACCAACGAAAATAAATGGTAAGTTTAATGCGAATAGAAAGAGTCCTAAACTTAATCCTGTTATGTGAGATAGCATGATTGAAATACCAGCTATACCACCATCAATAACATTGTTCGGTACTAAGAATATTTCTAGTCCAACTGCCATAAGTATGGCTCCGAAAGTTATGAGTATCGCTCTTGTAGCAAGTTTTCCTTTCGTTAGCTTTCGGTGTTGTTTCTTAATCTGTTCCATGGCTTGCGTATTTGTAATTGCTTCTTCTGTCATAAGTGTACCTCCACGCTTTCCCTTATAATCTTACGTCAATTTGCGTTTTAATGGGGTCTTCCCTAGAGATCCCAAGATATTTAAGTGTTTCAGAAGGACTTGAATGATTGAAATGCCTTTGTAATAGAGATATTGCTACTCCCCTTTTATAGGCATGATAGCCAAAGGTTTTTCTGAGCGAGTTCGTGCCAATTTTTCCTTTGATCCCTGCATGCTCTGCAGCTTGATGAATCACTCGATATGCTTGCTGTCGAGTGATCGGCAACTTTGTTTTTTTAGATAAAAATAAAAAATCCTCTCGCTTGAGTTCTGCACATTCCACATACTGAGTAATGATTTTCTTAACTGTTTCATTTAAGAAAACTTCTTTATTCCCGTCTTTGTTAGGGACAGAGTAAAAATCATGAACCACTAAATCTTCCGATAGTAGATCTTTTACTTGCATGCAAAGTAATTCAGTGATTTTTAAACCCGTGTTGATTCCTAGAACAAATAGAACATAATCACGAACGGAGTTTTTCTTTAAATAACGTTTAATCGCATTGATCTCTTTAATATCTCTTAAAGCTTCAACATATTCCATCTGAATATCCACCTTATATGATGTTACTTAATACCATTATAACAAAGGGTTATGTAACATTAAAAAGATATGCTCAACTTTCAGCCTTTATTAATCTTTACTTTTTTACAAAGAAAAAAACCTCCTTAAATAAGAAGGCTTTAAAACTTACCTGATTCAATATGATCTTCTTCGATGTTAACCACTTTTACCTCTGGGTAGAATTCCTGAATTCGAAGCACCAAGTTCTCTACCCCAAAGATTTCTGTAAATGTGTGACTTCCAACATATAAATTAATGCCCGCAAACTTTGCATATTGGACAGAATATAGTGTTCGTTCTCCAGTAATATATGCATCGCAGTTTTGTTTCTGAGCATATTGAATAATGGCTGTATGATTTCCTGCCCCAGTAAGGATGCCTACTTTTTTTATAGGACGATCATGATTTTTCCATGCTTGTACCGTTTCTCCCATCACATGTTCAAGTTGTTCTTTTAATTCAGTAAAAGAACGAGGTGTATGAAAGATGCCGATACCTGGAATCTCTTCATTATCCTTAAATGTGGATAAAGTGGTAATCTCATCGATCTCAATCCGCTCAAACAAAGCTGTACTCGTTCCAAACTCTACAAAATCAAGCGGATAATGAGTAAAGTAATGTGTAATATTGTGTTTCTTTAATTCATCTACACAACCCTCTTTCATTCCATACACAAAATCCCAAGCATCATGATGTGTGATCAACATGTCTGCTCCTCTACTATGCGCCTTCTCTACAGTCTCTGGCGTTAAGTTTGTCGCATAAGCGATTACATTAATCTCTTTCTTCCCTTTATGGGTAAACCCATATTCACCCTCGTCTTCAAATTCCTTCAACCATTTTCCAAAGAGTTGTGTCATCAATTTTTCGAAATCACTAGTTTTCATAACGTGTATCTCCCACTTAGCTTTTCAATTATTATACATTATTTTCCATATAGAGACATAAGAAAAGACCAAGCATCTACTTGGTCTAATCGACTGTATTTATTTTGTCTCATCATCTAATGAATTCTCAAGATGCTTCATTAAATCGTAATAATCATCTGGCCTTTGAAACTGTTCAACGGACCAATGCTGTTTAATCCACTGAGCAACTTCACTCGCACTGTTGAACACTTCACCTGTTGTATCACTATCCCGCACTGTAAAAACCATATTGTCATAATCAACTGTTACGTCACATGGGAACTTTCCGTCCTTTTTATATAGTGAATACTCCATCTCTCATAGCCTCCTTGTTAATTACTTTCTTACAGAAGTAATACCCACTATCTCCCTTCTTTATGACATTTCACTCAGAAGTTTTTAAACGAGGTATAAAACACCTCCGCAACGTTTATTCTGATAAAGATTACAATTAAAGTTCATCTAGGAAATTTAGAAAGAAATAATTAACAAGGAATTAAATCACCTATCAAATACACTTAGTACAAGGAGAAAATGAACATGCAGAGTTTGATGATAAAGATTTTAGGTATTCCACTCGCACTTATATTAGCCAACTTTATATTTAAAAGTGTAGATTTCGAGTTTCTTCAACCGTATATTTGGATCACGGTCATTTTAGCTCCTCTTGGTGTATTGCTGGAATATATTATGGTCCCTCGCATTTCTTACAGCAAACAGCTGACGATTGATTTTGCTACAAGTTTTGTACTTGTCTATCTACTAGGGCTTGTCTTACCTGGTGTAAGTATTTCATTGTGGGGATCGTTTCTTATTGCCATCTTGATTACATGTATGGAAGCAATGGTTCATAAGCATTTGATCTCTGACCACATGGATCATTCTTATCGTTAAAACCATAAAAGTGATTCGTTCTTATTGGAACGATTCACTTTTATGGTTTTTTTATTTTTCACAAGTATATACGAATGCTGGAGGGAAATTTTTCGGTACAAATGCAATTTCAACGGTACGGAAGATCTCTTTAAACGTTCTTTTCATCTGAGTAGAATATTGAAATGCTACTAATACTCCTCCTGGTCTAAGAGACCGATAAATTTCCTCAACGATTTCTGTTTGCAACTCACGAGTGAAATTTGCAAACGGAAGTCCTGAGAAAATCGCATCTAATGTCCCTTCCTCTTTTCCGATACTGGTTAAGATATGACGAGCATCTTCACAGACAGTGTTTCTAGAAAAATGGAATCTAAGTTTTTTTCTCATCTCTTCATCTTTTTCAAATATATAAAGTTCTGAATCTGGCTTTAGATTGCGTACGATTTCTTTTGTAATTACACCAGTACCTGCTCCTAATTCAGCAGCGATGTCAATATGATCCCAGCAAAGAGGAGTTGTCATCTTCTTAGCTAAGCTAAGAGAGCTTGGAAAAAGGCTCCCCACTTGTTTTGGTGATTGAAAAAACTTTTGTATAAATAAAGGGGTTCCGCCATCCACCCTCAACACCTACTTTAATTCCGATTATTACAATCAATTTTATCTAGTATATTCAGAACCGGATGTTTGGTGAGAATGGAACGCAGCTTAAATTTTTATCATATTGACCGTGTGTAACTTCTTTAATAAAGAAATATTCTCCTCGGGGAATCATCCAGAAATGCACATGGAAAAAATTATAATTGATTAAAATGTTAGCTTTTGTTACATTAAAAATTGGTGTGCAGCTGAGATAGACAAAAGATTAAATGAGGTGTATGTATGGATTGGATTAACAATATCATAGGAAGTATTAACACATATTTATGGTCTTATATCCTAATAATCATGTTAATTGGGCTAGGACTTTACTTTACGGTCAGAACAAAATTTGTTCAGTTTCGTATGATCGGGGAGATGATTCGTCTTTTAGGCGAAGGGGCGCGAGATGACAAGAAAGGTGTCTCTTCGTTTCAAGCGTTCTGTATCAGTACTGCATCACGTGTAGGAACTGGTAACTTAGCTGGGGTAGCCCTCGCTATTACAGCAGGTGGACCCGGCGCCGTTTTTTGGATGTGGCTGATTGCATTGATTGGTTCAGCATCTGCTTTTGTAGAGAGTACGTTAGCTCAAATCTATAAAGTACGTGATGGAGATGCTTTTCGTGGTGGACCAGCCTATTACATGGAAAAAGCGTTGAACGCTCGATGGATGGGTATTATCTTTGCCGTATTGATTTCGATTACATTCGGACTAGCTTTTAATTCGGTTCAATCGAATACTATTGCCAATGCTTTTGGAGCTTCGTTTAATATTGATCCTATCTATATTAGTATTGGTTTAGCAGTAGTAACAGCTTTTATTATATTTGGTGGAATTAAGCGTATAGCTAGAGTTTCTGAAATTATCGTTCCTATCATGGCTGGATTATATATTCTAGCTGCATTATATATTGTCATTACAAATGTCACAGAGCTTCCCGCTGTGTTTAGCATGATTTTTAAAAGTGCTTTTGGTATCGAAGAAGTTGCCGGCGGAGCACTAGGTGCAGCGATGATGAACGGCATCAAACGAGGCCTGTTCTCCAACGAAGCTGGTATGGGGAGTGCTCCTAACGCTGCAGCTACTGCAGATGTAAGTCACCCCGTTAAACAAGGTCTAATACAATCATTGGGTGTATTTGTTGACACATTGTTAATTTGTTCTTCAACAGCATTCATTATCCTGTTATCGGGTAAATATACTTCTAACGAATCAGATGGAATCGTTCTAACTCAAGAAGCACTCAACACGGCTCTAGGTTCTTGGGCTGGTCCATTCCTTGCGATTATCGTATTGTTGTTCTGTTTTAGTTCTGTAGTTGGAAATTATTATTACGGAGAATCGAACATAGAATTTATCAGCACGAACAAAGTATGGCTACTTCTTTATCGAGCAACTGTTGTTGCAATGGTAGGCTACGGAGCTGTTGCATCATTAGATTTTGTATGGAGTTTAGCAGATTTGTTCATGGGGCTTATGGCAATCATCAACTTAATCGCTATTTCACTTCTTGGAAAAATTGCCTTTGATGCACTTGGTGACTACTTGAAACAAAAGAAAGAAGGAAAAGATCCCATTTTCCGTCCATCTAGTATTGGACTCAAAAACACAGAAGCTTGGGATGAAGATGTTTCTAAAGATAATTAAGTCAAAAGAAAGAAGACTTCCAGTGTGAAGTCTTCTTTCTTTTGTGTTAGTTTAAAAATGACTGAAACTTGCAAAATAAAAACTGGCGAAGAGCCAGTTTAAAGTTATACCATTTATCACTCAACCTAATTTAAGTTGCTTTTTCTTGTGCAGGCGGGGAAAGTAAATCCTTTAATTGTTGTTCAAGATCCTGCAAAGAAAGCTCGTATAAATGACGTCCATCTGCTGTCTTATAGATATTATGTAACAATAGATCAGCAATTAAGTTTTCTCTTTTTAGATGGTCCGCTGACACGTTCAATCCCTCCTGTAAATCTCTTCAACATTTTACTTACCCTGAAATGATGGAGAAAAAACTTCCCATAATAGTTTATGTAAAAAAATGACGAAGGTGATGTAATTTTACAACCACTATCTTCCGTCAAGATTACCCGCTTTTGGTTAAAATGTCAATTGTTTCAAGACAATAATTGTCGTCGATACTGTAAAAAGATTTGCTTAAAAATTGTGTAGTTAAACAATCTCGTCATAACGAATAGATAAAGGAGAGTTGTTATGTTTGAAGGTGGATTAAACGTAGATTATTTTATCTTATTACTCGCGATTCTACTCTTGCTAGGAGTAGTTACTACGAAGTTCTCTTCTCGCTTTGGTGTACCTGCTCTTGTTCTTTTTATTGGAATTGGAATGCTTGTAGGAAGTGATGGCCTTAATTTTATTTATTTTGATGACCCGCACTTAAGTCAGCTGGTCGGAGTAATTGCTCTTATTATTATTTTATTTGAAGGTGGACTTCAGACAAAATGGAATAGCGTAAGACCCATCTTAGCCACTTCACTATCACTCGCAACGTTTGGTGTATTTCTAACAACAGCCGTTGTTGCTGTATCCGTTAAGTTGTTATTAGATGTTAATTGGCTAGAAGCATTTTTGTTCGGTTCGATCGTTGGATCCACAGATGCTGCTGCAGTATTCTCTGTTTTAGCCGGAAAAAATGTTAAAGAAAAACTTTCTTCAACTCTTGAAGCAGAATCTGGTTCCAATGATCCGATGGCTGTATTTTTAACAATCACATTTATTGAGTTGCTCACAAAAGACTCAACTTCCATTACAGGACTTGTTCTATCATTCTTTTGGCAGATGGGGATGGGAGCTGTTTTTGGCTATTTCTTTGGTAAGTTTGCCGTTTATGCCATTAACCGTATACGACTTGAATCAAGTGGACTGTATCCCGTATTTGCTCTTTCTTTTGCTATCCTGACATATGGGATTACGATGCTTGCTGGAGCAAGTGGACTGCTTGCTGTATATGTTGCAGCTGTGTTTATGGGGAACAGTCACCTTACATACAGAAACTCAATCGTACGATTTAACGAAGGTTTCGCTTGGATGATGCAGATTTTAATGTTTGCGATCTTAGGTTTACTTGTTTTTCCGAGTGAGCTGTTTCATGTTGATATTATGCTAAAAGGGCTAATAATCTCTTTCGTACTTATTGTCATCGCACGTCCAATAGGTGTCTTCCTAAGTATGCCTACTTCTGCTTTCTCATTAAACGAAAAATTATTCATCTCGTGGTCTGGTCTTCGTGGAGCTGTTCCTATTGTTCTTGCTACGTTCCCACTCATCGAGGGAGTAGAGAACAGCCAGTTGCTCTTTAATCTTGTTTTCTTCGTTGTTCTTACATCCGCTCTCATACAAGGATCAACTATTCCTTGGGTAGCTCAGAAATTAAAGTTAACGGAAAAAGAAAAACCTACTTCTCCACATGTATTGGAACTTGTTTCGATGGGGAAAGCCAACGCAGAAATCGTAGAATTTTTTGTACCCGAACATGCAAAAATCATCGGACAGACACTTGAGGAAATTTCCTTACCAAATGAATCTACTGTAAGTGCAATGATTCGAGGCGATGAATTGATCACACCAACAGGGAGAACAGAGATTCACGCTCACGATATTCTTTACATTATGGCACATAAAACAAAACTGAAGAGTGTAAGCGATTATTTATCAAAACAAAATATTGAAAAGAATTAAAGAAAAAGCCGGGAAGCACTTTCCCGGCTTTTCTTATGCTCCTTTTTCTACGTTTACTTGATGAGGATATGGAATCTCGATGCCGTTTGCGTCTAAAGCTTCTTTTAGTGCTTTACGCAATTCTCTTTCTACCGCCCATTGTTCTCCGTTTATCGTCTTAGAAATAATACGAATAACAACGTCGGAAGATCCTAGCATATGAACACCTAACACGTTCGGCCCTTCCATAATACTCGGGTTATTTTCTTTAACCTTATCACAAGCATCTTGAAGTACTACGAGAGCCTTATCTATATTTTCTTCATATGCGATCCCAATATCAACGAGCGCACGCATATTACCACGTGTATGGTTCGCAATCGTACTGATCTCACGGTTCGGCATATAATTAAGTGTGCCATCAAACGCGCGTATGTGAGTTGTTCTTAAACCCACTTCTTCTACAATTCCATCTACACCGCCAATCGTTACATAGTCTCCAACTTCCATCTGTTTTTCTAGCAGGATGAAGAATCCCGTTACAACATCACTTACGAGTCCCTGCGCTCCAAAACCTATGGCTAATCCGACTACCCCTGCACCAGCAATAAGTGTACCAATTTCAAGTCCAAATTGTTTAAACAAGATACCAGCAAAAACAAAGATTAAAACGTATGAAAATAGGTTGACCACAAGCTTTTGTAGCGTAATAATTCTTCCTGATGACATCTTTCTATGTGTTGCCGCTTTATCAAACATTCGGTTGATCACCCTTCTACCGATAGAACGGATAACCAAGAACATGACGATGATTAATAAAAACTTAGCCGCCCATAGACCAGCCGATAGCATGAGCTCTGCCCAGTTTACTTTCTCCATCCATCTTTGCCATTTTTCCAAAAAAAACCACTCCCACTATGTACAATAGAATACTCCCTATTGTACAAAGCTTCGAGTGGCTTTTCAATCTTTAACAAAAAACTATGGTGCCATAACAGGAGTACGATCAATTTCAAAGCCCATATCTTCTAGCATCTTATGGTCTGCAGTTGACTCTTGCCCTCTCGTCGTAAGGTAGTCTCCTACGAAAATGGAGTTCGCTGCGTATAAACCGAGTGGCTGTAGACTTCTTAAGTTCACCTCGCGCCCACCTGATATACGAATCTCCTTAGTAGGATTGATATAACGAAATAATGCAAGTACCTTCAAACAGTAACGAGGATCGAGCTCATCTGTTCCTTCAAGCGGTGTGCCATCAATGGCATGCAAGAAATTGACTGGAATAGAATCGGCGTCAAGTACGTTAAGGCTTCTTGCCATATCAATAACATCTTGTTTTGTCTCTCGCATGCCAACGATAACTCCTGAGCAAGGAGAAATTCCACTTTCCTTAATGATATTTACCGTATTCACTCGATCATCGTATGAGTGAGACGTTGTAATATTTTTATGATTTCGAGCAGAAGTGTTGAGATTATGATTGTACCGATCGACACCCGCTTCTTTTAACCGCTCTGCTTGTTCTGGTTTTAAGATGCCGAGGCACGCACATACTTTTAAACCATATGTATCTTTGATTCTCTTGACAGCTTCAACAACTTTATCGACATCTCGGTTTGTAGGTCCACGACCGCTCGCAACGATACAATACGTTCCAACGTTCAAGTTATACGCTGCTTCAGCTCCTTTTACCATCTCATCACTATCCATCATTCGATAAGTCTCAATGGGTGCAGTTGAAACAATAGATTGTGAGCAATACCCACAGTTTTCTGGACATGCACCTGACTTGGTATTCATAATCATATTGAGTTTTACAAGATTTCCATAGAAATGCTTTCTGATTTGATAAGCCCCGTGCAGCAGCAATAGCAGATCTTCATCTGGACAATTCAAGATACCAAGTGCCTCTTCATTTGAAATCTCTTCTCCACTTAATACTTTTTCAGCAAGAGCATTCCATATCATCTTAACTGCACTCCTTTATGACGCATGTTTTGTTCGTTGAGACATCGCCTTTTTACGTGCAAAATTAATTCTCGGAGCTAACATACCGGCACAAATCGCTAGAATGATATCTTTAGGTAGTGGAACCATCATCCACGCCCATGCCATTGAGTATGTGAAACCTTCTGGTGCATCTGCCCACATTTTATAAGCCATGAACATCAAGTTTGTACCTACAATGTAATTAACCGCTGTTCCTACAAGGGTTGCTACAATGTAAGAAGCTTTTCCACCATTTTTTTCAATGATTAGACCTGTCAGATATGCTACCAAAATGTACGATAATAAAAATCCGAAGGTCGGGCTAATAACTGTTGCAAAGCCACCTTTAAATTGCGCGAAGACAGGTGCTCCTATTAATCCGACGAGTACGTATACACTCATCGCAATAGCACCTAATCTACTTCCTAACAAGGCTCCTGCTAGAATACAGAAAAAGGTCTGCAACGTAATGGGCACGCCTCCAACCACCATGAACGGAAACATGGTCGTAATGTTTGCTCCTATCGCCATAAGAGCTACAAACATGCCAACTAACGTAATATCAATTGTTTTCAAACCATTTCTTTGTGCTGTCATCTTCATAAACCTCCAAGAATAAGTTCTATATACGATTTAGAATAGCGAAGGTTCACAATTACGTCAACTTAAAATTTTTTTTGGTTAACATATTTAAAATGAATAAACCATTCTATAAGCTAGAATGGTTTATTCCGTTTATACACTTTGAGAGAATAAGATGGATTATTTATCCCCCGTAAATTTGATTCCTTTTACAAAATATCGGTTGAAGAACGCGTACAGGACGATTATCGGTAACGTAAAGACCATCGATGCGGCCATGATATAGTTCCAAAATGAGATAAACTGTCCTTTGAACGAGTTCAGTCCTAGCGGCAGAGTGAACATGTCTTGATCGGACAAAATGATGAGAGGTCTCATGAAATCGTTCCAGAACGCCATGAATACGAAGATTGTCTGAGCTGCAAGTGCCGGTTTTGCGAGAGGTAAAACGATACGAAAAAATGTACCGAACCGTCCAAGCCCGTCGATCGCAGCTGCTTCTTCCACTTCTTTCGGAAAATTGATAAAGAACTGTCTCATCATAAAAATGAATGTCGCGTTCACCGCACCTGGTATGATCATCCCTTGATAAGAGTTGAGCCAGCCAAGTTCTTTTAATATTAAGAAGTTTGGAATGAGCGTTACTTGGAAAGGAATCATCAATACAGCCAATATCATTAAGAAAATACTCTTCTTCCCTGGGAAGCTTAATCTTGCCAGTGCATATCCAGCCATGGAGTTGAACAATAAGTTTAATAGAGTTCCGACAGTTGCAATAAACAAACTATTAAACAACCATCTTCCGAATAGGGGCTCTCTCGTAAAGATCTGCTTATAGTTATCAAGTGTAAAGTCTTTTGGAATAAAATTAATCGACACACTTACGATCTCACCAAGTGTTTTAAAGGAAGAAGACAGTGCCCATAAAAACGGAATGACGGTGATGATCGCGTAAACGACAAGGATGACATACAAAGCTTTTCTTCCAGCCGTACGTTTTTTCATGGTATCTCCTCCTTAATATAGTGATTCTTCTTTTGAAAATTTGCGCTGTAAAAGTGTTGCCACTAAAATGATGATGGCAAGCATGAAAGCGATCGCTGTAGCGTAACCCATCGTTCCAAGTGTCTTAAATGCATATTGATAGATTAAGAGAACGACCGTTAGAGTGGAGTTGTTCGGTCCGCCCGAGCCTCCAGAGAAAATATAAGATTGATCGAAAAGCTGGAATGTACCAATCAGACCCATAATCACCACAAAAGATGTTACAGGTCGTAAGTTTGGAACCGTAATATGCCAAAACTTTTGAATCGGACCTGCTCCGTCGAGTTCAGCTGCTTCATAATGACTGTCTGGAATATCTTGAAGAGCTGCTAGATAGATAACCATGAAAAACGGTGCTGTTGCCCAGATATTCATGATCATGATGGCGATAAGAGCAACGTCTGGATCACCAATCCAGTTATACGTTGGCAGATTTAAGAACTTTAGTACATAGTTAATCAATCCGTTTTGGTTATACATCCACATAAAAATAAGTGTTAAGACAGCGGATGAAGTTAACGTTGGTAAGAAGTATACGATGCGAAAGAACTTTTGTCCTTTAAGCCCTGCATTTAATGATGCTGCTAATACGAGAGCAAGAAATGTCTGAGTTGGCACTACGATCGCAACATAGATCGCCGTGTTCTTGAGTGCAATAATAGCTCGATCATCAAATGTTACTTTCATAAAGTTATCGAGCCCTCTAAACTCATAGGTCGCACCACCGATCAGTTCTACCTTATGAAAGGAAAGGAACACAGCATATAGAATTGGTGCGATCACAAATACTCCTAATACGAGTAGCGCTGGCAAAAGAAATAGATAGCCTTGCCCCGCTTCTCTTCGATCTTTTTTAGATAACATCCTCACTTGGTTCACCTCGATTCATAAGTCATTATTCTGTTACTTTTATCTCTCTGTTCGCCTGTTTTTCTGCATCGTTTAATGCTTCTTTTAAAGGTCGATCACCTAAATACGCACTCAGGAATTGGTTATTAAAATTGTTCATTACGATTGGCAGTGTTGGACCATCCTGCCATACCGTTGCATATTCTGCGCCGCTCACAAGAGGTCCGCGAAGTTCATCTTGATCAAAACCTAGTTCAGTAGCTACAGACTTTCTTGTTGGAAGAGCAAAGCCTTTGCTCGTCCACTTCTTCATACCTTCTTTGCCCGTAAGATATTCAATCAGTTCCCATGACTCTTTCTTATGCTCTGATTCTGCATTCATCGCGTATCCGACTGCAAAAGACATCGTTCCTTTTTTACCGTTTACTGTCGGTAACTCAGCTGTTCCATAATCAAGCTCTGGGAACGTATCTTCTAAAAATGGTATGTTCCAGTTTCCTTCCATAACCATAGCCGCATTGCCGCGACCGAACATCTCACCAGCTGATTGCCCGGCGCCAACTTCTGAAGGCGTTGCTGCAGTCTTATCTTTCACATGCATATCAACAATTGGCTGGATAGCATCCACAACTTTATTGTCAGCAAAAGTGGCTCGACCATCTGTGATGACCTGTCCATCCTGAGATTCTGCCATATAATACATCCGTTCAATCTGTGGAAGCATTCCAAGTCCGTATACTTGTTTCTTTTGATCGGTCAGTTTTTTTGCGATGACCTCCATCTCTTCCCATGTCTTTGGAGGTTCTTTTATTCCAGCTTCTTTAAACATTTTCTTGTTATAAAAAAGAGCGAGTGTTGAGTAATCCTTTGGCAGACCGTAAAGCTTCTCACCTTCTTTAAAAGCATCAAGCATCGGTTTTTCAAAATCTGCAAGGTCAAACTCTTTTGTCACATACTTATTTAGCGGTTCAACAGCGCCTGTCTCAATGAGAGCAGGAGCTTCAAAAGCATCAAGATAGAATACATCTGCTGCGGTTCCACCGATCAATCGTGTTTTCAAAACATCCATGTATTGATCACTAATTGTATTCAGTTTCACATCAATGTGGGGATGTTCTTTTTCAAAATCTGATAGAACTTCGTTTAACAATTTCTTCTCAGTCGGATTTCCACCCCAACCACTCAGAACAATCTCTGTTTTCCCTGATTGAGTTTCTTCTTTTCCATTGTCATTTCCACAGCCAGATAACACCGTTGCTAAAAGCAGCGAAGGTACACCTATTGCAGACAGCCACTTTGTATGTCTCATCTTCTAAAACTCCCTTCTCTACATAAGGTGAACGAACCACTCTATTTTTGGATTACTTCATATCCTGTTGTATTCTCTTTAATCTCTACTGTTGTTTCTTCAGCCTCACGTCGAACGTGAACGGAAAGATGTCCTTCTCCGACCTTAATCTTATCTACTTTAAGCTCATTCATCTCCTCCAACAGTTGAGGAGACAGGTGAATGACTTTGTTTAAACTATCAGGAAATAATCCAAGAATCGTTTGGATGAATACTAATGGTGTTCCAGCAGCCCAAGCTTGTGGTGAACATGCGACCGGGTAATTTACTGCTTTACCTTTTTTAGAACCATATCCACAGAAAAGCTCTGGCAGCCTGTCATATTCAAAGTGACTAGCAGCAGTAATCAATCCTGAAATCACAGTGTTTGCATCACTCTGATGATTGACCTTACTCATACCAAGCAGGATCATACTGTTGTCGTGCGGCCATATGCTTCCATCGTGATAGCTCATCGGGTTGTAACCCGCTTCTCCTTCTGCCATCGTTCGAATACCATAACCGGAGAAAAAGCTAGGCGAAACAAGTTTTTCTATCACCTTACTTGCTTTAGGACCGTCCAACATCTCTGCAAAAAGAACATGCCCCGGATTGGTCGTTAATGTCCCTACCTGTTTTTTATCCTTATCTAACGCGATCGCGTGAAACTCTTGATCTTCCATCCAGAATTTCTCGTCGTACAATTTCTTTAGCTTTTCTGCATCATGACGAAGTCTGTTTGCTTCTTCCACTTTTCCTTGCACTTCAAAAATAGCCGCTATACCGATTTTGGCTTGATAGACATAACCTTGAACCTCAGATAGCGCTATTGGTGTTTCAGCATAATCTCCGTTTCGATGGACGATCGAATCTCCAGAATCCTTCCAGCCTTGGTTCGCGATTCCTTTACTCGATTCTTGATGATATTCCACAAATCCATCACCATCCTGGTCACCATATTCGTCGATCCAATTTAGTGCTGCATCTACATTCGACTTCAGCTGCTCTACTAGAGATAAGTCACCTGTCCATTTTGTGTATTCAGATAAAAGAACCAAAAACAGAGGTGTTGCATCAATCGTTCCGTAATAAGGCGTAAAAGGAACTTGATTTGTAGAAGCTAGTTCTCCGTATCGGATCTCGTGCATGATCTTGCCAGGTTGTTCATCACGCCAAGGATCTACTTTCGTACCTTGTTGAGAAGCCATGGTTAATAAAGTACCTTTTGCTATTTCAGGATTAAAAGCAAGCATCTGAAGCGCTGCGATCAAACTGTCTCTTCCGAAAGGAACACCAAACCAAGGTAATCCTGCTACTGGGAACGCTCCATGTCCAATGTCCGTTAACAATACGCGAAGATCCATAATGCCTCTGTCGACAAGTCTTTGAAGAGGCTTATAATCTGTTTGAACTTTTGTTGTATCTCTTTCCCATTCTTTGTATGAAGTCTTTAGCAGTTGAAGCGCTTTCTCCGGATCTATAACTGTACCTGATTTCCCGTCTATTTCTGGAGTTACAGAAAACGTAACCGTTTCGACCTCACCGTGATTCAAATGAAAATCAAATGCGATAGAGCCGTCTTTATCAACCGACTTTGCATCTCGATCCCATTGTACTCTTGTCGCACGTTCAACATCGTCTGCACCCTTGTAAAAATAATCGAACGAGTTCTCTGTAACTTTTTCGCCTGTTCTTCTTCCAATCTCACCATATTGAAAACCGCGAATTATAAACATGTCTGTAAAATCAGCATCAACATGAACACTAATTTCAAAATCTACAGGCTTTGGATAATAGCTTTTCAGTTTAAGTGTTTCATATAAAACTCCATCATAAATTAAGCGCTTTCTTTCAATCTCAACAGATTCTCTCCATAGAATGAGTTTTCCGTCCTCTTCCATGTGAGGGTTGGTTAGCAGGATTTCAGCTTCATAATTCTCATCCGCTGATGAGGAAAGAAGTATAGGATCTTTACCGTTTATTTTAATATCGAACTTGCTTAGAAACCGGGTGTCTTTCGTATATAGCCCTAGTCCATAATCATTCTCTTTCGGAATATTACCTTTGTCATCAGTTAAAAAAAATAGGTCGTTTTCTTTGATTACACGGTAGTTCATTTGCTAAATCCTCCTGATTTTTATAAGTAAGGGTGTTTCCAAAACGTTTTCGGTCTTGGTCTAAGTAAAAACCACTATCTGTGGTTTTCGGTTGTTGATTCTCTTTTGATGAAAGCCGTTTGGAGAACTTTATTCTTTTCAACTTCCTTTCCTTCTAGCAGTTTCGTTAGAAGTGTCGTTGCTTCAAACCCTAATCTATAGCGGTCTTGTGCGATTGTAGATAGAGATGGCGATGAATAAGAGGAAAGGATAATGTTGTCATAACCAACAACAGATAAATCTTCTGGAAGTTTTTTTCCCAACTTTTTAGCGGCTCTCATAGCCCCCATCGCCATTAGATCACTGGCACAAAACAACGCCGTAATCTCAGGGTGTTTTCTTAATAGTTTGGTTGTTTCAAGTTCTGCCGATTCTTCTAAAAAAGCACCGTTTACAACATAATTTTCATTATAGGAAATTCCTTTTTTCTTCAATCCTCCTTGATAACCTGCTAAACGTTCCCGGCTGACAAAAGCTTGACTATGCCCATTAATCATCGCAATGTTTTTATGCCCCAAATCAACGAGATGCTCTACCGCTGTTTGTGCCCCACCTTTGTTGTCGGTTGTAACATATCCAACAGAATCACTTTCAATCGGTATATCGATAAGAATACAAGGAATATCGCTTTTTAGTACCTCATCCAAGTACGGGTCATCCGTTTTAATGCCTTGTAGGATCACCCCTTCTACTTTTCTTTCATTGCACAGCTGGTTATACGTTTTTTCTTGTTGTTTTTTGGAATCTGTACTGATCAATACAAGTTCGTATCCAAGTTCACCAGCGCAATCATTCACGCCGCAGAGTACTTCAAAGGTAAAATTGTCTTTACTTCCTTCAATTCGAAGTCCGGATACGAGCAATCCAATGGTTTTCGTCTTTTTCATTACAAGACTTCGAGCTAATAAACTAGGACTATAATTAAGTTCTTGAGCGATCACCTTAATTTTTTCTCTTGTTTTTTCGTTTACATCAGAGTAGCCGTTCAACGCTCTGGAAACCGTTGTTACAGACACTCCTGCTTTTTTAGCAACATCTCTTATTGTAGCCATTCGTTATCCTCCAAAACGTTTTGGAACTGATTAGTAGTTATCTTAACGCTTTTTGATATCGCTTTCAAGTATTAGTTTTATAACATGCAAAAAACCCTGAGAGTAATCTTTCAAGACTACTTTCAGGGTTTCTTTTGCATCTACTTGTTTTCTTCTTCTTTTTCATGAGGAACTTCTTCTGTTGGAGTTACAGGTTCAGAAGTATGTTCAGCAACAGGTTCTTCTTTCCAAGATTCTTTTTCATTATGAATCTGGTGCAGCTTTTTCACTTGTCGCTGCAGTTGAATTACTTTAATCAGACCAAATAGTCCGACTGATAGGCCACCGATTACGGCTGATCCTAAAATGACGAGTACTAATGGCCAGTTGGCAGTTCCAAAGAGGTAGTTGATTTCTACATCACCAACATTTATGACCGCGAACGTTGCTATGATTAGTGCGAAGATAAAACCAAATAACAGATACAATTGCATTTTCATTTTTATCACCTCATTGTTATCTATTCCCTCAATGAAAGGGAAATTCACCTAAATTTTTACGAAATTTTTATGAAAGTTAAGCTGCTTTGATTTCGGGTATCCTTGTATTATAAGGAGGTGCTTCATTGACGATTAAAGCTTTTGTTTATGACGCATACGGAACACTTTTTAATGTACATTCCGTTACTGAAAAAGCCCAGTTTCATTTTAAAGGACATGGTAAATCGATCAGTGAAGAATGGCGAAAAAAACAAGTAGAGTACTTCATGCTTCACCAGCTAACTGGAACATACATTCCATTTTCCGAAATCACTCGCAATGCTCTTTTATATACTTTAAAAAAATTCTCTTTACAATGCAACGAAGAAGCACTTGATTCTTTAATGGATGCTTATCTAGAACTCCAAGTCTATGAAGAAGTTCCTGACACTCTTCATAAAATTCAACAAATTAATATTAAGCAAGTTATTTTTTCTAATGGAACTTATAAAATGCTAAAGCCATTAGTTAAAAAAAGAGAACTAACAGATGTAATAGATCTACTTTCGATTGAGGATGTTCAACAATATAAACCTGCACCTGCTGCCTATCAGTATGCTCAGGAGACGTTAGCTGTAAACCGGGAAGAAATTTTATTCATGAGTTCTAACTTCTGGGACATCACCGGTGCAGCAGCATATGGATTTAAGACCGCATGGGTCAATCGAGGAAATCTACCATTAGATGTTTTAGGTATTAAACCTGATTATATTTTTTCCTCTCTTAAAGATCTTGAGAACGAAAAAGAGCTGCACTCCTTATGAGTGCAGCTCTTATCTATTTTTTGTTTGGTTCCTAGAATTAACAATATAATCTGGTATCAAAAGAGTACCGATGAAGAATAAACTACCCCCACCTATCCGAATGATCCTCTCATGTTCAGAACCTATCGTTAAAGAAATTATCATGATTAGTGCTCCAATAATTACGAATGTAATCCCAAGATATCGATATTTCATTGTAATCTCCCTCAGATTGATTTTTTTAGTTAGTTTAGAAACTTCATAATGAATGACTTTTTGTCTTGCAATTCTTTTTCTTGTTTTTCAGTGGTAGGTATTTGCTCTCTTTCCACATTGCGAATTTTTGGTTCTGCTTTGGATTCAGAATAGTTAATGTGAGTTACAAACCATCCTTTATCCTCTTTCTTTATACGAACCCATACATCTTTTTGACAATCTGCACAGGATTCCATTTTGTAGTAGTGAAGTCTGTAAATATATTCCTTACTGTTTATACGATATTCAAACTGATCTAACTCTTTAAATGAGTATGTAGGTTGTTCTTCTTTAATAGTTTCTGAAATAATATCCACGTATTTCATTTTTTCCGAATCGGAGAGTAATGTATATTGCATTGATTCATTATTTATTAACTTTGCCTCTCCCCACTGTCTAGCAATTCCTTGTGTCTCAACACTTTGATCATCTATATCTACAACAAAAACGACCAGAAGACAAACGATCAAGAAAGTAAATATCATACGAAATGCATAGGTTGATCTCTTATCTTCTTTTAATTCCAATTTAAATTTAATTTTGTCTTCATTCATTTCGTACTCCAGGCTTCCTTTTATTAATCTCCACACTCACAACGGTTTTCCATGTTTCAGGTTTATGACACATCATAGCAGGAGTTAAATAGATTTCTTTATAACTACTTTTTAGCGAAAGGCTCTCTTCTTCGGCGAAATTCATTATCTCTTCCAGGGTTTCAATTGAGTTTCGATAGTGACCTCTATGTAACTTTTGAACACAAGTGAGCGACTCATTAGAAATGAGTTGTAGTGTTGGAAACTTCTTTCCTAATCTCTTTTCAACGTGAAAACATGCTTCTTCAAATAATTCTTTAGTTATACAATCAGGGACTTGCATCATTTGAGTTGTAATTGACCTACTGACATTTTTCTCATGCCAAAGAATCTCATGCGGCATTAAAGTAAATTTGTAACTTAACTTATTTTTCGTTAAATATTTCAGCTGATTTACGACTTTCCAGACGATCCATTGCTCATCAATTGGTTCTGGCCTACCTGCCCAATCCATGCGATAGGATGTGGTCATCTCTTGCGAAACGTACTTCATAGCTGGTATCACACGAACTGCCACTGGCCCTGGCTTCATTTTATAGATGTCAGAATGAATGTTTCGGTGGTCATGAGTCATTAACTTTGTTGTCATCATGATACCTCCTTCATTAAGGATTGGAAAATAATGATAATTAAAGAATAGCATAAAATAAACTGAATTTCTTTACAAAGGAGAGATTACAGTGAACAAAAAGAGGTTAATTGGATTAGGATTATAAAAAGCAGAAAAAAAACACTTGCAACCCCGATGTCACAAGTGTTTTCTTTATTAACTTTCGATTTCAACTTCACTCAGCCCTCTTGTTAACTGATCAGGGTCAAGGTCTTCTCCAATAAAAACAAGTCTTAGCGGCATCTTCATCAATTCTTTTTCGTAAGTAGGCAAGCCATAAGAGTACTGAAAAAGATAAATTTGATTTTCTAACTGAATATACCCTTTGATTCTGTAGATCGATGAGGGTACATTTCTCAGCCAGTTTTCAAACAACTCTTTATTAACAGGTCCTTTAAACGAATAAATAAAAGTTTTGACATTCAATTTATCTGCGGAAATAGACTGGTGATCTGATCGCTTTTTTACGGAAAGTGAAAAAAGTTGAGACAGTTCTACCTTCGCAAAATCTGTTAACACAAATGGAGTGCCTTCATTCAACCTTGATGCGTCACTCGTAAGCATCATCTTCTCTTTCTCCGTCAAACCGCTTGTTTTGTTCCACACGATATAATCTGCGTGCTTAACCTGCTCAAGCATGAGCATTCTAGCCTGAACATTCATACTCTCTCGTTCTAGCCATCGAGGTGCATCCATGATTGAAATGATACCTGCTATCTGTAAGTCGTCGATTAGATAAGGTGACAAACAGGCATCAAGTACATCAATCGGATGAGCGACACCTGTTGCTTCAATAATTAACGTATCAAGCTCATTCTCTTTACATAGTCCCCAAAGCTGTTTTTCAAGTTGATCCGATAAAGAACAGCATATACAGCCGTTGAGAAGCTCTTTAAGCGGAACATCTTCTGGAACAGAATCAGAATCGATCGAAACTTTCCCAATCTCATTCATTAATACAGCTGTTTTATGCTTTTGTTCTTTTTCATATGACAGCAGCTGTTTGAGCAATGTCGTTTTTCCGCTTCCTAAAAATCCAGCTAGAATAATAACATTCGCTTTCTTTTTCATCTTACACCTCGAACTTCTTTTTTATAGATCTCATCAATTTCTCTATTTTAACACAAACAAAAAAACAGCCGTTTTACAGGCTGTTAACATTTAGTTTAGCTAATAATTTTTTTATAATATCAAGGCTTACTTCTTCCCAAAGGGCATGGTCAGTCGTAAACAAACTAGAGATTCGATCAGCAAAAAGCTTGAAGGCTTTTTCGTAACGTGGATCCTCTTTTGAAGGTATCTTCTTTTTGCGCTCTTCAACAATTTGCTGCAATTTCGGAGCACGTGGGCCCCACTTTACAACTTCTTTTCCCTTCTCATCAATAAAGATAATGATAGGAATTGATTTTGCTTTTGCTGTTAAGTATCGATCCATTAATTCCGGATGCTGGTCGCGTAAGATAAAGCGGATATCAATAAGTGCTTCATCTGCCATGCGCATAAAAACAGGAAGATTCAACATCGCATCACCACACCAATCTTCGGTAATCACGATCGCTCTCAACCGGTTTTTTTGGATGCCTTGCAACGCATCTTTCATAGGTTCAGGTAGCACGAATGAATTATATATCGTCAGCAAGTTTTCCTTGTGTGTTTTCATTGAATGGATATATGCATAGCGCGTCATGCCTTTATCAAACCATGTATTGAGGTCAGTCATCATCCTGTGTTCCTCCCTGTTTATCTTGTATTCTTATTTTAACCAAACAAGGGGGAGTTGTGGCAACGAAAATGCCTTACATTTATTTTTTTAGTTCTTTTAACCTGCTCTGAGCTTTTTCTGGAGTTGGGAAACAGCGAATAAAAGCAGGTATCTCTCATTCGGCGTTAACCGGAGCCAGTCCTTCGCTTTGTACTTCATACTGATTTCCACCTTTCACTAACATTTATCATGCCGTAACTATCTAATACCTCTTTTCACATAAAAGAAAACTTTTTTTCACACATAAGTTTTCGTCATTTAATGAGGAATTTCGCATTATTACTCGTAATTTCTTTTTTCTCCTATACTATTTCTCGAAAGAAGAAGGGTTTCTTTTCATAAAAATAAGGGAATGGATACGAAAACAGGGGAGGGGTTAAGTGGTTATGAAAATGCTGAGTGAAGATGTTAAAACTTTGTTTTTTACAGACGATGGGACGATTCCGAATCATCCTTCCTGGCCCGTTTTGTTATACGTAGGAAAATTAAAAGAACCTCAGGATGCATTAGACGTTTTTGAGCAAAACGGCTGGAGTAATGGTTGGAAGAATGGTGTCTTTGATTATCATCATTATCATAGCAATACTCATGAAGTTCTAGGTGTTATGAGCGGTGAGGCGGTTCTCCTACTTGGAGGAGAAGATGGCGTTTCTGTTACTGTTTCAAAAGGGGATGTTATCGTGCTCCCTGCCGGTACCGGACATAAATGTATCGGATCCAGCACTGATTTTAAAGTAGCTGGAGCATACCCGAATGGAATGGACCACAACCTTAAAAAAGGTGAACCTGATGATCGACCAGCTGTATTAGATGATATTATGCTCGTTCCATTACCTGATAGAGATCCTCTCTTTGGAAGTGATGGCCCACTGTTGGAGTTGTGGAAAAGTTAAAGAATACATGTAGAGAGTGCCCTCCACAGTGAAGAGCACTCTTTTTTATCTATTCTTATTCTCTCTCCACCACGTCGAGCTAGATAAAAACTCTGAGCCAAGAGTAACTGTCTCACCAATCTGAGGCGTACATATTTGAACATTGGATAATATTGCAGCATTTACCGCCCGTTCTACAGGATCTGTCCAATCATGCAGTGATAGCGTAAAAGCACCCCAATGAATAGGAAGCATGACTTTGCCACTTACATCAAGGTGAGCTTGTACTGTTTCTTCAGGCATCATATGTATCGCAGCCCACTTCTCATGATATTGTCCACATTCCATTAAAGTGAGGTCAAAAGGTCCATACCGTTTCCCAATCTCTTTAAAGTGTGGTCCATATCCACTGTCCCCACTAAAATAAATGTTCGAATCCTTTCCTTGTATAATCCAAGAACACCAAAGGGTAGAATTACGATCCGATATGCTTCTTCCTGAAAAATGTCGTGCGGGGGAGCAGACTAATGAAATTCCTGAAAACTGTATCTCATCCCACCAGTTACATTCTTTTATGCGGTCTGGTTCCACTCCCCACCGCTTTAAATGTCCAGCAACGCCAAGCGGGACTGCAAAATTTTTCACTTTATGTTTAAGTTGTTTGATGGTTTCATAATCCAGATGGTCATAATGATCATGTGACAAAACCACTAGATCCACTTGGGGAAGTTCTTCAATTTTAAAAGGCAGTTCTTTGCTATAACGCTTGTTTCCAAACCAAGGAACAGGCGACGGCGCGGAGCCGAACATAGGATCGATTAGTATGCGTTTTCCGTCCATCTCTATCAATAATGCTGAATGTCCAAACCAAGTTACTCTTGTTTCTTGATTTGCTTCTTCAGGTAACTGAAACAAGTTTATAGGAATTGCTTTCTTAGGCTGACGATTAGGGTTTCCACTTAAAAATTCTTTTAATACAGGGAGCATAGAACGTAGATCCGTTGTCATCACGGTTTCTATCTGATTAGTAAAAACACCATCATTATAGTTTTTTATTGTTTCATACGTGTTCACCTCTTGTTTTGAGGGCTTCTTACCAAAAACAGGATGAATCATCATAAATAAAAAAACAGCTGTTACGATTACAAGTAGAAAGCCTAATAAAACCATAGTTACGTTCCTCTCTATTTTACAGTAGTGCTCATATATTACTCCTTTTCAAATCATAGAAGCAACTTTCTAGTTGGTTACTTACGACAAAAAAGCTGATTCATGTGAATATACTAGATCTCACAAAATCAGCTTTTAATCAATCTATTCATTTAAGCACTTTCCTTTTCCTTTTTCTTCACTGCTTTCTTTCGCTTTCTTTTCTTTTTCTTTTGAAGCTCTTCTTCTTTTGCTCTGTTCTTTGCACGTCTTCTCATCTCTTCATAAATTCTAATACAAAGAGTTGCAAAGCTGATCAACAACGCAATAATTTTATACGCCATCCCCATACACGCCCTTTCTTCCTAAGAAACGGGGCAAATATTTATGATTCTGACTCTTTCGCTGCAGCCGTTTCAATAGGAGTTCTCATCGCTCTTAAATTCTCCTGATCGCAAACTGCTTTTTCTTGTGCATTTAATACTAACAAACCATTTCCTTCTGCTTTCTTTGTTAGTCCGATACTTAACGTATTTTTTACTAATTGAGCATAGACCTCTGCTTCTGAAAGTTCACGACCAAACAATTTTTCTTCTCGTTCAATCAGTAATGCAGCTGCTCCCGATACATGAGGCGTCGCCATAGAAGTTCCAGATAACTTTGCATATTTATTTCCTGGATAAGTAGAAACAACATCAACGCCCGGAGCAACCAGGTCAATCTCATCATTGGTGTTTGAAAACGGAGCAAGTTTCATTTTAGCATCCACTGCACCTACTTGAACGACTTCTTTATACGCGCCGGGATAAGCATGCTCATTCGTATTTTCCTTATTATCCCCTTCGTTACCTGCTGCACAGACTACAAGCACATCTTCCAATACGGCTCTTTGAATCGCTTCATGTAGCTCAGGTACATCTGTCGGTCCACCAAGTGACATAGAGATCACACGCACTCTCTCGCCATTTTCCCCTCTCCATTTAACGGAGTAGTCAATAGCATCGATGATTCCTTGATACGATCCGCCTCCATCTTTTCCAAGAACTCTACAGATTAAGAGTTTCACATCTGGTGCTACACCCGCTACACCGGCATTGTTTAAAGTAGCTGCGATCGTACCTGCCACATGTGTCCCATGATAATGCGCATCTTGATAATCATCTTCATCCCCATCTACAAAATTCCGACCACCAACGATTCGTTCAGCAAGCTCCGGATGGCTTGCATCACATCCGGTATCTAGTACGGCAACAACCACACTCTGTCCTTTTTCACCTTCTCGCCAAAACGCCGGTGCATTAATCATCTCGACTCCGTATGGAATCTCTTCTTTTGATTCTTCAATGACCTCTTCAAGAACAAATGGAATTAAACAGACTTCACTCATTATCTTTACCTCCTTTTTATTTAAAAAGAATGTTTTGTAAAGAAAGTGACGCTAGGATATACAAGGGGAATTGATGAACCTCCTTTCTTATAGATTTTAATACTAGTAAGAAAAAAGATTCTAGTTGAGGATTTATATTACTATTCTACCAAATTGTTAAAAGTTACCACAAGTCCTGTATTTAAAATGAGCTATTAAGTCTACATCGACATTTTATGCAATGCGAACATATGTCCTTATCCTTAAATTCCAACACCATTCGACAAGATTTACTAGTTCTATCAAACTATTGCAAACAAAAAACTTCCAAGACTAGAACAGATCTAGCCTTGGAAGTTTGTAAGCGTAAAGAATAGATTAGTAGCGAACTGCGTCTGCCGCGTTTACACGACCTTTAGAGTAGTAAGATCCTGTTCCTGAGATAGGATCTGCTGTGTTCTCGATAGCAGCACGGATGTTAGAAGCACTTCTTCCTTGTGAAGCAAGCAATCCTGCGATACCTGCTACAAGAGGACAAGCCATAGATGTACCAGACATGTAAGCATATCCGCCATTACGTACAGTAGAAGCGATGTCTACACCAGGAGCGGCTACATCAACCCAAGATCCATAGTTAGAGAAAGAAGCGCGAAGGTCATTGCGGTCAGTTGCAGCTACTGCAATGGCACCTGAATAGTATGCTGGATAGCTAGGTGCTGAAGTGTTTTCGTTACCTGCTGCGGCAACTACAACTACTCCTTTAGAAACCGCATAGTTTACTGCGTTTTGTAATGAAGTTGCAGATCCAGGTCCGCCAAGGCTAAGTGAAACTACTTTTGCTCCGTTATCTACAGCGTGGTAGATTCCGTTCGCAACATCATCAAGAGATCCGCTTCCGTTCGCATCAAGTACACGTACAGCATAGATAGATACGTTTGGTGCCATTCCTGCGATACCTCTAGCATTATTCGTTGCAGCTGCTGCGATACCAGCAGCATGTGTTCCATGATCGTTCAGATCCATTGGATCCCAATCGTCACTTACATAGTCATATCCTTTAATAACTTTACCAGCTAGATCAGGGTGATTGTAATCGACTCCTGTATCAATGATTGCAATTTTTGTAGTAGATGAACCGCGTGTGATGTCCCAAGCTGATTGAGCACTTACTTTTTGAGGTGCATATTGTACTCCATTTGAGAAGTACGTGTCATTTGGAGTCCAGCTCGCATGGTATGTATAGTTTGGCTCTGCATACTCTACATCTCCACTCGCTTCATATTCTGCAATGGCTGCTTCTACGTTTCCATCTTTAACTTTAATTACATGAAACTTAGAGCCTTTTTCTTTTACTTCATCTTTTCCTTTTACTGCTAGAGATTTTACTTTTGACTCTGACACGTTGTCTTTAAATTTTACGATAATTTCTTGAGGTGTAACGTTTGCTTTCACCGCTGTGCTTTTTGCAGCTGCCGCTGGTGTTGCAAGAGAAACTACTAAAGGTAAAACCGCTGCCATCGTGGCAATCTTCTTAATCATTTACTTCACTCCTCTAATTTGGTGTTGAACTACAATTTCTAATATAGAGGCCAATTTACAGAAAATAAAGAAGAATTTTACTATTCTAACAAAAACAAATATAAACTACTAATTTTTAAAAGTTTTAACTTAAAATAGGAATAAAGTCATCGATTAGGTTTTCATTTTATTACTTCTTTCCTCATCTGGACGTAGATATGACCTAGTATGAAGAGTGATTTTTCAAGAATTAAAAAGCTTAAGAGTTTAAAATTTTCTGCAAGAGGAATAGCTAAAGAAGAAACTTATCTTTGGAGGGATGTTCACATGTTACAAATAGGAGACACAGCACCTGACTTTACTATTAAATCCGAATCCGGAGAATCTTTCTCCTTTCACAGCCACCTTGAAAAAGATGACCGTTTTCACTTACTCGTCTTTTTCCGCGGAGAATGGTGTCCAGTATGTAACGATCAGCTGAAAGAATTAGAGCAAAATATTGAAACGTTCAAAGAATTGAACACCCACATCATCGCGATTTCTACTGATGAAGAACAAAATCTAAAGAAGATGAAGGACAAACACTCCCTTTCTTTTCCGGTTTTTAGTGATACAGACCGTGTTGCGGGAGAACCATATGGTGTCCAATATCATAACGGAAAACTATATGACGATCATGGTGAACATGGAGAACCAGCTTTATTTTTAGTAGATGATCAAAAAAGAATTGTCTATTTTGATATTCAAACAGGACCTTTTGGAAGACCTACTGCAGAAGATTTAAGAAAGACAATCAAATATATTAAAAAAACGTTAAGATAATAAAAGAAAACGACGAAGTGAGGCAGCACTAACCTCACTTCGTCGTCTTTTGTCTTCAGGTTTATGAATCCCACTTAACCTTCTTCTCTCCCTACAAAATATTCATTCTTCCGGTAAGATAAAGCACTTACATGAGCAACTAGCTCTCTATCATTTTCTACTCTTACTTCATACCAAGAAGTCCTATGATTACGTTTAATCTCTATGGCTCTGGCAGTTATTTTATCACCACTTTGACAAGCAGCTAGATATCCAATATTTACAGAAAGCCCTACTGATGTTTTACCATAAGAATTACATGCTACAGCAAAGACAAAGTCAGCAATAGCAAATAATGCAGCACCATGTGCTGTACCATGAGCATTAAGCATATTTTCAGAGATTGTCATTTGTGCTTCTGCCGTTCCTGGACCAACCTCCGTTAATACAATACCTAACCATTGAGCGAAGGTATCATTCTTGAGCTTTTCCTCAATCTCCTCTGCATACTGAAAATGCACATCACGATCGTCTCTTTGTATCTTCATTTTTCTCACCTCGCTATAAGACATTCTTGTTACAACAATAATCCCCTTCTTCCTTTCATTAGAATTAGCACTTCACATTCCTCTCGATTACATTTACAATAAGATAACTAAACCCATGAGAAAGGTCGGATTTATATGTCTAACTCTCCCATTTCTATTCCTAGACCTTTAGTTCGAACAAATCAGTGGTTCATTTTTTTATCTACTGTAGCAACTTGGCTTTCTGGTCAATCATGGCTCTTATTACTTCCTTTAATCGCTGGACTTCTTGGAATGTGCTTTGATTACAATCCTGTAATGAGAGTTGCTAAATTATTCTTGAAAAAGAACCCTTCCGAATACATTCCAGAAGATAAAGACCAGCAGCAGTTTAATCAACTGATTGCGATCTCACTACTTGCTGTTGGATTTTTAAGTTATTTAATGGGCTGGAGTACTATAACTTGGATTGCTACTATCATGGTTGCAACAGCTTCGTTCGTAGCCATACTTGGCTTTTGTATTGGTTGCTATATAAGGTTCAAATGGCAGCAATTTCGTTATAAAAGAACTCAAGACTCTAACTAGAAAACATAAATAGAACCATTCGCCTTTGCCTGCGAATGGTTCTTTCAATTATTTTATCGCTCCAAATATAAAGCTTTGTCTAGAATGAGGTAATTATCAAATACAGACTCGATAACTTTAACCTCAGAAAGGCAAAACTTTTCTAAAAATAATTTCATTTCCTCAATTCGTGCCAGCCTATCGCAAATCGTTGAAGTTCCATTTGCATTTAAACTTCCATTTCGCCATTTATCATACTTTAAATATGACACCTTATAATGCTCTAAAAAGTATACTTCAACTCAGGTATCCTCCATAATAATCAGGTCGAAAAAAATGAGTGAGTACTCACTTGACATTTATCGGTGAAATTGCATATGATGATTGTAAATGAGTGAGTACTCACTTTTAAATAAAACAAGGAGGCTTCATATGTCATCTATTATTCAAGTAACGAACGTTTCTAAGAACTATCGATCTCATCAAGTTTTGAAGAACATTGATCTAACTGTGAACAAAAAGGAAATCTATGGATTATTGGGTCCTTCAGGAGCTGGGAAAACAACACTTGTTAAGATGATTGCAGGAATTGAAACCCCTACATCTGGCAGTATAAACGTACTTGATTCTTCAATGCCTAATCTTCACACGATGACACACATAGGATTTATGGCTCAATCTGACGCTCTTTACGGAGAATTAAGTGGAAAGGAAAACCTCGAATTCTTTTCATCAATTTATAGTTTAAAAGGACAAAAACAAAAAGATCGGATCAATCAGGTTTCAGAACTAGTAAAGCTATCAAACTTTCTACAAAAGCCTGTTAATCAATATTCTGGGGGCATGAAACGCAGATTATCTTTAGCTGCTGCACTCTTACATGAACCAAAGATTCTTATTCTTGATGAACCTACAGTAGGAATAGATCCCGTTCTTAGGCAGTCTATTTGGGATGAACTGTATAAGTTAAGCAAGAGTGGTACAACGATTCTAGTCACAACACATGTAATGGACGAAGCAGAAAAATGCGGCCAGCTGGGAATGCTTCGTGATGGAAAAGTAATCGCATCTGGCTCACCAAAAGAATTAAAAGATAATACTTCGAGCGCTTCAATCGAAGAAGCATTTCTTTATTATGGAGGTGTTCATCATGAGAATTAAGGCACTAGTGATCCGGATAATCAGACAGTTCGTGCGTGACAAACGTACCCTTGCGATGATGTTCATTGCCCCTCTTCTCATCTTGACGCTAGTAAACCTCGTTTTTTCTAGCAATGACTATGATCCAAAGATAGGCGTTGTCAGTGATCAACAAATGGTTGTAGACAAACTGAAATCATCAGATAAAGCCTTCACCGTTTATCAAAACCGTTCCGAAGCTCATCGAGATTTAAAAGAAGAAAAACTTGATGCTGTACTTGTAGTTGATTTCCCCTCCACTACTATTACTCTTGAAGGAAGCAATCCTACAGCAAACGAAGTTTCTATAATGACTATTCAAAAATCGATGAAAACAATTCCAGCAAAAGACATTGAAAATACAGAAGTTAATTCAGAAATTGAATATTTGCATGGTTCAGCTGATATGGAGACTTTTGACTATATCGGTCCTTTCTTAATCGGATTCTTTATTTTCTTTTTCGTTTTTTTAATTTCAGGTGTTTCATTTCTACGCGAAAGAACGACAGGAACACTTGAACGACTGCTCGCTACTCCGATGCGACGATGGGAAATGGTAGTTGGATATGTATTAGGTTTTGGCATTTTCACTATTTTACAATCTGCCATTATTGTTTCGTTTGCCATCTATGTTCTCGATATCATGATGGCAGGGTCTCTTTGGTTAGTGATTTTGATTACACTGATGCTTGCTATTACAGCCCTTTCACTCGGAACATTGCTTTCTGCTTTTGCAACAAATGAATTGCAGATGATTCAATTCATTCCACTCGTCGTTGTGCCGCAAGTGTTTTTCTCTGGCTTGTTCACCATTGAAACGATGGCAGATTGGCTTCAGCCTTTGAGCTTTATTATGCCATTAACATACGGAGGAGAAGCGATTCGGGATATCATGATTCAAGGTGACGGTTGGGAAGAAATTTATGGAAACGTGCTTGTGCTCCTCGGGTTCTCCCTTTTATTTATGATATTAAACGTACTTGCATTGAAAAAACACCGCAGACTATAATTAAGCGTTTGTACTACCTATCAATAGTGTCTATAATGAAGAAAATGTACGTTTTTAAAAGGAGTAGCTTTAATGTCCAATTCAGAGTGGATCAACGACCTAATTAACGATAACGAAGCCCCTACGATGAGTGATAAACAGCAGAAAATCCTAGAAGCAGCCATAGATACTTTTTCAGAAAAGGGATATGCTGCTTCTTCTACAAGTGAGATCGCAAAAAAAGCCGGAGTTGCTGAAGGCACGATTTTTCGTCACTTTAAAACGAAAAAAGAGCTGTTGCTTGCTATCGTTACACCAACAGTAGCAAAATTTGTAGCTCCCTTTTTTATCAAGTCCTTCGCAAAAGAGGTATTTGAGAATGAATATGAGCACTATGAAGACTTTATAAGAGTGATTGCTAAGAACCGGCTTGAGTTTGTTCGCAAGCAGTTTCCTGTCTTAAAAATCTTTATTCAAGAGATCGCTTTTCATGATGAATTACGCGAGCCGTTTCAAAAGCTTTTCACTCAACATGTGTATCAAAAATTCAAGAAGATCATCGAGCATTTCCAAGAAAAAGGGGAGATCGTTTCTCTTCCTCCAGAAACAATCATGCGCATGACTGCATCAAGTATCATTGGTTATATACTCCCACGCTTTCTTCTCTTCTCTGATAAAGAATGGGATGATGAAAAAGAAATTGATCAAATTGTGGCTTTTATTATGTACGGCCTTACAGGAAAACGATAACGAACAAACAGAACCCGATTTCCATGGAAACGGGTTTTGTTTTATTCTACTAAGATTTGTGGTTCGGGGGTAAAGTGAGAAAGTTGAATAGTAGGATCAGTTGTTGTGGGTGACATCACCTTAGCGGCGGGACTAATAGCAATGAATAAACAAATGATGATAAATACATTCACTTTCTTCATACACTCACCTCCCACTCTACATTTATTATCTTTATTGCTCTTTAAGATTTACAGTATACATTACCCGATATTCTCACATTCTCAAGCCTGTTTTTTTGGTGTGATCGGTTTTAATGTACTTTTTTCACTTAATAGAATGACGAACAAACAAACAGCAAGTATTAAAAAAATCACGCCAGATCCCATAAACCCATTAGCATAGGACGGTATATCTACTGAAGGAACGCTCTCATTAATTTCTATTCCTAAAAAATACACGCCAATGCCGTCACCATCCACCTTGGTTTCAGCAGCAGTCCTTAAATTTAGTCCGTGCGTTAACAATAAGATACCTAAGATAGAAAAAAAGATTCCTATTATCCATCTCATCTTTCTATCTCTGAAACAGCTTGATTTTGTAACGCTTTATACGTCGGACTTAGCACACTCCAAACATCAAAACGGTTCCCATCCAGATCAGAAAAAACGAAATTCTTACCGATATGTCCACGATCTTCAATATCCCCTGTTTGTATGCCCTGATCTCTAAATTCAGCATGCAAGTTATACAGTGCTTCCTTTCCGTCAACTTCAAACGTTAAGAAAAATCTTGTACTTCCTCTATAGTCAGTAAAGTTTGAGGTCTCACCTTCTCGTGATCTCACTAAGAAAAAACTTTGTTCTGCTAGATTAAGTATGGCTTTTTCGTCATCACAATAGTTAATCGTTGCACCAAGCTTTTCTGCATACCATTTAGCGGAAAGATCAACATGCAAAACAGGCACATAGGTCGTACCAACACGGACTAGTCTTTCATTCAAGAATATCCCCTCCTTATGAAATGGATTAATTTTATATAAAAATTCTTCTATTAAAAGAAAAATCCTCCTTGCAAACAAGGGAACTCATCATATGTAAGAGAAATAGTACGATAACAAAGTAACTGGAGAGTGAATACTTCATGAATCAATATCAAATAAAAAACACAATTCCTGTCCTTCGAATATTTGATGAAGATAAAGCAAGAGAATTCTACCTAGACTTTCTTGGATTTTCGTTAGATTGGGAACATCGTTACGAAGACGATTTTCCGATCTATATGCAGGTTTCCCTAGGGCACTGTTCATTACATCTGTCTGAGCATCATGGTGATTCGAGTCCTGGAATTAAAATAAGGATACACGTTGAAGGAATTGAAGCATATCATCAATTTTTGGCTAAAAAAAAATATAAGTATGCTAGACCCGGATTGGAAGAGGCACATGGGTTTAAAGAAGTTAGAGTGGGTGATCCGTTCGGAAACGAGTTTTGTTTTGTAGAGAAGATTTAATTACTATTGCCTGATTAAGCAAACGAACAAAAAGACACCTCGAGTTAGGTGTCTTTCTTGATGATTTATTCCAATGCTCTTTTTGCTAGCGTACTAATAACGATATCATCCATCGGCGGATTATGAAGTCCTGCTCTAACATCCCGGTAATGCCTTTGTAACGGGCTAGACATAGCTAAACTTCTTGCTCCAACAATCCTCATAGCTAGATCAACCACTCTTGCTGCCGCATTCGTTACGACGTGTTTTACTGCCATTAATTCTGAACCCATTTGCATTCTATAATGAGGTTCGTCTACCCATCTTTGAGCAACACTGTATAATATCTCCCTTGCATGGAAGAGCTCTAGCTCCATCTCACCAACTTTTCTTTGCACTTCTGGTACTTCTCCAATCGGTCCTGGGAGACTATTTGGTTGATATGTTTTTGCAAAGTGAACAGCTTCGTTTCGTGCTGCAACCGCAATACCGATGTAACACGCTGGTATATGAAGAAGCCACGCTTTTGGCAGTTCGCTTTTGCCTCGATCTTGTTCGACTAAAGCACTCTTTTCAACTTTTACATCCTTCATGATCAGATCATCACTTCGGGTTCCACGCATCGCTACTGTATCCCATGTTTCTTCAATTGATACACCTTCGGATTTCATAGAGATCATGAAATTCCCTTTCTTACCCGTTTCTCCGATTTGTGCTGAAACAATTGCATAATCAAGTGCAGGTGCCATAGAAGTGAAGGTTTTTCTTCCATTAATAATCCACTGGTCACCCCTCTTAAATGCTGTTGTTTGCGGCATTCCTCCACGCGTAGGACTTCCTGTTGCTGGTTCCGTTGCTGCCCGGTTCACTAACACTTGATCATGCACTACTTTTTCACAAAGCATCTTCAACATTTCTTCATCCCATGTTCGTTCCTCAGCTAGTTCTAAAAAACAGCCTAGATGCCATCCGAGACACAATGCAGTAGCTGCATCGCCGGTTGCAATCCTTTCTTGCAATAGAACAAATTCATACAAATTTAGCCCTTCTCCACCAAATTCAATGGGAATGGTTAAAGATAGGTATCCCGCTTTTTTTAATTCAGCTACATTTTCAAATGGAAATTCACTTTTTTGATCATATGTGTCCGCTCTCTTAGCAAATCCACCTGCTAGAATATCAATCTTATCAAACCAATTTCGCAATTTCTTTGATTTTATATACGTTTCATATAAATAATCCACCCGACCCAATCCCTTCTTAACAAATCAGAACACTATGGTTTTAAAATATAGTTTATAGGTTTTCCATAAAAAACGGCAAGGTATAAGTCCCATATTTCCCCTTTGACATCTTCCTGACACATTATTCCTTCATAATCACAATATGAAATAGCTTGTTTTAGAAGAATATAGACTCAGTTGAATGTTCAATATATTTTTTAATTTTTTTTATTTTCATCTTCTCCTGACATTATGCTGACACGTTCACTGGTTACATTATTGATACAAGAAAAAAACACAGCATTATAGAATTTAATTTAGGAGGAACATTCAATGAAAAAGAAAGCAATCGGATTTACAATCGCAGGTGCATTACTAGTTGGTGGATATACGACAACTTCTCTTGCAGCAGATAATAATCGTCCTGGTTCAGATTCCGCACTAGAAAAACGGGAGATGAAAGGCAAAGGGTTTGGGCATTTCGGAGGTTTCTTTAAAGTGAACTCAGAAGAATTGATTAAAAAAGCAAAAGAATTTGGAATATCGACAAGTGGGAAAGATGCTGAAACGCTCATGAAGGAAATTCGTGACGCAACAATCAAAAAGGAAGCAAAGGATTTAGGCATTAAGACTTCTGGTAAAGAGATTGAAACGCTTACGGAAGAAGTGCAGTTAGCTAAACTACAGGAAAAAGCGAAAGAGCTTGGCATCTCAACAAAAAATAAAGATGCTGCAGCTCTACACGATGAAATCCACCTTGCAAAACTTAAAAAAGAAGCGAAAGAACTAGGTGTTGCGACTAATGGCAAAGATTCACAAACACTAAGACAGGACATTAAACAAGCCACCCTCAATAAGAAAGCAAAAGAACTTGGCATCTCAACAGATGGCAAGGATCTACAAATACTTCAGCAGGAAGTAATGACTGCAGCTATTAAAAATGAAGCGAAAACGTTAGGTATTTCTATAGACGGTAAAGATATACGTGAAGTAGCTCAAGAAGTTGCAAGTGCAAAAGTAAAGACTGAAGCTAAGAAACTTAACATTACCATTGATGGAAAAATGATTCCTGAGATCGCGTTTGAAGTAAGAGAAAAGAAGATTAAGAACTTAGCAACAGAGCTAGGCATTTCTACTAAAAACAAATCAACGCGTGATTTGATTGAAGCAATTGATAAGAAAGATGCAGATAAACTTGAAGCTTTGAATGACGATGATTTCTTCTCTCTAATGCGTAAAGGTAAGAGGGGATTCGGACAAGGTGGGCATCATGGCGGAGGAAAACATCATGAAGATAGTCAGCGCTTCAAAGATGAAGCTCCTGCTTCTTCAAACAATGAGATGCAACCACAAATAAACGAGCAAGCCGAGTTTGGAAGCGACATATAAAGGTTAAGATCCCCAGTCTATAAAACTGGGGATTTTTACAGTATAGTATGGGTAACAGGAGGTATGAACATGAAAAGTATATTGCTAGTAGAAGACGAAGTAACAATATCGAGAGTATTAAGTGTTTATTTAAAACATGAAAACTTTGATGTTGTTCAAGCATTTGACGGTAAAACCGCACTTCAACAGTTCAAAGAAACTTCTTTTAACCTAGTATTGCTTGATGTGATGCTTCCCGATCAAGATGGATGGTCCATTCTTCATGAGATCCGTCAAAATAGTTCATGTCCTGTTATCATGCTTACAGCCTTAGGAGACATCGATTATCGATTGAAAGGATTAAATAAAGGAGCAGATGACTACATAACAAAGCCCTTTATCGGCGAAGAAGTTATTGCGAGAGTCCATGCCGTCCTTCGTCGATCTACGAATGTACTAGAAACTGAGAACACAAAACAATATGGAAGTCTGAGCATCAACTTCGATTCTCATACTGTGAAAATAAATGGTGAGCCTATCGTTCTAACACCAAAAGACACCTCCTTGTTGCTCTTTTTGGCCAATCATCCAAATCGAACTTACACAAGAGAGATTTTAATTGAACAAATATGGGGTTTAGATTATTTTGGCAGCGAACGAGCCGTAGACCTATCAATTAAACGAGTTCGACAAGCACTTTCTGATTGGCCAGACACACAAGGGGAAATTCGAACGCTTAGAGGATTGGGGTATCAGTTCTGTGTTTACGAATAAAAAAAACAGAACAACTTTATTAAAGTACTGGACCACTCAATATGTTCTCACCCTATTTATCGGCCTTCTTATATTAGGTTTATGTTCTTTGTGGTGGATCAGACATACGGCTCTGGAAAACCGTTTAACACTTATGGAATACATGGCAGCTGATACAGCTGATCGCATTGAATCTGGAGACAGAAAGAATGATTTAGGTCGGTTCAATCGTAAACTTGATGATCGCGCTCAAATTTTGCAGATGGATAAACCTCCAGAACTATTAATCACTGACTTAGATGGTAACATTCTTAATCTAAAATCTCTTCAACGAGGACCTGGACCAAATCAAGAGTTTTATTTTCGTATGAATTCTATACCAAATAAAATTTTAAAAAGCGAGAAAGTGGTAATAAAATATAAGTTAGATAACACATCTTTCTATGCTGTCAAAAAACCTTTAATGTATGCTGGAGATCAAGCGGGCTGGGTAATCGTCATGCAGAAAACATCAGAACTGACAGATGTGAATCAAGAGTATAAACTTCCCATTTTTCTTTTAATAAGTCTCGGGCTACTCGGTTGGCTGATCATTTATATTCTGTTAAGGAAAATTCTACAACCTATTCAAGAGGTAGCTCAAGCTGCTTTACAGATTAAAGAGGGAAACTATGATATCCAATTAGCAACAGAGGCAAGAGAACAAGAAATCTATGATCTTTTAACTTCTTTTGAACAAATGGGGACTAAGCTCAATCATTTAGAAAAACTTCGGGCGGAATTGCTTGCAGGTGTTACACATGATTTGAAAACACCCGTCACATCAATCAGTGGTCTGGTACAAGCCGTAAGAGATGGAATTGTTACTGGGAAAGAAAAAGAGGAATTCCTTCAGATTACATTGAAAGAAATTTATAGATTGCAAAGTATGATTGAAGATCTATTAGACTACAACTCACTTTCTGCTGGAGCTTTTACGATGCGAAATGAAACATGCAACATGAATGAACTTGTTCAAGATATTGTTCATCAGTGGAAAATTACTAAGAACAAAGAAGTTACGTGTAAGATCACGGTTCCAGATCAACCAATCTATAGGGATTTAGATCCACTCCGATTGCAGCAAATCTTAATTAACCTCTTAAATAATGCTTATCAGGCTTTAAGTTATGACAGAGTGATTACTGTAGTCTTAAACGACAAGGCGATTGAAGTAATCGATTCAGGCACAGGTATTCCTGAAAGCGAACAGCCGTTTATCTTTGAGCGCTTTTTCCGTGGAAAAGAGAAAAAGTTAAAAGTTCGTGGGTTAGGCCTAGGATTGCCGTTTAGTAGAATGCTAGCTAAAGCGTTAGGTGCAGATCTATTTCTTAAAGAAAGTTCAACACAAGGAACCACTTTTTCAATAGAATGGAAAAATTAAGTAATAAACATTTACAAGAACACTTGTTCGTGTTATTCTTGATTTAGGTTAGATATTCCAACAACTAACCTCCCCACCAGTGAGAGACCGGCCTACCCAGCCGGTCATTTTTGTCTATGAAGCCTGAAATTGTCTCATAAATTCCCCCTTCAACAACCTCTATATGAGATACTAATAATATGAACTTGTCCCTTTAGAATCTTCTTGTAAACCATTTATAAATAAGAAAGTTATAAGGAGAATTTATGATACGAATACTTGCTGTAGACGATCAAAATAAATTATTGCAGAATCCTTCTATAGAAGAATTAAAAACTACTAACATCAAATGGTATTGGATAGACATTAGTAAGCCTACTGTGTCTGAAAGTGCAATCCTTACTGATTATTTTGATTTCCACCCGCTTGCTGTAGAAGATTGTCTCTATTACCTGCAACGTCCAAAGTTGGAATACTATGAAGACCATAGCTTTTTTGTGGTTCATGCATTGGACCCGAAGAATCTCGAAACTCATGAAGTAGATATGTTTTGGGGAGAAAACTTTGTAGTGTCATTTCATTTAGTAGATATTCCTGAAATTAATCAATTATGGGACACGATGCAACGAGTAAAAACCATTTCAAAGATTGGTCCAGCTGAGATATTTCATAAAATTTTGGATAAGATCGTAGATACATATTTTCCAATAACTCAGCAAATTGAAGACCAAATTCTCTCAATTGAAAGTAACTTTAATGTATCTGATCAAACCGTAATTCAAGAAACATTTACCGTTCGAAGTGAGTTAATTAAACTTAGAAAAACCATTATTCCAATGCGTGAATTGCTGTATCGTATTACTGAATCAAAAAGGCTTCCAATCACAAATAAGAAGATGGTCTATTTTCATGATGTACATGATCATCTGATTAAACTGAGTCATATGGTGGAATCTAGCCGTGAAATCACCTCTGAAATCAGAGATAACTATATTTCACTTAATTCTTTTCGTATGAACAGAATCATGAAAACATTAACCGTGATTACAACCATTTTCATGCCTTTAACATTCATTGCTGGGGTCTACGGTATGAATTTTGAAAACATGCCTGAACTGAATTGGCAATATGGATACTTTACGATCCTTGGCGTTATGCTTTCGATCGGCGTTTTCATGATTCTCTGGTTTATTCGCAAAGGCTGGTTTAAAGACAATTAAAAAGACCGGCAAACACGCCGGTCTTTCTTATTTCTTGCTTAAATATTGTATAATGTCCATTCTGCGTATAATGCCAATAAATACTTCGTTGTCATCAACCACCGGCACAAAGTTTTGAACGGCTACAAGCGACATTAAGTCTTCCATCTCAGCATCTATGTGAACAGGCTGATAGTCTCTATTTACCTGAATATCTTTAATATAATGGTGATTGCTTGTTTGAAAAGAAAGACCTTCTGTGTTCTTTATCTTCCATAACAGATCGCCTTCCGTTATTGTTTTTATATACCTGCCACTTTCATCTATAACAGGGACTGCCGTATATCGGTGGTGCTCCATCTTCTCCAGAGTCTGCCTCACTGTTGATTCAGCCTTTAAACACACAACCTCACTTTTCGGTAAAAGAAAAAATGCTATATTCATTGTCTTTCCTCTCTATGTTTCTTTTTGATCTGCAACAATATGAATATCAATACCCGATGCAATTCTCATAATATTATTTACAATTGATCCTTTTGTAATCTCTTCCCACCTGCTTCTCGCAGATTGCCCTAATATGATTTGCGTTATTCCATGTTCGACTGCGATATCTCTGATCGTTTCTGAAATCGTTCTTTTTCCAGTTTGTTCTACGATAAACTTGGCGTTAAATTGAGCAGCGAGTTTCTTCCAATTTTGAATTTTTTTCCGATCTTTTAGTGTCCGATTCATGGACGCTTCATGTGTGACATGAAGAATTAACAAATCAGTCTTTAGCCTGCTCGCGATCCTCCAACCTCTTCGTATTAACTTTTCAGCGTTACCACCATATTGAACACATACCATTATTTTTTCATGCACGCCTGTAGCTTTATAGAGTCCGTTCTGTATTCTTTCTTTTCCTATTCGTTCATCAATATCATCAGCAACTTCTCGTAAAGATAATTCTCTTAACGCCCCAAGATTGCTGTCTGTAAAGAAGTTTGTAAGCGCCTGCTCTATTTTACTCTTGTCATATATTTTCCCTTCAGATAATCGCTTTCTTAAAATTTCTGGAGTAACGTCTACTAGTATTACTTCAGTGGCCATCTGATGTAATACATGATCAGGAATACGCTCCCTTACTTTTATCCCTGTAATCTGTTCAACAATATCATGCAGACTCTCCATGTGTTGAATATTCACAGCGGAAATTACGTTAATTCCTACTTGCAGAATCTCTTCAACATCCATATATCTTTTTTCATATTTTGAAGTTGGAACATTTGTATGTGCTAATTCATCTACAATCACCACATCTGGTGCCCTTTTTATGATTGCTTGGGTATCCATTTCCTCTAACAATTTTCCTTTATAAGATACCTTCTTCTTTGGGAGAATCTCTAAGTCACGAATAAGATCCGCTGTTTCTTTTCGATTATGCGTTTCGATTAACCCAATAACGACATCGATACCTTCCGCCTTCAGCTCATGCGCTTCTTGAAGCAACCGATACGATTTCCCTACTCCAGGAGCAGATCCGATGTAAACTTTTAACTTGCCTCTTTTCAATTGTTCAATTTCTTGCAAAATTTCTTCAGGTGTTTTTCGTCTATACTCTGGAAACAATCTCATACCCCCTAAATGAGTAAATACCCCGGCCTACTATAGACCGAGGTTCATCAACCTATTCCATTACATCTTGAACTTTCATATTTAATTCCAGCACATTCACATGCGGTTCTCCAAAGACTCCTAGACTTCTATTTGAAGTAGAATCTTTAATCATAGCTCGCAATTCAGCTTTTTCGATACCAGTTTCCTTACTAACACGATCTGCTTGAAATTCGGCCGCCTTTATAGAAATGTGCGGATCAAGACCTGATCCAGAATTCGTGATTAAATCCAATGGTATATCTTTTTTATCAAGTTCAGGATTTTCCTTTTGCAAAGCTTTAATAGAATCCTCTGTTCGCTTCAACATATCTTCATTAGAAGGAGCATAGTTATTAGATCCTGTTGCCGCTCCATTATTCTCTATAGAAGATACACGTCCTTGGAAATATTGTGGGCTCTTAAAGTTCTGACCAATTAATTCTGAACCAACTACCTTTCCACCGCTATTTTTCACTAAACTTCCATCAGCTTGTGATGGAAAAATCGTCTGTGCAAGTCCTGTCATAGCAACAGGGTAGACGATTCCACATAATACAATCAACAATAGTGACAGTCTGACTATTTTAAACATCGTTAGAACCCTCCAGTTCATCATTACATGAATACATTTACAATCATGTCGATCAGTTTAATTCCGATAAACGGAACAACTATTCCTCCCACACCATAGATCACAATATTCTTATACAACAATTTATTTGCGCTCATCGGCACATATTTCACACCCTTCATCGCTAATGGAATCAAGAGTGGGATAATGATTGCATTAAAGATTAGCGCTGATATGATAGCACTCGTTGGAGAATGCAATCCCATAATATTAAGAGCTTCCATTTCAGGTATAGCTGCTGTAAACATCGCAGGTATAATGGCGAAATACTTTGCAATATCATTTGCGATACTAAAAGTCGTTAGAGAACCCCGTGTCATTAGCAGCTGTTTACCAATCGCTACGACTTCAATAATCTTCGTTGGATCTGAATCTAGGTCAACCATGTTAGCTGCTTCTTTAGCAGCGATTGTTCCGGAGTTCATGGCAAGACCTACATCTGCTTGAGCCAAGGCAGGTGCATCGTTCGTTCCATCCCCTGTCATTGCAACAAGTTTTCCTTTTTGCTGTTCTTCACGAATAACACGTATCTTATCTTCTGGCTTTGATTCGGCAATAAAGTCATCAACCCCTGCTTCTTTCGCAATGGTTGCAGCCGTTAATGGGTTATCACCTGTACACATGATTGTTTTAATTCCCATTTTTCGTAGTTCATCAAATCGCTCACGCATTCCCGGCTTAACTGTATCTTTTAAGTAGATCAATCCAAAAATTCTATCGTTCAAACAGACAGCGAGTGGCGTTCCACCTTTTTTGGCAATTTCATCACTTTTCTTTTTCAAATCGTCTGGAATCTCTCCGCCTTGCTTCTGTACATATTTAATGATTGAGTCAACAGCACCCTTTCGATAATGAGAGCCGTTCAAGTCAATACCGCTCATGCGTTCTTCTGCTGTGAATGGTACGATTTCTGCCCCTTCGTAAGCAGAAGTATTCCAAGATACACCTTGGTTTTTAGCTAGTTCTACTACCGACCTTCCTTCAGGTGTTTCATCATATAATGAAGTCACCACTGCCATTTCAGTTAACTCTTTTTTTGCAGACCATCCAACAGGTATAAACTCTGCAGCTAAACGGTTACCAAATGTAATTGTTCCTGTTTTATCTAAAATTATTGTATTAATATCACCTGCAGCTTCCACCGCTTTCCCTGACATCGCTAGTACGTTAAATCGTGTCACTCGGTCCATACCAGCGATTCCGATCGCCGACAACAGCGCTCCGATCGTCGTCGGAATCAAACAAACAAGCAATGCGATCAAAGTAGATACTTCCAAGTTGATTCCTACATAACTAGCAATAGGAACAATGGTAACGACTACTAACAAGAAAATGACTGTTAGCGTGACGAGCAAAATATTAAGAGCAATTTCGTTCGGTGTTTTTTGACGTTTTGCTCCTTCAACTAAAGCAATCATTTTATCTAGGAATGACTCTCCTGGATCTGCTGTAATTCTAACTTTAATATAATCACTAACCACTTTCGTACCACCTGTGACAGAACTAAAATCTCCTCCTGCCTCTTTAATAACAGGTGCTGATTCTCCCGTTATTGCCGATTCATCAATGGAAGCAAGACCTTCAATTATTTCACCGTCACCAGGAATCATATCCCCTGTCTCTACTAAAACGATGTCTCCTTTGCGAAGATCTTCTGAAGATACTTCCTTAACCGCACCTGATTTCGCTATTTTTTTTGCAATTGTTCCTTTTTTTGTTTTCTTTAAACTGTCCGCTTGCGCTTTACCTCTACCTTCAGCTAAGGCTTCTGCAAAGTTTGCAAATAGGATCGTAAACAGAAGAATTAGGAATACGGACAAGTTATAACCAAATCTGCCTTCTGCATCAAACTGCTTTGGCATAATCATCATGAGCAGAACAAGAAACGTTCCGATCTCTACTACAAACATGACAGGATTTTTCATCATGGTGATAGGATTTAATTTGACAATACTTTCTATCATAGCTCGGCTGATGAGGCCAGAACTCATACTCTGTTTTGTTTGATTCATTTTTATCTGCACCTCTCTAAATTAACGGATCGACAAGTATTCTGCGATTGGTCCAAGCGCCATTACTGGTAAGAAAGTTAATGCACCAATAATAAGCACTGCCCCAACAAGAATACCGACGAAAAGCATATTATCTGTTCTAAACGTACCAATCGTTTCAGGAACAGGTTGTTTCTTTACAAGTGAACCGGCAACAGCGAGCAAGGCTATGATGGAGACGTATCTGCCAAACAGCATGACCAGTCCAGTTGAGATATTCCAGAACGGAGTATTATCCCCAAGCCCCTCAAAGCCTGAACCGTTATTTGCTGCAGAAGACGTATACTCATAAAGAACCTGTGAGATACCATGGAATCCCGGATTGCTGATCGCGCCTTTCCCAAGTTCCGTCATAAATGCCAGTGCCGTCGGGCCAAGAATGATTAAAGGATGTGCAAGCAATGCGATCGTTATTAGTTTCATCTCTTTTGGTTCAATTTTTCTTCCTAAGAATTCCGGTGTACGACCAACCATAAGACCGCAGATAAATACACCAATAATGGCATACATCAGCATGTTCACTAAACCAACTCCATCTCCGCCAAACACTGTGTTTAACATCATGAGAGATAATGGTGTAATACCACCAAGCGGTGTTAACGTATCATGCATGTTGTTAACAGTTCCTGTTGTGGCCGCAGTCGTTACTGTACTAAACAATGCGGACTGAGCAATTCCAAAACGAACCTCTTTACCTTCCATACTTCCCTGTTCAGAACTAAGCCCCATTGCATTCAATGCTGGATTTCCGTTGCTTTCAGAGATATAAATTAATGATAAAAATGCGGTAAATAAAATAGCCATCGCACTGAAAATGACCCAGCCTTGTTTTTGGTTTCTAGCAAAACGGCCATAGGTGTAAGTTAATGCAGCAGGGATACACCACATCGATAAAATCTCGATCACGTTCGTTAAAGGAGATGGATTTTCGAAAGGATGTGCAGAGTTTACTCCAAAGAATCCTCCACCGTTTGTACCTAAGTGTTTGATAGAAACAAGCGAAGCTACTGGACCCGTAGCGATTTCTTGTTTTTCTCCTTCAAGCGTTGTAACTTGGATCGTACCATCTAACGTCTGAGGAACCTTTAATCCAACCAGAACCAATGTAACCACAACGGCCATTGGGATAAGTAAACGTGTATGTCCTTTTACAAAGTCTTCAAAGAAATTGCCAATGGTTGACCCTTTGCTTGTAATACCACGTATAAATGCAATAGCAACAATGATTCCTGTTACAGCAGATGTAAACATCATCATCATGATGACCGACATTTGAGAAAAATAAGAAAGTCCAGTTTCTCCACTGTAATGCTGCAGGTTTGTATTCGTCATAAAACTGACAATCGTGTTAAAAGATAAGGTTTGTTCCATATTGTCTATATTGCTCGGATTGAACGGAAGCAGTTTTTGCAGACGTAAGATGACATATCCGACTGCAACCAAGACGATATTCGTAAGTAATAATGACACCGTATATTTTTTCCATGTCATACCCGGTCTTTCTTTGATTCCGGATATGGAATAAATCATTTTCTCAATCGGACCAAAAATTTTATCTGTTTTATTAGCCTTGTTTGAAAACACGTGATAGATATAGCTTCCTAACGGTTTAACGATCAGAAGCAATAAAACGATCACGATTGCAATTTGTAAAACTCCCATAACCATGTTCCTCCTAAATGAATCCTTTAATATGTTGTTCGGTTAAAACTTTTCAGGGTTAATTAGTGCATAAACCAAATATAGAAAAACGCCACCAGTTGCAATCATGGTTATTATCATTTTTCCTTGTCCCCTCCTGCGATTTGATCACACCAATAAACAAATTTAAAATAAAGCAAAAATGAAACGACTAGTGTTAAAACCATATAAAGATCTAACATGTATCTTCCTCCTTACCTAACTAGTAAACTACTCAATAAAACCCGATAACATATGTGATAAATTTTTTATGGCATCTTGTGAATCGCAGCCTTCAACTCTAAGTGTGATAGGTTCATCTTGATTCCTTGAATAATGTGACAAAAAGAATAGATTGACCGATAGCAAGCCTTTCGCATTAATTTGTATTCCTTGGTAATAGAAAAGGATCTCACTCTCGAAAGAACCAGCAGCATTGACAAATTCATTGATCTGTCCGATCGATAACCGTCTTGGCAATAAAACAACTGACTCTGCTCCCATTATTTATCCCTGCCTATCAGTGATAAGAATTTAGAGGGAGCACGCGGCAAAAGCTCCCTCTTCAGATTTTTTTAACCTTTGTTGCGAAGTGTGTCCTGTATCGACCATTTAGAGAGATTATGCTGTATTACACTTGCGTAATATGCATTCAACTGTTCTCTTTTGGCTTTTAATAAGATTTGTTCAATTTCACTCGGACTCATTTTCATTTTTATATTCCTCCGTTTCTTTTATGAAGAAAGTAAGAATTGAATGTTTCCTGTTTTGTTATAGATTACGTAGTCGGCACCTAGTTCTTTGTATACTCTTGTGATGTACCTTGTGTCTGATTTAATGACATAAACAGGTAGGTTATAGATGCTGCGAATGAGCTCGATCGTTTGGCAGCATTCCAAAAAGCCTGATTCAACGACAATAATCTTTTGGACAAACGGCCCTACCATTTCAATCAATTTACGTTTGTCACCATAATTCATGACATACACATGTTGAAAACCAACTTGTGAAAGTCTGTCTGCCTCTTCTCGGTTAGGAACGCATAGAACAAGAGATTGATATTCATCACATAATCTTAGTTTTGAAATAAATACATCTGAAACTTGGTCAGGAAACATGATGAGCACGTTTCCAGATGGTATTGCCATCGTTTACTTCCTCCATTTCTTAAAGAAAACTTGGCTGATGCCAAGCCTTTCACGTCAGCCTTAGTTGCACTTATACTATCGTCTTAAACTTGTTGCTACGTCGAAAATCATCGTGCAAACAAGCTATAATTTCTGATAGTGTAAAAAAAGACAACAAAAAAGAAGCCTGCGGAAGAGGAACTCTTCTCGCGGCTTCTACACATACTTGAATAAGCGTGTAAACACACGAAATTTGTTGCCTCTCTCTGAACGCTTACGGAGTTAGCTGACGGATTCGGGCTTGAGAGTAGCCCTACTCGATCACTCGAGATTCACCCCATGCAGACACGATAGCCTGCGGTTGGTTCCCCCGCTCCCTAAAGTTAGGAATTAAGCGATAAAGACGCATGATATAATAATCATAGTTTTTTAAATTATAACGACATTTTTTTCAAATTCACCTTCCCTCTCCTACCACGCTTACGAAGTTAGCTGACGGGTTCGGACGGCAGAAGTCGCCCGACTTAATAAGTTTCACCCCTGGCAATTAAAAAACTGCCGATGGTTCCTCCGTTCCAAATTGGATTCAGCGGTCATGGAAAATATTTAAAGATTTAAGATAAGGACTATATTACTCCTGGTTTCCACTGTTGTAAATCAACCAAAAACACTAAAATATCTATATTTATTTCCAAAATCTCTTAAAATAACCTTCTTTATGCATAACCTGTAACCCTTACAACTATTTTCATTGATTTTCATTGATTTTCATTATTTTTATAAACAAAAAAATGTTTTAATATTCTAACAATTAATATCTGCAATTGAATGTTTTTAATACAAAATAAAAAAACTCTGCAAACATAAATTTGCAGAGCCTTGTTAAAACGATCTAAAATCCAATCTCTGTCTTTTAGTCCAAAGCCAAGCGCCTGTGAACAAATGAATTGCAAATACTACAAAGACCGCTCCATAACTTTCTGTAACCCAGCTCACAAACCAAATGATCGGCAAAGCTAAAAAAAGGTTAACAAGCATCAAAATCCATGAAGTTCTCGCAATCGCTACAAAGAATAGAATGATCGGTAAGATTAAAAAAAACCAGAATAGTACGTTTTGAAATGTTGCCATGGCTTCCCCTCCGCTTTTCATTATAAAAGGGCTTCGCCATAAACTCCACCTTTAGACTGGTATTTTTTCTAATTGTAACTCTTTTTTGTTTTCATCATCTTCCGTATCATACTTTGGCAAGGTGAACATATAAAAAACTCCAACAAGTATCAGACATCCTCCAACAACCCAGAACAGCATTTCAACAGTTAAAAACTTCGGGAAAAATACCGCGATTAAACCGAGGGTCATGGTATGAGATAACATATTGATTGGCGTGATCCATCCTTGAACACGCCCCATCATTTTAGGATCTACAATCTTAGGTAACCAGCCACCGATTCCGATATTGATTAAAGGAATGCTAATCCCAGCCAATCCCGTAAAAATAAAGAAGAAGAAAACATTTGGCGCGATGGCGCATAAACCAAGTGACAACCCACTAACGAATAGACCAAGAACAATGGCATACGAGAGTCTAATCTTTTTAGCAAGCATCGAACTTAACACACTCCCTGTAAGTATGGATACACCAAACACAACACCCATCCACATCATCATTTGCTCATAATTATCTGGAACGAGTTTATATTTCATGATAAAAGCCGGCAAAACAGACAATCCTCCATTTACTATCCCAAACAAGAAAAACCCGAAAATTAGAGAGAGGAGAAGCTTTGACTGCTTAATATAGACAAACCCCGCAGTGAAATCCTTCCATACCATCTTTACACGAATATCCTTGAACTTGTGTAGTCCGTTCGGTAGACGAACTTCTTCATTTACTCTCATACTCATAATTAACAATGCTGATATAACATATGTAACAAGATCAAACGCAATTGCTCCTTGTATGCCTACACTCCAATAAATAAAAATGGCAATCATATTTCCAAAAAGCATAAATAAACTGCCTACCATTTGATTTAATCCAGCTGCAATTGCATAATCCTCTTTTGAAAGTACGCCTTGTACCATCGCTTGGTCGGCTGGATGAAAAAATTTACCAACAGCACTTCTTAAGAATAAGATAGCAAAAATCAACGGCATCCAATCAAGCCATATAGCACCCATTAATAGAAGGCACAGCCCTGCACAAATCCAATCACAATAGAGTGCGATCTTTTGACGGTCCATACGATCTGCTAACACTCCTACGATAAAGAAAACAGCTAGTGTTGGTAAAGAATACATCAATTCGGCAAGTGTTGCATAAAACGGCTGTTCACCGAACTTATCCAACAAATAAAACATAAAAGCTGTAACTCCTATGATACTTCCCATCATTGAAGTAAAACCAGCAAAAAACAGCTTTCTGAAGTTTTTATTCTGAAACACTTTCAGAAATTCCTTCACATCATAACCTCCAACTTTGCATAATTTGCATCATTACCATTTTCTACCTAATGCCATCATTTGTAAATATTTTTATGTGATACTTCACAAGAAGTATTGAGCATATCCATTCCCTTTTCAGTATTAAAATCAGCTGAAGTTGTAAATGAAAAGAATACTACGATATAAAGGTTGAACTTTATGCTTTATGACGATACTCTAGACAGAGAGCATAATAGAGAGGATACTGACATGATTCATTTATTTTCACACAATGATTTAGACGGAAAATCGTGCGGTTATTTAGCACAACTAGCATTTGGAGACAACTGTAAAATTTCGTATTGTTCACACGGAACGATTAACGACCGTGTAGAGATGCTGCTCGATAATCCAAAAGAAAGAAAAACAGAAATTATTATTACAGATATTGCGGTTAACGAAGAATTAATGATGAGACTTGATGAACGCTCGAATGCAGGAGGAAAAGTGAAGCTGATCGATCACCATGCAACAGCGCTTCATTTTAATGGGTTTGATTGGGGGCATGTTCAAGTTCGTTATGATGATGAACGTTTAACATGTGCCACTTCCCTTTTCTACGAATATTTGATTGAGAATGGCAAGCTTAAGCCAACAGGTGCACTCGATGAGTACGTAGAGCTTGTACGTTTATATGATACGTGGGAATGGTTTGACCAAAAAGTCGAAGCTAAGCGTCTCAACGACTTATTCTTCATCCTTCCTCCTGATAAATTTGAGGATCAGATCATGGAACGCTTAAAAGGTGATTCATTTCAGTTCTCAGAAACAGAAACGACGATTCTTGATCTGGAAGAAGAAAACATTGCAGATTATATTAAAAAGAAACAGCGTCAGATGGTTGAAATCTGGGACACTTGGTCTTTAGGTGAAGGATCAGAAGAAAAAACCTACAAGATTGGTATCCTTCACGCCGAACGCTATCATTCAGAACTTGGAAACGAGATCAATCGGGAGAATCCTCACTTAGACTTGATTGTGATCTTGAACATTGCCAACAAGCGTATTGGACTACGCACCATTCATGATGAAGTGGATTGCTCGATCTACGCGAAGCAGTACGGAGGCGGTGGACATCCTAAAGCTTCAGGTGGAAACATGACTTCTGAAGCGTTTGAAAAGTTTGTTGTTGCTGCCTTCCATGAACAGCCTCGACGAATCGATGCACCGAAGAACGAACACAACGTGAAGGAAAATCCTGATGGCAGCTTGTATGTGAACAACCATCGTGAAGTTTCTAAGATCTATTCGGAAGATAACCAAACATGGCTGATCTCACATAAGACACATCCGGTTGATGAAACATTTGAAAGCTATCAAGAAGCTGAAAATTACGTCAAGCGCCACTTTGAAGGCTGGCTAATGCGTGATGATGAAGCACATAACAGCAACTAATCAGAGAATGCTCAGACCACACAAGGTTTGAGCGTTTTTTTATTTTACTAAAACATAATGAGATACAAAGAATTGAATATACAAAAAGGACTAACTATAGTAGTTAATCCTTTTGCCTATTTATTCGACGGTACCAGAATGTACGATATTCAGGTCAACATTGACATTTACTTTTACGTCTGAATATTGCTCTTCCCACTTTTGAAAATTAAAATGACGATGATGCGCTTCAAATTTCGCCCCCAAACCTAGTGGATCGACATTGTTTTCTTGAAAGTGCCTGATTATTCTTGTTGCGTCCTGTTCAATATTTTGTTTTACTTGGTGTTGCTGTATTTTTTCTATTGCTGGAAAATTCCTGAATTCTGGCATCCATCTTAATTTGTATATTAAATTCAGGGGTACCTTTATTTATTTTAACTTTATAATGGGGTGATGACCTGATGTTACCAATCACTACATATTGATTTTCGTCTAATTTATATTGATGAGTTCCCATTTTAAATCTTTCCAATAACATCTTAAATGTGAATACATCGTTCATTGATAAAGTAGATTTTAAACGCGCATCTTTAAACAGTGCGATTCCATTTATTTTAATTTTATCTTTTTCTTTTTTTAATATTGGTAAGTAAGGATCGTTTCCAACATTATAGTAATGATAAGAAAATATGGAAAGGTCAGTTGAAGGTAACTCTCCTATTTTTGCATTTTGACTAATCATATCAGAAAGATACAAAGCAATATTTTCTTTTCCATACTTTTTAATAGCGAGTAATTCAGATGCTTCCCCATCGACTATCGCTAACTGTATTTTACTCCCTATTACAGGAGAGCGATTAAATGCATCCAGGAGGGAAAACAGACCTTGCTTTGCTAGCTTTTGACCAAACACTGCGATACGAAGCTGTCCGTTTACTAATGGATATTGTACTTCATATTGAGAACGATCCAGAGTCTCTCGAACCGTTTCCCCTTCTGCTTTTAACACTTCTATCTTTGATGTTTCATCCACGCGATATTCAGGATAAACAATTGTTCCCAATAATTTATCTTCTGCAGTTCTATCGAATCCAACGCCTTGAATGATACTTAGTTCATTTGTATTTAATGTGGGAATAACCTGACAACCCGATAATACAATGACCATGCCAATTTGAAAAAGTATGAGAAAGTGCTTCATCTAGGTATCCTCTTTTTCAAAAGAATAAAAACAACCCACAACAATGGGATATATACATAAAATAATCCAATGGAGAATTTTGCTGTGATATCCAAGAAAGAATTAAGAATGTATCTGTTATCTAATAACTGACAAAGAACAATGCTTAAAGCGATAAGAATTAACAAGGGAATCTTCTGCTTCTTTTTTAATATCAATTTAAAGCCTCTGCTTGATGCCCATAACATCAGCGTTATAATCGTCACTATTTTAATCAAGTATAACGAAAGAAGGATATATTCAAATCTTTCAACAAATGAAAACTTTGCTAAGGCATTAATATTAATTCTAGCCCAAATCGTAGTTTGTATTTGCTTCTCACTAATAAACAAAAAAGTTGTAATAGCTCCTACCGTATAGAATAAAGTCGTAAAAGCAACACCTAAATGGGCAATTTTTTGGGATGATCTTGCGTTTCTTATAAAAGGAAATACCATCAAAATGATCTCGAACCCAGCCATGGAATAACTGGTTTCTTTAGCAGACTTTAATAGGTCAACAAACGAATGATCAAGTATGGGAAGTAGATTATCAAAATGAACATAATTTCTAGGCAGGTAAAAATGATTAAAGAAAAGGAGGACCGTATATATGCCGGAAACAAAACATATTCCTACCACTACACGAAATCCTCCTGAAATAATGTAATAACTTAATATCAAGATAAGTACAGACAAAACCCAAGTCGGAAGAGTAGGAAACATCCACACTTGTATAATCTCAATATATTCCCTTAGTACACTTACAGCGGCCATCCAGTAATAAACCATGATTATTCCGCTCATGATTGAACCAAAATTGTTTCCGTACATTTGGTTGTGTACTTCAATGATATCCCCATTTGCGGCAGAAAGAAGGTGAAACATCAGTAACATAAGGAGTTGAATGACTGCCCCAGCAATCAGGACACTTATCCATGCATCATATCCTGCATGTTTTGCGATTATTCTATGAAAACCAAGTATCCCTACCCCAGTTTGTGCACCTACAAGGATAAAGAATAAGAAATAAGGAGATATTTGATGCCTAATATTTACTTGCATGATTTGATCTCCTTTCTTACTCATTGAAATCGGAAGGTGGACCTTGATTCTTTAAATCGTTCGTATACCTTTGTTTCCTCTGTGGTCGCAAATTTTCAGGATTCTGTTTCTGCATGGAAAAAGGCATTCGAATCCACATGTCTTTAAACATATTTTTACGAAATGGGTAAAAACCAATGTATGGTCTACCTAGAGAGGTTAAGCGTAATAAATGTGCCAGGAGAAAATTAAGACCAATTACAATTCCTATTAATCCAAGAAATTGCGCCAGTACAATTATCGGATATTTAATAAGCCTTACAGAATTATTGAACTTGTAGATCGCTGAGGTATAGGAAGCTAACGTACTTAAGCCAATTAAAATGATCAGTATGCTACTTGTAAGTTTGGCTTCAACAATAGCCTGTCCTATTACAATCCCTCCCACTATACCAAGAGTCGTACCAATTTTAGTGGGAAGACGCAGACTTGATTCTTTTATAAATTCAACACTTATCTCTAATATTAGAACCTCAATAATAGGTGGAAATGGAACCGCCGCTCTGGAAGCTACTAATGAGTCAAGTAACTTTGCCGGTATCAACTCATAATGATATGTTAAAACCGCGATATACGCGGGTGAAATAATGATGGATACAAAGAGTCCAAACAGCCTGATCAACCTCAAGTAATTCGCAATTAACCACGGTACATAGTAATCTTCCATAGCCACTACTGATTCTGCTAATGTGATGGGTGCAATTAATACATCTGGAGACCCATCAACAACAATTACTACCTTTCCTTCTGTTAGGGCTGCAATTGTTCTGTCATTGCGTTCGGTTGGTATAATCTGGGGAAAGAGAGAATTCGTATTATCTTCAATCATTGATGCTAAGTAGGAACTATCTGAGATATGATCGTATTGCACGTCTTCTATACGTTGTAGAACGGTTTCGACATTATCTTTGTTCACAATAGAATCCATGTAGATAACTGCGACTTTTGTTGATGATAATTTACCTACTTTTAGCTCTTTTATATGTAAATCAGAGGAAGGCAAATGTTTTCTAATCAAGTTAATATTTGTGTCAATCTCTTCAACATAGCCTGCTTGAGGACCAAGGGCAGTAGATTCCATCATAGGAAAAGAAATGTCTCTAAACTTAGAATTCGCAACATTCACCATTAAACATTCAGTATGCTGATCAGAAAGCCGAATTGCCGCAAATCCCTGCAAAAGTTTATCCTTTATTATCTTTGCATCCGATGTTACTTCTATTTGTTGAATAGGGATTGTATTTTTTAATTCTTTTAGAGTAAGTTGCGCAGATAGATAAGGTACCACATCTCTATGTAATATTTCTCCCATAATGAGCGTTCTAAAATAAGATATCCAAAATGGCTCAGATAGATTGGAGGAAGTATGGTCATTAACAAAATCCGTAGAGAGTGAAAGTTCCTCTACCCAATTGGTTGTATCAAAGTTAGTTTTAGGATGTTCCTCCATTTTTTTCTTTTCCTCACCTAATTTGTCTCGCCTTTTTTTGAACATACATATCCCTCAAGTGAATTTTTCTTTATTGTTCATATGTAACTCTTAAAGTATTCATATAAAAAAGAAAAACGCTTAGAAACTGTATCTAAGCGTCTTGGAGAGTTTTATTGATGATTTTGCAGCTGATTTAGCATACATGTCAACGTGTTATTTAAAAGTGTCAGATCTTCTTTTTTCATCGACATGTTATCAACAAGCTGACCAGGAATACATTCTGCTTTTTCTTTTAACTCATTTCCTTTTTCAGTTACAGAAATAATAACACTTCTCTCATCTTTTTCGGATCGTTTTCTTTCAACAAGACCATTTAACTCCATTCGCTTTAACATCGGTGTTAGAGTCCCAGAATCTAAAAATAATCTCTGTCCTATTTCTTTTACAGACAATGAATGTTTTTCCCATAAAAGAAGCAAAACTAAGTATTGTGGATACGTCACGTTAAGCTCTTTTAATAAGTCTCGATAAAGTTTTGTGATCTCACGTTCTGCCGTATAGATTTTAAAACATATTTGATTTTCTAATTTTAAGATTTCACTTTTCATGATGTTTCCTTTCTTTTTTTAAAGGGTACTAGCATTATAACACAATTTAGTTTTGCACAATTAAATTGTTTGACTCTGCAAAAAGTATGCGTTATGATGAATACGAGTTATTTAATTGTGCACAATTTAATTTTACACAAACAAAAGGAGTGTTTTGAATGGAAGCATTATACACAGCAAAAGCAACAGCTGAAGGCGGAAGAGCAGGTAAGGTTAAAAGTGACAACGGTGTGTTAAATCATGAGTTAGCTATGCCAAAAGCGCTTGGTGGATCAGGAAGTGAGAACGCAACAAACCCTGAGCAGCTATTTGCAGCAGGATATGCAGCTTGCTTTGATTCAGCACTTAACCTAGTGGCACGCCAAAGTAAAAAACGAATTGAATCAAAGGTTACTGCTGAAGTGTCCATTGGAAAAGATACTGATGGCGGGTTTAAGCTAGCTGTAGTTCTTAACGTAGGTGTTAATGGTGTAACACAAGAAGAAGCTGAGGAACTGGTAAAAACTGCGCACGGTGTTTGTCCATATTCTAAAGCAACGAGTGGCAACATTGACGTTGAATTAAAAACTGAATTGTTATAATTAAAGATAGAAAGGACCATTCATTTTGGTCCTTTTTTTCATTTTGTATCCCCCGTTATCCCTTTAATTTCCTCTTATGTTAGTTCAATCATAACAATTTATCGTCTTTAATACCTTTATTCTCTTAAAAATATATCCTTTGTTCCTATATTCATTCATGTTGAACAATCGTATAATTATTCATAAATAAATAATTATTCAGAATTGAATAACATATTGAATGGATACTAAAGGACTGATGAACTTGAGTCAACCAAAAGATTGGAACGAAAATGAACAGATTCTTCATTCTTTAAAAGATGACATCTTAGTAACGAATGTAGAGGGCATAATCCTTAAAGTGAGTGAAGTAACAGGCAAGATTTACGGAGTTGATTCAGATAGTTTAATCGGAAAATCTGTCTATGATTTAGAAGCGCAAGGGTTATTCTCACCTATTCTCACGCCTATGGTTGTAAAAGAAAATAAAAAGATCACCTTTGTACAAACCACAAATAAAGGAAAAAAACTGCTTGTTACAGGAATTCCTGTTTATAACGAACAAGGCGAACTATATAGAATTGTCAGCTATTCACACGACATTACTGAACTGGATCAATATAAAGAATTTTTGTTTGCTATGGAAGAGGAAATGCAGCGTGTAAAAACAGAGCTAGGTCTATTAAGAAGCAAACAGCTTCATGATGCTGGAATCATCGCCAAAAGTGAAGATATGAAAAAAGCAGTTTCTACAGCACTCCAGTTATCAGAGGTTGATGTGAATGCATTGCTCCTAGGGGAATCTGGTGTAGGAAAATCATTGTTAGCTAAATTTATTCACAATAAAAGTCACCGATCAAAAGGTCCTTTCATTGAAGTTAATTGTGGAGCTATTCCAGATTCTTTATTTGAAGCTGAATTATTCGGTTATGAATCTGGCGCTTTTACAGGTGCACATCAAAAAGGAAAAGTCGGTCTTATTGAACTGTCGAACGGGGGGACACTTTTCTTAGATGAAATCGGTGAACTACCTCTGCAACATCAAGTAAAAGTGTTAAAAGTCATTCAAGAAAAACAGTTTTATCGTGTTGGAGGAACGAAACCAATTAAAGTAGATTTCCGTTTGGTTTCTGCTACGAACAAAGATCTTCAGAAAGCGATAAATGAGAAGCTGTTTCGTGAAGATCTCTATTTTCGTTTAAATGTTGTACCAGTTACGATTCCCCCACTCAGGAAGAGAACGGAGGATATCGTACCACTCATACATATGCTTTTAGAGCAATTTGAAAAAAAATATAACAAGAAGAAAAAATTAGATGAAGCTGTCATTCATCATCTTCTGCATTATGAATGGAGGGGAAATGTACGAGAACTAATCAACATCATGGAACGATTAGTGGTACTCTCCCCTACGACTCTTATTACGGATGAACATCTTCCTGATCATGTAAAAGAAGGTGCATCTACCCCCTCACCATCTATTCATGCAGAACAAACATTAAAAGAAATGTTAGATGAAACAGAGAAACAAATTTTATTAGCTGCAAGGAAGAAGTACAGAACGACCATAAGGATGGCAGAAGCACTCGGCACTAGTCAGCCTTCAATCGTAAGAAAAATGAAAAAATATCAGATTATTTAGTTTTTTGGCATGATCCTTGCATGGATATTCTATATAGAAATTATTTATACAACATGAGAATGGAATATCAAGGAGGTAATACACGTGTCAATGAACAACTGGAGCAACCTTGTAACCGAAATGCCTAACCTTTTAGCGCCTAGTATGGCAAAAGATCATCCGAACCTACCCGTCGTAAAAGCAGAGGGCTGCTATTATTATGGATTGGATGGAAAGCAATATCTTGATTTCACTTCTGGAATCGCAACGGCAAATACCGGCCATCGTCATCCAAAAGTGGTACAAGCTATCAAAGATGGAGCAGATCACCTCATGCACGGGCCATCTGGAGTCATCATGTATGAATCCATCCTGAAACTTTCAAAGAAACTAGCTCATGTTCTACCAGGTAATTTGGATTGTTTCTTTTTTGCCAATAGCGGAACTGAAGCAATTGAAGGTGCTCTGAAACTCGCAAAGCATGTGACTAAAAGACCTTACGTAATTTCTTTTACCGGTTGCTTTCATGGTCGATCACTAGGCGCATTGAGCGTGACAACATCTAAAAGTAAATACCGTAAGTTTCTTCAGCCGAACGGTCTTGCTTATCAAGTTCCCTATGCAGATGTAAAAAGCGCTCCAAGTGGTGTAAATCCAGAAACGTACGTCATTGAAAAGCTTGAGAAAGATTTTGAAACACTATTCAACCATCAAGTAACACCTGAAGAAGTCGCCTGTATGATTGTAGAACCTGTTCTAGGCGAAGGAGGCTATATCGTCCCACCTAGTGGCTGGCTGAAGAAGATAAGAGAAGTTTGTGACAGACATGGTATTTTACTGATCTTTGATGAGGTTCAGACGGGTTTTGGAAGAACCGGAGAATGGTTTGCTGCCCAAACATTTGGAGTTACGCCAGATATCATGGCGATCGCAAAAGGAATTGCTTCAGGACTGCCACTAAGTGCAACAGTTGCTTCTAAAGAGCTTATGCAGCAATGGCCACTTGGCAGTCATGGTACAACTTTTGGTGGAAACCCGATCGCTTGTGAAGCGGCGCTCGCTACAATTGATGTCCTAACACAAGAAAAGCTCATTGAGAACTCCAAAAACATGGGGAATTATGCATGTGCAAAATTGAAAGAACTTCAGGAACGGACTCCGTTGATCGGCAGCATTCGTGCGGTAGGACTTATGATTGGGATTGAAATCATTGATCCTTTTACCGGTAAACCAGACGGTCAAGCACTCATGAACATTTTAGACAAGTGTTTAGAAAAAGGCGTTCTTTTTTATCTTTGTGGAAATCATGGTGAGGTTATCAGAATGATTCCTCCTCTCACAATCAATCAAGAACAAATCGATCAAGGTCTTGCTGTACTTGAAGAATCACTTGAAGAATATTTGGTTGAGGTCCATGCACAACTATCTGAAAACTATCAAAACGCATAAAGGTCATTGTTGAGGTATTACACTAAAAAGGAGGCTTTTTATTATGCAAGCTCTTGATACAGTTATTATTCTTTTATATTTTGCCGTATTGATCGGTGCTGGAATCATTGGTTCCACAAAAGCAAAGACTTCTGAAGATTTTACTCTTGCAGGACGCAACCTTGGCATGTTTATGTATCTTGGATGTTTGTCTGCCGTTATTTTAGGTGGTGCAGCTACGATTGGAACGACAAAGCTAGGATATCAGTTTGGAATCTCTGGAATCTGGTTTGTATCGATGATTGGTTTAGGCATTATTCTTTTAGGTACTATATTTATTAAAAAGATCGATTCACTAAAAGTTACAACGATCAGTGAATTGTTAGGAAAACGATACAAATCTGAAACACGTCTTTTAAGTGCCATCGTGGCTTCTATCTACACTTTAATGATTGCAGTGACCCAAGTGATCGGGATGGGAACAATCATTAATGTGCTGTTAGGCTGGAGCTTAACGACTTCCATGTTAGTTGGAGGAGGAATCGTCCTCTTCTACACAATCCTTGGCGGAATGTGGAGTGTGACGGTCACGGATATTATTCAATTCATCGTAATGACGGTCGGTATCTTCTTCATAATGGTACCTATGAGTCTATCTAAAGTGGATGGTTTAGGAAATCTAGTAACAAAACTGCCCCAATCTCACTTAGATTTCACAGGTATCGGTTATCAGCAGATCTTCCAATATTTCTTGTTGTTTGCGCTTGGTATGGTCGTATCACAAGACATCTGGCAACGTGTTTTCACAGCTAAATCTAGTAAGATTGCTAGAAACGGCTCGATTTTTGCAGGGGTTTATAGCTTTGCTTACGCGATTGCGGGAAGCATTATCGGTATGTGCGCATTTCTAGTACTGCCTGCACTGGATAATCCGCAGAACACATTTGCAGAGATGGCCCTAACCATTCTGCCTACTGGAATTTTAGGACTTGTACTTGCAAGTGTTTGTTCAGCACTTATGTCAACCGCATCTGGTTCGTTACTTGCATCTTCTACTTTAATAACCAACGATATCCTAAAACAGTATTTCTTAAAATCTCCTACTGACAAACAAATGATTAGAGCATCAAGGATCACTACACTTGTTATCGGTTTAATTGCCATTAGCTTTTCAATATGGATTCAAGATGTACTTGTTGCACTTGATGTGGCATATGCGATTCTATCGGGGGCGATCTTCATCCCACTTGTAATGACATTCTTTTGGAAACGTGCGACTCCTAATTCAGGATTTTATGCTATATTAATTTCTTCTGTTGTTGTATTAGCAGGATTGTTTATTGAAGGACTTACAGCAACAAATCCAATCCTTTATGGAATGTCTGCTGGATTAGTTAGTATAGTGGGTATTTCCTTATTCACAGCACCAATCTCTACTGAATTTGATACACCATTTGATGAGGATGTAGCACTTGAAGATCTAGAAGAAGGAAGAAAACAAGCTTAAACATAGAAAAAGACCTTCCCCCTCTGGAAGGTCTTTTTGATTTATTCAATGCATTCTACAGTGCATTCATAAACATAATTTAGAAAGCTGTTTTTCCACAGTAATAATTATGGAAAAACAACTTTTATTTTTCACCGATACCAAACGATAATAACAGAAGACCCAATATGGAGATCAAAGCCATGAACAAAATAAAAAATAGTCCAAAAAACTTAGCTTTTCCGGCTTCTTTTTTTACAATAGCTACAACACTTAAAATCACACCGATAAAATACAACATGATTCCACTAAAGAGAAAGATTGCAACCTGTTGAGCTACATCATCTCGAACGATGAAGGGCCAGCCAGCAAGAAGAATTCCCGCTATGCAAAACCATAATGATAAACGACCAAAACGCAGATTCAATTTCTTGCCACACTCCTGTTTACATTCTTCTATTAACATTCATTATCCATTGTTGCCATTTTCACATCAAAAATCAACTATCTACTAGATAAAATAATCTTTGTAATAAACGAATACGGAGATTAAAGAAACAAGTGTATAAATAATAGCTGTATAATAAGCATAACTCGGTTTAAACATAGCTTTTTCTTCTTCAATTTTTATGCCTGTCATAGCTTGAGCCTGCATACGGACCATGTTAGATGAAAGTCCACCCTTTGAAGTAAAGAAACGAATAGTAACAGCAAAAATTAATCCAATAAATAATGAGATCTCAATAAACGATACTCCTATAAAAATTGAAACTACATAATTAACGACTAACATTAAAAGTATGGTTCCGAGACAACTTATAATCTGCTTCATAACATCTCCTCCTCGAAATGTTTATACGAACTATAAGGAATAAAGTTCCAGTTGGGTAAAAAATATTAAATAAAAACACGCCCGAACAAATTTGCATCGGGCGTTTTATTATTTCCTATTATTCTACTTTTATTAATATCTCATTATTCGTTCACTTACTCGTTCACTAAGGATATATCTATATTGTGCGGTTCGGAACAATTTTGCCTCTAATGCGTATTTAGATTGGGGTAATATTAGATTTGCGGTGTTTTTAAAGTGGACACTGCACGTATCAGAATCTATAGAATCTATCCGTTGAACATGCGATTGGGATAACCATATGCACGTTTCATTCTTAGGAGATTCTACAGGAAAAAAGAAAATGCCTAGTTCGAGGTTAATCATGATTGGGGATAGACTCACATAGCCCATTGACCGACGAACAGCTTCACGCCTGCCTTCATAGCTAGATCCGAAAAATAAACAGCTCTCGTTAATAATTTTGATCGGACTGAGTGCAACTCTTTCGTTTTTTTCAGTTTCTAAAATCTCCGTTTGAACTTCTCCATATTCGTTATAAAACGGTAGGAGTGCCATTGTACTTGTATTAATTTCGTAGGATCGAAGAAGTATTGTTTTTTCCATTTATACATCCTCCCTTTATTTAGTTAATAAACCCATAACTCCTCCCTTGTAAAAAATAGAAAGTAAAATACTCCCAATAGGTAAATTATACTAATTATTCTGACAAGAATCTATAAGATTTTACAAAAATTTTAACTATTTAAATAATTAGTAAAATAATTCCTCAAATAGGTTTGAATACTAGCGAATCGTGGAATACATAACAGGGCGAAACGGACGAATTTTTCGACCTATTTTTCCAACTACTTAATGAATAAGAGGCTGATGAAAGATGGCAAAAGGTGATCTATTGATCATTGGTGGCAATGAGGATAAAAGTGAAAAAAAAATAATCTTATCCAGATTCTCTGCTCTATGTAAAAATCGTCAGGGACCAATTGGAATCCTGACAACAGCATCCGGCTATCCGGAAGAAGTAGGCAGTGAATATTATCAACTGTTCCAAACATTGCATGGTACAAAGCCACTGCTTTTCCATTTAGATTCCCGTGAAAAAGCGGAAGACCCTGAATTACCCGAACAGCTTTCTTCTCTGTCTGGTCTTTTCATGACAGGCGGCGACCAGTTAAGACTAACAAGCATTTTAGGTGGAACATCCTTTTATAAACACCTCTTTCGAGAATGGAAAGACGGTTTAATCATCGGTGGAACGAGTGCCGGTGCTGCTGTTATGAGCAGATTGATGATTATCTCGTCAAAACTGTTTGAAAAAGAAGATGTTTCTGTACTTGAGTTAGGTTCAGGCTTTGGATTTTTAGAAGACGTAATTATTGATCAGCACTTTTCTCAGCGTGACAGGTTTAGTCGCCTTATGCGAGCTATCGCGTTAAATCCTCAGATCATTGGCATCGGTATCGATGAAAACACAGCAATCTGGGTTCATAACGACGGAAAGCAGTTTGAGGTTATTGGTGAATATAACGTTAGCATATTCGATGGCAAAACATCGACCTATGTAGACATCGCTGAGAATAAAGGAAATATGACAATTTCCGATATCCGCTTCCACACACTTGGAGCGGGTGCTGTTTTTGACTTATACAAACGAGAATTAATCATCACTTAAGGAGAGAACGTCTTAATGAAAATCAACCGCGTCAATTACTTAACGGGACCGAACCTTTATAGCTTTAAACCTACTATATGGATTGAGCTTGATATTGAAGAATTTGAGGAAAAACCATCTAACACTTTACTAGGGTTTACAGAAACATTATTAAAAGTCATCCCTTCCCTTCACACACATACTTGTTCGAGGGGGTATGCTGGCGGATTTGTAGAACGCCTACATGAAGGAACTTGGATTGGACATATCTTAGAGCATATTGCACTTGAAATTCAGCACCTTGCTGGTATTTCAGTCAAACGAGGCAAAACGATTACAAGCGAACGAAAAGGAATTTACTTTGTAACTTATGATTATGCAGAACCGAAATCAGGCTTCTACGCATTCGAAGCGGCACTCGAAATTGTAACCGCTATCTTAGCCGGAAACGAAATAAGCGCTGATCCGTATATCTCGCACACCTCTGACCTGTATCATTTACATAAACTAGGTCCGAGTACGGAAGCTATCTATGAAGCTGCAAGAAAACGTAAGATTCCAGTAGAACGTATTGGAACGAATAGCTATTTAAGAATTGGGACGGGTAAGAAACAAAAATCCGTTCAAGCGACCATTTCTTCCCAAACCTCATATTTGGCAGTAGAAAATTCTTGTGATAAAGACATGACCAAAACATTAGTAAAAGGTGCTGGTCTCCCTGTTCCTAATGGTGATGTTGTTTCCAATGAATATGAATTGCTTCAGTCAGCTGAGAATATTGGTTACCCGCTTGTAATCAAACCACTTAACGGCAGACAGGGACAGAACATTATTACAAATATTCAAAATGACACTGACTTAATCGCTGCCTTTCGCTGCGTATACAGTGAAGGGACTTCATATATTCTCGAGCGATATTATGCAGGAAATGATTACCGTTTATTCGTAGTGAATAACGAGCTAGTTGCAGCAAGTCTTCGTCTTCCGCCATTTGTAATCGGTGACGGCTATAAGACGATAGCTGAACTCATTGATGAAGAAAACTTAAATCCATTACGTGGTGATGGTCATGAAAAAGCGATGAGCAAGATTCCTTTAGATGAACGTACGGTCGTTCATCTTGAAAAGAGCGGCTACTCTCTTCAATCTGTATTAAACAAGGGAGAATCTGTAGAAGTGTTAGGTAACGCAAACCTGTCTACAGGCGGTTCGGCAATCGATGTTACAGACGAAGTTCACCCTGATTATCGACACATGGCTGTTGAAGCTGCAGCTGCAGTGGGTCTTGATATTGCAGGAATTGATATTTTGTCACCGGATGTAACGGTTCCTTTTATTGAAGGTGAAGCTGCCATTCTAGAAGTAAATGCAGCTCCTGGCATACGTATGCACCTCCATCCTTCACAAGGGAAAAGCAGAGATGCAGGTGGAGCTATCGTCGACTATCTTTTTGCTTCTCGTGAAGAAGCTGCGGTTCCCATTGTTGCAGTAACTGGCACAAACGGAAAAACCACAACCACTCGTCTCGTTTCACACCTTTTACAGAAGGAAAACATAACGGTTGGATTTACATGCTCCGATGGTGTCTGGGTTGGAGATCAGCAACTTGACGCTGGTGATTGCAGCGGACCAAGAAGTGCGCGCAAAGTACTGGCTCATCCTTCAGTTGATATCGCCGTGTTAGAGACTGCTCGCGGTGGAATGTTACGTGAAGGCCTTGCATTTCGATATTGTGACGTTGGAATCGTAACAAACGTTAGTGAAGATCATCTTGGGTTGAATGGCGTAGAAACATTGGAAGATTTGAAAAAACTAAAGCAAACGGTTGCTGAAGTTGTTCTTCCTCAAGGCACATGTGTATTGAACGCTGATGATTCAAGATGTGTGGATATGGCAAATCATACGAATGGTGAAGTGATTTTCTTCTCCCTATCAGTATTGAACCCTGTTATTCAAGATCAGCTGAAGCAAGGTCTGAAAGTCTGGTATTTAGAAGATGATTGGGTTGTATTCAGCGAAAACGGTAAGGCAGAAAGATTTCTTCCTGTATCCCATATTCCTATTACGATTAATGGTGCTGCCCGACACAACATTGCAAATGTTCTAGGCGCTCTTGCAGCAGCTCATTCATTAGGAAGACCTTTGTCAGAGTTAAGAAGTAAAGTGATTACTTTCCTTTCAACGGAGAATCAAAATAGAGGTCGCTTTAATGTATTAAATATACATGATCGTACGATTGTAGTGGATTATGCTCACAATCCTGCTGGTCTGAAGGCACTTTTTGAAACTGTGGACCATTTGAAGAGTGGACGAGTAATAACGGTTGGCTCTGCAGCTGGTGACAGAAAGGATCAAACGATTCAAGAGATGGGTCGAATCTTTGGAGCGCATTCTGATATTTTTATCATTAAAGAAGATGTGAACCTAAGGGGACGGATTCCAGGTGAAACCGTTCATCACCTCTATATGGGTGTAAAAGAAGCAGAAGGCATTACATCCGTTTCTGTCTATCCTAAGGAAGCGGAAGCCTTGATCCAAGCATGGGAATGCTCCGAGCCTGGCGATACACTAGTCTTCCTCTATGACGAATATACGTCCATTCAAGGTATCTTGCAGAAAATTAGAAATTCGAAAGCTGTCGGCGTGCTACAGAAAGCAGAATAAGAAAAGCAGTTCCCTTTATTGGGAGCTGCTTTTTAACATTTATGTTTTAAGTGTTTTAACAATAATCGCTTGTGAGGCACTCTTAATCAAGCACCCTTCCAAATCTTCTTCACTTAATAAGCCGAGCATGATCGCAGACTTTACTTTTTCTTCATCCGGCTTTGGTACATGATGAATGAGATCTGTCATATTTAACTCAGTAAGTCGGTTCACTGTCTTTTCTTCGTGAAGCTTTTCTGATTTTCGGATCTGCCGCTGTAGCTTGTAATTGTTTACAGTTACTTCGCCTTTCTCATTTTGGCCAACTAAATGATCAAAATAAATATGAAACACTTTTTTTAGTTCGTCTAATTCTTTCTCTAGCTCTTTTTTCTTCTCATTAAGTTTATTGTATTTTATGATCAAGTCTTCTGATATAGTGTAGTTCGTTTTTTGCGTAGCCAAAGCTCGTCCCTCCCATTTACCAATGAATAGTTCATCTTATGGGAGATTTGAGTGATTTATTCCAAAATTAAAACCACCAAACAATGTAAGTCAGGTGGCTCATTCACAGCTTATGGCTGTCCCATTTATTTAGTTGTTATCTGTATCACTTTCGTTATCCGGTTTATTCTTTCCTTTACTCACATAAGGTTTTGGACCTTTTTTCTTGCTGCTGGCTTTCCAGCGGTTCCATCCCTTTTTTCCTGTTCCTTGACCAACGCCGCTTTTCTTGCCTTTTGCTTTACTCATCTTATCACTCCATGACCGTTCTTGTGCTCTATTTCAAGCAGTAATTTGAATTATACTACATTAGCGGCGGTGGGGATAGTTCCATAAACAGTAGTAGCACCTCGGGATAATAAAATTATGTGATGTATGCCATTTTTTATGTGATAATACCCATTTTTTATGTGATGAGTGCCGATTTTTATGTAATTTTCCTAAGAAATTATTTGATTCTTGATATTTTGTGCTTCGGTTATTCAGAAAATGCTTTTTTGTAGCACCAGATCATGCATCCTATATTAAGTCCATAAGTTGAAAGGAGGTCTTTCTATAAAAAAACAACCGCTTATCCCCTACGTCATTCAAAAACTCGGTGCAGTCATTAACAGATTGCAAAGCTGTCATCCAGAACGTTCGAAATTGGAAGGAAATCTGGCAAAATATATTGCTGGGCATAACGGTGAAAAGTCCCTACAGTAATTTTTATCGATATCTGCCAAAACAAGAGACCGATATTATCCATAACATTCGAATTAAGCACATGGAATTCTTCTTTCAGATTGATACACTTATTATAACTTCTTTAAATTTATAATTTTGTTAGAGATAAAAAACTATACAGGAGATTTGTTCTTTGATGATAAATATGGACAACTCATTCGGACTTCTAGTAAAGGAAGAGAAATATTCGAAGACCCTATTCAACAAGTAAAAAGACAATCTTTCCATTTAACTCAGGTGCTAGAACAGCACAAGATCCCCAGGATCCCCATTGAAACGTTAGTTGTTATTACTAATCCACGAACTTTTGTTGATAGTTCAGACACATATAAAAATGCATTAAAGTTAGTAATTAAAAGCCCGATGTTACTTAGTAAGTATGAAGAATTCAATGCTCAATATAAAAAGAATGTGCTTTTGATGAAAGAAAGGAAAAAGATCAAAAGATTATTGATGAAGTTAAACGAACCATATAATCCCGATATCCTAAGCTATTATGGAATTGATAAAAGTGAGTTGATAACAGGGGTGCTTTGCTCCAAATGTAACACACAAATGAATCGGATAACTGCTAACTGGGAGTGCGCAGCCTGTTTTCACACCTCTAAGACTGCGCATATTCAAACACTGAGCGATTACGCTCTTATCATTTCAACGGATATAACAAATAAAGAATGTAAAGATTTTTTACATTTATCAACAAGTATGCAAGCTTACTACCTGCTCAACTCACTAAATCTTCCACACACTGGAACATCCCGCAGGACTAGAACCTATCAGCTAGACTCCCTCATCACTTAATCTGCGTTTTTAACTTTTCAGCATCTTCCCTACTCAGCTTCCCGTACTTATGCTCATTTAAATTCGAGATATCCGCATCCATATCGTTATGAAACCAAATTTTATATTCTTCCAACCTCTCAGGCATGTTCGGATCATACAGATAGAAAAGGGTTAACTTCAAATCTTCTTTTCTCGCCATCTTCACTTTTGCGTTTTCCCAATTTACTCTTTCTAATTGTGCACCAATCGATTTCACCTGATTCACATCTGTTATTATTCCACCATTGCCTGTTCGCATCTCACTTATTTGATAATCAACACGGATCAGCTTTTCATTCTCGTTGCAGCCAGCTAAACTCATCATGAGTAAAAGCACAACTAGCCTTATCTTCATCAATCAGCAGGATTGATGATAGCCATCTGTTGATGATCTTCCCACTTTCCATTTATCTTTACATTTTTACGTGCTAGTCCTTCTCTCTCAAAACCAGCTTTTTCTAACACTCGAATAGAAGCAATATTGTGTGGCATTACACCAGCTTCCACTCTATGGAGGTTTATCTCTTCAAATGCGTATTTTACAATTAAACGTACAGCTTCTGTCGTATACCCTTTTCCATTATGCTTTTCATCTAAAAAATAGCCGACGAATGCGCTTTGAATAGATCCACGCATGACCGCGAATAAATTAACCGTCCCAATAAGTATCTCTTCGTCTTTTGTAAAAATACCAAAATAGTAATCTAGATCTTGTTTTGCATTCTCTACTAACATTTGAATTCGTTTTTGCTGATTTTCAAGGGAGTAAAAATCATCGCTGCGTTCCATAGCAAACTGACTAAAGAACTCACGGTTCTCCAATTGAAGATTCACCATATCCTCTGCATCCTCAACGGTCAATAACCTTATAAAAATATTGTCACCTGTTAATTTCACATGCGTTTCCACACTTTGATTCATCAACTATTCTCTCCGTTTCTTATGTAAGATCCTTTTTGGCAAGCTTCACTGTTAGTTTTCTCATCTTGCCTAGTGTTCCTTCATATTCAAAAATTCCTTGCTCGATCAAATAATGAATTCGGTTAAAGATAAACGCATCAGCCACATATTGTTCAAAATGGCAGATTATATCACCGACGAGACGTGAGCAATCCTTATAGTCTTCTCCATACTTCCACTCCAAACGTCTTGCGGAATGAATGATGAACGCATCTAAATGATCAACACTTACGCTTTTTATTGACTTGTCTTCCCAAAGTCTTAAGACTTCTTCTGATGCACTCAAAGTCTTCCATTCTTCAACAAATTTTTTCTTACCTTCCAGTGAGATAAGATCGTAACTATCCGTTTTCTCTAAAATGATCTTGAGATGATCGGGAGAAACTTCATTCGTGTGTAGTGAAGTATAGAAGACATCAGGAGGTTTGCAATATCTGTTAAAACATTCATTGGTATTAACCACAAAGATCTTGTTTTCTCGATCTTCGAGTAACTTCATCACAAATCTCAAACCCGTTTGTTCAGGCGCATTGTCAGCTGTCCAGATTGTAATTGGCACGTCTTTAGGAATATCACCAATTTCCTGAAGCGCTTGCCTAAAACTAGATTCATAATCGTTCGAATAATATTCTGCCATATCACCAATTGCCAAATTGTCTTTGAACCATTGAATCCGGCCAACTGATCCCTTTTCAGTTTCCAGTTCATGAATAGGTCCTATCGCAAAAGAATCAGGAAATTCAATTACATGTTCCTGGCGTTTTTCCTTACTTAGCAACCATTTCATCGCGCCAGCCGAAGATTCTCCAAACATTATATGAACGTTCATCAGTACAGCCCCTTAACTTAACCTTACCTTACAATCCATCAAGACCACCCTACACATTCTCTAGTCTACCTGTAATACCCTTTTTATTCCCCAAAATTTATTACAGAATTAAAAAAGAGCTGAGTATGTTCAGCTCCTCAAACCCAATTATTTTAAATCTGTTTCTTCTAATGTAAAGTTGTTGTCTTCCGCAAACTTCTCTAATTCATTCTGACTTTTTTCGCTCATTTTCTCTGCTTCCTCAAGCATTGTATACGACTTTTCATCTAATTCTACATCTTGTTTTTCTATTGCAGTTAAACTTAATTTCATTGCTTCTGCTCTAGTCTTTATATTTTTCACAAAAAGATCTTGTGATTTCTTTAAATCGTCTAATTCATTCAAGCTTATTCCTTCAGCTTCTTTTGCCAATGCCTCATAATCAGCAATTGTGGTCTCTAGTTCTTCTTTCGCAGTAGGGTCTTGTAACATTTTTTCAAAGTCAGTTTCCACTTGTTTAGATAATTCCATATCTTTTTTTATAAGTTTATTGCGATCATCCAAATACGCATTAAAATCATCTTCAATCAGCATGTTACAACCGCCTAAAACCATTACACTTAAAGCTACTACCATTACCAATAACTTTTTCATATTTTCTTTCACCTCATGGATAATTTTGGAGTCTATTTCTTGATACCCCAATCTTATAAGGTGCTAAACCAAAGTTTTACATTTTTATAAAACTTTGGTCACGGATTAATAGTTTGATAACTTGAAATCGATCTCTCCAAGAATTCCAAGACTTCGTTGCTAATAGGATATAAATTCAATGAGCGTGAGGAAGTTTCAGATTTTCGAGCGTTCCAAAATTTTTCCTCTAATTCGGTGTCTCCTTGAAACATTTCATGAGACAAGAGTAATACATCTGAAGCAATTAAAAGACCTTCTTCTGACGTTGGTTCATTTTTATTTTTCAAACAGATCTCTATTCTTTTTATAAGGTTCACCCATTTCGCAGTACTTACATCCTCAAGCTTTGGTAAAGAGGTTTGAAGCGTCTGTCTCTCGTTTTCAGAAAAGAACTTCTCCCAGGCTTGATCCTTTTCAGAAATCTTAGTATCTTCATTTGCTTGAACGAGAGAAAGGATAAGCTTCCAATCCAACTCTCCCTCAAGCTCTAAAATATGTAAGAGTGTGTTTATTTTTTCAACCGCAGAATGATATTGATCTAGCTGAACTTGAACATCTTTCTTTTGTACGATAAGTATATCTTTTATTGTCACTTCTCCTATTATTTTTTTAATTTCTGTTAAGGGTAAGGATAAGGATTTCAAAAGAGTAATCTTCTCTAATTTATGTAGATCTTCTTTCGTATACATTCTTGTACCACTATCACTCTTAATACTCGGTAAAAGCAATCCAATTTGGTCGTAATATCGCAGTGTTCTTACCGAAACGCCATATTGTTTCGAAACCTCTCCTGTTGAAAATAAACTCATATTTATTAATTCTCCTTTTTCTCTTGCAGGTTACGTTACGTCACCACTTACAATTAACATATTATAACAAGTTAATCAGGAGGAACAATACGATGAAAGTTACTACAGAGAGAAAATGGAATGGACGTGAACTTATATTATTGTTGAGTCTTTGTTTAGTTGGCGTACCCATTCTATTGGAGAATGTACTTTATGATCAGTTGCTACAATGGCTGGATAGCACCTTGTACGCGGGAACTTTAACTGGTTTCTGCATGGCGATCGTATTTACTTTAGGTGTTTATTGGATCGCGTTAAAACCAAATAAGTTAGGATGGCGAGCAGTCGGTATTGCCCCCCTCACAAAAAACATGTGGCGTACAATGGTTCTATGGACAATACTATTAATTTTAATTAGTCTCGTAATTATTGTCGTGATGGATGTCCTCTCGATAGGAACAAGTAATGACAAGACAGAGAGTTTAAAGACTGATCTTACACCTTTTACGTTTATGATCGGTTTTGTATCGGCTGCAGTTGTTTCCCCTATTTATGAGGAGATCTTTTATCGTGGATTTTTATATACTTGGTTCAGACGATGGGGTGTCAGAAAAGCCATGATATTAAGTTCGTTCATTTTCATGATTGTGCACATACCAACATATAACACGTTGCCGGTAAACTTTGCATCAGGTCTAGTCTTTTGCTGGGTATATGAAAAGACAGGTTCCATTATTCCAGCGATTATAATTCATGGAGTTGTGAACGGAATCGGAATCTCTTTATCAGTTTTAGGGTGATTCCCAAAAAACTACACAAAAAAAGCGAAGATCCCCTAAGGTCTTCGCTTTCTTCATATATAGCGTCTTTTATTTCGGATTCAAAGGCGTTAGTTCAAATTCTGGCTTGCGCTTTTCTTGTTCGGATACTGACTGTTCTTTAAGCACGTATCGTGATACTGGCAAATCCAAAGGCTTTATTGTTTGCTGGTTATGATTGGTCATAGTAAGCATAACTCATCCCTCCTTACCAGGTTTTAACTTCTATTTACCCCCGATGTTATAGTAAGAAACCTTTTTCTACAAAAATAGTGCGACAGTCCTCATTATTTGTCTAAATCATGACTATAGGAGTAGAATACATACTATGAAAAGCAACAGATACTGCTTATTGATTGCGAAAGGATGAATAATCTTGAAATTTGGAGTTATTGGAACGAATTGGATTACAGAAAGCTTTATTGCTGCTGCTAAAGAGGTTAATGGTTTTTCATTGAGTGCAGTCTATTCGCGTACAGAAGAAACAGCGAAAGAATTTGCCGAAAAAAATGGTGCTGAACATACGTTTACAGATTTAGAAAAGATGGGCACAAGTGATGTGATTGATGCAGTTTATATTGCGAGCCCAAACTCTTTCCATGCAGAGTATGCTATCACACTCATGAACCATGGCAAGCATGTTATCTGTGAAAAACCTATGGCATCCAATGCACGGGAAGTTGAAAGAATGATTGCTGTCGCAAAAGAAAACAACGTGTTGCTTATGGAAGCTATGCGTTCAACTGTGACACCGAACTTTAAAAGCATTCAAGAGAACCTACATAAAATCGGTACGGTCCGTCGATATTTTGCGAACTCCTGTCAGTATTCCTCCCGCTACGATAAATATAAGGAAGGCACGATACTAAACGCATTCAAACCAGAATTTTCTAACGGCTCAATGATGGATATAGGCATCTACTGTTTGTACCCGATGGTCGTTCTTTTCGGAGAACCTGAAGATATTAAAGCAAACGCCTATTTACTTGAGTCTGGCGTCGATGGAGAAGGCAGCATCCTTTTAAACTACGGTGACAAAGAAGCAGTAGTCATGTATTCAAAGATCACTAATTCTTATGTACCATCTGAGATTCAAGGTGAAAATGGAAGTATCCTTATTGATCACATTCAGGACATGACCAAGATTGAAATTCGTTATCGTGATGGTCGTACGGAGAATATCACAGTTAAGCAAGATAAACCGAAGATGTATTACGAAGCAAAAGAATTTATCGAGTTGATTGAACGTGGTGAACTTGAATCTAAAGTAAACTCACATGCAAACTCACTCGCTGTAATGAAAATTATGGATGAGGCTAGAAGACAGGTTGGTTTGGTTTACCCGGCTGACCTTATATAGCATTTCCTATTTAGCTCAAGGGATCAGTATTAAACTCCCCTACTTATTCTTTTATTGAAGAGCTCGGTCTATAAAGAACCGAGCTCTATTTTTAATTGTTATTCTCCTGTATTAAACAATTCTTATAATACTTTATAAAACCAATAAATATTAATATAGACCCAACAATATTCGTCCCAACTCGAATGCTGTGGATCAGGACAAACTCTTTAGCCGTTTCTTTTAGGAAAGCTATTGAATGAACGTCTGTTCCTTCAAGAAACATAATTTCGTTACGTGGCCATTCAAAAACAATCGAAATCGCACCTTCAATCACAATCATCAGCATGCTCCAAAAAATCCATACTCGAGCAGACTTCACTTTCCATCCCAAAATTAATGCTAAGATTCCCGTTATAATACTTGCCATACCGATTGGAGGGAAATACGTGTGCGGGCTGGCTACTTCCATAAATTCCATAGCGGTTTCTAGTGATTTTGGTACATCATTAAAGATATTAGGGTATAACAAGAACGTATTTACGAGCATACTTCCTAACATGATCCACTGCACCCAAAGATGCGATAATATGGATACAAACGTGATGTTTTTCTTCATGAATGATAACCCCTTTTTTGAATAATTTCTGTGTTCAACCTTCTTACTGGAGTTATCATACTGAGGAAAAATAAAGGGTTCCTTAGCTAATTCTTAAGAATTTATTAAATCACGCAAAAAAAATGAAGGTTCGTCAATACCTTCATTTCTACATGCTATTTTTAAATCGGTATCCGACTCCCCAAACCGTCTCGATATATTCTGGCTTAGCTGGATTTTCTTCGATTTTTTCTCTTATCTTTCTTATGTGAACCGTTACAGTCGACGTATCTCCCATCGATTCCAGTCCCCATATTTGGTCAAATAAGTGCTCTTTACGAAAGACGATATTTGGATTCATCGCTAAAAATTTCAGCAGTTCGAATTCTTTCACGGCTAATTTCTTTTCAATCCCCTCCACAAAAACCTGTCGGGAATTTAAATGGATTTCCAGACCTTTTATGAGAATGACGTCCGGTTTCGCTTCAAGTTTGGTAAGGCGCTTGTAACGGGAGATGTGAGCCTTCACCCTCGCAACTAATTCATTGGTGTTAAAGGGCTTTACGATATAATCATCTGCTCCACGGTCAAAGCCACGCATTTTATCAATATCGGCTTTTCTTGCGGTTACCATTAAGATCGGAATCTCCAACTTTTCACGTAACTGGCTGCAAAGCTCGAACCCATCAACACCTGGTAGCATCAGATCAAGCAAGATTAGATCATAAGAGCCCTTAAGAGCCATTCGTAATCCTTCATCACCTGTTTCAGCAATGTCGCTATCAATTCCGTTGAATTTCAGGTAATCCTGCTCAAGCTTCGCGATGCTCAGTTCGTCTTCAATGATTAATACGTTCGGCATTTCCTTCCCCTACTTTTCGCTTTTTTAAGGTAATATAGATAGAAGTACCTTTTCCTTCTTCACTTTCAGCCCAAATCTCTCCACCATGTCCCTCAACGATTTTCTTCACAATCGCCAGCCCTAAACCACTTCCACCCGTTGCTTTGTTCCGAGATGAATCTATGCGGTAAAAGCTTTCAAAAATTCGAGGTAATGATTCTTTCGCTATCCCTTTTCCATTATCCTCAAATTTCACAATGACAGCATCTGTTTTAGACTGAAGAGAAATTGAAATCTTTTTCTCTGTTTTGTCACTATACTTCAAGCTGTTTTGTAAAATATTATCGATGATCCGACCTAAACTTAAGCGATCAGCCATGACAAAATAGTGGTCCCTCGGCTCTGATTGAAACGAGAACTCTACTTCTTTAAAGGAGGGGTCGTATTTAAGTTCCTCCAGATAATCTGCAAAATAGTTTTCCAATTGAATGAGTTCAAACTGGAATGGAAGTTGTTTCAAATCTAACTTTGAATACAGAAAAAGCTCATTGATCAGATGATCCATATCATCGGCTTTTTGATAAGCGGTCTGTAAATACATTTGTTTCATCTCTGGGTTATCCGCAATACCATCTAATACCCCATTGATATAACCTTTAATGGATGTGAGCGGCGTTTTCAAGTCATGTGAGATGCTCGCGACAAATTCTTTTCGATTGTTCTCGTACAGCTCACTTTCCTCTTTTGCTTTTTTCAACTGACTCCTCATGCTCTCAAACGTTTCAGATAGTTTTCCCAACTCATCTTTATTCACGGATACAATCTCATGATTTAAATTCCCATTACTTATTTCTTCTGCAGCTTTTGTAAGAATACGAATCGGCTTTAGTATTGTTTTTGAAACCATATAGGTAAGAATTCCGTTCGTAACAATCAGAATGAAAAGAAGTCCCATGAATCTTAGGGTCATAAACCATTGGGAGTCCTTTTTAACAGGTGTACCATTTATCCCCGAAAAAATTAGGGTTGCGATTATAAGTTCAAGCAATAGAAATAATACGATAGGAATAACGATCATAGCAACATTTGAAGCAATAAGACGTTTCTTAATAGACATGACTTCCTCCTGTTGATAAACGCACAGTACAAATAAATTTATATCACTCCTATTATATAACCAAAATATAAAAAATCATGAGTGATTCAATCAGAGTTAAGGTTCTTGAAGGAAATATGGTCAACACAGAATCAAACCACGTGTAAAATATACAGTTTCCTTTTATACTATGGTAGACATGAATCAAATGGAGGGATTTACGATGTTGCATATTGAAATGTGGACAGACTTTGCTTGACCATTCTGCTATATTGGCAAAAAGCGTCTGGAGGACGCTATCAAAAAGATCAATCATCCCGTTGAAGTGACGTATCGCTGCTTTGAACTGGATCCTACGATGGAACGTGACGTTAAAGATAACATCTATGAAAAACTATCTAAAAAATATGGAATGAGTATAGATGCTGCTAAAGCAAACACGCAAAACGTGATACAAATGGCGAAGGAATCAGGACTGGAGTATCACATGGATACAATGATTCTCACCAATACTTTTGACGCTCACCGTTTGACGATGTTTGCTAAAAAAGAAGGTAAGATGCAGGAAATGACAGAACGCATTTTATACGCCTTTTTTACAGAATCCAAACATATCGGGGATCATGCTACATTAGCAGATCTTGCTGTAGAAGTAGGGTTAGATAGAGAATCAGTAATACAAATGCTCTCAAGCGAAGAGATGGCAGATGAGGTTCGAGCTGATGAAGAAACAGCAAAAGCATATGGAGTTACAGGCGTACCTTTTTACCTCATCAACAAAAAATATGCGCTTACAGGTGCACAACCAACTGATGTTTTTGTTCAGGCATTAAATAAAATCATAGCAGAAAACGAAATCACCATCCTAAACGATGACGATGGAATGAGCTGTGACGATGATGGCTGTGAAATTCCTAAGAAATAATAGAAAGGAGCTTACTCTCTAAGAGTCAGCTCCTTTTTAATAGTCTACATACTATACGGTTCTCTCTACCTTTAACTTAAAATCAGGCTTTGTCACATATTCCTTATAAACAACTTGCCCTTCATTATTTAAATAATCCTTATACCGTGTTTGATAAGCTTCTCCAGTTAGCATAGCTAGTACATCTTCTTTTGGCACCCAACGGCTATCTGTCGTTTCATCTGACACCGCTAATTCCCCGCCATTCGGTTTACACACAAAATCAAACATAACTTTCGTTGGAACGTTCGTGACTCCATCATGCCAAGTATATTGCGCAGTGTTAGAGTACACACCCGTTAGATAGGAAACGGTACTATCAATTCCGCTTTCTTCCTTTATTTCACGAATCAATGCGTCGATTAAATTTTCTCCCGCTTCTACTTGTCCTCCAGGAAACACCCAGCCGTTATGTATCGTTTTTACTAGCAATACATTCCCTTTACCGTCTTCCACATACCCTGCCACGGCTACTATATGTGTTGGCATTATCATCACTATGACCTCCAATAATTAGATTCATATTACTCTATTTCATGATAGGCACAATTAGAAGTTATTCCCATGTCTTCGTGATGATAGGTCGATGATAAGTCAATCATGTTTAATTATTTTTTAAAATCTACGCATACATAAATGAGTGAAAAGAGAAAAAACACAGCTTCGATGATATTTGTAGCAAGTTTTATGGAGGGATTAAAAGAAAGATCAAATATTATATTTACTAAACAATATAAACCTGTAAGGATGATTAGAACTAGCAGGACAGATTTGTTTATTACTCGCATAAATTTCATTATATTCACTTCCTTAGTAAAAAAACTTATCTGTACCTGCACAACGCTTCATATAAAAATTCCTTCCGATAGCCGCTTTTATGATGAATGACTTCAACCCAACGATCGATTGAATCCGTTTGTTCACCCTTATACAAGCCTTCACTCGTACTTAAAAAGCTTTCCCAGTTGAAAAACTCCCAGTGTGCAATCTCATTCTTATAAGGCAATCTACACTCAAAGAGAGGCTTTGGATAAATAAGATTCTGTGAGTATTCGGCTCCTTGTAAGAAGACATCACTGTCAATAGGTGTCAGATCGAATACTTGATTTGAAACTTTTCCATTTGGTCTATGATAAAGGATTTCAATATGGTTTTGATGTCTCGATTGAACTTGGATTTCAGCTCCTGGAAAGAACCCTTTTAACTTTTCATTTGAATAATCTTCACTATTCGTTTCAACAAGGATGGGTTGTAGCCACTGATCACCAAGATCACACAGATACCGGTTACCTTTCTCATCTAACGCCACAACAGCCACATGTGCTTCATCAGTATGAAACTTTGAACCGATTGGATAGGCTTTGATTCTATCTTGTTTAAATTCATCTAATAACCATAGTGCAAGATCAAAGCAGTTTCCCGTATTGCCGTAGTGAATTCTATGCTCTTTCATCAACGATACTTCTCTTTGTTTCTTTGTCGTTCCCTTATGAAAGTACCAAGCCTTTGTTAAGGTTTCCATTGGAAAAGAATCGAACTTCTTCCACGCTTTAAGAATAGGATGTGATGGATGCACCTAAAATCCCCCTTTACACTCATACTATATATTTACAAATAAGTATAGCATCATATATTTTTACGGTTAACTTAATAAGGAGGATACTAGATGGAAAGCGTTATTATCGTAAGTGAACTTTTTTTATTCAGCTCATTCGTACTTATTCTCTTCTTAAGAAAACTCAGTTCTAAAAATGTAAGTACGACTCTCTTCCTTTATCTAATAGGAGCACTGCCACTTTTGATTACAGGTATGAACAGTCAACAAGATGACCTTAGCACTCATTTAGGACTCGGACTTTCCTTGATTTACACCTGGATTGTCGTAGGTATTGCTATGCTTTCATGCATTGTATTATTGCTTAAAGCAAAATAACGATTCAAACAAAAAGAGCTCCGGGTTTTCGGAGCTCTTCGTTGTTATAGCTTTGTCGTTCTGTAACTTCCCAATACACGTACATCATGTCCGAAAGCTTCTAATATTGTAATGGCTTTGTTCATTTTCTCTTCATGAAGGCCATTTTGAGCTTCTACAAAAAAATGATAGGTACCTAGCTGCTTTTTCGTTGGTCTAGATTCAATCCAAGTTAAGTTGATGGATAGCGCCGTAAATACGTTCAAGATGGATGAAAGGACACCGGAATAATCTGATGTAGGTGAAATCAGCAACATGGTTTTAGAGTTCTTTGGATGAATTTCCGTAATCTCCTTGCTGATGACAACAAAGCGTGTATGATTGTTGCTGTTGTCTTGAATCCCACTTTTTATGATCTCTAGATCAAAGACTTCAGCAGCATATTTAGAAGCAATCGCTGCAACATCTTTTCTTTCCTGATTTTTAACAGCTTGTGCCGCTGCAGATGTGCTATCATAATGCTTACTCTTTACTTTTGCTTCTCTAATAAAATCTCTACACTGCGCGAGAGCAGGAACGATTGACCATACTTCGTGTATCTCTTCTAATGAAGCTCCTTTTAGTGTAAGAAGGTGCAAGGAGACCGGGAAGATGATTTCAGCTTCTACAAAGAGATCGTGCCTCAACAAACCGTCTGCAGTAATGTTTATCGTGCCTTCAATTGAGTTTTCAATCGGTACGATCCCTTTATCTGCTTTCCCCTCTTCTACTGCTTCGAGTACATCTACGATAGAATCACATTTATACCATTCATTCTCGTAATCTGCAAAATAACGAAAGGCAGCTTCTTCTGAGAAACTTCCCTGTGGACCTAAGTATGCAACTTTCATGAATTAGATAACGCCTGCCTTTAGTTTTTCATATCAGTATACAACGATTATGAAGATACACCAACCATTTTCCACTAAAGGAATTGAATTATTTCACTTCAACGACGATGCTGCCGAACTTTTTCCCACCAAAAGAAGTGTCTAGTCGATAAATTCCCGGCTTGCTAAACTTCATATTTGTTGGAATAGAATGAATGGATTCTATTTCTTCTATCGGAGTTAAAGGACTTTCTTTTTGAAATTCATACGACCAAACCATTTCCGAATTTTGAACAAGAACTCTTTCATGTTCCCCACTGTCCTTGTTCGTAGCCATTATCTTAAAGTCACCTCTTGTTAATATTTCAACTTCATTATGACTTCCAAAGAAATGCCAAAGAAACTTATCTGTTTTTCCAGCTATGAATGGCGGTCCAGCTATTCCGATTTTATCTTTTTCACCAAATTCGGTTGAAAGCTTCCAATTCTCCTCACTTCCTTGAAGGAGTTTACCGTCATTATAGATCTTAAATGAATGAGCTAACTCAGCTGCCGTATCTTCATTAAAGAAAGGTGTGTAAAAGTAAACATGATAATTTAGCTTGCTGTGCGGTGAGTTAAAGTAATAATGGAGAATTTGCGTTACTTCCATCGTTTTTTGATGATCTAATATAAATGTTCCCTCATACCGATATCCTTCTAATTCTTCATTGATAAAGGTGTTCTGAGACTGAATGCTTTTAAGCTTTTCATCATCTGTTAACGGCTCGATTCCTCCAACTTTTTTTCCGTTAGCCGAAAAGATCACGGAGCCATCCTTAATCTTCTTCAAAACAAAATCATCTTTTTTCTTAATCTGAAAACTCTCATCACCATGCAAGAACAGCCCGCTCCCTGTTGTATGTTTTACAGCTTTTTCATCTGCTTGATTAATGGCGAAGTAGCTTCCACTCACTAAAAGAAAAAGAAGAACAATCATACTTAAAAGTGGTTTGTAAAAATGAAATATTCGATGAGATTCTTTATCGTAAGACAACCGATTCAACTCGTTTTCTATCGCCCGTTTCTGATCACTATTCATCTTGTACGTTTTAAAATTCTTTAGTTCGATGATTACTTCTTCATTGGTTAATCGTTTCAATGTAATCACTCCACTTTTCTGACGTAAGCTTTTTCTTTAATGATTGAATAGATCGATGATAGGTAAGATTCACTTTGTCGACTTTCCATTTCAAAATTTGAGAAGTTTCTTCAGGGGTAAAATCTAAAATCCCCCTAAGAATCACAACATCTCTATATGAAGTCTTTAACTCGTTGATCGCTTTATATAACTCCTGTTTCCGTTCGTCCTCCAACAACCAGTCGTGAGGAAGTTTACTTTTTTCAGAGAATATACTTCTTAGTTGAGAGACAAGAACATAGTCTCGTTTCCTTTTTCGCATATGATCTATGGCGATATTCCTTGCAATGGAAATAAGCCACGTTTTAGGTTCGGATCGTTCTTCAAATGTATTTATGAATGTAAACCCTTTAATAAATACTTCTTGCACCATATCTTCAACGTCTTTTGTGCCTAGATAATAAATAAGAAAGTTATAGATGTCATTGTGATACTCGTTAAACCAACGCTGTATTTGTTTATGATTCTTCATCGCTTCACTCCCTCTTCTAAGAGCCTTACAACTATTAGACGTCTGTGTACGGAATTCCTTTCACCACCATCACAATAATTTTTTATATAAAACACGAAGTGCATTTTTAAATTTTTTTCACACTTGTACAAGCCATTTTCAACATAAATCATATATTGAAAGAAAGAGGAGGTGATTACTTGGCTAAATTTCTTGATTTAAGAACAAGTCAAAATGCAAGTTATTCTAACTCAATTGCCCAACCGATTACTGTAGTAGGCGCACCCCAATTATTTGGAAGAATCGGCTTAAGTACTGTCGGTGCTGGTCCGAATATTAGGGTTCTCTTACAAGGTGCCGTTTCGCTGCAACTGCCATTACTTCCTGCCGTCACTACTATAACGATTCAAGTCGTACGGGGTACAAGCCCTAACTCTCCTCTCGTTTATTCCGCTAGTGAAAATATGGACTTAAACATCTTAGGACCACAGACTTTTTCATTTAACGCGCTTGATTTTAATCCTCCTGCGGATATTCAACAAACGTACTCAGCTTATATTTCAGTGAGTTTAGTTGGTGTTATCCGAGTAGGACCTGAAAACTTCTCCGGTGTGGCCGTAAGCGATTAACAAAAGAAACAACCTTCTCGGCGAAGGTTGTTTTTTTAAGAAATATTTTATTGAAATTAAGAGGTGACCAAATGAGATTACTGGCCATACAAAAAAAGTACAGTGCAGTAATTAGTCTTGGCAGTGAATGCGGTCCTGGTATTCATCTTAGAAGACATTCATTAAGAAAAACTGCATTTCCCTTTGATTGGGTTTGCTCTCATTCTTTAACTTGCATTAATGAGCTTCTAAGAACCAAATTCAAAAAATATATGAAGTTAAGAAATATGGAAAAAATCCATTCTTATAAGCCTGGTTATGTGCTAGATGATCAAGGAGCCACAACAGGTTCTCACTCCCATTTCATAAAAGATCATAAATATAACGTCATTTCCGTTCATGATTTCCCCATCGTTAATGGGCAGCCTTGGATGTATAACTATCTCAGCTTTAAACGTACAATCAAACAACGAGTGCAGAGATTGTATGAGTGGTTTAACACGAGCTCTTCCATATTATTTATTAGATGGTCCGTTATTGATATAGATGAAGACCAACTAAAAAAAGAAACAGCTGAATTAGAAACGATATTATCCACATATGTAAAAGGAAATTTCAACATTCTCATGATCTATCCTACAGACAAGGTAGGACAACTAACAGAGGTAGATTGGGGTATGAAGCATGTGTGTGTCATTTATGTACCCATACAAATCAATCCTATTACAGATAATGAAACCTGGGACTATTTATTAAACGGTGTTTCTATAGAAAAATAAAAAAGACATAACTGATGTACATCTTAAATTTCATTCTTAATCTAACTCGATCTCTTTTTTTTATACAATTTAATAAAAAGTTTACATCAGAAGGTTTCCTAGCTAATCATCATGTGCTACGCTCTTATATAGGATAATATAACTAGATTAGGATGTTTAAAAGATGTGTGATGACCAAATTGCGATACAGATCATAAAAAAATTAGGTCGATTGTTTGAAGAATATAGATGCTGCAAATGTGAAAAACATAAAAAAAAGTTAGTACGCGATATACAGTTATTGGGTGAAAAATTAGAAGAAATTGAATACTAATCAAGAGGCGCAGCTCAACGAGCTTTTTCTCTCTTAAAAGCAAAAAGCCATCCAGATGATCTGGATGGCTTTTTGTTTTACTCGTTTGTTTCACTCTTCGGTTTTTCCTCGTCTTTAATATTGTAATCATATTTAGATGGATCAACTGTCTTGAATCCATTAACTTTATGGAATCGAAGCAAGTCACCGTATACGGTACGGTCAGATAGATCCAACTTCGTCTCTGCTTCTTTTTCAATGGCTTTAATTTCTTTAGTTTCCTTAACAGGCTCACCCGTTTTAGAATCGTAATATTTACCATCAATTCCGGTTACAGTAGGTGAAACAAAATCACCATTACGTAACGGAAGTACTTGATCATGATTTTTAGATAACAAGTCAGTACCGAACTGAATGTACTCTTTTGTATCCATGCCTAACAAGTGCATGAGCGTTGGACGAATGTCGATCTGCCCTCCGACTTTATCAATGGTTCCACCTTTTAAGCCTGGGGCATGGATGAATAAAGGTACTTTTTGTAGCTGTGTGTTCTCAAAAGGCGTGATCTCTTTTCCGAGTACTTTTGCCATTGATTTATTGCGCGTTTCAGCAATTCCATAATGGTCACCATACATTACGACCATCGTGTTATCGTAAAGCCCAGCTTCTTTCAAGTCAGTAAAGAACTGTTGAAGAGCTTCATCCATATATCTTGCCGTTTGGAAATAACGGTCTACCGTCACGTCACCTGTTGTATGAGGCTCAATCGTTGCTTCCTCTTCTGTAATCGGATAAGGGAAGTGGTTCGATAAAGTAATGAACTTCGTATAGAACGGCTGCTTTAACGATTTTAGCATTGGCATAGATTCTTCAAAGAATGGTTTATCTTTTAGACCATAGTTCTCTACATCTTCCTCGTTCATGTCGTAATGTTCTGCATCAAAGAACTTTTGATAACCAAAGCGCTTATAAATCACATCGCGATTCCAGAAAGACTTGTAGTTACCATGGAATACAGCAGTCGAATAGCCTTGTTGTTCCATAATGGCTGGTGCTGCTTGGTAAGTGTTCTCACCTTTGGTTGTAAAGGCTGTTCCTTGTGGTAAACCATACAACGAATTCTCGATCATAAACTCAGCATCTGCTGTCTTACCTTGTGATGTTTGATGATAGAAGTTATTAAAATACAACGTGTTCTTATCTTGTGTTAACGAATTTAAGAAAGGCGTTACTTCTTGTCCGTTTAATTTATAATTGATCGCAAAATTTTGCAGTGATTCTAAGTGAAGATAGATGACGTTCATGCCTTTCGCTTTTCCGAAATATTCCGGGTTTGGTTCAGCATAATTAGCCTTCACATAGTTCTCCACTTCTGTGACATCATCTGTATCCGCAAGAGCACGCTGAGCGGAAGATTTTGAGCTAAGAACCGCATCATATACCGTGTAGTTATACATCCCCAGATATTTAACAATGTAGTTTCTGTCAAATGTTCTAGTTAAAAGCTGTGGTCGATCCATTTCAGCTAATAATAAGTTTGCGGATAATGCGATAACTGCTGCAAGACCAACTGTTAAGACACTTTTTCGCTTTACCTTTATTGGTTCTGGATTAATTTTCTTTGTTAATACTAATACTAGTAATACAACGATATCTAGGAAGAACAGGATATCATAGGGATTGAACAGAGCTCCAATACTGTTTCCTATCGTTCCTGCATTTTTTGTCTGCGTTAATGTCGGCAGCGTGATAAAGTCTGTGAAAAAGCGATAGTAAATCATGTTAGCGAACAACATAAAGGTCATCACAGTATTTATTATGATCATCCATACGTATGATTTTCTACCCTTTGCAAATAAGGCTAAGCCTAAGAATAAGAGTGCTGAGCCAATAGGATTGATAAACAAAATAAACTCTTGAAACCAACCTTGGACTCCTAAGTTAAATTCGATTTTATAAGCAGCATAAGATTTTATCCATACTAAAGCGACCGTAAGAAGGAAAAACCCCATATGTTTGTTCAATATGTTTTTTTGGTAAATCATTCTCTCACCTCTAAAGTTTCAGTAACCAATCTACCATTCTAGTTTATTTTTACTGATATTTCAATATCATTTTAGAAAACAATATAAAAAATAGTACACCTTATTAACTAAAAAGTCAACGATACATACATCTCTTGGTATTGATAGGAGTTATGGATATAAGAAAAAGCTACTCTTCCTGAGCAGCTTTCAATTAAAATTAATAGTATTTTCTATGTTATCACGTACCACAAAATGTTCGATATGGTCCTTCTGTTTCGGGTGGTAGTTGAGTGTATTCTTCGTGTTCGGGCGAGTGACTGTATGGCGATGATAAAACTTGAACAAGTCTTTCCATCACGCTGTAATCGCCGTTTTCAGCTGCTTGAAGAGCCTCTTCCACTCTATGATTTCTTGGAATCACCCCCGGATTGCTATTACGCATCAATTGCAAAGTGTCTTCCTGGGACTTTGGCTGTCTGGCTTTTCTTTCTTCCCATTTATTATGCCAAGTCTTAAATTTCTCTGCCTCATATAGATCAGAGCATTCCTTTTTACCTAGCGTCAAAGAACGGAATGTATTTGTATAGTCAGCTTTATACGTAGCCATTAGTGAAAGGAGTTCTTCTATTAGAGATTGATCTTCTTTTTCTTCATTATATAACCCCAGCTTTGATCGCATTCCTCTAAAATAGTTTGCATGATACAGATCAGAAAAACCATATAGAACTTCTTGTGCCAATTCAACCGCCTTTTCTTGTTCATCGTGTAAGAGTGGCAATAGCGTTTCAGCGAATCGAGCAAGATTCCATCCTGCAATTCGAGGCTGATTTCCGTATGCATAACGACCCTCTCTATCGATTGAACTAAAAACAGTCAGTGGATCATATTTGTCCATAAATGCACACGGGCCATAATCAATCGTTTCTCCGCTGATTGTCATGTTATCGGTGTTCATAACGCCGTGTATGAAACCAACGAGCTGCCATTTCGAAATTAAATACGCTTGCTGTTCAATCACTTTTTTGAGCAAGCTCAAATATTGATTTCCGTCACTCTCCACTTCAGGATAATGCCGGTTCAAACTATAATTTGCCAACTCTTTCAATTCATCGAGTGTTCCCCACTTTGAAGCAAACTCAAACGTACCCACTCGTAGGTGACTTGACGCTACCCGTGTCATGATTGCCCCTGGAAGAGCCGTTTCACGCATGATCGATTCACCAGTCGTCACAACCGCAAGACTTCGAGTCGTTGGAATACCTAAAGCGTGCATCGCCTCACTCATAATATATTCACGGAGCATCGGACCAAGAGCTGCCCGTCCGTCTCCGCCTCTAGAATAAGGAGTTCTTCCTGAACCTTTTAGTTGAATGTCATAACGTTTCCCGTCAGGAGTGATCTGCTCTCCTACCATTAATGCTCGTCCATCACCTAACATGTTAAAATAACCAAACTGATGTCCTGCATAAGCTTGCGCTAAAGAAGATCCACCTTCTGGAAGCTCGTTGCCTGCAAATACTTTTACAGCATCTTCATTTCGAAGGAAATCTACGTTCAATCCAAGAGAGGTTGCCACCGATTCATTGAGCACAACTAACTTTGGCGAATCTACTGGGTTTTGATCTATTATTGAAAAGAATTTATCTGGTAGTTGAATATAACTGTTTTCTAAATTCCAACCTATTTCTTTCGTCATGAGAAGAACACCTTCTTTTATATAATTAAATCGACATTTTCTATTTCCACCTTAACATAAGAGAGCTTTACTTGTTTGCAATCTGCTTTTCAACCTCATTATGAACTGTCTACCAAATAAATGAGTACAAGCTGGCATTTATCATTAGTAAAAATTCCCTGTTTTATTCCAATATACACCTTGTTGCCAAAAGAATAATTTGTTGGAATAAGGAGCGAATATGTTGAGAAAGAGTATAAAGGTAAAAATGTCAGCTTCCATCTCCTTATTAAACGATATGACAGAAAATCTCAAGAAACTTACTGGGAAATTTAAGATGTAAGAAGAAACAAAGCTCGGATAAATGATATCCGAGCTTTGTTTCCATTATTATCTTTCCTTAAGCACTTAGTTTCTTCATAATAGCTGATGGATTAGAAGTAAACAAAATATAAGTTTGATTTTTTGTCTGAACGAAGACCCGATCTGTCGTACCATAAGGGATACCGATACGGATAGCTTCCTTATCGTCTCCACCATATGTATCGTCTAAGCCTACATTAAGAATATCATTAGCAGGAATTTCAACTCTCAATAGCTGCCATCGAATAATAAAGTTGTTATCTATCTTTTTCACACTAACCTCAATCATGCTCTCCACCTCAATTATCTGTCTTACTATTAATTACGGTTCGGAAGATGGAAAGTTTCGGTAATTAGCATCTAGATCTATAACTCCTAATAGTCCATTGAATTTGCTGATTTCAACAGATCCTCCATCTCAAATTGAGAACCCATTAACATCATTCCATAATAAACATCATCTTTATTCCAACGAATGGATTTAACATTAGAAGAATTACTTTCTATAACAACCTCAGTTCCATCTTTCAATTTTGTTGTCTTCTTCTCACCTTCATCATTGAAGTTTACATTTTTTTTCTGAAATGTGGTTACACGAAGGACCGAACCTTTTTCATTACCATAAGCAAATTCAGTATGTAAGATATCCCCTTTTGGATCTCCCGACGGGTCAGCCGCATATGTTAGTTGGACGTCTTTTGGCTGAAAAGGAAGTTTATTTGGAGCTACCATCTTTTTTTGTACCTCTGTTGGCAACTGTTCCATCTCTTTGTTTACATTCGGATAATTCTTTTTCAGCTTCTCTACAGCTCCTTGATCACTACAAGCTGCCAAAATTATGAAAATTATCAAGCCTAGTATTTTTTTCATACTATCACCTCTTAATTTTCTATATTCTCTTTTTGGAATATAATTCCTGTCACCTTATAAATCTAATTCATGAGAAAGGAAAAAAGCTCAGAGTCATCCTGACCCTAAGCTTTACCACAAATAATGTTCTATAAGATTAATTCCATTGATAATCTTGTATTTTTATAACCTAATTTCTTATATAACTGATAAGCGACTTCATTTCCCGCAAAAACACTTAACCCAACGGACTTTATACCTGACTGTTTTAACATACTTTGGAGCTTTTCTATCGTTTCTTTCCCGTATCCTTTTCTTCTATAGATATCGTCTATGAAAATATGATACACGTAGGCTTGATTGATTTCCGGTATTAAACCATACCAGAGCAATCCTACTTTTTCATTGGTTTTGTTGTCTACAATATTGTATAAATACTGGCCTTCAGTAGACAACCCATCTTTCAATAGGTCCTTCATCATCATTTCTGACTCTTCTATTGCTGCTTGTAACGTCAGGTTAAAGTTCTTAGTGATTTCATAGGCGTAATCCGAAATCATGAATGCCAGATACTCCTGAAATTCTTGCTCAGTTAATGGGTTTAAATGTATCATGTTATCTCTCCATTCTATTTTTTTCATTAGAAGGAAGTAAACAAAGATATCATTCATAGAGCATTGGCGTAATAAGCATTACTTCATGAATAAACATCTTTGTTTACTCATGAGACCATGTTACACAATTTATATGGGACATTCTTTTATGCTCCTTTAGCTATATATTTCAACAGAGTTAATTTTAACATAAAAATCCAAAAAATAACTCAGTCCATTATTGAACCACAGGTTACATTCATAATGGCACCTGTTATTGCACTCGCTCGATCAGAAGCAATAAATACCGCAGCATCTGCAACTTCTTTCAATGTTGGAAGACGTCCTAATGCTGTTCCTTTCTCCATATACGCTCTAACCTCAGGAAAGTCTGGTTTCCACGTTTCTGGAATAGCGTCTGATCTTAAAGATACGACACGAACGCCTTTTGTACCGAGCTCACCAGCTAAGCTACGTGTATATCCTTCAATGGCTGCACATGCGGTCGCAAAACCTCCCGTTAAATGGTAAGTACGGTCTCTGCCTGATAATGCTGCTGATGAAGCAGAAAGCGTTAGAATAATCCCTGATTTCTGCTTCATCATATATTTAGCCGCTGCAGTACTTGTGAGAAAATGAGTTTGGACACCTGTCAAAATGGGAGTCATAAAGTCTTCTTGTGACATATCAATCAATGGAGTTCCTTGAAGGTCCCCTCGAATTCCTATAGCGTTGAAGGAAATATCTATTCTACCCACATGCTGTACGATTCGATCCAAGTGTTCATCAATTTCTTCTTTTTTAAGAGCATCTACTTTTGTTACTTTAGCTGTGCCTCCAGCACTTGTTATGTCATTTGCTACAATTTGAAGAGAAGCCATCGATCTTCCAGCCAAAAATACAGAAGCTCCTTCTTCTGCAAAAGCTCGGGCAACAGCACCGCCAATTGCACCACCCGCTCCATAAACGACTGCGATTTTGTTTTTCAACAACATCTTCAGCCCTCCTTTTATATTCTTTCAAACAGTAATTCACCTAATCCGAAACTTTCATTCTTGTTATCCTCTTTTCGTTCAATAAAAAAAGTACATTCTCCTTCTTGAGAATGTACTCAGCGTTTATTTTGGTTTAGAGATTTAATTTTTCTTTTACTTCTTTAATTTGAAGAATATGTCGCTGCTCATGATATGCCACAAACGGAATCCATTGTTTTAAACTGATATCACCGAAAATTGGATGAGGAAAGCCTTTAGCTTCTAAGTCCTTTTCATCAGCAAAGTTCTCGATATCAAGTAAATGTTGATGAGTTGCAGCCAATTTCATTTTTAGCTCTTCAATAGAAGCGAATTCCGAAGTTGGCACTGCAAATTCTGGAGCATCTACTTTAATATCTCTGTTGATTGTTGCTTCAATAGGCTTAACATCTGCATGAACAGCTTCACCATTTTTAAGTTGGTGATTAATGTTTTTTGCGATTCCGCCTTCCATTAAATATAAGTGTTCTAGAATTTGCTTAATGGACCATTCATTTTCCGAAGGTTTTTGATTGAGGTTCTCATCATTTATTCCCTCTACTTCAGCAAATAGGTCTTGACGTATCTTATCATTAAGTATCATCTCTTCATCACCTTCAATGTATATGACTTGTTCCTCGTAGTGTAGCATAATACGCAGTCATAATCTCTTATGAGAACTTAACCTCATCGTTTATCTAATTGATTCCTAATCATTTCTATACTTGTTTCCGATATAACAGATGGTTCATTTTGAAGTAAATTTAATTGTTATAGGAGTCAATTTCTATGTCTATCAAAGTTCAAACTTATCTGTCCGTGAGTATCTCATTGATCATACTAACCACATCATTATTTCTTAGCATTTTTATCAGTGATAAATCCAGCGAATTATTAGAAAAAGAAATAGGCAATTCACTAGCTTCATCAGCTTTTCAACTATCTCACAACCTTGATTCTTTCATGTGGTCCAGATTCCAAGAACTACAAGTTTTAAGTGAACAGGAAGTTCTGAAAGATCCGAAAAGAATAAATGAAGCACAATTTCTGATTGATCAGCTTCAAAATAAAATTCCTTCCTTCTCTTGGGTTGGAATAACGAATCAAACGGGATTCATTCAAGCTTCAACAAAGAAACTGCTTATCAACCAAGATATATCTGCTCGACCCGTTTTTCAAAATGCAACTGAACAGCCTTTTATCGGTGATGTTCATGATGCACTTTTGTTATCTAAACTAATTCCAACGAAGGATGGATCTCCCTTACAATTAGTTGATATAAGTACCCCATTAAGAGATAAAAACGGTGTTTTTCAAGGTGTGTTAGCCGCTCATCTCAGTTGGGAGTGGTCTAAAGAGGTGGAAGCCGCTATTCTAAGACCCATAAAAGAGCAGAAAAAAGATGTTGAAGTATACATAATCAGTAAAGAAGATACAGTACTCCTAGGTCATAAAAATGATTTAGGAAAAAAAATCAAGATAAGTGATCTCGATAATAAAGGAAAGAATAACGAGTGGAATTTTGTGCGTTGGCCAGATGGAAAAGAGTATGTAACAGGCTATGCATTTGGCGACGGATATCAGAATTATCCCGGACTAGGCTGGACGGTTGTCATTCGTCAATCAGAACAAGCGGCTTATGCATCCGTTCAATATCTGCAAACGTTTATTTTAGTCTGTGGGATTGTGATTTCTCTTTTTATGGCTGTTATTGGATGGTTTATCACAAAGAGAGTTTCTCGTCCTCTTTTTGACTTGGCTATCTCTGCTGATAAGTTGAAAAATGGTGAGATCGTAGAGATTCCTTTGTTGCGTGGAATAAAAGATATAGAAGTTCTTAGTTCTTCGTTTAGGAGCTTAATTTCATCGTTGAAACAAACAGAAAAACAGTTGGACAAGATGGAGAACATGGCACATACAGACTATCTGACAAATATGCCGAATCGATTAGCTCTTTTGGAGTACATGAACTCAGTTCGCTTTGATTCTTCTAGGGGCAGCTTTGGGGTGCTTTATATAGATTTGGATGGTTTTAAATCAATCAATGATACACAAGGACATCATACCGGAGATCTACTTTTAATAGAGGTTGGTAAGCGAATCATTGATACATTAATAAAGAAGGAACATTTTGCAGCACGTATAGGTGGAGATGAATTTGTAGTTGTTCTGCCCATTCAGGAAAATTATCTAAATGAAATAACCGAAATTTCACATTCCCTCATAGACACTCTTAACCGACCATTTCATATTCAGGATTGTTCTATAAAAATCGGGTGTAGCATGGGATCAGCTGAATGGATAGCTCAGGATGTTTCACCACAAACGATACTTGAGTATGCAGATGAGGCATTATACGTTTCAAAGAACACGGGTAAAAATAAGTTGAGTTTTTACCCATTTCGGAAAACATCATAAGATTTATTCATTAGTTTATCGATCAAAATAAAGAAAGCATCCGAATGAAGGCATCCGGATGCTTTCTTTACTTATTTACTTTAATTGACTAATAAAAGGTCCATAATTTCTTGGAGTACGTTGCACAGATAACCATTTTAGAGTAGTGAATTCTTCTAACACCCACTCACCATTAAATCGGCCAAGTCCTGAATCTTTTTCTCCACCAAATGGCATGTGAGGTTCATCGTTAACAGATTGGTCATTAATGTGAATCATACCTGTATGAATGTCATGAGCTATGTCTGTTGCATGTTCAATGTTTTTCGAATGAACGGCCCCACTGAGTCCGTACGGATATGCATTTGCCATTTGAACAACGTCTTCATCTTTTTCAAATGGAATTAGAATAGCTACAGGTCCGAAGATTTCATTCTTCGCTAATGGCATTTCATTGTTCACATCTGTGATTACGGTTGGTTCTAAAACATTACCTTCTGCATCTCCACCAACACGAATCTTCGCACCTTGTGAAACACTTGCTTCAATATCCTTTAAAATCCGATCTACTTGATCTCTGTTAATTAAAGGACCAACGTTCGTATCTTTTTTGGATGGGTCACCAAATTTAAGGTTTTTTGCTCGTTGAACAAAGGTTTCTGCAAATTCTTCATAAATGTCTTGATGAACAAAGATTCGATTGATCGCCATACATATTTGACCTTGGTGATAAAACTTTCCAAACAATGCTGAATCTACTGCCTGATCAATGTCTGCTTCTTTTAATGCAATAAATACGTTATTCCCGCCTAATTCTAGAGCAGATTTCTTTAAGTTCTTACCAGCAAGTTCTCCGATATGTCTTCCGACTTCTGTTGAACCTGTAAACGAGATCAAACGAGGAGTTGGATGTGTGACGATCTCATCTCCAATTTCTGAACCACGTCCTACGATTACGTTAATCAGACCTTTTGGAAGTCCGGCTGCTTCAAAAATACTCGCAAAGATTAATCCGCCTGTTACCGGTGTGTCAGTAGCTGGTTTAATAACAACAGCATTTCCTGTCGCGATGGCAGGTGCGATGGATCGAATAGCCAAATGGAAAGGGAAATTCCAAGGACTAATAATTCCAATTACACCTAACGGATTACGGTACACTCTGTTTTCCTTGCCTGCTGTTTGAGAAGGAAGAATTTTTCCTTCCATACGATATGGGTATGTTGTAGATTCTTTTAAAATATTGATAGAAGCTCGAAATTCAGAAATAGCTTTTATATACGTGCTTCCTGATTCTTTGATGATCCAATCAATGATGAATTCTTCATTCTCTTGCATAACGTCAGCTACTTTTTCTAAAACAGCACGCTTGTTTTGTGGAAGTTCGTTTGCCCATTCAGCTTGAGCGATTCTCGCTGCCTCATAAGCTTCATCCAAATCTTCTTTTGTTGCAGCTTGAATCGTAACAAGCTCTTCATCCGTGAAAGGATTTGTGTTCTTCATCAAGCTATCGCTGCTTCCTTTTCGCCATTCGCCGTTGATATATATATTTGAAAAATCGGTGTTCATTTTATTCATCCTTATTGACACTCCTTTTTTACTAACAAAAGATTAGTTAAGACCTTACTCCTATTTTTAAACGATGTAAATCAATCTGCTTATTACTTTACCCAATTAACTGTAGATCCTACACATCATTTGTGGATCTTAAGTGTTTTACGGTACGTGTTTTTATATTTCTTACACGTTCGCCGATAAACTTTATGTTTTCACCTGAGAATGGATTGTAATCACCGGAAAACACTTTACTTTCACCGGTAAAGTGACACTTTCCACCTGACACCACTACACTTCCACCTGAACATAAACTTATCCATCCTGATGTTGTATTCAGCGACTGCATTCTGAACCGATTTTTAAAGAAAAAGAAAAAACCGACACTAAATTGGGTCTTAATCGTCCCCAAAGTGTCGGTTTTAGTAAAAAATTTTAAGCAGTAACTGATTTTGTTGATGTTTTATTTTCTTTCTCAATCTTATTCACTGCTTCAGCACTTGTATCTACGCGTTTAACGAAGAAGGCTAACACTAAAGCAACAATATTAATTCCGAATGCAACTAAGAACGAATATTGAATACCTGACAGAAGCGCTTGCTGTGTTAATGCGGCTGTTGAAGCCTCCGTAATCGTCGCTGGATCTACTCCACTCATCAAGCTTTCTGCCTCTGTTTTCGTAACAGTATTCATAATCGTAACAAGGATCGCTGTACCGATAGAACCTGAAACTTGCTGTGCAGTATTATTAACAGCTGTCCCATGCGGATTCAAGCTTGTTGGAAGCTGATTGAGACCATTTGTCATAATCGGCATCATAACCATTGATAATCCAAACATACGCATCGAGTAGATCATGATGATATAAGAATAGGTTGAGTCAGCTTGCAGGTGAGCGAGCATATATGTTGATATCGCTGTGATTGTAAGTCCGACTACCGCTAAGGCACGCGGTCCAAACTTATCAAAAAGCTTACCTGTAATAGGTGACATGATTCCCATGATGATTGCTCCAGGCAACATCATAAGCCCAGAATCAAGTGGCGATATTCCTCGAACACTTTGCACGTATGCCGGTGTTAAAATCATGCCTGAAAACATGGCAACTGCGTTCACAATCGCAATGACAGAAGCGAGAGCAAACATTGGATACTTATAAACTCTAATGTTCAATAATGGTTCATCTAACTTTAATTGTCGCAGGACAAAGATCACTAATGCGATACCACCAATAATTAGCGTGGAAAGAACAACCGTATCCGTCCAGCCATCCGAACTTGCCGTGCTACAACCGTATAGAATTCCTCCGAATCCTATGCTGGATAATACGAGAGATAGATAATCCAATGAAACATTTTTGTTCTGCTTCATCACATTTTCAAGCTTCCAAACTGCAAATAATAGGCTAAGAATAGCTAGCGGCAGAATCATTTCAAAAAGTAGACGCCAGTCATAGTATTCAACGATATAACCTGACAATGTTGGTCCGATCGCAGGAGCTGTAATCATGACCAACCCGAAAATCCCCATCGCAATGCCTCGTTTTTCACGTGGAAAACTAACGAGCATGACGTTCATTAATATTGGCCCCATTACAGATGAACCAACAGCTTGCACCATACGTCCTGTTAATAACACACCAAAGTTAGGAGCAAAAGCCGATAGCGCCGTACCGATTGTAAAGATGGCCATCGCTGTAATAAACAACGTTCGATTTGAGAATCGAGTAATTAAAAATGCCGAAGCTGGTATTAAAACACCGCTCACAAGCATGAAGCCGGTGACCAGCCATTGAACGGTCGAATAGTCTTTTACATTTAAATCCACCATGATGGTAGGCAATGCTACGTTCAGCAATGAGTTGTTTAAAAAAGCTACGAACGCTCCAACGAACAAGATCGCAAGCATCAAATAGGGCGGTTTTTTATGTTGTAAAGTGGAATCTGTATTCCCCATGTCATTTCTCCTCTTTAATTAAAATAATTACTTAACTTTATTAAGTTTATACCCTTAGTATAAAAATATCAAATGTTTTGTACCGTCAGTCTAAAAACATTGTGTTTCCATCTGAAGAAATTTATACTAGTCGTAAGGGTTGGACATAGGAGGAAAGCATGAATAACAGAAAAAGAAAAGTCGCTGACACCGCTTTGAAGCTCTTTATAGAAAAAGGCATTCAGCAGACTTCTATACAGGAAATTATTGATAAAGCTAATATTTCAAAAGGCACGTTCTACAACTATTTCTCATCAAAGAGTGACTGTATCGCGGACATTTTGGAATTTTTGCGTTATGACGCCAGTCAACAGCGAATCGCCGTTCAAATAGGCAGGGATACAGGTGATCGGGATGTTTTCATCGAACAAATTGTAATCATCATGCGGCTGAACCAGGAAAGAAACCTTCAGCCACTTTTTGAAGCGATTCTTTCTTCCAATGAAGCTGACCTGAAAAAACTCGTTATGCAGCATCGATTATATGAGATGGAATGGATATCTAATCGTTTTATTGAAATCTTAGGCGATGAAGTTCGGGAGCATGTGTTTGAAGCGACCATCCTATTCTTCGGCATGATGCATCATATGTTGTTTACAATGCGAATAACAAATACGACTTACTCATTAGAGCATGTCGTTGATACTCTCCTTTCTTATATTGAGTTGATCGTACCCAAGATGATGTTGAACGAATCGGTTCTCATCCCTCTTTCAGCTATTGATTTACTCCGTACAAATGCAAATAAAAAACAAGTCAAAATAGATGATGTTCTATCACACGCTGAGCAACTGCAGCAGGATTTTACGTTTAACGAAGAACAGCAAGACCTTTTTGATGCGGTCATGAGTGAACTTAAACGTGAGCGTATTCGTAAGATTGTTCTTCAACCATTATTGAAGCCATTTCAAAAAAGTTTTGAAGAATCACCAATCTCTTCTCAAGCGCAAACTTTTACTAACTTGGTTTGGTACTATTTAAGAAATATGAGTTAACGAAAAAGGCTGTCCGATGTATAGATTCGGATCAGCCTTTTTATGTTTGCACAAATGACCAGCTCTTCTTATAATATTGATGAATGGAGGTCGGTAAAAATGGCAAATCATTTTGCCGGAATCATAAGCAGCTCATGCAAAGCCTAACATTAGGGGCGATTCTTTGTATGGGCTGACATCGGTAACGTTAGTCGCCCGAGCGTATGACTTCGTTTCTAATGATGGCTTTGCACCTTGTTTTCTTTTTTACAAAAAATAAGGAGCTGAACAAAATGAGTAAACCATTCATTAGAAATCATCAGTACAACCTCATAAAACAACAAGTTTTACAACTACAGCGTGCATGTAATAACGGTGCTGATCCAAAAGTAATTGAAGCTGTTCAACACAGCGCTCAATCAAAAATTCTTGAATCCTTTTCTGAGCTCAATGAATCTCAAAAAGATTTAATAGCGGGGTTAGAACCTTTACGGAAATCAGAAGAGTTTCAGAAATACTTGCAATCCTTAGAACCATTTCTTGAGAAATTTTCAACCACTACTAATAAGCAGATTATGAAATTGTTTCCGAAAGTTAAGAAGCTGAAAGTACCTGATTTGAATGCGATTGATTTTCAAAAGATCAGTTATCTTGGCTGGGTTGATATTGGTACGAATAAAATGTTCATCGTGTATCACTTAGACGGTAAGCTAGTTGGTGTACAAGGTAGATATACACCATCAAACAAGGGTATCTGTTTTTTGTGTAACGGAATTACAGATGTTGCATTATTCTCAGCGATAACAAAATCTAAACCAGCAAACGCTTCTTCCGACTATTATAAAGCGATCGGAAATTACATTTGTACGGACAGTCATGAGTGTAATAAAAGAATTTCAAAAGTTGACTCTTTAGAAAAGTTTCTTCAAGACGTTTTATATTAAAGAAAAGCCAAGCTTCTGCGTCTAGCAGCTAGCTTGGCTTTTTTGTTACCTTTTTAAAGTTTTAAAGTTTTAAAGCTGGAAAATGCGGTATCACTTCTTCACCTAGTTCTTGTATAACTTCTTTAGCTGGTCTTTCACTATCAAAGAGTGCAAAGAACAAGTGGTTTACTCCAGACTCTTTATACACTTGCAACAGCTCGATCAATGGATTGCGGCCGATTCTAAATCCTAAACGAATCGGTTGTGGAGCTTCGTTAGGATCTTCTGCTAGATCAAGGTGCATCGGCTGAGTGAATGGTTTGAACGTATCAGGATGATAGCGCCCAACTAACTCTCTCCACCTTTTTATTGTTACTTCTTGATACTTAGGGCTGCGAGGATAGTACATCCACCCATCTCCATGCTCTGCAAACCACTCCATTTCCTGTTGTGCATAGCCTGTAATAAATGTCGGAATTCGTTTTGTTGGCTTAGGTACAAGATTAGCTCCCTGCACGGTTCCCCTGGATGAACGGATTTCTGGGTATTCATTATAAAGGACCTGGTTAAGATATTGAAAAGCCTCCACAAACGCTTGCCCTCGTGTTTCGTGCGAGACACCTAAAGCAGAAAAATCTGCACGTCTATCACCTGATGATACGCCAAGCAACACACGTTCTGGGAACAATTGATCCAGAGTTGCGATTTCTTTAGCAACACGCAACGGATGCCTTAATGGTAGTACAGCAGCTGCTGTTCCTAGTGCAATTTCCTTCGTCTGACTTGCTAAATATGTCATATAGATCATCATATCGTAAATCTGACCTACCGCTGGATCTCCAAAATTCGGATCTTCCAACAGAACATCACGAAACCATAAACTTGTGAAACCTAATTTTTCAGCTAACTGCGACAATTCAACTTGCTGTTCCATCGTCGGAGTAGCAAATCTATAATTTTCAAGAGGGATGTGTAGTCCAAGTGTTAATTCACCCTCACTATACATTCGATTGTAAGAACGATGATATTTGAATGGATTCATTGTTGGTCGTGCCCTCCTATGAGAAAAGATTCCTTTATGATTTAAAATCATACGCTCTTTACCAAAAAATAAAAGTACGCACTTTGAAGTACGATAGGCACTTTCAAGTAACAATTACGTAATATCAAAAAAAGCCGACAGCAAAAAGGTCTGTAAAACCTTTTCCTGTCAGCTTACCTAAACATCCTAGTTATTTTGTTTCCATTCTTCAGCCAATAGACCATATATCACATGATCAACATAATGATCATAAAGCCATTCTGCTTGGCGAATCTTGCCTTCTTCCTGAAATCCTAGCTTCTCCGGAATCGCACGGCTTTTTTTATTTTCTTCAGCTACTCGTATTTCAATTCGATTAAGATCGAGTTCATTAAAGCCATATGCAATATATGCTTTACACGCTCTCATCATAATTCCTTTTCCTTGAAACTGTTGACCGAGCCAATATCCCATAACACCGATCTTATGTAACCTATTTATTTCGTTAAACCCGATAATTCCAGCAATGTTTCCTTTATAAATAATTGCTGTTGTCTTTGGATAACCCCCTGTTTCAATTACCCCTTTTAAGGTCGCTTTTATGAAAGCAAGGGAATCTTCTTCTTCATTCGTATAGTCTAACCAGCCTAGCCATTCCTTTAGATACTCTTTAGATTGAATCGTTAGTTGGAAGAACTCTGTAGCATCTTTTTCATTAAACATACGAAGAGATAGCTCCTCGTCAATTTTATAAACAAACATAACCTTTGACCCCTTTTTTCCTAATTTTAGCACATAGGTACGGAAAATAAAGGTTATTATTGATTTTAAAAAATTTCAATTCATTTCGAATTATAAATTCTAAATATGTTGAATTTTAATTTTTATTGAATTAGAATAAAAAATAGAATTCATTACTTTTTGGAGGTAGACATGAAAAATATCCATTCTCCTCATTCTCATGAAACTGTATCCCTATCTATTGAGAGTTCAATGGTATGGGAACTAGCTCTAGGAATTGCAGGTTATACATACGAAAAATTGCGTCACACGTTTGAACAGGATGAGCAGTGGACACAGCGAGAGTCTCTAATGTCAGCGTCTTTAAGAAAGAATTTAGAAACCATACAACAAACAAACTTGTGGTATGGCATGATTATGCTGCAGAACAAAATTTCAGCTTCTACGATTACAGAATTTTCATTAAAAGTTTCTGAGTTACCATCTGACGTTTTTTATGAAACGCTTTTACCTTACAAAAATCGTTCATGTGAGTCGCACAGAAATGAGGCCGCAAAAAGTTATGAACAATCTAATGCCTTTAATCAATACGCATCTCTATTTAAAGAACACGACTTTTTGGAGGGATATGTACGAACACTTGAGCATATAAACCGTGATGTACTGCACTCCTTACTAACTGAAACACTTTCGGAATGGTATAACTGGCAAAGTAAAAATACGGATTGGGAAAAATGGATGCAAGCTCTCTCATTTGAAAAGAAACAGAATGGTCTTCTTAATCACCAAAAACCATCAGAAGAAATTGAACGTATTACAAGAGGAGCAAAATATGTTCCAGAACCTTCTGTTTGGAACATAAAACTAATTCCACATGTCTCTTATAGACCATGGATACTTGAACAAAAAACATCAGATACAAAGCTCATCTTTTATCCATTGAGTGATGAAGCGTTATTAGAGCCAGGTTCTCCTACAAATGAGCTTGTACGGGGGCATAAGGCACTAGGTGACGATCTTCGATTAAAATTATTGTATCAACTAATGAGAGGACCACTCTCTCTTCAAGAATTAACCACACAGTTTAACGTATCAAAAACCACCCTGCACCACCAGCTATCACTTTTAAAAGCTGCTAAACTTGTTAAGGTTGAAAAGGGTATTTATTCCGCTAATACACACTATATTCGTTCGTTCTCCAACCAACTTCAGCACTATTTGGGAGAAGACACAAATGAAGAATAACTCATTTTCTAGACCATTTAAAGCCCTCTGGATCGGCGAAATCATCTCCGAATTTGGAGGGGCTGCCGGTGGTATCATAAACGGGCTTATACTATTCGAGATAACAGGGTCTAAAGAGTGGATGGGAGCACTTTGGCTTCTTTATTTTATTCCATCCTTAATTCTGCAAGGTATCAGCGCTCCATTCCTAAACCACGTTATAAAAGAAAAAATGCTTTTAAATATTCAACGATTCCGTTCTGTTGCTTATATTCTGCCTTTGATCGGATACATAAGCGGTTCAGAAATAGGTACGATCGCTGGATTAGTGATTCTGCAATGTGTATTGGGTCTATTGCAACCGATATACGCTAGTCTTTCTTTTGCTTTATTACCAGATCTTTGTGAAGAAAAAGAATTAGTTTCTGCCAACAGCTTACTCGATGGAACCATACGCCTCATGAGTTTTATCGCACCAGGTGTTACATCTTTACTTCTTTTAGTCAGTCCTCTGTATACCATTTACGGGTTATCTAGCCTTATGTTTTTACTGAGCTCCATATCGCTTTCTCAAATTCCTCAAGTAAGCAAAAAAAGAGTAGCGACATGGTCAAAAAAGTTCTGGTGGGAAGAAACAAAAATTGGGTATCGTACTTTCCTTCAATTTCCACAGCTACTAAGACTAACTCTGTTATCATCATCTGTACAATTTGCAGTAGGAGCCACTTTGGTAATAAACGTGCCTTTTATTAGAGAAGATTTGACCGGGGAAGCTTGGGAATATGCGATTTTTGCGGGAATGTTTCCGATTGGATATGCGCTTGGCATGCTGCTTCTTACAAAGTTACCTAAGAACAACAAAACCATGTATGTCGGCCTTGTTGGAGGAGGGTTGTCTTTTATCGCATTGTACTTCGCTCCTTCTGTTTATATCGCTTGGGGATGCGAATTCTTAGGAGGACTCTTATTTCCGATGTTCAATGCCCAAAGCTCTGCTCTTTTTCAACAAAATGCTCCTCGAGATCGATTATCACAATTAAGCGCAGTGAGGTTACTTTTTCTTCGGATCACCATGCCACTCGGAATCTTATTCGCTTCTAACAGTTACTTAGGCATAAGTACTCGTATGACATACTTTTTTATCGGTGTGATAATTGCAGTGCCGGGAATGTATTACTTAATCTGTACCTTGATTCAAAATAAAGATCATGATTTGAAAGATCGAGTTAAAATCTCAAGTTAAATGAAAAAATGGCGACCAAAACTAGAGAGTCCTAATTTGGTAGCCATTTCTTTTATTTTAAACTAAATATTTACTAAGGAATTAATACAATTTTCCCTAACTTTCCTGCTTTCTTGAAATATGTTTGAGCTTCTCTTGCTTCATGAAGAGGAAACGTTCGATCTATAACGGGTTTAATTTTACCTTGAGAAATTGCATCTAACATTCGAGCAAATTCTGCCTTTGTTCCTAAAACAGAACCGTATAGTGTTATGTGTTTTAAATATAAAGTTCTAAAATCAAGCTCTGTTTTTTGTCCGCCGGCAGATCCTGAAGTACAGAACTTGCCTCCGTTTTTTAAAACTTGAAGAGAAGTAGAAAACAACGCGTCTCCAACCACATCTAAAACAGAGTCAATCGGACCCCCGTTGATTTGTTGGATTTCATGCGCAAGGTCCTTCGATTTATATGAGACTACATGTGTTGCTCCGAGTTCTTTTAGTTTTTCCTCTAATGTAAGGTCGCCTACCACTGCAATTACTTTAGCTCCAAAAACATTTGCAGCAATCTGTACATTCAGTGAGCCTACCCCTCCGTTGGCACCCGTTACTAGGACGGTTTCATTCGGTTGAACCTGAATCTGTTCGACCATGTGCCACGCAGTTAAACCACTTACGGAGAAAACGGCACTTTCTGTGAAACTCTGTAAAGGCATATCAAAGCAAAGATGTGCTGGCCAAACTACGTATTCAGCATACCCTCCGTCATACTCAGACCCTATAAATGACATATCATCAGAGATATGTTCGTATCCTTCTTCTCCACTTGATGTAAAAGGAAACAATACAACGTCCTTTCCTATCATAGAAGATGCAACTTGTTTCCCTGTTTTCACAACTGTACCTGTAATATCTGAGCCTGGTATTCTCGGAAATTGAACCCCTTCTGGTCGCCAACCTGATTTAGAACCTGTACCGTATGCTCCTTCTCTCATCCAAATTTCCGTATTATTGATACCACATGCCTTCACCTGAATTAAAACTTCATTTTCTCCTGGCTCCGGTATGTTGATATCAACAACTTCTAATTTATTTATATCACCATAACCTGTCACTTGAACGGCTTTCATATACTCATTCCTTCTGTCTTAAATTTCTTGCTGCTATTCAATCCTTTAATATAATATTTAACTTCTCCATCCTTATAGTAGCCCAAAAATTATAGAGTAAAACCTTCACAGTAACCTGAAATAAAGTAAAGTTAACGTTTTGATACTTCCTCTTAGCTTTTATTCTGTAAAACAGGTAAACTAATAAAATCTGATACCTGAGAGTAGTGATAACTTGAAAGTGAGTATGAAAGAGTTAATGGAACAAAAAAGGAATGTTCATGTACTTTATTCTTATAATGGAATGAAAGAATACACAGAAAAAATTGTGAATTATATTCAAGAGGGCACCTCATTAGGAGAGTATGTTGTCGTTATTGAAAACGAACGCATCTATCGCATGCTTAAACAAGAATTGGCCATTAGATTAAAACCTGCTCAATTGGAGCTTGTTCATCATGTAAATAATTTTGACTTTTACTATTCAAGCGGCAGCTATCATCCACCTGCCATTGTAGATTACTTTTTCAAAACCGTTAAACCTTATGTAGATAACAACAAGTCTTTTCGTTCATGGGCACATGTTGAATGGGGGACAATGGAAGATCCTCTTCATCTAATCGAAGACCTAGAGAGAATCGTGGACGGAGCCGTAAATGAGCTTGCATTCCCACTTATATGTGCATATGAGGGTGAAAAAATGCCAGAACATCTTCAAACCAGCTTACTGAAAACGCATCCCTATATACTCATAGATGAGGAATTCGTTGTATCAGATCAATACACATTGAAACGTATAAATAAATAAAACACTGCGATTTGCAGTGTTTTTAACTTATAAATGGCCATACTCCTGTTTCCAGCACATACTCTTCATTTGAATTCTTTACAACATAATCAAAGTGTTGATGTTTGGGATGCATGAATACTTCATACTGAATTCTTCGTTCCTCGTGTGAATGTAACAAATGATCAATGTTGGTCCCTCGTTCCGAAACATCACGTACCCCTCTCCTACTTAACTCAGTATCACCGTCTGTATATAAATAGATCTTAAGATCAAACAGTGCAGGATCACAAAATGCTACACTCATTCCCTCAACTATTGTTATCTGTTTTCCTGAGGAAACCAAAATACTCTCTGTTAAATGAGTCCCGATCGTGTATAGATTTAACCTATCCCTTATCATTTTTATATCTCGCTCTAAAGACCAAATATGATGAGCAAGTGGATGACCTGCTGTCATTTTATAAGAATGGTTTTTATTGTGATACACGTAATCTACTGTTGTGCATTTTCTTAGCTCAGAACGGACGATATAAGGATCCGTATTAATAGAATTTACTTTTTCCTGCCCAATCATATGTATAAGTTTAGAAGCAAATGTTGTTTTTCCTGCAGCACCGTGTCCAGAGATCCCTATGATCAATGGATGCTTTACTCCTTTTATATGATTACTTACTTCTTGTAAAATATTTTCCATGTTTTTCACTCCTGAATAATGTCTGTATGATTAGTTCTTTCTGATAAATATCTCTGAATACGATGCAGTTGTAAACATATAGAAATAATTACACCAAGAATGCCACCTAACATTATGCAAATACCTTGTTGATCATAAGAACTTCCCACAATGAGACCAAACAATAAGCCTAATAAAAGATTGGAAATGTATACCTTCATATTTTCTTCCTCCTTGTCTGCATAATAATCCTATTTGAACCTCTAACTATGCGTTTTGTCTTTTTTTTGTCGCGTAACATATCGCTCTATTCCAGAAACCACACTCCCGATAATGTATAGAGCACCGTTTGCAATAAGAACTAAAGCTATAATGGCTCCTGCAAGTCCTGCTCCGAACCCATCACTTCCTTCACGCTGAGCTTCCTCTCCTAAATATGAGCCTACCCCCATTGCAACCAATGGTCCTAAACAACAAATGATGATACCAGAAACCCAATAAGGTAACTTGTACTTTTCCTTCAAAGTATAAGGAAAATAGTTAAACACAAAAAGACTTAAAGTCAATACGATACCGAAAACAGCACCCGAGTTCATAAGTTCCTCCTAAATGGAATATAATGGTATATTAATATATATGTTACTCGTTAACAATCATGTGAATGGGGGTCGATCCATGTATGAATAAAACATTGCTCTCACTAATTCTTGGAATAATTATCGGAAGTGTTTTTTCTTATTTTCTATTAGACTATGAGAACCAAACAATGGAATTTCTAAACTATTATGGTGAAGAATCTAAAATAGTTCATGAATTAGATTTTAATTATTTTTCTAACACCGCAGCCTTCATTATAGTAGCTTCTCTTATCGTATTCTTAACGATATCATGGATTGAAAGAATAAATAAAAGATGAATATATGCATCATTATGTAAGATAGTCTAAAGAGTTTACAACACTAAACAAGTTACTCTCCTTTAAAAATTGAGTAACTAGATGTACAGGAGCCGCACCAATTATTAATAGGGTACGATCTGATAGCGATGTAATCTTAGCTAAATTGTAATAAAGGATTGGATTTCGTTGATACCACCATCTCATCCAATCGATGCCAATATATTCTTCAGATGAACCAATTCGTGCTATCGCCAAATACATTTCGTGCTGCTTTTCAATATAATCATTTATGTAACGAAAAAACTCAGGTTGATTCTTTTCAGCCCACTTAAAAACCTGACCCAATCCTCTATTTCCTACCGTATCCATCCAGTCCACAGCATGTACTTTTTCATGTTGTAAATCTGAGGCGATACGGAACCCAAGCTGATGTACTTCGTCAATTGCAAGACCTATTGACCCTCTTTATATTGATTAAATTCTTGATTGAGTTTATTCTCTTCACTCTTTACTACCTCTAGTGCAACCTTTGTTGGTTTAAATTTCTTCAACTGTTCGACTACTTTTTGAATTTCTCGTTGTCTTGATTCAACTAACAGATCATCGAACTCCATCCGTTGAAGGTCTGGTGTATACCTCATGTGAAAAGTTCCTAGTATCATTATTTGTGGTTTTTCTAGTTTGATGTTCATCACAACAGCTCCAAACTATTCTTATTTAAACCAGTACTTTGAGATAACCAACTTTCAGCATTACTTATAAAATCATTATCTTTCCAAGCCGTAATCGCATCGCCCTCACCTAGCTTTTTAACTTGGTTTTGAAAGAAGAGATCCGCTATATAATAGCCAAGTCTGCTGTGACCAAATTTCTTACCACCATTGATGGAGAACCATTCTGAAAAAATTGATTGGGCAGAGAATGAGTTGTAATCTTTTGCAAACGCCAGCAAAATCTCATCTTCATGTTTTTGAGCAAACTCCAACCACTCACATCCATGGTTATCAAAGGAAAAGTAAACAGATGGATGGAGACTGCCTACAATTCTCCTAGAAAAGTGAGTCGCTGCACCTTCTTGATTTAACCAAGTCATTGGACTGTTCCAATTTACGCTTTCCCACTTCATACCTGCTTTATCAGTCAAAATATTTTGTGTGGCATGCCCAAATTCATGGGCAACAATGGTTCTTAAATGCTCTCGTTCTGGTGACAGTTTTTCTAATGCGAACGTAACATTCGGTATGATCTGTCTGTGCGTGTATGCATTCGAGCCATAACCACCCACTATTAGATTCACCTCTACAGGAAAACGTACACCATATGCTTCTTCATACGCTTGAACAACTTCCACAATAACCGGATTAATTAACTCGTGAACGCGTTGTATAGACAACCAAGAGTCCGGATATTTTTTAATTGATAAATCATGTCTTTCTTCTGTATCTTTGCAATGGTAAGTAAAATATTCATGAAAAATAGACGGGTATCTTTTATAATACTCTTTCAAAAACGAAATCGTTGGCTGATAGTTTTGCAGAAAAAATGAAACAGTATCAATAATTTTCATGAGAATCCTCTTTTCCTTTCTCTTTTGCTATCTCAATTCAATAAAAATCCAGAAAATCCCTTTAAATTAAAAAAACTGCCCGAATGGACAGTTATGAGTCATCATTATTAAATTAATTTCTCCATTCGAATGTCCGCCCACATTCGATCTTGATAATACGTGAATGCCTCGACCCTACCAACTTCTGAGTATCCTAGTTTTTGATAAAGCTTTTGTGCGGTGGTGTTGAATTCAAATACACCAAGCTCGATGCGTTTCAAACCATTTCTTTTCATTTCATTCTCTAAGTACGACAACGCTTGGTAACCAATGCCTTTACCTCTTCCAACCGATTCACCTATCGTAATACCTAACCATGCCGTTCCTTCCGTTCTCTTAAAAAGGTGAGGAGGATCGACCATATAGTTCATCTCACCTACTAATTGACCATCTACAAAGATCAAATAAATTTCGTGAAACTCTAAACGTTGATATAAGTCTTCCATCGTGATGATTCGTTTACTTTCGAGCTCTACTCTATCCTTGTTCGGTCGTGTTAATGGAACAAGCTTTGTATCGTTCTCCCAACGATTTAAAGCTTCTACTACGTTTTCTTCAGGTTTTAACATCTTTTTAAAGTGAATGTTCATTACATAACAGCCTCCGTATCCTTATCTATGAACCTGCATGAATGTATGTCGAGCGACCATAATCCTGAATTTAAGATAACATCTGAGCGTACAATCTCTAGCCTTTTTCCGAAGATTGGTCCGTCTACAACAAATGTATGATATTCTCCATGTTCACCCATAGAGCAGCTCTTTGTTGCTTTAATATCCTCACAAAAACTTGTATTCAACTCGCGACCTGTCCAAGTCGAGTCCAAGATATCTGCTGAGGCTCGGCAAACAATCGACTGAAAACCTAATGAGATAAATTCTTCTAAGAGTTCAGAGGCTTGTTCCTCTTGAATCCATACGGGAAAAATAGCATCCAGACCTGCTTTTTCTGCAACTTGTTCATTCCATTTCCGATCTTCTTCCATATACAAACTGCCGAATGCGATCGCATCTATCCCAAACTGTTTCTTTATAGAAGTTAAAGACTTTACCAAAGAAGCTTCATACCCCCCAGCTGAATCCACCATAATTAAAGGAAGATCGATCGCACCTGCTTGTAATTGTAAGATTTCTAATGGAATACCATGGGCATGATTTCGTGCATCCTCTTCAGAAACCATGGATATCAAGCATACAACTTCATGTTTTTCTTGAAGCAATCGATATAGAGCTAAGCAGCTGTCTTTCCCGCCGCTCCAGCTAACAGCTACTTTTTTCATGTACCAAACCATCTCCCTTTTTCTACTAGTCTTCGATATATTCGATGAGATCCCCTGGCTGACATTCTAGTACTTTACACAAGGCATCGAGTGTTGAAAAACGAATCGCTTTACCTTTTTCATTTTTTAGTACAGAAAGATTAGCAGGGGTGATATCAACTAGTTCAGACAATCGATTCAATGACATTTTTCGCTGTGCCATCATAACATCTAATTTTATTCTAATCATCGCAATCCCTACTCCACCTTTAGATTGTGTGTTTATTTTCTTCTACTGCCTCTACGGCCACTTTTAACGCAGAAGCTAAGATCATTAAGAAGACCCCTGTGAAAAATGTATCCACATAAGCTAGGCCTGTATATGTTACAGAAGCGTTCGTTACATCAATTTCCTTAAGTGCTTTTGTCATTAAAAGCTCGTCCATAAAGGTAAAAGCTGATCCGAGTACAAGAATGCTGATCCCCATCCTGAATAGAACCTTAACGTTCTCCATCATAAATAAACTCTCTTGATGTAAATTCTGTAACAATTTCCTCATGAGTCTTAAGAAAATTAATGCAAAAACAAACATAATGATAGAGGTCACCAACGAGAGGACGATGAATTCTTCATCCCTGTAAAGCAAAGGTTGCTGATCAAATACTAGCGTTAAGTTGCTGTAGACAGGATCAAATGCACCGAAAGACTTTGCCAAATCTCCTGTTGGACTCATCAAATAAGATAAATGATATACCAATGTAAAAATACCAATAAGGCCAATCATATAAAAAAGAACAGAGCATAATTTCGCTCCATACTTATAAAAAATTTTCCACTTCATCTTTCTGCTCCCCTTCTAAAATTTTATAAATTCAACATACCACAAAAGAAGGATAAAATCTCAATAATCATTATTTTTTTATCGTAAAACAATAAATATTTGTTGAAATATATAAATTACGCTGTTATAGTTATGTCGTCGACACATTGTTAGGTATTGGTAATTATGTAGATAAAGGGGAGTATTAACATGTCATTTGTCAAACAGAGAATTAACATCATCGATGGTATTAGGGGATTTAGTTTATTAGGGATTCTTTTAGCAAACCTACTCATTTTCCAGTTCGGAATCTTTGGAAAGGACGAAATTCATTATTATCAATTATCAACCGTTGATACATATGCTTACTACTTCACAAAAGTGGTGATTGAAGGCGCATTCCTTCCCATCTTCATGTTCATCTTTGGGTACTCTCTCATTCTTATGCGTAACAAGTTAAAGGAAAATAACAAACGCGTAAAGTGGCATCTGTTCAGAAGATTTGCTTTACTGATGACTCTTGGGATCTTGCATAGTACGTATTTATGGGAAGGAGATATTCTTTTTGTATATGGGCTTATGGGTGTTCTGCTTTTGGTTATGGTAAATCGCAAACCAAAGACACTATTGATTTGGGCTGTTCTACTATTCTCTCTTCTCTTCATTGGCTCTCTGTTTGAGGCAGAAGAAATCAAAATGATTCGTGCTGATAAGATAGATTTATACATGAAACAAACACAAGAGATCTATGGATCAGGAACGTACTCAGAAATAAGAGCACACAGTCTTGATGACGAAATGCTTGATATGAGTGGTGGTGAAGCTGCCTTCATGTTATTCTTAACACCTTTTGTTCTTAGTCCAATGTTTCTGATTGGTATGTATGCAGCACATCGAAAATGGCTGCAAAACACGTCTTCTAAGATCAAACAGTTCACAATCCTAAGTGGTTTATTTATACCAATCGGTCTCTTACTAAAAGCTACTCCTCTACTCAGCAAGCAATGGGATTATCGTTTAGATATGAGTATGATCGGAGGAAGTATGCTTGCTATCGGTTATATCAGTCTGTTCGTTTACATGTACAACCATCAGAAGTTCAGACGCTTTTTAAGTGGTTTTGAAAGTATGGGAAAACTATCATTAACAAATTATTTAATGCAATCGATGATTTGTACATTTCTTTTTTACGGCTATGGTTTAGGTTGGTTTGGTGATCTTGGTGTAATACTGGCCACTGTAGTAGGTGTTATAATCTTCGGAACTCAAGCACTCCTTAGTTCCATTTATTTGAAATACCTGCCCATCGGTCCGATAGAATACCTTGTACACTTGGTCGTCTACTTAAAGATACCTAAATTCAAAAAACATACTTCTTTAGAGTATAATCATAGAAAAGCGATATAAATAAAGATAGCTGTCCACACAGGGACAGCTATTTTTTGTTTCACTATTATTTCTCATCAAGTCGATCCGCTATTCTTTTTAGAGATCGGTTCATTTGATAGAGCATGACCAAGACAAAGATTCCTACTCCTATTGGTACTAAAAATGTAAATAACCCCATTAATGCTAACCCTGACGCTCCATATTCCATACACTCACCACCTCATGCCCGTTAATGATCAATGAGAACTTTCTTTAAAATCTCTTCTTCCCATTTCTGTTCATACGTAATTTCGACGATTTTACATAACTCTTTATGTAACTTTTGAAATTGAGGTAAGATTCTTCTTAAAATCCTTAACATGTCTTCTTCGTTAGAATTGTAACGCCATTCAGATAGGAGCATGTGCTGCCAGTCAGCTAACGGACTGCTCTTTCCTTCAACCTTCGACCAATCACCAAATGTATTCGGTTGCAGACCTGCATTCATATACCATCCAGACACCATAGAATAGATCATGTTTTCTAAGCATTGTTTTGCGTATGAAAGTTCACTTCGCATGATTCGCCTATAGAACTCATGAACGTATGCAAAGAATTTAGTACGCCAGATCTCTACTTCTTTTATTGTTGGTGAGTAGGATAGCTGAAGTGATTGTTGCCTTATGGAGTTTACATGACCTTCAGGATCGTAAACTATTTTTAAATGCTGCATCCATATAGAAGGGTGAAGATCATTTTTCTTGTAATAGAAAGAATCTACTTTGATAAACGAGTCATAATGAGCGATAGAATAGTTTGTCCAAGGAAAATCTTCATAGAAAAGAACTTTCCCCCAATTGGCCGCTCTTTTCTTTTTATTCTCTCGAAACTTCTCAAAAACTGCGTCTCGCACGACAACACGAAGATCAATATCTGAATAGAGATCTGGGTTTCCTTTTCCGATCGACCCTCCATAAAATATGGCCAAAACACTCTTATCTGCCACTAGATCTTGTTCTATAGTACTCATTAAATTTTTCCGTAGTAACGGCAGTTCTCCATCCCTCTTTTTATTGAAATTCCTTAAAGTTTCAAATCCCACTCATCGAAAACCAGCTCCCTATTATCATCTTCTTTTCATATTCCTCTTAAAGGAGGATTGTACCTTCTAATTGGATAAAAAAGGTTTTTTAAATAAATATTAGAAAAGGTTATTGGTTAGGAAAAATTCCAACCTTTATTAAAATGAATCGTCTATAGTTAAATGACTTTTTCTATGAGGGATGCAGATGAAACCAAATCCATTACAGAATCAAACATATGATTACCGTGAAGAACAATTAAAACGCATTATAAAACAGTATGGAGAAAGCATCTTACGACTTTGTTATTCCTATGTTAAAGATCAAGCAAAGTCTGAGGACATTCTTCAAGATACGATGTTAACGGTTTACTTACAGATGGATAATCTACGTGAGAAACAAGCGATTAAAAGCTGGATCTATCGAATTGCAATAAACAAATGCAAAGATTATTTAAAGAGCTGGCATTACAAACAAATCAGGCTTTCTCAGATGCTAACATTTACAGCCTCTTCTAACGAGAAATCAATAGAACTGAAGTTGATTATTCAAGATGAAACAGAGCAGCTTATTCAGGAAATTATGAAGCTAAAGCCTAAACATAGAGAGGTTATTCTTTTATTTTATTACGAGGAGTTATCGCTGCAAGAAATCGAACAAGTTCTTGGCATTAATTCCTCAACCGTAAAATCTAGACTTTATCAAGCGCGACAACTCCTTAAAAGTAGATTAGAGAAAACGGGGGGATCTACATTTGGAAGATAAACTCGAACATCTAAAAAAACATATGGATCAGCGCTTATATAGACAGATCAAACTCACCTCACAAATGGAAAGAGATATTTTACAAAGTATTAGAGAGAAGAAAACCGTTAAACCTTCGTTCTATTTTGCGAAAGACCTTATGATCACTGCGCTAATCTTACTTTTCGTGACAACTAGCATTCCAATTCTTGTAACAAAAACAGGAAATAATTCATCAACAAGTTATATGTCCATTCCGTTTTTGACAAAAGCGGAAAATTTGGCAAAACAAAAAGGATTGACCGATGAAATTTATAATCTACAACAAAGTGAAAATTCCTTCTCCATGGAAGTGATGATTTCAGATAGGGGTAAAATAAGTGATTATAAGAAGGATGTAGAAGAAGTGTTAACAACATACTCAAGACTATATCAAATGCTTTACCCACATCGAAAAAGCGTGTGGGAAATGAAAGATGTAACTGTATATCTTTCGAACTATAAAGAGCATCCAGATGCTTATGATAATGGTAATGTAAACAACTACATACTTATCGCACACAAACCTGCAGGATCAATCGGTATTGAATGGAGCATGCCGGAAGATGGATAAGGTAATTAGCGGGGGCAAACATTTATTATTTACCTGTATTCATTTTTTTCTGTCAGTAGTAGGGATCATAGCTTTAGGTGCTGCGCCAGCACTTTTTAACGGACTTTCGTTAAATATTACACACTATTATCTAACATTTGGAAACCTAGTTCAAAAATTACTAGAACCTTCTTCCTTAACGTACTCCTATTATAAAGTTGTACGCCCTTTGTTTCCTGAAATTCTAATCAGGTACAAAGAATCCTTATTTATATTTTCTAGCTCTTTTATCGTTTCATTATTACTAGCTATCGTTATCGTTTATAGTCTTACAAGAATTAATCCTAGAGTTGTTAATAGAATCAAACAGTGTATCGTTTATCTTGAAGCTTTGCCAGATATTCTAATCATTATGACTTTGCAGTTGTCTGTAGTATGGTTGTTTAAAAAAACAGGGATACTCATTGTGGAAGTTGCGGCGGCTGGCGATCAAAAGATAAGGGCACTTCCAATCATTTGTTTAAGTATTCCTACAACCATTATGTTTACGAAGATTTTACTTTTGCGTATTGAAGAAGAATATGAAAAGCCTTACGTATCACTTGCAAACAGTAAAGGATTAAGTCATTTCACTGTATTTTTTAAACATGTGTTAAGAAACGTCCTACTTCGTTTCTTCTTTTTTACAAAAACAAACATTTGGCTTATGTTATCCAACCTTTATATTATTGAATATTTTTTCAACTCTATTGGGCTATTTATTTTTGTAAAAGACTATAACAGTATCGAAACTTTTACAGTAGCATTATTACTCATCTATGTACCTATTTTTATTTATTTCAAGGTGTTTAGTTTATTCACTTCACATCTTTTAAAAGAGGTCGTCTAATATGTGGTATTATTTCATACGTCAAAAAAGAGCTGTAACTGCTCTTCTGTTTTTAGTAACTCTTGTAGTATTAAGTATTGGAAATTCAGTTATCCATGATGGTGAGATCAGACGTGTATCCTTACTTTTTGATGAAGATGGCACAGTGAGTGCTGCACCGTTTGCACCGTCAGCCGAATTCTTATTAGGAACGGACCGTAAAGGGTATGATTTGCTTCATCTCATTATTGAGGGCGCAAAGTGGACAATAGGTGCTGGACTACTTATCACTTTTATGCGTATTTTTATCGGCTTATTACTAGCGATAACCCTTGCTAAATTTAACAAACCACTTTTCCGAAGCTTTGAGTCTTTTTTTGATAGTTTTTCAGTTATTCCAATGACTATGATTTCCTATTTCCTCTTGCAACACGTCCTAACTTTTAGTAACGGTACTACACCAGAACCCTTTTATCTAAGGGTTGGCTTTCAGATGATGATCTTAATCATATTCGCCGTTCCGACAATTACTTTTTATTTAGGAAATGAAATAAAATTATTACTCAATGAAGAATTTGTTCGTTCTGCAAAAATATTAGGTGGCCGTTATCCTCATCTTCTAAGAAAACATATTGCCCCCCACCTGAATCCAATACTTATCATCTTGTTTCTGCAGCAATTCATTCAAGTTCTTGTCATCTTAATACACTTAGGAGTACTACAAGTATTTTTTGGAGGAACCATTGTCTTTCATGGGGGAGATATTGATTCTGTTACTCATGAATGGACGGGTTTACTAGGGATGTATTATCCTTCGTTTATGTCACATCCTTGAATTCCACTTGTTCCAATTCTTTTTTTCACGTTAACCATAATCGCAAGTACATTTATACTTTCAGGATTGGAGAAGGCTTACCTCTTATCTAAACACAACAGCTTTAGAGATCAATTAAAGCCTATAGAAGTAATACCATCCGGCCCCTCTTTTTCATTTGTTAAAGAAAACAAACCCAAAAAGCTCACTCCCCTCTAGATGGGTAATGAGCTTTCTTTAAGTGGGTTTGTAAAACTCACTCATCTTTTACATGTAAGCCCAACAATGTGGAAAACACGATGGCCTGCTCTCGTGATACAGTACATCCCTTTAAACTTGTGAGGTTTACATGAATGGTATTGAATTTACACGTACTAATGTCAATTCCGTTCAAAGATGTTTCTGAAAAATCTATTTCCTCGATATTACACGATTCGAATTTTACTGTATTAAGCTTTGTTTCATAAAAGTTTGCCTGTTTAAGTGAGGATTGGTCGAACAAAACGGGCTTTAGGTCTGTTTCTACAAATTCACTCATGTCTAACTTGCAGTTTTCAAACGTCACATTTCTAAGATTCGCTTTTTCTAGATCAACACCCATCAATTTGCAGTCTTTAAAATGGACGCGATACAGAATACCCTCTTTAAAATTCGTGTTAGAAAGATCACAGTTTTCAAATACCACATCTGTCATGTCAATTTTATAAAAACTTGAATGAATGAGCGTTACATTATTGAATTTTACTTTAGAAAGAATCAGCTTATCGATTTCTTCATTCTCTAAAAATGCTCCCGTGATCGAGCAATCGTGAAGATAAGGATCTTCCTCTAAATACAGATCTCGAAACCGAGCCTCTTCTAAATGCCCTTGAATCTTAGGCAGATCTATTTTAAATTTCTTTGTCATTTTCTTCACTCCATTTCCTTGATTATGTTAAATCAAGCTTACAGAAGTAAAAATACAAATAGTAGTCTTTTCTTTTCTTCAGAAATCTGTGCAAAGAAAAAAACCGCTGAACAAAATCGTCAGCGGTTCAAAAGTTTATTAGTAAGCTCCCTGAGAATATGTGAGCTCATAACTATGTGTATAAATTTCAAAGATATTGCCGAACGGATCTTCTACATATACCATTTTATAAGGTTTTTCGTTCGGATAATACTCACGAATCGGCATACGCTGTTTGCCACCATATTCTTTAATTTTCTCAACGATCCCTTCGATGTCTGGGTCTTGGATACAAAAGTGGAACAAACCTGTCTTCCAGTACTCGAAATTGTTTTCCGGCTTTTCATTATGAGGAAACTCGAACAGTTCAACTCCGATCTTGTCACCTGTAGCTAGATGAGCAATTCGGAAAGTTTCCCACTCATCACCGAATACATCTCGGCACATTTGTCCGATCGGTGTATCATCATTCTCTACATTTGATGGCTCCATGATAACGTACCACCCGAATACCTCTGTATAAAATTTTATGGCTTCTTCTAAATTTGGCACGGATAAACCAATATGAGAGAATGACCTTGGATAGATTGGCATAATCGTATTCCTCCTTTTATTTTTGATTACAGGAATCATTATACCCAGACATACTTCGCGTATGTAAGAACGCACTTTAAAGTGACATACTATCCTTAAGGTAAGAAAGGACGGTTATGCTCATGAAGATATCAACACATGACGATGGTAAATTAAAATGTTCGATCGAATATACATTGCAAAAAATCGGTGGTAAATGGAAAACAGTTATTCTATGGCACTTAGCTGTGGATGGTACATTGCGGTACAACGAATTAAGAAGTATGCTGCCAGGTGTGACACATAAAGTGTTATCGCAGCAATTAAAGGAATTAGAAGAAGAAGGATTTGTTGATCGTAAATCATACAATACGGTTCCACCAAGAGTTGAATATTCATTGACTTCATTTGGCTCAACCTTACTGCCCATCTTAAAACAGATGCATGATTGGGGAACAGAGCATGGAGATTTGGAATAACAAAAGGAGGCTCAGCGAACTTGACCAAAAGCTGCCTCCTTTAGATTGTTTAAATTTGTGATAAGCTTTTTCGAATAGTTTGTTGTAGTGAAACACATAGCAGATCATCACTAACCTCTACGAAGAGGCTTTTTAATAATGATTTACAGTTAGCCATCACAAACCAGTACTTTTCAGATGACAATTCTTCTTTTTGAGATTTCAAAAGACTGGGAATACCTTCTACAAATTGTTTTAATTCTTCTAATCCTACCTCTTTTTTCAGCATGGCAAGAACAGCTGTAACAACGCGCTCATCTTCTCCATGCAAAAAACCAGTCGGGGTCCTACAATATTTTTTCAAAAGCACTTCAACGATAGAAAAGTATTCAACTTCAGCAATTTTTTCACTTTTGATCAGTTCATCGCACGTATCCGCCACATGAGCAATGCTGTGTGCCCAACCTTTTACGGGTACATAACCCCTAACATCTCGTTCCAATTCTATGTACTTTTTGATTTCATTTTTCACTTCAATAAGTGTTTCTTTTGGAAGAAAGTCCACTTCGATATCTTTATGGATAATTACAGCGATTAATATCGTCGTGAAAGCTCGTGTGAAAACAGAATCTGTCCCACTTTCGCCTATTCCTTTAAATAAAAGGTGTTTTAAACTATAATCTAGAAGTTTCTTTACTGTCTCGTAGTCGAGCTGATCGTGGATAATTGACATATAAAACGATCGGTAAACCATCTCTCTCAGATCACTATTCGGTGAGCCAATATGAAGGATCATCGCATCCAAAACAACTTCCTGATCCACATCTTCCCATGTCTTTTCTTTGTTATTTATAGAAGTTAAGAGTGCTAACAATTCGGTTCCTTCTACGATTGTGTTGCTTTGGAACAATGTAGTCATTATCTTTATCCCCCATTTTCTAATCTATCTTTTTCATTATACAAAAAGAAGGAATAATTAAGGTTATATTTTGGAAAAATTTGTTTAACCCGTTACAATTCTGTGGAAAGCTGTTTAGTTGTTATTGGAATTTTGGATACAATGATACAATAAAGAAAATGAATTGAAAGAGTGAATGCAATTGAAAAAATATATGTTTGTTGCGATATCTATATTGTTTTTAGCAGGCTGTAGTTTTAATAAACAAGAGACTACGAACAACATCTTTTTGATTCCAGAAGGCTTTGAGGGCTCTATCTTTACGTTCTATAACATGCCAGACGAACCCGCCTTAAAAAAAGAAGATGATTATACGGTTATTCCTGTTAAAGAGAAAACATTGGATGTCTTAAAAGATACGGAGATCAGTCAGTATGGTGTTTCATTCACTTCAACGAAGGACATGATCTATGGAGTTGTGAATGATAAATATTATTATGTTGATAAAAACGGAAAACGAAAAGAGATCAACGACCAGTGTATCAGTCTTGGATCGAATGGTGGTTTTTCCGGCAAAAACGGTGAAGATATTAAGTATTCTGTTATTCAAGTAACTTCTTCTAGCTGTGGTCCTTCGTTTAAAGAAAACGGAAGAAATGATTTTAATGCGCAAGTGAACCATGTAGGAAAATATTATTTTCAAAAGCTAGCTATAAAGAAATAAGTTATGGTGCTGGGGGATTACAAAACCTCCTGCACCCTTTTTTTATCTATGATTCTTCACCTCATGACATGTTAAGAACAGCTAGAAATAACTTAAGAAAATGAATAGATGATACCGTTTCCATACTGCCTTGTGCTGTTTCATTTAAAATTTTTGTGTTGACAAGCCTAAGATACAGCCTTTATAGTAATCCATATTATTCTGAATAATCATTTTGATAAAAGCAACGAACGGGAGTAGTAAAAGTCTTTTTGTCGTCTAGAGAGCTGCGGGTTGGTGGAACGCAGTCTACGAAAACTTTGAACTCGCCCTGGAGCAGCAAGACAAAAAGAACGCGTTCTCTATGTTTTGACGACTAACCTTCGTTAACAGGTTCTACAAGCAGGATTCTATGACTAATCAACAAGAGTGGTACCGCGGTCAGCCAAAGGCTTATCGTCTCTTTTCTCACAACTGAGATCAGAGATGGTGAGCCTTTTTTTGTTATTTGTTTTATAGATTCTAATATCACTTTAGGAGAGGTTATGAAGATGAAAAAAACCACAGAGAACTTACAACGAACGATGACTTCTCGTCATATTATGATGATGGCTCTTGGTGGCAGTATCGGAGCAGGACTTTTTAAAGGAAGCAGTGCCGCTATTGATACAGCAGGTCCTTCCGTTGTTCTAGCATATTTAATCGGTGGAATCATCTTATTATTTGTGATGCAAGGTTTAGCAGAGATGGCTGTTCAAAACAGTGGTGCCCGAACGTTTCGTGACCTTGTTCAATCTGTATTAGGCATGTTCCCCGCTTATTTTCTTGATTGGATCTATTGGAAGATGTGGGTGTTAAACATTGCGGCCGAAGCTGTAGTAGCAGCGATTTTTCTTCAATATTGGTTTCCTGATACCCCAATTTGGATGCTAGCTTTTTTAGTCTCAATCGCCGTTACGATCGTAAATCTGTTATCCGTTAAAATATTTGCTGAAACGGAGTATTGGTTAGCCCTTATTAAAATCAGTGTGATTGTCATCTTTATTCTTTCAGGACTTTTGCTTTTATTCGTATCGTTTGGTGACCATATTGCACCGAACTTCACGAACTTAACGGATCAAGGAGGTTTCTTCCCAAACGGTTCAGCCGGTCTTATGACAGCTATGTTAGTCGTGATCTATTCGTATGGTGGAACAGAGATTATCGGTGTAACCTTAGCTGAAACGAAGAATCCAGAAAAAGTAGTACCAAAAGCTGTTCGCAGTACATTAACTCGTATTATAGCCTTTTACTTATTTCCGTTCTTTATCATCGTTGGCTTAATTCCTTGGGATCAAGTAAATGGAGTAAACGAATCACCTTTTGTGATGGTGTTTCAGATGATTGGAATTCCTGGTGCAGATCATGTGATGAATGGCGTGATTCTTCTTGCGATCATCTCATCCATGAACTCAGGGTTATATGGTTCATCCAGAGTGTTGTATACACAAGCCGTTGACGGTCGTGTTCCTCAGATTTTCGCCCGACTTTCATCTAAAAAAGTTCCTTTTGTCGCAATTCTGCTGTGTACAGCATCTTTGTATGCAGGTGTACTAATTTCTATTTTTGCTGGCGACAAAACCTTTAACTATCTTATGGGATCACTCGGCTACACTGTATTGTTCATATGGTTGATTATTGCCTTTGCTCATTTAAAATCAAGAAAACAGAATAAAGAGCTTTCCGGTTATTATGTAAGGTGGTTTCCTTATACCACTTGGGTTGCGATTCTATCTTTATTTGCAATACTAATCGGAATCGTGCTCACAACTTCTGGTATTATCACTGGCATAACATTAGGAATTTATTTGCTGATAAGTGCAACTTATATGTTTAGAAGAAAATCACTCAATACAAATCAAAAAAAGGTTGCAAGTTAACAAAAGAAAACGCTCTTAACCGAGCGTTTTCTCCTTACCTTTTTGCATGTGTATTCATCGCTACTTTATTCAATCTTAAATTATTTCCCTTTGCTTCTAGTGCTCGCCTACGTGATAGGAAGATGCATGAAGCAATAATTAACATACCTCCTAGAATCGTTTGAGCATCTGGAATCTCTGACCAGAATAAAAAGCCCCAAAAGGCGTTAAAGACGATTCCAATGTAACGGGTAACCTCTACAACAATGACATTTTCATGCGTGAATGCACTTGTTAAGAATAACTGTCCTACTAAAGATACAACTCCGATGCAGATTAAATAGAACAGTTCTAATGGTGAAGGTATTACAAATTGGTTCCACATTAAAGGTATACTAACTAACGTTGCTGTAGCGAGAAAATAAAATACGATCTCATAAGCATGATGTCTGCTGCTTAAATACCGAATAGAAGTGGCTGCACAAGCTGCGAAAAAAGCACTTCCTACACCAATTAGCGCATACATGGAATAGGACGAGAACTCCTGTGGTTTAATCAGTAAGAACGCCCCTGCTAACACGACAGGAAGAATATAGAGAAGCGTTTTCGTTAGCTTTTCTTTTAAAAACAAACCTGCTAATACTACGGCAAAAATGGGAGACAGATGAGCCAGAATACTCGCATCTGCTAACGGAATTTTAGCGATTGTATAAAAATAGGCTAATAGATACAACGCTCCAAAGACTCCTCGAACCATAAGCATTGGTACACCCGTTTTTGAAAAGGCTACCTTTTTCTTTTTCATAATAATAAAGATGATGATTGTGCCTATCAAACTTCTAAAGAATACACTTTCTGAATAAGGGATGTTTAAACTTACTGCCTTAACGAGAGCGTTCATAATACTGAAAATAAAGGAAGACAAAATGGCGAGCCAAACACCGTTTTTCATTGTAATCGCCTCTTTCTTTCCTTCATGATGTTTGTTACTTCTTGCAAGGAAGATTCTCTTCTTGCTTCGATTAATGACTCTTTTATTCCTAACAGGGATTCAATCTGCTGACACTCTGATTCGAAATTTTTGATGAGTCTTTTCATCTCAGGCATTGGAATTCCTGAATTCTCTGCAAGTCCATAGATCACGATCAATTTTTGATAATCTTCGAACGGTATCCTAGGGATAGACCACACTCCCTTATTTTCTTCTTCTGCTTTTTTAAAGGGAACTGCTGAGAATTCAAAATATCTTCCTTCATGATCAGGCTTTGAAAATGGGTCGATTAGAATAGAAGCATAGCGTATATAGAGCAGATACTCCTGTTTGACTTCCTCATATTCTGAAAAATTATCAATGTCCTCTCTTTGGATGCATTCTGTTGGAACGGGATAATTATCGTCATTTAAAAACTGCAATAAATTGATCGATTTTGCGCCTAGTTCATTCATTAATGTAGAAATTTCTTTCCAGAGCCGCACCATTGTTTTTATTCTTTGTGGTGTGATGGGACCTTCAGGAAACAACTTATACATATACTTCGTACCATTAGTATGAAGGCCAAATATTTCATTTAAAGTAAATCTATTTAAGAAGAAGGCAGGATGCACATATGTTGTTATATTTCTGCATTCCGCATCGAGAGGGTGATCGACGATCTCCCCATCGATATTCATTGATTTTAAAAATTCTTGCAGTGTATTTAGCGTACGGCTTTTACTGATTGATGAACCTAAGTAAATACGTTTTTTATATGCTTTCGTATGAGCCTTTATAGCAGAATTAAGAGATTTAGTAGCAGCAAAATATGTTGACATGCTGATTACTTCAACTGTTTCTTGTAACAGCAAATTTTTTACGAGATCGTTTGAACCGATGTTTGGAGCTAGTAGAACTATGGTTCTTACGCGCTTTAACTCTATAGTCTGAAGTGACTCTATTACGTTTGCATAGCTCGTACAGGGAGTTGCAAGAATAACCGTATCCCATTCATCAGATAGTTGAGATACGTCATCAAAAAAACAATCCACCTTTGTTGTCAATTCTTCCTCTTTATCCTGAATAGTAAGATTGACTTCAAAATGATTTTGATTCAGTTCTCTTTTAATCCGTTCTGCACGAGCACCTGGCCGATTATACAATCCTATTCTTTCACTAAAACCAGCAGCGCAAAGCTGGACAGCTGTTTGAATGGCAGCTGGTCCAACGCCTGCTATTAGGATATTCCCAAGATCTTTTGAACGTTTCGTACCCACGATTCCCTCACTTCCTTTATTTACATTCATGCATTTACCTTCTCTAAGACCATCGTGTCATAGATACCGTCTGTTCGTTTAACGCTCTGCAGTTCCCAGTCTTTCGTTAGGTTCATTTCTAACGGATAGTTAAAGATTGATTTTAATCCGTTTCCGTATCTGAGAATCACTTTTGTATGAGGCTGTAATATATCCTTTAGTTCATTCAGTACTTCCCGTTTATTTCTGACTAGAGAAGCGATTAAGACATGAGTAGTATTATGGGCAAAGTGTAAGTCGTTTCGAACAGAATTAGAAAATCTAACGTTGTCTTGTAGGCCTGTAATCAGAGAGACTTTTCTTCCCATCTCGACCGCTTCTTCATCAATGTCTATACAATGAACTTCAGCATTCTTCTCACTGGCGATAGTGAGGGCAGAAATGGGAAACGCTCCAGAACCTATAAATAATACCTTAGAGTTCTCATTGATATGTAATTCATCCAATTCATGTTTCACAGTTTGAGAGAGTGTAGTTATGTATTCACTTGCATTCAATTGATGGTTACATGTACGCACACTTTGGTATTTTTCCATCTCACAAAGAGCTTGTACGGAAGCTTCCCGGAGCTTTTCAGACAGTGACAGAATATCCTTGTCCTTCCCCCATTCCTGCCATCGGTGCAGGTTTATAGGATCTGTCATAAAATGGTGAAGACTATCCAGCTTTACTTTTAATAACTCGTAACACTCATCACATTCTTTGGCAAACTTTGAAAGTTCATTGATTTCATACTCGGTGACTTTCAAAGATAGTAATAATTGAAATCTCTCTTTCACTCGTACCTCCATACAATATTTTGTAAATCGTAATTATTACGATTTGATTTTTATATACTATCATCACTTTATAAAACGAGTCAATGATAATTGCTATGAATTTGTTATATTTAATTACTGTTCAAGCCAAGTACGATAAAAAAAACACTGCATATTTTGCAGTGCTTACAGATATACTGAATGTTTTCCTTTTAATAAATTGAATGAAAGTGGATATTATTTTTACTTTATTTTACTTCCTCAATTACGGACTCTCCAGAACTCCCTTCCGCCCATCTCCATTTTTCATACAATCTTATCCTTCCGTCACTTAATACCTCAGGTTGAGATATACAGGCTCCACCTCTTATTTCATCAGACGTATTCACATGATTGTACCTGAAGTTCAAGCTGCCGTCTTCGTTTGCAATTCCGATTAACGTGCCTTTTAAGATTTCTCCACCTGCATATGAGGCAGTGACAATATTACCGTCTTGTTTGTAGTGAAACGTTGTTTGTGAGGATACCTCACCGTTTGAAGAATTTTGAACAGACACGAATACTTTTCCATCATAATTAAGCATCTTTCAACCACCTTTTTAGAATATTCACATAACTTAACATATAAGTTTAATTTTTCCCAGTAACAAGTGATTCATTTCAATGGTACTTAGCGTACTGACAATGGTGGGTTACATCATCGGAGGGAGTTTTCTTCATGTATGATCACTTGAAAAAACTACAAAAAAAACACCTCAAAAAAGCAAGTGAAGTGTTAACGAATTCATTTATTGATAATCCAATGTTTGTGTATTTCTTTCCTATCCTGAATAAAAGAAGAAAGATTTTACGTTCCGTCTTTCCTATGGTCCTTCGAATCCTACAAACCAACGGCTCATTATATGTAACGTCTGATAAAGTGGAGGGGCTTTTTTGTGTATCTCAGCACGGCGAAAAAACCAAGATAGGAAAGTTAATGCTCGCTGCTCTATCATGTACTTTTCGCCTGCCCTTTGTTTTCATTCAATTATCTTTAATCGATTTTTTGAGAAAAGCTAGTCAATTACAAACCACTAATAGCAAACTTAACCATTATAAGGCATACTATGAAAACTTTCTGTTGGTCGATTCAGTATGCGTAGACCCCCAATACCGACATCAAGGACATATGACCACCATGATGAGTGCCGCAATCGCAGAAACAAAAAAGAAAAGAACCTTTTGTTTGCTTCAAACAGAAACCCTGCAAAATGTGAAGATCTATACGCACTTAGGCTTTTCACTCGTTGAGGAGATTACAAGTGATCAGATTCCCTTCTCAACTTTTGTAATGATTTATGATCCTTTTGGCTTAACGACTAATAGAGAACTAGATACATAATGCTAGTTCTCCTTGCTTCATTGCTATCTTTTTTAAAGCTTAATTAATCATTAATCGTCATCTTTAAGAAGCTCTTCCATAAACTTCTCTCTATTATTTAAAAAGTACTTGGTTACTTGAAAATGATCTGTGGATTCATAATCTACTTTGGATATCTTTCCATCATCAAAGCTTATGATGTCGGCATTCGGATAGCCCAATAAGATGGGAGAATGAGTAGTGATAATAAACTGCGTATCGCCTTGAGCTGTTAGATCATGAATAATCTTCAAGAAAGTGAGCTGTCTTGAAGGTGAAAGAGCCGCCTCAGGTTCATCTAGCAGATAGATCGCTTTGCCTTTAAAGCGATGCAAAAACAAAGACAGAAAGGATTCACCATGAGATTGTTTGTGAAGGGACCGGCCTCCATAATCTCTAAATCCTGTATCGTCTACTTCTTCAAGATGAGTGGCAAAGCTGTAGAACGATTCTGCACGTAAAAAGAACCCGTTCGATACTTTTGGCAGCCACGAAAGCCGAATATAATTTCCGAGCACAGATTCTGAAGCATACACTTCGTACATATTGTTGCGACCACCGCCAGCTGTATTAAAGTCACATTTATCCGCAATCGCTTCTAACAGTGTAGATTTCCCTGTTCCATTCTCTCCCACAAAAAAGGTCACGTTCTTGCCCAAGTATATTTCCTCAAGTCCGTTGATTGCAGGAATGGAGAACGGATAATCTTTAAACGATTTAATATCATCACGCAACAGCTTGATTCTTTTTAAAAACATTAGCATCACCTATGAAAAGTATAACAAATTCGATCAGCCGTTCACTGCTTTCAGTCATATTTTCTCTAATTTAAAGCGTTATCTGTCCGATCTAAAGAGGGTCTGTTCAAACTGGTGCATAATCTGTCTAATTAAAGCTCCGTACACACTCCATCCCCTCCCATCAATACCTCAAGATAGCAAATCCTACAATGACGTGATAAACTAATTTCTTGGTTATACTCTTTTATTTACTATTCATTTAACTAAGTGAACTACTTATGATTTGGCATGCTTTTAAATGCCAAGGAGGACATATATGAGAAAACAAATTATGACTGCTTTATTGCTCGTTACTGTTCTGGCTGCGATGGAAGGTACAATTGTAAGTACTGCCATTCCGCGTATCACGAGCGATCTTTCCGGCATTGAACTTGTAAGTTGGGTATATGCGGTTTATATGCTGGCCACAGCTGTATCGACACCCATCTACGGAAAGCTTGCTGATTTATTCGGCCGAAAAAAAGTTATTCTCGCAGGTATTATTCTCTTTTTGATTGGATCTGCTCTTTGTGGAATTGCCATGTCCATGGAACAACTCATCTTTTATCGGGCTATTCAAGGTCTAGGTGCTGGTGCAGTTATGCCAATTACGATGACGATAATTGGAGATCTGTATGCTGAGGCAAAAGAGAGAGCAAAAGCACAAGGCTGGATTTCAGCAGTGTGGGGAGTTGCTGGTGTGTTAGGACCTCTAGCTGGTGGTTTTCTTGTTGACACGCTGTCCTGGCGATATATTTTTTTCTTAAATATTCCGTTCGGACTTCTTGCTTTCTTCATGCTCGCAGCGAATTACAAAGAAAATCTTACAAAAGGAAAACCATACATTGATTATTGGGGTGCTGTCACGTTTTCACTTGGTACGATCGCATTTCTTTATGCACTTTTAACAGGAAGCCAAACTCAAGATTGGAGCAATCCTATCATTATCGGATTATTCCTAACTGCAATCCTGCTTTATGTGCTATTTGCTTATATTGAAAAAAAATCACCTGAACCACTCATTCCTCTTAATCTTTTTACCAATAAAAGTGTGTTGATCGTAAACTCACTCACATTGATTTCAGGTGCTGTCGTTATCTGTATCACGATTTATTTACCGATCTGGAGCCAAGGAGTTATGGGGAAAACGGCTACACAAGCTGGTTTTGTATTGATGCCACTTCCAGTTATGTGGACACTAGGATCACTAGTTGCTGGGAACTTAGTAGGACGGTTAAAGGATAATTGGATTATTACTCTTGGAATTAGCGTAGTAAGTGCTGCTTCATTACTTTTCTATCTGTTAGATGCTCATTCTCCGACATACTTAATCTATGTCGCCTCAGGTGTTCTAGGTCTTGGAATGGGGCTCATTACACCAATTTACATGCTAATCATTCAGGCTTCTGTACCATCAAATAAACGAGGGGTAGCTGTAGCTTCCAATACGTTTACGAACACATTCAGCCAAACACTCGGATCTGCTGTGTTCGGTACAATATTTAACTTAATCACGATTTCTAAGGCTGAAAAAGCTGGACAAGATCTTGATCTGAATGCTTCTTTTGAACATGGGAGTGAACTACCTACTAGCCAATTGGGTCAACTTCAAGAAATTATAGCTTCAGGGATACATGCTATTTATGGAGTGACTCTCCTATTAACCTTGATCGGTATTGGTATCTCATTTCTCCTTTTAAAATATAAAAATAAAGAATTTATATCTTCAAATGTTCGCTAGTTATAGGCTTCCTAAAGGTAAAATCCATTTATTTCAAATTGAACAACGCATACAGCTATGTTACAGTAGGCACATAAGTTAACAATGTGAAGAATTAAAGATAGATCAAACATTTATTATGAGACGGCACTTAAATAAGAAGTGTCGTCTTTTCATTTACTTTAATACTTAGGAGAATGATAATGACTACTAATGACAACTATGAGATAGATGAACTGGTCAAATATGTGAAAAACTTTAAAGACTCATTTCTTCATGACGAAAAACTAAATTATCTTCAAATCGAAACGATGATCTATCTGCTTGAAAACAATACGCAAACAATTACACAACTAGCTGAAAAAATAGATACTACCCCAGCTTCAACATCTATCATTATTGATCGGCTAGCTAAAAAAGAAATGGTGAATCGGCAATATACAGAATCAGATCGAAGAAAAGTATATGTATCATTAACCGAGACCGGATCCCAAGAAATTAACAGGTTGTTGATTAAGAAAAACGAAATCATTTCCACATCCCTGTCACCTTTAACATCAACAGAAAAACTAATCTTTGCAAAATTAAACGAGCTCTTTCAAAAAATAAACGACTAAAATTTCTAGACCAACATCATCAGTACCGAAAAACCTGTTAACCCTGTGATAAACGATACAAAACTGCTTTCCTGATCCTCTGGCAGTTCTTCTTTTAGAACGTTTAAAATAATGCCTCCTGCTAGAAGAGCAACTAGTATAGATACGATTAGTTCATGAACTACCGTGATAGCCCCGATACCCCAACCAATTAAAATCGCGACTGTAAGCAGCACTCGTCCATACTTGTCATATTTTTGTTTGTGATCCTTCCTAAGGCCATGATCATTAGCGACAAAGTGAATGCTCAATGCCAAAAAGAAGAAGAACATTCCCCATTTCGTCTCGTACTCTTCTCTTATGAGCAAGTATCCAATTACCGCATTATACAGAAAGAATGATGCTATATGTACCCAGAAGACACCTGAAGAAACTGCAACTTCTTCAGAGTTTGACTGTGCGCCTTGTTTCTTTTTAGAATTCTTGACTAATCGCTCTAGTCCATAAAAAAGTGCAAGACCAAGCAACGCTATTAAATAGATATGATCCTCCAAATAGTGACCGATTCCATGATTAAGCGTTTTCCCAACCTTTTGTTGATAGTGATTCAAATCAGGGAGTAAATGTAGAAACACATAAGAAACAGCTACTCCTCCTGCAAAAGATAAAAACTTATTTCGCGAAGAATCTTTTATAAAACTCAAGTATTTTGAGCTTAAATGAACGAGAGCAAATCCCATTACAAAAATGAAACTAAGCACAGTTTTTGTCATTTTCAAACTCCTCTCTCTATTGATTAAGTACACCCAATTAGTATGTATCCATCTCCTTGTACAATAAACAACAACTTCTACTTTCAAGAAAAATAGTTATTTCTCTCAGTGTACGTGTCTATACTTGTCCACCCCTTCCTTCATATACTATTAAATCGGATGAGTGAAGGATGTGATTTGTATGAAAAATATAAAAGAGTTATTTGAGTTCGATGGAAAAATGGCTCTGTTCCTGGCAGTGATGTCTTACAAAGCCTATATCGTTCACGAACTTTGTACGATTGAATTACCAAAGCATTACGAGATGAAACAAGAGATCATCACAGATTCAGGTGAAACATTTGGATTTATTGCTGAGTCAGAGGATTCTTTAGTGGTCGCTTTTCGGGGAACTAAGACTATGGATAATGTAAGTTCATATCTAGATATTTCTCAGATTCCTTATACCTATGTATCGAATAGCGGTTTAACACACCGTGGAATCACTAAAATTTACAGCACATTTCGAAATGCCCTTCTGGCAGATATCAACCATCTCTATTCAGACGATAAAAAACTACTTGTTACAGGTCATAGCCTTGGCGGCAGTCTAGCTGCTTTGTTTACGTTAGATGCAGCTGTGAACACAAATTTCAAAAATCCTATTCTCTATAGTTTTGCGAGTCTACCAATCGCTGATGAAGGTTTTACTAAAAAGTTTTATGAAGAAGTAAAAAACAGCATTCGTGTTGTAAATGTACACGATGCCATCTCAAATTGTATGACTCCACTTTTTTTTAAGAACAAGCCTCTTCTAAATCTCCCAGTTGGACAGGAATATCAACTGAATTTTAAAAATAGGCGATATATCCAAAATCATAGGATTCTATGTTATATCCATTTTTTAAGTAAGCAATATCCAAATGAATACAAAGAACTTCGCAATAAGTATCCAGGGTTTTTTCCTGTTTCAACTCTATGTGAATGATTGATGCTATCCTTTTAACACTGTGTTAAATGGTTTTATTTTTATGTATGTAAGGATGGTTTCTTATCCAATCCATTTGTATACCCCATACTACTACAATAAAACGTATTAATACCGAGTTAGTAGTTTTGTAACATGAATTGTCATAACCCCCTACTTTTGAGGTGGATGCACAACTGCTAAAAATAGAGAATGCGCTTCATGTCTAAATCATCCTTTATTGATAATATATAGAAATCACGAAGGAAAGGGAGTTTTACAATGATAAACCTACTAAGCAAGTTAGTACTCTTTTTTGTGGCAGTGACGTTTCTATTCGTTCCGACTAAAGTTCAAGCGCATGGACTATTAACTGAAGGAAGTCAGGGCAATGAGGTCGCCATCCTACAAGAAAAACTAAAAGCACTTGGATTATTCTATGGACCTGTTACTGGATATTATGGCCCTATTACAGAAAGAGCTGTTGCTAGCTTTCAGTATGAGACAAATCTTTCATCAGATGGTGTTGCTGGTCCCGCTACCTTTTTAATGTTACACGATGTAGAACAGATGGCTCGTGTTGTTCATGGTGAGGCACGCGGTGAATCCTACATAGGCAAAGTTTCTGTGGCAGCTGTTATATTAAACCGTCTAGAAGACCCTGCATTCCCCAAAAATGTGAGTGATGTCATTCATCAGACGAACGCATTTACTGCCGTTCATGATGGGCAATATCATTTACAGCCTTCCAACAATGCCTATCGTGCAGTGCTTGACGCGATGAAAGGTTGGGACCCCACTTACGGATCTGTTTATTATTACAACCCTGAACTTGCAACAGACACGTGGATTTTCTCACGATCTTCCGTTACGAAAATCGGTAACCACCTTTTCGCGAAATAAATTTGTTTGAAATATGGTTGATGTGGTGCAGATAAAATTTTGTCGTCAATCGTTTAAATCATCCTAGTTATCCATTAGAACGGACAATTTTTACATTTTGTTCGTCTCAGCTATACATGTATACAAAAAGGTGTGCCCTCATCCAAAGGCACACCTTTTTTCTATCATTAATTATTGAAATGTTTTACTTACATGAATGAATTCTCGATAGCCTGAGCGTGTCAGGTGATAGGTGTCATCTAATAACCCATCTCTTATTAAGGAATTAAGTGTTTCTTCCGGAATAACGTCAATCACTTGATCCATACGTTGATTCAAGTCTTCAAGAGTTGCGTTTTTAAGTGTGACCGGGTTCATCATACGAACGATTCCTTCAATTCGAGAATCTCTTTTTTGGAAAAATTGAGGTGTTTTCTTGAACACATTTTGAATGCGATCTTTAAACTGATTCAATTCTTGTTTTGTGTTAAAGCTTTCTGTTTCTTTTTCTCTGATTTTCTCGTTAAAGTATGTCATTTCTTCCTTGCTTAACTGTGCTCGCGAGAACAGTTCGTTATAGATCTGAGTTTTATCCATCTCGATCTTGGCTAGCTCTTCTTCTTTTATACGCTGCGTTTCCCAAATTTCTTCTTCATCTATTACTTCTTCTTTTACTTCTTGTTCTTTTTCATCTTCTTCTGTTGCGTCTACTTCTTCTACTTCAGAAACAGGTACTTTGTGCTGTTCTTCCTTTTCCTCAAAGAGCTCTAGTTGCTCTTGTTCAGGCTCTTCCGCGACAACAGCAACTGCTGGGGTTGTCTCAAACGACTGAGCAGCTCTCTCTTTGGAGGTAAAAGACTCAATCATCTTCTCTAATTTGCTGACCTTGTTAAAATAAATGAGTGAGATGGTTATAGCGAACAACGAACTAAATACCGAAATAAAGTCTGAAAAGCGGAATACGAATGGTGCTGTTGCTATCTTATAAAAGATCAATAGAGCGAAAGCACCGATGATAATAATCTTTAACCAGCTTTCACGATTCTTAAATTCTGCTGATTGTTCATTGTTTTTATTATTTTTATTGGATAGATTCTTTAGACGTTTCATATTCTTACCTCTTTCATAGAGATTGTCGTGCAGCTTTTTATTTTATACGAAATATGTAAAAGTGGAAAGGAAAAGGAACATTTCATCATGTAATTATCATGTGTGTAACATACATTTTAAAGTTTTAGGACATATGTCCTTCCCAATGGATCCACTTCTATTCTTTAATAGTTATAGAATTTTTAATTGGGAAGTGATGACATGAAAGGAATAGTGTTTGCTTTTTTAGCCGGCGCCTTTATTACTCTGCAAGGTGTAGCGAACGCACGGATCAGCCAGGATATTGGCTCATGGCAGGCAGCAACGATTACTCAATTGACTGGTTTTGTCGCAGCCGTTCTAATTGTTTTGATCGTAAAAGATCAAAAATGGAAAGAATTTAAGAAAGTACGACCCATCTATTTAACTGGCGGATCATTTGCTGCAGTCGTCATCTATGGAAATATTTACGGCATTCACTCTATAGGCGTGACGTTGACGATCGCCGTAATCTTAATCTCGCAGCTAGCGATTACATTTGTGATCGATGGCAAAGGCTGGTTTGGTGTATTAAAAAAAGAAATGAAAGTTCCGCAATTTATTGGAATTGCCATGATGATTGCAGGAGTTGTCATTTTAAAATTTTAAGAAGAATGAAGTGAGGTGATTGTAAAATGCGAGAAATTCACGACCCTGAGCTGCTTCAGTACTATTTGAAGACTTTCGAAATCAAACCTATTTTAAACGAGGATCTTCTACCCTATCTAACTCTATACAGCTATAATCATGGTGAATTGATCTGTACACAAGGTGATCCTTATAACCATTTATATTTGTTAGTAAAAGGAAAACTGAAGATTTTCAACACTTCACCTGAAGGTAAGACGCTCATTCTTTCATTTAAAACACCTCTTGATGTTGTTGGGGATATTGAATACGTCCAAGGAACTGACTTTATCAATACAGTTGAAGCCGTCTCTGAAGTTCACATGATTGCGATTCATCACCGGTGGTTGAATAAATACGCAAGCGATCATACGCCGCTCTTAAAGTTTCTGCTGAACGTAATCACCAAGAAGTTTTTTGTTAAATCAAGCTCTTTAAGCTTTAATCTTCTGTATCCGGTTGAAGTGCGTTTTGCGAGCTACCTTTTGTCGGTTTGTTTTGACGAACGAGATGCGTTATATAGCGGCAAACTTAGCACGAGTCATCTTATAGATGCTGCAAACTTAATCGGAACAAGCTATCGTCATCTGAACCGTGTCATCCAACACCTTTCTAAAGAAGGGCTCGTTGAACGACATAAAGGTTTTATCGAAGTGAAGAATCGTGAAGGCTTAAGTGAACTAGCCAACCATCGAAATATTTACGAAAAATAAAAGGAGCGTTCAAAATGCTTATCGGTATACTCTTTGCAATTTTGGCAGGCGTACTTGTCGGTCTGCAAAATATTTTTAACACACGAGTCAATGACCATGCCGGAACATGGTCGACTACAGCCCTTGTGCTAGGTTTGGGCTTTCTAGCCTCAATGGCACTAGGTGTTGTTTTTGAAGGAAAAGAATTATTTGTTCTCAAAAATATGGAAACTTGGTTTTGGTTCAGCGGATTGATCGGGGTCGGTGTTGTTGTTTGTTTAGTTCAAGGTACAAAACTGCTCGGTCCAACATTCGCTATCTCTATCGTTCTGACGTCACAGCTCGGCTCTGCTCTCATGTGGGATTCACTCGGGTTGTTCGGTCTAGAGAAAATTCCGTTTACCTCTCAGCAGCTTTTAGGAGTCCTCGTCATTATCGGTGGCGTTATCGTGTTTAAATTTGGAGGAAGAAGTCAAGAAAAACAAAAAGTTAAACCCATCCAGAGACATATGAAAGAACAAGTTACGGGGAGATAATAGATCTCTCCTTTTTTTATAATCATTTACTACATCCTACTTATTACCTTGTTTGCCTCTAAATTTCCACAACTATATTCTCATCCTTATTCTTTAAGATAGGTAGTACCCTCTATTAAATTTGAATTCAGCATACTGTAAACTTAAATGTATAAAACTTTTTAAAAATTCGAACTATGGAGGTATTACTTTGAAAGTAAAAAGAAAAGTTCTTTCAGTTACGTTGACTGGCTTAATGGCTTTTAGTGCTCTAAATGCTGTCGCTTCACCTGCACAAGCTGTTGGAAACGGCCCAGGTACAGGAAATGGTTCTATACAAACGTCTATTCTACATACTTACGAAGAACTTGTTGATACGCTAAAAACACTTGATGCTAAACAAGATGCAATGAAACTTGAAGTGATCGGTCAAACTGTAAAAGGTCGAGATATCTTCATGGCAAAGTACATATCCAATCCAAATAATCCCACCATTCTTTTTTTAACTCAACAGCATGGTAACGAGCAACTTACAACAGAAGGTGCGTTAGAGTTCATGAAACATCTCGGTACTAATAAAACAAAAGGTTTGTTGAACAATGTAAATGTTTTAGTCATACCGATGCTTAATGCTGATGGTGCAATGGGCGATGTAAACTTCTCGCTTGAAGATTACTTAGCTGATGGTGACCGCCACCTTACCCGTTATAATGCAAATGAAGTTGACTTGAACCGTGAACATGATAAGCCAACAAATGAAATGGAGCCTGAAGCTCGTGTACTGCATGAAAATGTGTTTGCTAAATATAACATTGATTACATGATAGATTTACATCACCAAGGAACGCTAAGCGAAACGGATGGCCAACTTGTTTCGGGATCTATGCTTTATCCTACTAATGCAAAGGTGAAGCCAGAAGTCGTTGAAAAATCTAAACGATTAGGGGCTGTTGTATTTAACGCCATTCATCATACTGGATGGGGACATATCGGAAAGTACGATGGTGGTTCTGGGGAAAACATCGGACGTAACGGTGCTGCTGTTCGTTATGATATTTCTACTCTTCTTTTTGAAATGCGTGGAATGTCTGACCATTATAGAGAAGATTATGCTCTTGGACAAAAGAGCAATGGTTATTTGATCAAACAGACAGTCGTAACATTAGATGCTGCTGTTCGTACCATTTCAGATGGTTCAATCAACACAACTGATGCAAGTTTCTGGGATACACTTCCTCAACAAACAAATCGTTCTGGTGAGGTTGATGAAGACGAGTAAACAGAAGGAAATAGAACACAACAAAAAACACCTCAAAAGATTGAGGTGTTTTTGTTGTGTCGTTTTATTCGTAGCTTTTTGCTCCAATATAGTTTTCTGACCAGTAAGAGCCGTTAAGCTCCGCTGTTGTTACCCCTTTTGAAGATGAAGCATGTACAAATTGGTCGTTTCCGATATACACTCCAGCATGGCTCGGACCGTCTCCCTCTAGATTAAAGAATACGATATCGCCCACTGCTGGTGAATCAACTTTTGTCCCTTTTGCATAAATGTCATCGACTGTACGAGGCAACTCAACATTCTCTGCTTCATCAAAGATATATTGTAAGTATCCACTGCAATCAAAACCGTCCGGTGATTCTCCACCCCACTGATAAGGTGTTCCTTCGTATTTTTTAGCCACTTCGACGATTGAAGAATTACTTTCTGTAGCATCAATTCCTAGCGATTTAAATGTTTCATCACCAGCGATACCATCCACTGTGATTCCTTTTTCAGCTTGGAATTTCTTTACGGCATCTGTTGTATAATTACCATAATAATCGGTTGTTTTGCTATATGAAAAATATCCTTTTTTGTCTAATGTTTGTTGGAGGTCTTGTACATCTGAATGCTGCGTCCCAGGTTTCAGCGTTTGATCACCTAGAGCTGCTTCACCCACAATCGGATTAAACGCCACGACACCTGCTATTGCTAATCCTGCTGCTGCTTTTTTCAAAGTAACATCCCCTTTTCTTATTTAATCTGACCTGTCCCATACTAACAGGCTGAGATGACAAAGACATTGTAAGGGGATTACAGCGGTTTAACAATTTTCGGCAGAGTGTATGAGAAATTACATATTGTAATATTTAAAAAAGTGACGAAATCCTTTCATTGTGTACAGGTAAGAATCAAATCTATGAACAAAAGAGAAAACCAAATAAATTTTTGCACAATGTGGACAAATAGAAGGAAAGATTAGCTGTATTCTGTATAGAGTATATAAAGGGCAAAAAAGGGTAAGGAGGCATCTATTTGGAGTTCCCGTTCATTCTTACTAACTTTTGGGATGCATTGATTGCTATACCCGCCATCATCATCATGATTGAAATCCTCAAGATCTTCTTTCCTTACATCTCTGCTTGGATACCAACGATCGCCTGTTTGCTGGGCTTAATCATATCTGTTTTAATTGCACATCCGCATAGTCTTTGGACTGGTATCGTAATGGGAATCGTCTATGGAGTTGCTGCAGTCGGATCATACTCAAGCTTTGTTTATGTTATTTATAACTATCGAGATAAGAAGCCCCACAATCCTTATAAATAGTTGAATGCTCGGAAAAGTTCGTTTACGTTTAGTACATAACTTAACGAACTTTTTTATGAGGAGAATGAAATGAACAGAAAAACAGCCATTGTGACTGGCACATCTAGCGGGTTTGGTATGCATTGTGCAATTGAACTTGCGAAGGCCGGTTTCTACGTAATAAGTACGATGCGAAATATCGGTCGTGCAGAATCTCTATTAAAGTTGGCAGACGAAAACAAGGTAAGTGACCAAATTCATCTTTATGCTCTGGACGTGACATCAACAGAATCTATTCTTACTTTTAAAGACTTCATCAAAGAGTTTCCTAGCATTGATGTTTTAGTCAATAATGCAGGATTTGCACTTGGCGGTTTTTCGGAAGAACTTCCAATCGATGAATATCGTCTTCAGTTTGAAACAAATGTGTTTGGTGTTATCGCGATTACGCAAACCGTTCTTCCCTTCATGCGTAAAAACAAGCGTGGACGCATCATTAATATGAGCAGCATATCTGGAAAGTTCGGCTTTCCTGGTCTATCACCTTATACGGCATCTAAGCATGCGTTGGAAGGATACAGCGAAAGTTTGCGTTTAGAGCTTCGTCCGTTCGGTATAGATGTTGTTCTTATTGAACCTGGATCTTATCAAACAAACATCTGGTCTTCGGTTGACAACATGACCATTAGTTCTAAGTCTCCTTATTATTTTTATATGGAGGCATTGATGAAAAACATGGAGAGCAGCAAAGGAAATCATGGAGATCCCGTTGATGTCGCACAGCTAGTAACTAAACTAGCTACCGCCACAAAAACACCTAAACTGCGGTATCCGATTGGTAGAGGTGTGAGATTAACGATATGGCTAAAAGCAATCGTTCCATGGAAGACGTTAGAAAGAATAATAACAATGAAACTAGTAGGAAACAAAAAGAGGTAGTCATGGGACTGCCTTTTTATGATGTTTGATCATGGTTGTTCTTAAAGTGAGCATTGAATTGTCCACGGAGCATTTCTTTTAGCACACTCTTCTCTGCAGGTTTTTCTTTCTCCTTTTTCATCTCTGTTCTAATTTCATGTGTTTGTACTCCGTCTTCTCGTTTGTTTGCAATCTCAACGAGCTTTTCAATATCAGAAAATGAATATTTCCGTGTCCCTTTTTCAGTACGTTCCGGGAAGATCAACTTTCTTTCTTCGTAATAACGAATCTGCCTGAATGTTAATCCCGTTAACTCACTTACAATACCTATTGAAATAACCTTCTTATCTTTATATGGTGTATTTTCAAAAGACATATAGAAGCCACTCCTTCTCCCTACCCCCTGCTTTTACTATATCTTAATGAACCTTTCATTCAACAAAGCTGTTAGATTATCTCACCTACGTTTTTATATATTTATGAATCCCTTGATATATTTTCTAACAGGTTTGACCAAAGAATTACGAGTTTGATTGCAGGAGATTTCCACCATCTTAATTGTTAAATCATCGGCACAGAGTATCTGATGATAAATTCTTTAAAAATATTTTCACTTTTGAAACCAAAAGGCTGCAGGTGCGTAATATCTAATGCATTCTATCGAGTAAAGTTCGTTAATGAGTCAATAGACGAAGAAGATTGTTGTGCTAATAGGATATTCAATATTTTTAATGGCTGTATGGTTGATTTTAACTAAGCACAAATCTTATTTCACCTCAGAAACGGATAAAGAGGTTTGAATGGGTCTCAGCATGAAACACAGATTAAACATTATTGGGGGAATAGAACATGAATAACCACGAGATTGATTATAAAATTTATGGCGATGATATGCAGTTCGTTGAAGTAGAGTTAGATCCAAAAGAAACGGTAATCGCTGAAGCTGGTGCACTAATGATGATGGAAGACGGCATAGAGATGGAGACGATCTTTGGAGACGGGTCAGGTTCATCAGGCGGCACTGGTTTAATGGGCAAACTATTCAATGCCGGCAAACGCGTACTGACAGGTGAGAGTCTATTCATGACAACATTTACGAATGAAGAACGTGAAAAGAAACATGTTTCATTTGCTTCTCCTTATCCTGGAAAAATCATTCCGATGGATTTAAGTGAACTTGGCGGTAAAGTGATCTGCCAAAAAGATGCGTTTCTAGCCGCTGCGAAAGGTGTAGCAGTCGGCATAGAATTTCAACGTAAGATTGGAGCAGGCTTCTTCGGTGGTGAAGGTTTTATTATGCAGAAGCTTGAAGGCGATGGGATGGCATTCGTTCATGCTGGTGGAACCATTCACAAAAGAGAATTGGCACCTGGCGAAGTACTGCGTGTAGATACGGGATGCTTGGTTGCTATGACAAGCGGAGTTGATTATAATATTGAAATGGTTAAAGGCGTGAAAACAGCACTATTTGGCGGTGAGGGCTTGTTCTTTGCCACATTAAGAGGACCGGGAACCGTTTGGATCCAGTCTCTTCCGTTCAGCCGCTTGGCAAGTCGTGTGTTTGCTGCAGCTCCGCATAGAGGTGGATCAAGTGATGAAGGCAGCATTGCTAAAGGCGTGTTCGGCATGCTAAATGGAGATTGATTAAGAAATGGTAGTTAAACAGATGTTATAGTTAAAATAAAGAGCAGAATCATCTTCAGTAGATGGTCTCTGCTCTTTTTATAGTTTGATCCGTTTTGCATAAACGACCAACCGTTTCTCATGTTCATTGTTTTTCCTATTATATACACCTGTACATGTTATGAGGTTTAACCTAGGCTGCTGACCAGGTCCAAATATCACACGTAAAGGTGCTTCGTCTTTTTTATAGGCAACGACCTTTTCCACTTGAAAAGAAACTTTTTCATTTCCTTTCCCATAAACATGAATGAGATCACCTGCTTTCAAGTTCTTTAAATAGAAAAATACAGCAGGGCCTTTATAATCATCAACGTGACCAGCTATAACTGCATTCCCATTTGCCCCGGGCTTAGTACCCAGCTCATACCAACCAACATCTTCTCCGTTATTTGGCACTTCCATCTGTCCGTCTTTGTTTAGTCCTTGTCCATTTACAGAAGCGCTCACTTTTAAAGCTGGAATCTCGATTTTTGTTGGAAGAATACCAATGGATTCAGTCTCATTTGACTCATCTTTTTTTGCATCATCGTTATTCATTTTCATCATAGAATCGGTTTGTTGAGCTGATTTTGTATCTGTTTCTTCTTTTGATGAAACTAGAATCTTGTTCTCACTATACTCTTGTTTTTTATCACTTTCATAGTTATTCCCTGCTGAGCAACTGCTCAGCAGGAATAAAATTGGTATTAAAATAATTTGATTTCTCATTTTTATTGAACAGTACGTTTTCGATAAAGGACAAACGCAAGCGCACCCAATCCAGCTACAGCGATAATTTCTGCTGTATAGCTTGCCGTTGAATCATCAGATGCTCCACCCATTCCTGTTTTTGGCATTTCTGACGGCATTACCATTGAGTCTTGAAGAACGAGTACTTCAAGTTTATCTGCTGTATTGATTGCATAAACGCTGTAAACCATATTTGCTTCAAGCTTTGTTCCAGAGAGGTCAAGCACTTGCTTACCATCTGGAGTTCGAATCTCTAAATCATAAGTATTTGGATCTAACTCTTTATAATCTGTAAATGCTTTGAAAGTAGCTCCACTAAACAAAGCGTCCCCTCCGATTAAACCTACATCCACTGTCGGTGCATCAGGAGAAAGATGGCCGATGCGTACTTTTGCTTTTCCTTCAGTTGCTTCCATGGAATCTTCTGCAACTGCCAGCTCAATCATTTCTAGCATGTTTGCTGCAGCTACTGTATAAGCTTTACCTGCTTCAACGGACAAATTTTGTGAGATTACAGCATTATCTTTAGTACCCGCTGCAAAGATTTCTACTTTATGCTCTCCAGCTGGCAATGGCATGTAATCTGTTGCCGCCTTAAACTCCGCACCCTCGACTACTGGTTTTCCATCGACATACACATCAACTGCAGGGGCATCTGGTGAAGCATGTACAATACGAACCATTGCATCATTAGACTCAGCAAAAACCCCCGTTGCCATCATAGCAAACATCATAACCGCGGCAAGTGCAGACCCAAAAAACTTTTTCATTTCATCTCTCCTCACAAATGGTATACAAACCACCGTACAATAAATGTAATGTGTTTGTGTAAGTTATGTACCACTTAAACTATTAACTTAAACCATATTTTTAAAATATTTACAATTTATTATTTTATCCGTTGTTCGTTTAGTGAACAAAAAAAAGAAATTGCCCTTAAAATAAGAGACAACTTCTCAAGAATTTGTAATATTGTGTTGCGTTAATTATTTCTTATCGGTTAGCCGTTCATTTACGAAAATGTTGTAAAACCGTTCCTCTACCACCTTTTACCTCGACTTCGGCAAAAGCCCCGTTTACAAATGTAATTTGAGGCGGTACATGTCCACAATCCACATCGTATATAACAGGGATCTGCAACTCATCTGCCAATTCTCTATACACATCTTCAGCAGTATAATCATTAACAGGATCATTAGCAGGGCTTCGGCCGAATAGAAAACCTGAACAGTTATCAAACCAGCCGGCTAGCTTCATCTGAACCAATGATCTTCTTAAATCAGCCGTGTTCATCTCACAATTTTCTAAATACCATAGGATCGGTTCACCGTTGATTTTCTGTTTATTAAAATCAGCGTCGTTACCATAAGGTGTCCCTACCAGATGCCGAATCACATCAATACAACCGCCCAGCAGACGCCCAGAAATCTTTTCATCCTCACCTGAAACCGTCTTCCATTCTGTATCTTCAGTCAAATGAAACACGTATGGTGTTGGCGCCTGGTGTTGCCATTCTTTTTGATATTTTTCAGAGGACTTCTGAAGAACAGTTTTACCTTCTTCTGTTGAAAGTACTTTTTCCCACATAGCTGTTGTTTCATCAGAGTACTCACCTCTTAAATCAACGAAATTTGTTCCATGAGCGGTTGCGATCCCTGTTTTTAACGTGATGGAAAGCAACAGAGCACTCGTATCTGAATAACCTAGAATCCACTTTTTTGGCAAATTCGTGAAATCAACATATTCTAAAATTTCGATTAATAGCTCACCACCCCAAGGAGGGATGATTAAATCTATATTTGGTTCTCTTAACATCTCATTAAACTCAGCAGCACGTGTTTTTGCTGGTGCTGACTTCGCTTTTTTCTGTGTCCAAACCGTTTCACCACAAGTTACCTCATATCCTCTCTTCTCCATCCGAATACAGGCCTGCTTGAACATATCATGAAGAGTTGATTGTACACCTGAGGAAGGAGCAGTTACTCCGATCGATGCATTATCGTTTAATACTGGATATCTAATCATCTGAACTCATCCTACTTTTTGTTTTTTTTCTGTTGTTAATTAAACTTCCACAAATTTAGTTAGAGTTCCTTCAATCTTTCGCAATTAGAGGTGATTCCACTTTAATGATTACTTTTCCTTTTGCTCTTCCCGTTTCTACATACTCAATTGCTTTTTGTGCATCTTTAAATGGAAAGACTTTATCGATCACAGGTACGATCACTTCTTTTTCTACTAAATCAGCAATCTTGCTTAACTGTTCCCCACTCGGTTTCATGAATAGGAAATGGTAATGAACGTTATGTTTTCTTTCAAGCTTTGCTATCTTACTACTCACAATAGAAAAAATCACCTTTTTGAAGAACCCCAAATTGTTTTCTGCTGCAAATGCCTTATTCGGGACAGCTGAAACAGAAACAATCTTTCCACCGGGTCTCAACACTTTAAATGATTTTTCTAAAGAAGTTCCACCTAACGTGTCAAAAACGGCATCATACCCTTTAAGAACCTTCTCAAAATCTTGTTCTTTGTAATTGATAATCTCGTCAGCACCCAATGACTTAACAAGATCGTATCCTCTATCACTCGCTGTGGTGGCTACATAGGCTCCCATAGTTTTTGCAAGCTGAATCGCAAATGTACCAACTCCGCCCGCACCAGCATGGATTAAGATTTTTTGTCCCTCTTTCAATTGAAGAACGTCATGAAAGGCTTGCCAAGTAGTCAAGCCAACTAGCGGCAGTGAAGCACTTTCAATCAAGGAAATGTTACTTGGTGCGATTGCCACATCTTCTTCATGAATTGAAATATATTCGGCGAATGTTCCAATGCGGCTCTTTCTTGGTCTACCAAACACTTTATCTCCAGGTTGAAACTTAGTCACTTTACTTCCTACCTGTTCAACGGTACCTGAAAAATCATTCCCAAGAATTAATGGCATTTGAAAGGATAACAACATTTTTACTTTTCCATCTCTTATTTTAAAATCTATCGGATTTATACTTGCAGCATGTATTCGGATTAAAAGATCTTGCTCCCCTATTTCGGGTATATCTATTTTTGTTTCTTGAAGTGCTACGTCCTCTCCGTAGCGATCGATTATCATTGCTTTCATTTGATTGTTTATACCTCCAGCATTTCGCCCATTTCTTACTAATTTTACTATTATGTACAACGAACAAGCTACTCATATGAAGCAGCTATCATATTCATATATCGAACAAACTGTTTTGTGGAAGGAGGAAAAGCCTTTATGAACAATTATCCCATGAACAATCATCCATATAATCATCAACATCAACACTCCATTGACGAATCAAATTATGTAGAGCGCCAAATGGAAGAAGATGAAGCAGGTCCATTTTCACCACCACCCCAACAATTTGCCCAAAGTCAAATCCCACAGCCTTTTTTTACTCAAAACTTCCAGCCCCCACAAATTCGTGCACGGTTATGCAGTTGTTTAGGAAATTGGGGGCTATTAGGTCTACGTCGTCCAGGTCAGTTTGGGCGTGACTTTTGGTTCTTTCCTGTAGCAATACGCCAAAACAGCGTAACCGGCTATATTTGGATTGGCGGTCGGCGTCAGCGCGTACGATACGGATTTTCTCAGATCCGAAACTTCGTATGTTTTGGTTGATTTAAAAAATGGGCTGAAACCAAGCCTTTCATGTCAGCCTTAGTTGCATTTATACTCTCGTTTTAACTTGTTACTACGTTGAAATTCATCTACAAACAAGTTAACCTTTCTTATGATGTAAGAAAAAGCCGCTCCCACGGGGAACGGCTTTCTTTAATCTCGTTTCTTATAAAAAACACCAAGGATATTATCAAGAATTCCCTCGTCATCATTTCCCTCTTCTTCCCACTGGTCGTGGTCATTGCCATCTAGAATATTTCCCCGATCAAGGCTAGAATCTAAGTTCAAATCTAGATGGGCACTGTCCTCCCTCACTCCATGTGTTTAATGATTTGATAAAATGTTTTTCACACAAAAGAATTAAACCGAACTTTTTTCTTGTTGATTACGTTTCTTTTGGATAACCAAAGCAATTATTCCTATGATTACCGAGATTCCAATACTAACATAAAGCCCCGGTCGTATGGTTTCTTCAAACCATGTACCTGTTACGGCTAAAGAGATTAATCCGATTGCAACGATCGAAATCAGCTTCACCCCTATAGATTGCTTTAGTATCTTCATGGAAGACAGAATGATAAACAACCAGTTGAATAGAAGTAATATCCCAGCTGCCGTTGTAATGTACTCATAAATACGTCCTGGGAGGAGAAGTGCTGTTATGATACTTGCTAAAAGGCCTCCTGCTCCTAAACCCATCGCAGGAAGCGGCAGTTTTTTAAATTTTATCGTTTTCGCAAATAATTTAGGAGCATCTCCGTCTTCTGCAAGCGTTCTTAAAAGATTAGTCACTCCAAAAAGAGCTGCCGCCATAGCTGAAAACCCAGCTATAATGATCGCTCCGTTAAATACATGCGGGAAAAAACCTAGATGATACCTTTCCATCGCCGTAACAAATGGACTTTCTTTATGATCAAATGTTTCTAAAGCAACCGTAGACACAGCAAGTCCAATCGATAAGACATAAATAATTGTAAGGATAAATAGCATGATCGAACCCGCTTTTGAAGCATCTTCTGTCTTTTTCAATTGCATCGCCATCATACCGATTACTTCTATTCCGCCAAATGCATAAAACGCATAGATTAGAGACGACCAGAAGCCTTTAAGTCCTCCTGTAAAATAACCGTTGAACGTATTTGGTATGACTAGATCATAGTTTTTTCCATCAACAAAACCAATTAGTCCTGCGATCGCCAAAATAATGAACATAACGATTGCTGCTACTTTTATGACAGCCAGCAAATTTTCAACTTGATCAAATTTCTTCGTTCCCGCTAACACAACAATAATGGCTAAAACTGCATAAAAAGCTGCAAAGATCCAAAGCGGAACATGTGGCAACCAAAATTGAGAGAGGATTGAAAGTGCAGTGAGCTGGCTTCCCATGATCAATATATTAGAGACCCAATAATTCCAGCCACAACTAAAACCCGCCCATCTTCCATAGGCATGTGTGGCATAATAACAAAAAGAACCCTTTTGAGGATCTGCTGCTGTCATTTTGGCTAATAACTGAAACACGATGTAAGTTCCTATTGCTGCCAATATAAAGGAAAATACAATAGAAGGGCCGGTAAGCTGGATTCCAATCGTGGATCCTAAAAAATAACCTGTTCCTATTGTACACCCTACTCCAACAAGAGAGAGCTGCCACCAAGCCATGTTTTTTGCTTCTGATTTATCAAGATTTGGTTGAACCGGTCCACTAAAATTGTTTTTTTTCACAATAATACCCTCCTGCTTTACAGGTATTATTGTTTATCTTAAGCGATTGAATATTCATTGGCGTAAGAAAAAACAATTTTTACGATAATAAAAACGAGATACCTTTATAACCAAAGTAAAAACCAAATCCGATTAATGATAAACCTGATAGTTTCGAAATTCCATCTAGAATGCGGTCAGCCAGCATCTTTCGAAAACTACTTGATACGACTGCCATCGCGAAATCCCACATTAGTATGCCTGTAAATATAGCTGCACTATAAAGAAGTAGACTTTCTAATGAATATTTCGTTGCAGTTTCTGCAAGTATAGAACCATATATTCCTAACCAAAATAAGATAGTAAGTGGATTGGTAAGAGACATGAGAAAACCAGCCATAAAACTCCTGCTATTATGTACCGTGTAATCTTGTTGACTGCTCTTTCTTTCAGAAGAAGCTTTTTTTAATGTCTCGATTCCCGTATAAAGAAGAACAAAACTGCCAAATAGCCAGAGGAAAGTTTTAATGAATGGTGTATTAATATAGCTTACAAGCCCCATGTAGACCATAAGCATATAGAGAGCATCTGCAAGAGTTGCACCTAATCCGACCATCCAAGCTTGCCAAAATCCGTATTTAATACCGCGGTCCATCTGTGCAGCATTTACAGGACCGATTGGTGCAGCAAGAGATAAACCTAGCAGTACATATTTAAAAAATAATATCATTGATTACCTCCACATATAAGATGGACACCTTATGCTTGTCTTCATCTTATTCGGAAGTAATTCTAATCAGACCTAAAAAATCATATTGTGAATGGGAGTTCATACAAATGGATCATCAGTTAAGCCCTAAGATTCAAGAAGCTCTTGACCATGTAAAGCGTGCGGATGAAGCTATGATAGAAGCACAAGCAAATCAAACGCCATCTTGTTTTCAAACCGCAAAATTATGGCTAGAAACCGCTCAGCAATCAGTACATGACGTAGGTGAGGAAATGTCTGAAGAAGAAAAGAAACACATTCATCACGCCAAAGAATACTTGAGACATCTACACGAAACACAAGCTGCACTGCAAGATACTAGGTACGATTAACGTATAAACCCCTCATGAGAGCTCATGAGGGATCTTTATGTTTAGGCAAATAAATTTCGGATGAACCCGGCTTGGTTGACGGTTTCAGTTTTCACATCAACATTAAGTTTACGAATGTTATCACAATAAATATGAAGTCGTTTTGCTTTCTCTGCGTTTAGATAAGAGGCGTAGTTGTCCAGCTTATCTACTTCACGAAGTACGTCTTCCTTTGTGTCTGCTTTCTCGATCCTGCTGCAACAAGAGCTGATCTGGTCATAAACAGACATGCTAGCCACCTCCTTTATGTTTTGTTTAACAATTCCCTCTCCAAAATTTTTAAAACTGAGACCTATGAACTGTTAAGTCTTTAACAATAATTCCTATAATTTGTTTGCTAGACTTTGCTTACACCATTTTAAAAGGAGCACAACAAAGTGGAAGAATTTCGTGCTACGTTCTGATGACCGTTATATCGCAGCGCTTAAAGGTTAATGGTACATACATAAAAAAAAGGGAGAATCACTCTCCCTATTATAAAAAGTATTCAAGAAATTACTGGTGGCAACGTTCGTCCTGTTTCCAGCATTGTTTTCAAATTGCTCAAGATCGCTGGCCAGCCATTGTTAAATCCTACGAACGTATCTTCATCCTCTACGAGATCTGCATCCTTCAAATTCTCGTGACGCAATGTCAACCTCACTGTACCGTTCAACTCCTTAAGCAGAAATGTCGCAATAGTAGGCTTTTTCCGAACTTCATCATCCCACTTGTTGAACCATGTAAAGGAGAGTTTCTTTTGTGGCTCATATGTTAAGATTTCTCCCCAATCAGTCACCTTACTGCCGCGTGAATATGTAATCTGTGAACCTTCTTTCCATTCCGAATCCACTCGGCTGCCGAAAAAGTATTGCTCTGTTAAATCTCCGTTTGTTAGGGCATCCCACAATTTTTCAGATGAGGTCTCTATATATGTAACATATACAAACTTTAGATTCTCCACATTCTAGCCCTCCTTTTAATGAACACCTTTACTAGAATCCCAGTTTCCTTTAGATTTTCTTATCTCAACGATTTGGCCGATGTGATAGGCATTATGAATGTTTATATGAGCAAGTACTGAATACCAAGGGTCGTGACGGTCTTCATGAGCAGAAATTTCAAAGATACTACCCTCTGCATCTTTTAATACAGTGGCCCAATCCGTTAGGATAGCAAATAATTGATCTTTAGCTGCTTCCCAATCCTGACCGTTTTTGTTTTCGAACGTCTCATCATTGCTTTCAACCTTTTGATGGGGCGAATTTCCTTTAAACCTCTGTAAATAACGTTCGTTCCAGAAAATTAAGTGGTTGACGATTTCCCATATTGAGTTGCTGTCACCAGGCTTTTCCCTCGCTTGTTCAATTGTAAGTCCTTGAAGTGCTCGATCGATAGGCACAAACCAGTTTGGTTCATTATGGTTTGCCGCCATTTGATTTAAAAGAATTGTTTTTTTATTCATACAAAAACCTCCTTGTTCAGAACTGTTTACGAACATACATTCTGCACAAGGAGGTTGGATTCCTTTTTATAAACTTTAAATATTCTGCTTTGATATTAGTTCTGATAATTGCACACGACGACCTTCTTTACTCGAGATAGCTGCTGCTTCATTTATTGCCGTTAGGTTTACAATATCATCTCTTTCTATCGTCGTTTTCACCCCATTTTCAATCGACTCAACCCATTGCTCCATATTAGAAGAGATTGGATTCGGCAGTTCCGGCTTTACCCAATCCTCTGTGCCAAGGTGCTTGCTTTTAATCCTTACATCTTGCCATTCAACCATAAGTGTACCTTCTGTGCCGTAAAGCTCGAGTTGCTGAGGGCTTCCATAAGATAAGAAGCCCGTTTCGATCATGCCCATAGCACCTGATTCATATTCCACCATAACGACAGCGTTATCATCTACACCTAATTCGTATAATTCATTTAGTTTACCGCTTACTGCTTTTACTTTTCCACCTAAACGGTTCGTTAAATAAATTGGGTGTGCCCCAAGATCGATCAAAGCTCCTCCTCCACACTCTTCTTTATTATAAAAGTGCTGTGGCAGCCATCCTTTTGGATTCTCTTCGGAAGGTACTGATCCGTTATGAGCTACGCGACATCTAATATATGTAAGATCTCCAAGAAGTCCAATGTCTACTGCTTGTTGGGCATAGAGGTAAAAGCTTTCTGTAAGTCTTGGAAGGTTGACCATAAGTTGTACCTTATTTTTGTCTACAGCATCTAAAATTTCTTCACACTCTTTCACTGTGAAAGCTAGGACTTTTTCAGTAAAAATATGTTTCCCATGGTTCGCAGCAGCGATAATTACCTCTTTATGACGGTTTGTTGCTGTAGTAACGATTACACCATCAATGCTTGAATCAGCTAGCACGTTCTGGAGATCCGCTTCATACGATACCCCTAATTCTTCAGCCCACTGGGTACCCCGCTCTTGGTTTTCATCCCAAACCGTTTTGATTGTGATGGCTTTATTTTCCATTGCTTCTCGTGCATAATCGACTGCATGCACGTGCCATTTACTGAGTAGAGCTACATTCATTACCTTCACCACTCCTCAAGCTAGAATTATTACCATTATACATAAGAGAGGCGTGCAATACATAACAAGCTTTACTGTGTTTACTAGGAGTTTAGAAGTTTATCGAAGTAAATAAAATAACTAAAAGTTTGCTTCTTGATCCTATACGCTGCTCTCACTTGCGCCTTCTATTACCATTCTATTTTGAAGTGACTCTACAAAATTTCCCGCATGATCACAATAAAGATACACTTTATTAATCTCTTGTTTTTGTCCAAAGTAACCTTTTGCTTGCACTGGATCCTTTAACACTATTTCATATTTTAGCTCATCGCTAATCCCAAAAATAATCGTAAATATTCTTGGAAAAGCCGTAGCATGGAATACTTTTTTTTCGTTGATGATGCTTCCACTTTTATTGTATTTGATTGCGGCAGGCTGTATATAGTCAATCTCGCTTAAATCAAAATGTAGAGATCGTCTAGCACCAATAATCATCACTACTTTTTCTTTGATAATACGGAAAGGGGTATTTCTCATTAAGTTATAATCACCTAGCATGTAGATTACACTGTAAATATGTAAAACTAGCATAATGAGAGCTATATTAGGTTCTTCTTTTTTAAGATAAATATGAAACACAATCATCTCAATGATTTGTTCGTGGATTAAAGCTAGAAATAGATAAAAATAATTGGAGTTTTTATGAAAGAGGTAACTATCATTCTGAATCAACATACGTTTTTTAATTCTCCACTTAAAGAAGGCATGGTATAAGATGTTCCATTCCTTTTTGAAGAGTAAGAATATAGGGTTCTGATCTATGTTTCCTTTCTTATACATAAGAAATAAGTAAATAAACAAACTCTCAAATAAAATGATGACTATGACAATTGAGATTAATAGTTGGCGATCCATAAATACATTTCCCTTCCTTCACCATATTCTTCAAGTTAATTGTAAAGGAATGGGAATTAATGAGTAGTAAAAATAATGATTTCCATAATTTTGTAACAACTTTAAGGCAAATTGGTTAAACCACCTCTTATTGGAAGGAATTTAGACTGGACTCGATGGTATTGGAAAGTTCTATTTTAAATTACACTTTATTCAACATAAAAAAAAGCCGTACTCGAAGTACAAAATCTTCCTCAAGTGACGGCAAAAAGTTATGAGTCATATCGTTTTATAGTACAAAACGGTTGTATCTAATCCACCTTTTTCGTTCTTAGCGAAAAAGGGTATTCGCCCCGCTTCTTGAAAACCAAACGACTGATAAAGTAGATTTGATGGATCACCTTCCCTTGTATCTAAAACAAGCAGTGACCGCCCTATTTCTTTTGCCCTTTGTTCTGCATGAAGCAGCAGCTTTCGCCCAATTCCTTTTTGTCTAAATGCTGGGTGTGTCATCAGCTTAGCTACCTCTGCACGATGAGTTCCATTTGGTTTCGTACACAAGTGAAGCTGAATGGTACCCGCGATATGCTCATCAACTTTAGCGATCCAAAACAAAATATCAGGTTCCACACAGCTTTCCCAAAAGGCATCAGCTTCTTGTTTTTTAAGCGGAGGCAAAAAGCCGATTGAAGCTCCTTCATCTACTACTTTAATTAAAAGATCAGACAGCTCGTCGGTACATTCGTCAACATTCCGTATCTCAACAATTTCCATTCCCGTTAGCCCCTTCATCACCATTTGTTTATTATCCATTTTAATACTCCTTTTCAGTGAAAAGAAGAGGGTTTGTTGAAAATCGAATTATCATACATTAACTCACCTCAATTCCTTAAATTTGTCACTCCGCTTCAGCCTATGCATACACTATGTTCGAGAATAACTTAGGGGAGGCTTATATATGATGAAACATTCAAGAAACAGTTTATTCTCAAAACAACATCTATTTCAAAACGAGAAGAAGCAACATCCTCAAACAAGCTGCGAGGGTTGTATCTGTGGAATTTTTCGTCGTTTAAATGAGGAATGTACTGAGGGTTGTACAACTAACAATCAGTTCTTTTATATTCTGCCAAAAGGGGAAAGTCGTCCAGTCGGTGATACCCCTATTCTCTTTCGATTCCTACGCTTTGAAGCTGAGAGTTGCTGCGCTTTTTTTGAGATTATGATTGAGCAAAATACGGTCACTTTGCAAGTTGCTGTAGACTGTCACGAAATTAGTGGTATCGTACCGATCCAGTAAAAGAGGTGATCTTTAAGATGTTAGCAAATTGTGGTTGCTCCAACCTTTCAAAATGCGGTGGTTGTGCATGCTGTATTTTAAAAAATTTAGCTCAGCAAATATCTAGTCAATGTGACAGCAGTTTAAATCCCTCTCTATTTCTTCTGAATAAAGGAACAAGAGAACCGATTCGTCTGATAAGTGGTGTAGGGGATAATTCGACTGTTTTTCAACTCTTGAAATTTGATTCTGACTCTTGTTGTGCTTACTTCACATATGTTGACAATCTAGGTGTTACACGAACATTTATTATTGATTGTAGAGATATTAGCTTTATTGCGATGGGTCCGCCTGGAATGAACGGAAACATGGCTTAATTCTAGCAAAAAAAGGAACGATCATTTCGTTCCTTTTCTTGCATTTCATTGATTGGCTGTACATACTTTATTTCTTCCAGTTCTCTTCGCTTCATACAATGCTTTATCTGCATCTTTAATCATTAAGTTTCCATTAGGAGTTGTTTCTGGAAAGTTAGATAATCCGATAGACACTGTGATGTTTACTTCTGTACCACTGTTTAAGAGAAATGCATGCTCTTCCACCGTTGATCTAATTCTTTCTGCAATTTTTTTTGCTTGATCCAGCGAACTATCTACGAGTAAGACCGTAAATTCTTCTCCGCCGTTCCTACTCACAATGTCTGTCGGACGTGCGCATGATCTAAGGATTAACCCTAAATCTTTTAGTACAACATCCCCTTCTGAGTGACCATAAGTATCATTAATTTTCTTAAAAAAATCAATATCAATATACAACAAAGAAAGCTTTTTCTTCTTTTCAAGATCTGCCATACAACTATTAAATACTTCATCAAATTTTCTTACATTGTTCAACCCCGTCAACGGATCGATCGTAGACTCTGCTTTGTACTTATCAAACATCATCTGACTCTTAAATAAAATATGTAATACCTGAAACGCTACATAACCTGAAAGAAAGGAAACGAACCAATATCCAGGAATTAAGTAAAGTAGCAACTGTTGGTCCTCAATCAGATAGAAAAACAAGAGGGATGTTAATAGATTTGCAAAAGTAAGCATGGACCATTTTTTTGTCTGTTGGCTCAAGTTCGTTCTTGAAATTCCGATTGCAAACAAGGTAACAGTTAACATTAACAGACTAGACGTATAAGAAGAAATATTAATCCCTATTAAAAACCGACCTGCGATGACTAAGAACATTCCTATAAATGCCGGCACTGCTCCACCAAAATAGGCTAGTAGAATAATTGGGATATGTCTTAAATCAATCAGAGTTGTACCGATCGGAATGCTGTACTGCATGAGGATGTTACTGAACAATCCCCCTGCCACTCCTGTAGTTATCTTTTTCTTAATTGTAGAATTCATACGGAGTGGTGGATCTTTCTTAATCTGGGTATACAGAAACAATAGTGCGACTAAGATTGCAAGATTAGCAAAAAGCTGTTTCACAATTATCATTTTTATCACCATCTAGTAAAATACCATAGAATACATCCAAAAACTAACATAATTTCCAACTTATTTGTTACACTTATCTTTTTTCACCTTTAAACAAACAAATTATTCGCACGAATCATTTTCTACTTATATGATTAAAGGTATATTCTCATCAATAAAACTGGAGTGTTCGTTTTGACAAAGCTTTTATTAATCGGTGGTGGACATGCTCATCTTTCCATACTACGAAGCCTTTTACATGAAGAAATTAGTGATTTAGAAGTTACACTTATTACATCGTCAAAATCCCAATATTATTCAGGCATGTTTTCAGGATTTACAGAAGGTCTTTATGATGAAGACGAAATTCGGATCGATTTAAAGTCGTTATCTAGTCGAGCTTCTGTCACGTTTATAGAGGACACCATCATCTCGTTTGATCCGATGCAGAAAGTGTTGTTAGGATTTTCTGGCAATATCTATTACTTTGATGTAGTTTCTTTTGATATTGAACCTTGGATATCTTCAGAACTCATTTCTACTACAGAATTAAATCCACCTAAACATCACTTAATAGAAAAAATAAAAAAACTACGCGCTAGTGAAGCACCTGTAATAATCGGTGATGGTGCTGAAGCGGTTGAGCTCGCTCTCTCCATAACATCTTGGCGAAATATAAATAAATTGAGCAAGTCTGTAACCTTAATAAACTCATCTTCACTTCTTCACTCATTCGGTGTTAAAGCGACGGTGAAAATTAGAGAGATCGCTCAGTATCATAATCTTGTAATCTACGAAAACGAGCAAATTAATGAAGTAAACAACAATTATGTAATTACTGACAGAGGTACAAAGGTAAAATTCTCTATGACCCTGCCTATTACAGGACCTAAAGCTAGTTCTCTATTTAAACAAGCATTATTACCCATTGATTCTGATGGATTTTTACTTGTTGAGGACACACTGCAAAACAACGAGTATCCTTATGTGTTCGGAGCAGGTAGCTGTGTGACGTTTTCAGATTATCCTGATTTAAAGAAGAATGATTTACATGCAACTAAACAGGGACCTATTCTATGGAGAAATATTAAGCGTTTTATATCCGGACAATCATTAGAACGTTTCAAGCCACGAAATGATTCTTTTTCTATCATTTCAACTGGTGAGCAACAAGGATTATTTATTTATAGAAATATTACTCTTCATGGAAAATGGGTATGGAACATGAAGAATTATAGTGATCAAAAATTCATCAAAAAACATTTGCAGTAAATGAGGTTTATCTTTGTAAACACTTGGCTCACTCCGCTTTTCAAATTCCAGGTACAACAAAAAGAGGTCCTTTTATTCAAGACCTCTTTTCTTAATTATTATGCTTTTACAGCATGTGAACCTTGAGTAGCCATAAACTCCTCGATCTCTTCTACTTCACGGAAAATATCTTTGGATAAGTTCTCAAATCCACCTTCTGTTACTAAGATGTCATCTTCGATTCGAATACCGATCGCTTCTTCCTCAATATAAAGTCCAGGCTCAATCGTTATGACCATTCCAGGCTCTAAAATACGATCTTTGTACGAACCAACATCATGTGTATCAAGTCCAAGGAAATGGCTTACACCATGATAGTAATATCTGGAGATCTCATCGTCATTTTGGATTAAACCGATACGTCTGCACTCTTCTGCTAACACTTTTTTCGTATGATTATTAAGTTCAGCAAATGCTAGGCCTGGTTTAATAATAGCCGTTGTTTCTTTAAGTGCTTTAAGTACGATGTTGTAGAGAACCTTTTGACGATCTGTGAACTTCCCATCTACAGGAAACGTATAACTGATATCCGCATTATAGTAGTCCTTTTGGGCTCCTAGATCAAGAAGAACGAGTTCACCAGGATTCGTTTGAGCGTTGTTATGCTCATAATGAAGAATCGTAGCATTTTTTCCGCTCGCCGTAATCGTCTTGAACGCAAAATCACGAACACCGTTGGATTTTAACGTATAGTCAAAATGTGCTTCAAGCTGGTTTTCTTTCAATCCAGCTTTAGCATGTTTCAGCACATTATAGATGCCCTCTTTTGTAATGGCGATTGCTTCTTTGATCTTTTGAATCTCTTCTGACGTTTTGAACACACGCAGTTCAGTAATTTCATGGTATACATTGTGGATGTTCACATGCGGATAATGTTCTCGAATATGTTTTGCAAATTGCGATGTATCCGATGGGGCACCGGACCATCCACGGCGTTCTAAATCTAAACAAACGTGCTGAGCTTGATTCGTAAAAAACTGACTAGAAACAAACGACTTAAAGCTATCCACATATTTAATATCTTTTATCCCAGATTGATGTACTGCTTCCTCTTTAGAAACGGTTTTCCCGACCCACTTCTCCATGACTGGATCAGCTTTTTCAATGAAAAGCGTTTCTTCAAATTTCCCACCGCTCTTTTTCAGCACGAGGATCACATTTTGTTCTGAAATTCCTGATAGATAATAAAAATTTCGGTTTGGCGTGAAAGGATATTGTTCATCTGCTGATTTTTGCGGAGCTTTTCCAGCAAAAAGAATCGTTAAAGATTCATCTGGCACCAATTCTTTTAATCTGCTTCGATTACGTTCAAAAAAATAAGATTCCATGGGGATCCTCCTTAAATAGGTTTTCAAAAACGACTGATTAGTTTATTTATGTATCTATAGTATAAAGATTTTTTTAGAGCAATGACAGTTTTTTTCAGAATTTTATAAATGAAAGCCTCAACTTCAGCCTCATTATTCGTTTTCATATTCCTCTAGAGTATGTTCTTCAATAAAAGCATTTTTCAGTTTGTGCTCAACATATTCCTGGATATGCCTTTGTACTCTCGGATACAAGATGATATGTTCCAACTCCTTAAGAGGAATCCATTTCACGCCTGTTTGATTTGGATCTGGCTTATCCGGTAAATGAGGTTCGGAGTCTAGAACCCTGGTGCATTCAAAAATAAGTCCTAACGAATGTGTTGTTCCATATCTATTTTCAGTCAGATGTGGTGTATACTCATACGTGAATGCGAGTGGACCAACTTTTATATCAATGGATGCCTCTTCTCTCACCTCACGTTTTGCTGCTTCTTTTACAGATTCATTTGCTTCAACACCGCCTGCTGGTAAATTATAATGAAGACCGTTCTCATCATGAAACTCGATTAAAAGAATAGAATCGTTTTCTATAATCAAGGCACCTGCCCTTACACGAATGGGATGGTTCATTTAGACAACCTCCATAGTCTTTAACACCATTTCAACTACAGGTCTTGAAACATCATCAAAATACACATCATCATGTAAGTCGACCCAGCGTACATCAAGAATGTCTTCATCGTCTTCAATGGAGAGCTCCCCCGAAATTAATTTACAAAGAAATGTTTGTTTTTCTTTACTCTGAATAAGAGGTTTTATAATTTTCACGTTATAGCCTGTTTCCTCCATCACTTCTCGTATACATGCTTGTTCAAAGCTTTCGCCGTGCTCAACTCCTCCACCTGGATAGTTCCAAACAATGTCCCCACGTTTCACTTTTTGCTGTACTAATAGAACCTTGCCATCATGAACGATAACTCCTTGCGCTAACATATTCATTCCCCCTAGTTACAGATAAAAGCTAACCAAAACAAAGTTGGTTAGCTTTATAGGCTATGCTTCCTGCTCAAACAACTGCACGAGTTCAATAATGACTTGAGTAGCTTTGACCATATTATCGACCGAGATATATTCATGACGGCCGTGATAGTTTTCTCCGCCTGTAAAGATATTTGGAGTAGGCAGACCCATGAATGACAGCTGTGATCCGTCGGTCCCACCTCGAATGGGTTTAATGTTTGGTTCTATATTTAGCTTTTTCATCGCCTGAGAAGCGAGATCCACAATCTCTTTTACCGGTTCAATCTTTTCTTTCATATTGTAATATGTGTCGTTCATATCTATTTGAATCTTATCTTGTCCATACTTCTCACGCAGTTCATCCACGATTTCTTGCATTTTATCTTTTCTCTTTTGGAAAAGTTCCTTGTCATGGTCACGGATGATATAAGACATGTCTGTTTGCTCTACATCACCCTTAAGACCAGTTAAATGATAGAACCCTTCATAACCTTCCGTATGCTCAGGTGCCTCTTCAACAGGAAGCTTACCGTTCAGTTCCATAGCTATTTTTGCCGCATTAATCATCTTATTCTTTGCAGATCCAGGATGAATGTTCTTTCCTAAAATACGAATTCTAGCATTAGCGGCGTTAAAGCTCTCATACTCTAATTCACCTAATGGTCCTCCATCCATTGTATAGGCATACTTTGCTCCGAATGCCGCCACATCAAATTTATGAGGACCGCGTCCGATCTCTTCATCGGGAGTGAAAGCCACTCGTATTTTTCCGTGCTTAATCTCTGGGTGTTCAATTAAATACTTCATCGCCGTCATGATTTCAGCAATGCCCGCTTTATTATCCGCACCAAGCAATGTTGTGCCGTCCGTTGTGATCAATGTATGTCCCTTATAATCTTTTAAACTAGGAAAGTCATTGGGAGACAATTCGATATGTAAGTCTTTGTTTAAGATAATCGTTTCTCCGTCATAGTTTTCAACAATCTGCGGTTTAACGTTCGTTCCTGTAAAATCAGTAGCAGTATCCACGTGAGCAAGAAACCCAATAACAGGGATTTCTTTATCCGAATTGGATGGTAGTGTCGCCATAACATAGCCGTTTTCGTCGACTGTCACTTCTTCCATACCGATTCCTTTCAATTCTTCAACAAGCATGTTTGCCAGTGTCCATTGACCTTCTGTTGATGGAGTCGTGTCACTCTTTCCATCAGATTGTGTATCTACTTTTACATATGTAATAAACCGATTCATTATTTCTTGTTTCAATTTTCAATCAACTCCTACTATTTTGCTTTATGATAGCATGTTTTACAAAACATTACATATGGATAGATTACAAAAAAATGTACGTTTTCACTCATCTAGATGTCTAATCAACTTGTCCTTTTCCTGCATATAATGTATTACCAGCACCAAACAAAGGTGTTGTGAAAATAATGGGGTGATTTAAATGGGTTCTTGGAAGAAAAAAGATAAATGTGAGTCTTCTTCAAGCTATATCTATCTAAAATGTAAGCGTTGCAAGAAAAAGAAAAAGAAAAGCTGCGGCTGTCATAAAAAACATTAATTAATAAAAGGAGTCCAAAACTGGGCTCCTTTTTAAGTATTATTTTGATCCTAACCAAAAGCAATTCCTATTGCAATGCCTATTCCAATACCCAATCCAATGCTATCGAGCGCTATCCCAATCGCTATACCGACGGCAATTCCGATCGCCATTCCAAATAAGGAACACGAGAGCACGCACAATCTAAAAGAATCAACTATTCTTGTGGATATGTTTTTAATAGAAACTCAGTTGACTTGTTAATCAGTTGTTTTAACACATCCACATCAACATCAGCTAGTTTATTAATGTATACACAAGCGGCGCCCGTTGTATGTTTGCCGAAGTGCTGAAGCAGCTCAGCGCGTTCCGGATCTCCCGGGGCAAAGTATAGACTGATCTTAGCTTTTCTTGGTGAGAAACCAACAAGTGGTGCATCCCCTTCATGCCCTGACTTGTATTTGTAATGATATGAGCCGAATCCAATAATGCTCGGTCCCCACATCTTTGCTGCAAAACCAGTTGCCTGTGAAAAGATATCAAGCAGTTTATATGCATCTTCTCTTTTTTTTGGACTATCCACATTCTCGATAAACTCAACAACGCTTTGGTCGGTTTCTTTTGTCTTTTGCTCGTACATAAATAGCTCCTTTTTTATGCGAAATATTAAAAATTAAACATCCTATAATTTAACCTTCTACATCTTTAGCTGATCACCTTCTATTCTTTCTTATGAAGACTTTTGATTTTCAGATTGTAAAGTATTCAATATGACTGTATACTACTAATTGAGAATGATAATCAATATTAAAGTTCCAAAAAGGAGCGAACCTTATGGACCAACATAACGTTTTTGATGTTACCATTATCGGCGGTGGTCCCGCTGGCCTTTATTCAGCCTTTTACAGTGGTCTTCGTGAAATGAAGACCAAGATCATAGAGTTCCAACCACAACTGGGTGGAAAAATTCATGTATATCCGGAAAAAATGATTTGGGATGTTGGCGGACATACTCCACTTCCAGGTGCAAAGCTAATTGAAAAACTTGTTGAACAAGGACTAACATTTAAACCTGAAGTATCACTAAATGAAAAAGTAGAATCTATTTCGCGGGATGAAAATGGAATTTTCATTTTGCAGGGTTCTTCCGGTGAAAAGCACTTTTCTAAAACGGTTATCGTTGCAGTTGGAAGCGGTATCTTAAACCCTCAACGGCTAGATATAGAGGGTGCTGAAAGGTTCGAAGTGTCCAACTTAAACTATACGGTTAAGTCCCTTCAACACTTTAAAGATAAGATTGTTGTCATCTCAGGTGGCGGGAATACCGCAATAGATTGGGCAAATGAATTAGTTCCAATTGCAAAAAAAGTGTATCTGACATATCGAAAAGGAAACCTCGCTGGACATGAAGCGCAAGTCACACAATTGATGAACAGCTGTGCTGATTGCATTTTCAATACGTCAATATCTAAATTATTTGCGTGTCCCAACCATGAAGTCATTGAACAGATTGAGTTAACGAATCACGAAACAGGTGAGATTTCTTATCTCCCTATCGATGAAGTCATTATAAACCATGGCTATGAACAAGATACATCTCTGTTAGGAAACAGTGGGTTGAACATTGAACTAGCGGACAACTTTTATATCGCAGGAAACGCTAATAGTGAATCTTCTATCCCAGGATTATATGCAGCTGGGGATATCCTCAAACATGATGGAAAGTTAAATTTAATCTCTGGTGCTTTTCAAGACGCTGCAAATGCAATAAATAAAGCAAAACAGTTCATTCACCCTGATGCACAAAAAGTTGCGATGGTTTCCTCGCATAATGAGGTGTTTAAAGAACGTAATCGCGAGCTCGTCAAGCAGATGGTGAGATAAACAAAAAATATTGGGTGATATATCAATATAAAATGATAGGAGTTTTTCGTGGGATGAAACTTGTAGTATTAGATGATTGGGAACATACCTTTGCAACAAATCCTGAAATAGACCGGTTACGAAAATACTTCATTGTAGACATTTATTCCGATAAGCCCACAGAACACGAATTAATTCATCGAATCAAACATGCTGAAGTCATTTTAACGATCAGAGAACGTACCAAATTCACAAAAGAACTTTTGAATCAACTGAAAAACATTAAACTCATTGCACAAACCGGATCTGGTCTTTCACACATCGATATGGATGAGGCGACTAGACTTAATATTCCTGTTGCTACTACTCCAGGAGGATCTGCTGCCGTCGTTGAATTAATCTTTGGCATGATGCTCGTTCACGCACGAAATCTATTGCATTTAGATCAACGACTGAAAAAAGGTGAATGGATAGAATCTGTTGGTCTTGGTCTGGAAAACAAAACGGTAGGTATTATAGGATTAGGTAAAGTCGGTTCGGGTGTGGCAAAGGTTGCAAAAGCTTTTCATATGAATACAATCGCGTGGGGACCTCGTTTAACTCCTGAGCGCGCGAAGGCAGAAGAGGTTGAATACAAAGACTTAAAAGAACTTCTTCAAACCTCTCACTTTGTCGTCATCTCAGTAAGACTTGTACCCGAAACTCGGCACCTACTTAAAGAAGAACATTTTAGACTTATGCGTAACGACGCTTTTCTTATTAACACATCAAGGGGTGAAGTGCTGGACGAGGATTCACTTGTATACGCATTAACGCAAAAGTGGTTTGCAGCTGCTGGATTAGATGTCTTTTCAGAAGAGCCAATCCGACAGGACCACCCCATCCTGAAGCTTAATAACGTGCTTTTAACGCCTCACATTGGTTGGAAGACGGACAACATGTTCCACAATTTTTTATCAACCAGTGTAGATAACATTATCTCTTACATAATTGAAGATAACCCTAAACGAATTGTTAATACAGAAGCTATAGAAAGGCAAAAGCCCACCGTTTAGTGGGCTTTTTTATGATTATAGCTCTAATTAAAACAGCTTTTGCAGCTCATTGATTCCTAAGAAGGCAAACATGAGGAGACACCCGATCAAGACAGCGTTTGTTAACCACTTATTGCGATATTCCACATCAACTTTTTTAGAATTTAGTAAGATAATGAGCGAGATTGCAAGAAATGGCATGAACAGTGCTCCTAGCACACCATAGATAATGATCAGCTGAACTGGCTTCCCAAAAAAGAAGATCAGCATTGGCGGGAATGTCAGCCATGCTAGATAAGCACGATAAGATTTATCCTTTTCTGTAACAGGTTTAATCGAATGTAAGTCTTCCTTTTTCGTCTTGATTGTTCTTAAGAAGTCTGCAAACAAATACGGCACACCGTTCCAGACGCCAAGAAGTGATGTAAATGCAGCAGACCAGAATGCGATCAAGAATAACCAGCGCAAAGGTGTTCCAAACTCTTGACCTAGCAATTCAGCAAGATTAAGAAGACCTTGGTCTCCTTCTAGCTTAACATCCGTTCCGAATAAGAACTTAGCTCCGATCACGAGTGCAGCCATAGTGAAAAGCCCCGTTATTACATATGCAGCTTTTGTATCAAGTCTCATAATCGGTACAAAGGCTTTCCCTTTCCAATTCTTTTCTCGTAGCCAATATCCATAAGAAGCCATGGTAATTGTACCGCCTACTCCTCCTATTAATCCGAGTGCTAACATGAGCGACCCGTCTGGCATTTTTGGTACAAATCCACCAGCAAATTCGCCGATTGTAGGTAAAAAGAGTAATGATGTACCAATAATTGTAATAAACATAACTCCAATCAATACCGTCATTATTCTTTCAAAAAGCAAATAACGACCTGTCCACACAAGTGCAAAACCTAATAATGAGTGAACGATTGCCCAAGCCCATATCGGCATGATCGGAAGCATCGCATGCATGCCTAATCCACAAGTCATGGCTGCAGTTGCGCCGTAAATGTAACCCCAGATAACCGAATACACACCAAAATATCCAGTCGCCCATTTCCCAAGCGAATGCCAACCTTGGAGGATTGTTTGCCCTGTCGCGAGGTACCAGCGTCCAACGCCTTCGTTTAAGAAATACTTTAAAATAGAACCGATTACGATTGCCCATACAAAAGTCATTCCGAATGAGGTTCCGATTACAATGGCAGTTACTAAATCTGCTGTACCTACACCTGTTGCTGCTACTACAAAACCAGGACCGATCATTTTTAACTTTTGAACCATTGTTTGAGGCGGTACAGGTTCGTTACTAGCTGGAGCAACAGTTGTAAGTTCATTGTTTAATTTCAATTCATTGTTCAATTTCAGTTCCTCCTTCTCCTTATAATAAAACGCTTTCAATATAATATCTGCTAATTATGTCATATGTCTGAATATTTTTTCAACTTCTTTTATACCTATCTCCATAAATGATTCGCATACTTACATTTTCATTTCCCTTACAAAACGCAAACCCTTAATAAATTGTGCTCACATATGAAAATGGTATGGAATAAAATATATGTAAGAAAACCTAACATTAATATGATATAATAAATAACAATATTTTGAATTGTCCGGTTGATCACATTTTAAAATAGGAGGCTCGAAATGTCGGTTGATAAATTTTCTTATAAAGATAAAAAGGTCATATCCATAGGTATCATCAGTGAACTAACAGGACTATCAGAACGTAAGATTCGTTACTACGAAGAAAGAAAACTCATATTTCCAGAAAGAACAGGTAAAGGAACGCGTAAATACTCTTTTTCGGATGTAGAACGTCTCATGGAAATTGCTGATCAAATTGAAGATGGTGTACAAACATATGAAATTAAGAAGGAACTAACGAAAAAGCAAAAACGTGACGAGCGTAATAAAATGATTCGCGGACAGATTAATGCTCAATTTAATATGAGAAATTGAAAACAGCTGACTCCCAATTTTATGGTGTCAGCTGTTTTATCTGGAGAGTCGTTCATATACCTCTCTCAAATTTTTAATTCCTAATTCCTGAACACGCGCTACATAAACACTCCAAAGCTCCGCCGTCATCTTCGCATCTCCTAAGGCATGATGCCGGTTAATCACAGGCACGTTGCAATGCTCACAACAATCTTCCAATCGAACAAGATTAGCCTCTGGTTCAGCGATTTTCAATAAGAACGAAGTATCTACAATTCGGTGCTTGAACTGACTTCGGAACAATTTCCAATTATAGTGTTGAAGAAACTTTTTTTCGTGACTTGCATGGTGGGCCACGAGAACATGCCCTCTTGCAAAATCATAAAAATCTACCAAAACTTTAGATAATTGAGGAGCATGTTGAAGATCACTCTCGTCTATTCCTGTAAGTTCTTTGATCTCAGGAGAAAGTTCGCCCATACAATGCGCGAGAGAATAAAAGGTTTCTTCCTGCTGTACCTCTCCACCTTTTACCTTCACAGCACCTATTGAGAGAATCTGGTTACCTTGTTCAGGAAAAAAACCAGTAGTTTCTAGATCGAACACCACTGCATTTAAATCTTTAAGAGGAACTGTTAAACTCTCCTCTACTTTTAATTCTTTTTCAAGCTGCCTTAAAAAGGCGACGTGCTGAGGACTTGATTGCCCTTGTAATGACGCATAAACACTTGAGTTTATTTTCCCCTGCACTTGCTTCATAAATTGAATAAGCGGATTCATCCTCATGTTTCTATCGTTCCCTTAATGACCGACTGGGTGTAAGTTTGTAATTTTTGTCCGTTTAACAGGATATGCTTCATATCTTTTCTATCATCTTTACTAAGTTCTTTGATATTTAAGTAGTGTATGTCGTCATAGTTTTCTGTTGTTTTTCTATGATATTTCAGCCTGTAATGAAGAAGTAATTCAAATTCTTTAGCGCACCAACTAAGATCTACACTATATTTTGACATGCCGTTTAATTCCTTCAGTCTTGAAAGAGTAGAAGTAGCTTCCAGACTCTCTTTCATCGCAAGCAAACGTACATTATTAACATATGGTAAGAACCCCGATTGCTTCAGGTCGATACTTCCTGCATGTGAGCCATGCGATTCTGTTAAAAATTGATGAAAGAAACCAACCGCTTTTTTTACATGTTGTGTATTTTCTAACAACCTTTCTAAAAGATGAGGTTTCTGTTTCAAGCAATCATGTATGAGTTTTTTAAGTTTCTTACAATAAGCTTCTTCACCAATAAGCACTCGTGCATCATAAAAAATAAGAAGAAAACGTATACTCTCGAAGCTTTCTTCGGTTAGCCACTTTGAAAGTTGCTCTTCCCACTCTGTGATTGACTTAGTCCAAACAGGATTTGAACTCATTACATTCCCATCACAATACGGATAACCGACTTCGTTTAACCCATTCGCTAATTCTTTCCCGAATGTAATAAAATATTGTTTCGTTTTAACACTCTTTTCTTCATAGATCAGACCATGATCTTGATCCGAAATGATTGCTTGTTCAGATCTACCTGCACTCCCCATTACAAACCACGCGTAACGGCAAGGAACAGGACCAAACTCTGCAATATGTTTTTCAAGAGCAGAATCAAAGACTTTTCTCATCAATTCATCATGAAAATCATTTAAAGCTTGAGACGAATGTTGATGCTCGCCACATTTATTATCACGCCATCTTTTTATCTGCGAATAAGGCATATTTACACATCCTATGTGATAAAAGCATTGAGGAATGCCCCCAATGCTATTCACCTCTATTAATTTGCGATTCTATTTTTTTCTTCATTTGTGATGAACGCCTCTGGATAACCATAGTTTCCATGTTCACTTACGTCCAAGCCGATAATTTCTTCTTCTTCAGAAACTCGAAGACCTTTCATTACTTTTTTCATAGCATATAAAAGAACGAAGGAAACAACAAATGCGTATAACGCTGACACAGACACACCCATCGCTTGAACGCCAAGCTGTGAAAATCCACCGCCATAGAACAATCCAGGCTTCCCTACTGTAGCAAGTTCTGGTGTCGCGAATAATCCTGTAGATAACGTTCCCCATATTCCTGCAGCTCCGTGAACGCTTAATGCATAGATTGGGTCATCTACTTTTAATCTATCGAAGAACTTAACAGAATAGAATACCAAGATTCCAGCAACAAATCCGATCAGAACGGCTGCCCACGTTTCAACGAATGCACAAGAAGCCGTGATGGCAACAAGCCCTGCTAACGCACCGTTTAATATCGTCGGAATATCAGATTTCCCTAGAACCATCCATGAAATAATAAGTGCAGCAACCGCACCTGCTCCAGCTGCAAGATTTGTATTTAACGCAACAAATCCGAAAAATCCATCATCAACTACAAAGGTACTTCCTCCATTAAACCCAAACCATCCTACCCAAAGGACGATAACCCCTAATGCCGTGTACACTTGATTGTGACCGAAGATGTTGTTGGATGTTCCATTCTTATTGAACTTTCCGATACGTGGTTTTAATAAAAGAGTTGCAGCAAAAGCTGCCATCGCACCTGTTAGGTGAACAACCGTAGAACCAGCAAAATCTTGCTTTCCATGTTCCGCTAACCAACCTCCGCCCCAGATCCAGTGAGCAACAACCGGATAGACGACAACTGAGAAAAGAATGGCAAACACGAGGTATGCGGATAATTTCGCTCGTTCAGCAAACCCTCCGAATGCAATTGTTAACGAGATTCCTGCAAATGCAAGCTGAAACATGAAGAATGCCGCTGTCGAATAGGCCATCCCTTCCGCCTGGTCACCTGAATAGAAAAAATCAGACAAACCGATAAAAAAGTTAGAGTTACCACCAAAAATAAATCCATATCCTACTGCCCAAAATACAATTGATGCTAAACCAAACGTAAAGACTGTCTTCCCTGCAATGTGTCCTGCATTTTTCATTCGAGTCGATCCTGCTTCAAGCAAGATAAACCCGCCTTGCATTAAAATGACAAGAAGTGCACCAAGTACAAGCCAAACACTGTTTAATGAAAACATGATATCTTCCATTTGAACGCCCCCTACTGAACTGTTTCTTTCATTCTATACAGTTCTGGCGCAGATTCTACACCCATGTAAGATTTTCTAACATGGTTTTTAAAAATGTCATTCTTCCAAAATTAGCAAAACCCCCTCCTCAATTGTGCTTTGAGCAGGAGGTACATATCAAACAACTTTTGAATAGTTAGTGTTATCACTGATCTTTGCAGCGTCCTTATCAGCTCTTTTTCCCCACCAAGTAGCAAGAAGTGGTCCTGAAATATTGTGCCATACGCTAAAGATTGCGCTTGGTACTGCTGATAACGGAGAAAAATGTGCGATAGCGAGCGCTGCACCTAAACCAGAGTTTTGCATGCCAACTTCTATCGATATCGCTTTTTGATCAGCAAAGTTCAATTTTAACCCTTTCGCTATTAAAAATCCTAATAATAGTCCAAGTCCATTATGAAGAATAACAATAGAGAATATGAGTAGACCCGTTTCTGCAATCTGTTGTGCATTAGCAGCAACAACAGCAGAAGCAACAGCAACGATACCAACTACAGATACTAGCGGTAGTGCAGCAACGCTTTTTTCAACGTGTTTACGGAAAAATAATTTTACGACAAGACCTAAAAGAATAGGAACGAGTACAATTTGTACAATTGACATTAATAAGCTGCCTGCTGATACAGAAAGCCACTTGCTAGCAAATAGAAGCGTAAGTGCTGGTGTTAAGATTGGTGCAAGTAGTGTTGCAACGGATGTTACCGCAACCGATAAAGCTGTGTTTCCTTTTGCTAAGAAAGTCATAACGTTCGATGCCGTTCCTCCCGGACAGCATCCTACTAAGATCACCCCAACTGCTACTTCTGGTTCTAATCGAAAAGCGGTCGCTAAACCAAATGCGAGCAGGGGCATGATTGTATACTGTGCAAATACACCGATGATTACACTCTTTGGCGCCTGAAAAACAGCCTTAAAATCATTTAGTGATAAGGTCAGTCCCATACCGAACATAATAATTCCTAATAATAAAGGAATATGGGGAGCGATCCATGTGAAGCCTCCTGGAATAAAAAATGCGAGTACAGCAAAAAGTATCACCCAGATCGCAAAGGTGTTACCTGCCATTTTACTTACTTTCTCTAGAAATCTCATGGTTCTCACTCTCCTTTTTAAGAGAGTATAAACTAATTGTCTGAAATTTCAATGTTTTTTGGTCAAAAATTTAGAATTATGTGATTATAGCCTCTTTTTATGTGATGAGGGATTCTTTTTATGTGATTGGCGCTCTTTTTATGTGATGCGTATTAAAAGTTATATGATAAGCTATTTCATTCTCCTCCATCCAGAGGTAATGATTTCTTCTTTACATCATAGATAGAACAAAGCCAGGCTGATACTTCCACCTGGCTTTGTTTTACAGAGATATATTTTGTACGAGCTGCCGCTTTTTACTCATTAATAGTTGTAACTCCTGATCAACCTCTCTGTACTCATCCGTCCCCGTTTTACAAAAACTAATTTTTCCGAGCAATTCCGTAATCTTGTTCTCTACCAAAGCTATTTCCTCAGTCAACTGCTGAACACCATCATTTGTAGTTCGTTTACTCTGTTCTTCGTATTCTCTAAGACCCATCTCTATCCTCTTAATCTGCTGATTCTCAATGACTAACAGTTTATCACACAGCTTTTCAACGAAGAATCGGTCGTGCGAGACGATGATGAGCGTGCCTGAAAACTGTGACAATGTTTCCTCCAACTGCTCGCGGCTCGGCAGATCCAGATGATTCGTCGGTTCATCCAAAATGAGAACATCGTATTCCTGCAAAATCATTAGCACCAGTTTTACCCGCGTTCGCTCGCCTAAACTTAAGTGACGGATTGGCTTGGAAAGTTTTCGGTCCTCGATCCCCATATTGGCAAAAATCGTCCTTGCCTGAGTTAACAGATGCTTCTCCTCTAAATCAAAGTATTCATAAACCGTCTTTTCTTCAGGAAGGTCGCTGACATCTTGAGATAGATAGGCTATTTTCATAGATTCACTTTTCCAAATTTCCCCGATTGTTACAGACTCCTCGCCAAGTAACATCTTAATAAATGTTGTCTTTCCTGATCCATTCGGTCCCTGAAATGCTATTCTTTCTCCATGCTTGATATAAAAATGACTTTCTTCAAAAAGGGTTCGATCTCCATATTGTTTCGTTAGACCACGAGCTTCAATGAGTCTTTTACCCCTCTTTCCAGCAGAATCAAATTGAAAGAAGACATCACCTTCTTCTTTTGGTTTATCAATCCCAGTTTTCGTAAGTTCTAAATTTAAACGTTTCAGCTTTGACTTGATCTGGTTATCTTTTTTCTTAGCTTTCATCCTTTCATATTCTTTGAGTCCCATCTGTCTATTTTCAGCTGCCGTTCCTCCCTTACCTGCTTCTCGGTGAGCTTTGTCAGACCACGTTTTTAACGTGTTTACCTGCTGTTCGATCATGTGAATTTTTCTTTGTTGCTTCTCATAGTCTCTTTGTTGCTGTTGGAATCGACGTTGCTTCTCTTTTCTATACGCCGAGTAATTTCCTTCGTAGATGGTAAGAACACCATCTTCTAGTTCAAATATCTTCTCTACCGATTGATCAAGAAAATGACGGTCATGGGAGATGATAATGGCTGCACCTCTATAGTTATTAACTTCTTCTGTAAGCCAATTTATCCCTTGAAGGTCTAAATGATTTGTCGGTTCATCTAAAATCAAGAACTCAGGATGATTCGCCCAAATCTTAGCGATGGATACCTTAAGACGCTCTCCACCGCTTAAATGATGCAATTCATCATTTTGCAGCAAATGTTTCTGAAGTCCTAACTTCTTGCTAGTTCGCAGCAATTCTTCACCTGTTTCAAGCAACTCCCGTTCAACATCTAACACATAATCTGTTGATTGTGGTAAATACCCCATGTGCAGATTTGCCGGCCAGGTCGTAATTGATCCATAATCGTGGTTTATACATTTCATAAGGATGTTAACGAGCGTTGTTTTCCCACTGCCATTCCAACCTACTAAGCCAATTTTTTCACCTTGTCTGATATCAAATGAGATATCTTTTAATATTTCTTTATCTCCAAATTTTTTCTGCAATCGTTTAACTTGTAATACAGTCGTCATGCAGCTCACCTCTTTCATGGTCATTAAGGAGGCCACAAAAAAACCTCCCTGGAGAGCCCAGAGAGGTTGGTGAGTTCGCACAATATGGTAAAGACACGTATCCAAATAAACACAAGAACATAACTATTCTTTGTGTGAAATCATAAGGATATTTGGTACGTGTATACGCAAAATGGGCAGACTTATCCTATTCTCCAGGTCTCAATATTGAGTTAGCCTAAGAAAATAAGAGTTTTCCACATCAGCGTAGTACCGTTCCTTTCCAAAATGACTTCTACTTACAATTGTTAGTATATGGTGGTAAACATTAAATGTCAACGCATGCATCAAACTGTTCTAAAAGACAAAAGGAAGAAGCCTTCAGCCTCTTCCTTTCATACATTATTTGATAAAGAAAGTTTTCGTGTTGTACTTCTTGTTGTTTCCAGGTTCGTATTGATTCTCTACGTTTTTACTCGCATCGACCGAGAACCAATTTAACGTTGTTGTCTTTTCAAACGTTAACGTTTCTGGTCCTTCACGTGTACCACTCAATGCTAACTTTTGAGAATTAAACGTTGGACGGCTGCCATCTAACGTGTAGTAGATTGTAGCAGGTTCACTCGTTTTGAAGCTGACTTCAACTTTATTTTCGTGTCTTCCGCCATTTGGTGTGACACTCGATTTTGGCGCTTTTTTATCTTTAGAATATTGATAAGCCACATCAATAAGTCCTAGTAATCCATTTGAGAACTCCATTGCTTCTTCATGTCCTTCTTCAAAAGGAGGCTGAAAACCAACCAGTTCCCAACGTTTTGTTTCTTTGTTCCAAAGATCGGCCCCTACTTCAAAGTTCCAAGCGTAGATTCCTTTTTCATACCAGAGGTGATCAGCAGAGTTTCCTGCAGCAGAATAAAGAACGTCTGGAATCGGCCCTGTTCGACTCGGTAAAATAACCGTTCCACGATGCTTTTTGATCTCTTTTAATATATGATCAGATGCTTGCCAATAATAAGCTTCTTCCCCAGCAGACGGGCGAGGCAATGTTTCACGTTCTGGCGTATAAGCACCTGGTGACCACATGAAGTAACCACCATAACTATGGATGTTCATGGCAAATTTAATGTTCGGGTTCTCATCTGTTAACCAAACTAAATTCCGGCTTTCTGGTTCTGAATGCTCGCTTGGTCCCGCATATGTGCCACTCAAACAATTCGTTGTTGATGCTCCAACATAACCGTCAAATGCAGAACCCACATCATGGTTTCGATTCAAATCAACGCCCCACGAATTTCGGTAGCCATTATCAGACTGAGTTGGTGAGCAATGATTCGTCATGTTCTTACGCTGTGAATTAAAGTCATAGAAACTATAGTGCCCTCCATCTGGATTCATGGATGGAGCAATAAAGATATCAAGATTATCAACCAGTTTCTTAGTCTCTTTATCATGCGAATAATTTCGTAAAAGTCGTTCAGCAGTTTCAACAGAGACAAGCGGTGTTACCCATTCACGCGCATGTTCTTGTGAGTAACCAAGCACCCCAGGCTTAGAACCATCTCGGTGCTTTCCGATTCGAATCGCTTTAACAGTAAATGGATCACGCGATACGGAAGCAGGTGCTTTTAAGTTATCCGACAGGTTGGAAGTCGCAGGTTCAACAATTCCGTTACCTGCATTTCCACGATAGGTCGTAGCAGATACAAGATCACTTACTTCTGCATTCAGCAGATCTACGACTTCCTTTGCCGTACTTTTTGCGTTACCTGCATCATCCGTTGCCAGTGTAACGATGATTTTGTTTCCGCTTGTTCCAACAGAAAGTGGCGCACCTGCTACTGATGCTTTTTTCAGTTCCACGCTGATCGTATTTCCGCCCTCATGTCCCCAGTCTCTCGATGTGACAACAACAGCTGTGTTCTGCAACGTTCCTAGAGTCGCTTGAGCTTGTCTGCGGTATCCGTTCGTCTTGTTCGGCATCTCTACTATTTCAGCAAGCTCTGGGTATTCTTTTACTAAGTTTTCAATTCTCGCGTTGATTTCTGTGGGGTCCATATAATGGTCAACAAAGTTCTTTACATAATGTTTACCAGGCTTGTCCGGCTTTCCCTCACCAAGCCACTCGGTTACTGGAGACGTAGCTGAACCTCCGAGCGAGCTTTCGATTATTATATTTTTCGGTATTGCCGAAACAGGTAACATAAAGGAATGGTAGAGGTACTCTCCAGCATCTTGAATCTGTTGTAATGTTGCCGTTTTTTCTTCTCCATTTTCTGTCCATTTAGCGGTAAGAATCGTGCTCGATACAGCACCAGATGTGGATTTGGCTTCAACGTAAAGGAAAGTTTCCGATTGATTCGTGAAGTGGTTTGCTCTGAGGATCTTTACTGTTTCTTCAGCGGCTGTTAGCTTTTGTTCTTGCTTAACTGCCGTTCTTCTTTCTGCGGCACGTTGGTTGAGTTGGTTTTCAGTAATGAGCGTTTCTTTTATGGTAATTCCATAGAGCTTCAGCATCGCAACTTCAGATGGTGTTACGACCGCATCTACTTCTATTTGTCCATTATGAACATGCATCCTGTGCGTCAGATCAATACCAAGTTCTTCGATTTTCCCCATCGCTTCCTTTGTGTTTGGAACAGCCAACTGAACGAGAGAAACGGACTCTACTGGTTGTATCTTGAGAGATGAAGCTTCAGCAACTTGCGGCGTCACACCTGATTCCATTGTCGAAAAGGCTATCCCTGCAACTGTAGATAGTACGAGTGCAGAAGATAGCCATTTCTTACTTCTTTTCATAACACTACACCTCCTATGTATATATAAGGTAAGTGTAACTTTATTGTCAGAAAATTCAATCATACTTAAGGACTTACATAGGCAGTTAGAAAGCCGTTCGTTCTAACTAGACAATTTGTAAAAAAAATTAATAAAAGGTAAATATAGTAATTTAGGAGTGGGTAGAAGACCTTATCTACCTTGCAGTTTTAATACAATAATTCAAACTCTACTTTCAAAATAGAATACACATTTAAATCTTGATGCTCACCTTTAGCAAACATCGCTTTTCTTAACGTACCTTCATAGCTCATCCCCAATTTTTTCATAACTCTTTCAGATCCACCGTTCTCTACAAAGCATCTTGCCTGAATCCGTTCTAAATGCATGTTTTGAAAACCGTATCTCAGAATTTCCTTACCCGCTTCAGTCGTGATGCCTTGACCCCAGTATTTTTGTGCGATTACATAACCAATCTCAGCTGTTTTATGATTGATCTGCCATGAGACAAAGTCAATCGTACCAATCAATTCGTTGGTTTCTTTTAGTACAATTCCCCAAGGTGCTAATTCACCTTTTTCATATTTTGTTAATACAAACTGGATAAATTTCTTTGTATCCTCTAATGTTCGGTGCGCTTCCCAAGTCACATAGCGTGAAACCTCAGCATCGGATCCATATTGAAGCATATCTTGTGCATCCTCTAATGTTATTTTTCTTAAAAGAAGACGCTCTGTTTCTAATGTTGGTAAGTTCGAAAAAATATCTTTAATTTCCAAGATGAACTCCTCCCTACTTTTACCTATTGTATACTTAATTTGAAAAAGGAAAAATATGGACGTTCGTCGAATTTTGGAATAAGGGGGAAATAAAATGAGAAAAATGAAGCCTTTTGTTATTCCACTTCTATTCTTCTTGGTTGTTTTTGTTGCATTCACTTTAGAGAATTTAAAGACTGAACTGAAACTACCCAATGAAGGTTGGAGCCGTTCTCTGCCATTACAAACAGAAAAGATTGGTGAAGTTAAGCCGGTATTTAAAGAACAAAACGGAATGCAACATGTATATGTTCCGAAAGAAAATGAAGTATTGAGTTTTCAAGTTACTGACAAATTAGAGGTAAAAGATAAACAAACTATTCCTCTTTCTATTCCAAGTCCCCAAGACTTCTGGGTACAAGGTGATCAGTTTGTATTCGTAAGGGACAACCAGCTGATCCACTATGACGGGGAGAAAGAAAGCGTTCTTGATCAAGACGTTAGAGGTATGGATTCTAATCCAAACAACATCATTTATTTTAAAGAAAATGAAATTCTGACCATAGATATAAGTTCATGGAGTGTTCACTCTATAATGAAAGTGCCTGAACAAGTCTATTCCACTGTTTTAAATGACACATCAGATTCGTTCATAAGTGTTGTCAAATCTTCTAAACAAACAACTAAACAGGTGAAGGTTACTTTTCACAAACCTGATAATAAGCGTTCCTATAAGGAACAAATTATTCTAGATCAAGAAGAACAGATTTATGAAAATCATTTTGGATTTTACTTTATTGAAAATGGAAATGATGTGACGGTTTATTATTCTCTGTTTAATAATAACTCTGGAGGTAAGTCATATAAAATTTTTCAAGGAACCAACCAATTGAATGCAAATACTGATTGGAATTTTTCTTTGATGACATTCTTAGACAATAAAGGAACGAAGCTTGAAAATCCAAAATTCATTCAATATGGCGTTGATGAGAATGGTCAAGCAAAAGTATTGTTTACTACTCGTGCATTAAAGTCTAACGATAAGGAAGCTGTTAATGTGTATGAAGCCCGGGCTGATGGAGATGTTTGGAAAACAGAGCTTCGCAGTACAACAAACTATCAGTCCCTTCACCCTTACTGGATGGGTGAAGATTCGGTTATGTGGCTAAACTTAGTGGGGTACAAAGAGTACACGTTTAGCGGAGCCTCGAAAAATCCAGAAGTAATCGAAAAGAGTTTAAACATAACTAAAGTAGATATTAAGGAAGCCGTTTCTGCAACGGTATTGTCTCTTTTTCAAGGATTAATCTTTGCGATGAGTTCGGTGTATTGGATCACTCCAGCCGTCCTTTTTGCATTAGTCATCTACATAGTAAAGATTAAACTGATGGAAGATGAAGATAAGCGCATTTTGTACACCATCTTAGCTCTGTTTCTCGGTGTTCAATTCATCTTTATTCAGAAATTCTTTAACACCCATTATTACATGTTTGCTCCTGATTTCTTGGCGTTTACAGGTAGCTCCTTTGTTATTCCTGTCATGCTCGCTCTATTAAGTGGTGCCGCAGTGTGGTATGGAAGAAAGCAAGACTGGAGTAAACTCACTGCCATTTGTTATTTCGCTGTTTTAAACACTTTCTTTTTATCGCTTGTTGTAGGACCTTATATGTTTTAATGGATGGAGAGAAAAAATGCAAATTTTTCATTTTACCAAAGAATCAGGAACACACATTACTAAATTCAATTCTGATTTTGTAATGTCTAGGATTGTAAAAACGGAGATGCCGGCACATATTGGATGTGTTCATCTAGAAGCTGGAGGAGTCATTGGCTATCATAAAGCTGTGATTCCACAGCTCCTTCTTTTGGTGAGTGGTGAAGGTGAGGTTTGTGGTGAAGATCAAGTAATGCATAAAATCAACAAGGGTGAAGCTGTTTTTTGGATTAAAGGAGAATATCATGAAACATCTACAAATGGTGGTCTTACTGCAATCATTATTGAATCCGAGATGCTAGAACCTGCTTCTTTTATGACACTAAAATAGGACATACGAGGAGATTTTTAATGAAACCAGTCTTGCTTCAAGTTGTTGCGAAATCATTAAAGCTTATTTTAGACAATCATCCTTTACAATTACCTAAATCCTTTCAATCTGAAGTAGAAACTTTTTGGAGTCGTTTTAATCATGATAATCGTTTTACGAACGGTGAAGTTTTTCATATTGATGAAATGAAAGAAACAGAACAAGAAATCGTTTTTGATTTAAGATTGAGTGATTACGCTCATTATCTTTATTCAGTGAAAACGAAGAATAGGAGCGACCATGCCTGCAGAGTTATATATGGAGCTGGATTAGTAGAAACCAAAGATTCTTACTTTGTTTTTGGTGAGATGAATGACCATACCGCTTATCCTGGTCGTTTACAGTGTGTGGGCGGCGGCTTAAGCAGAACCGATTTACAAAGCAATCAGTTCCAGCTACAGGATAGTGTGTTGCGAGAAATGACAGAAGAGCTTGGTATTCAGCTCCATTGCGTGACTAGTTGTTCTGTTCGTTTCTTAAAAACGGGTGGAGATTATGATTTTCTAGCCGTTTTGTTTCACATTCAATTGAATTTAACGAATAGCCAATTAGAGTATGAATACAACAAATTGAGTGAAGCATCAATAGCAATCGGCGAAAAATCAGAGTTTGTTCGTTTGGTTTCAGTTAAGAATGAACCAAGCTCAATAAACAATTTTATAAACAATAATCATCGCCCTTCGGTTGATTATTTAATTCCTCTTCTAAAAGAGATGTAATAATTCATTAAACTGTATAAGCGAACAAGAAAAATAAGGAATTAAATCCATTTATTGATTATAATGAAGATAGCTTTTGGCATATATATGTTTATTCATTTAAAAGAGAAAGAAGGAGGTTTACATATGCAACGCCATAGAAGAAGAAACACCCCAGCCTTTACTGTTTTAGCTTATTTTACGTTCATCGCTGGAGTGTCCATGTTTTGTATCGGACTCTACAATGCAGACAATCTGCAATTAAACGAAAAAGGTTATTATATCGCTGTCATGATTTTGGTAGCCGTTGGTGCGATTCTTACCCAAAAGGTTACTCGTGATAACGCGGAGGATGATGAACTCATCGCTGAGCAAGAGCGCAAGTACACAAAAGCTGAATAATATTTAATAAAAAAGGAAGGCACATGTTATGCGCCTTCCTTTCACGATTATTTTACTTGTTCGCCTGCATACACTTTCACATCAGTTGGAGCAGCCATAAAGCTTGCTGCCTTTTGACCGAACGCCACAAAGTGCTCACTTGTGTTATGGTTTTGAACCGCTTCTTGGTTCTCCCAAACTTCTACCATCATATACGTTCCTTCTTTTTCTGTATCTTTCTTTAGATCGTATTGAATATTACCACTTTCAGCACGTGAAGCCTCTACTAATGTTTTTACCTCTGCTAAAAATGCTTCTTCTTTATCTTTTTGTACCGTTAAACCTGCGTGAATAATAATCATCTTTATCTATTCCCCTTTCCTTATCTCCACTCTGTCGTTTCTTCTACTGATAGACGAACAGATTGATATCCTGCATCAGCTGCTTTACCGATTGAAAGCAACATAACAGGGAAATAACGTTCTTTATCTAGACCAAATGCTTCAGCAATCTCAGCTTTTTCATATCCACCGATCGGATTCGTGTCATATCCGTGTGCACGAGCAACGAGCATTAATTGCATTGAGACAAGTCCTGCATCGATCAAGTTCATATCTTTAAATTGCTCAGGAGTCATTTGTTCTAAAAGTCCACGAATAGCTGGCACTTGCTGATTTCTTACTTCTTGAGGCATATGCCCCTCTTCTACTGCTTTATCATAAATTCTTTCTAAATAATCCAAGCTATTGTTATCTGCGAATACAGCAATTACAGCAGATGATGTTTCTACTTGACGTTGGTTAAACTTAGCTAGAGGCGCTAACGTTTCTTTTCCTTCTGGTGTATCGATTACGACAAAACGCCAAGGCTGTAAGTTAACAGAAGATGGTGCAAGAGAAGCCTCAGTTAAAATTTCTTTCATTTCTTCTCTAGAAATTTTTACTGATGGATCGTAATTACGAATGGAACGACGTCCAGTGATAATTTCGTTAAAGTCATTGATTTTAGTTTGTTGCATCATACATTCTCCTTTATGTTTAAAAGTCTTAGTTGTTTAAGATGGTGACTACTCAAAAATTTCAATATTGCGCTGAATACGAGTTAACATACCCAGCAACGTTTTTCTTTCTTCCTCAGAAAAATCATGCAATACACCAGAAATAAAACGTTCTTTCTCTTCCCGGTAATGAATGATTTTCAAACGACCTTCCTCTGATAGAGAAACATACGTAAAACGTTGATCTTTAGGATCTTTCCTACGGATTACCATTCCTTTATCTTCAAGCTGTTTCAGATGCCGCGTTACGGCTGCATGATCAATATTTACTTTCTTTTGAAGAGCTCTTTGACTGATCTCTTCAACTTCATATAATTCATGCAAAAGCTCTAAGCGCGTCTGACTAATACCTGTACAGCTTTCAAACTTAGGAACCGTTCTGCGATGGATCTCATACAAACGGTTAATGATCTTTTCATCATCTATATATGAGTTGGACAACAGCATCCCCCTCCTTTTATCGGATAATTGATAGCTCAATAATTGATACGTCAACTAATATAAAATACTTCATTCAAAATGTCAAACAGAAGTGTTTATGTATGTAAAAAACAAAGAGGCTATCTGCGATGAACAGATAGCCAAGCCATGATATTAAATTTAATTAGCGCTTTCCGCCAAGAGCTTGAGCAACTAAACGTTTTGTGATTTCTCCACCTACAGATCCGTTAGCACGAGAAGTTGAATCTGGTCCAAGGTTTACACCGAACTCAGAAGCGATTTCATACTTCATTTGGTCGATAGCTTGTTGTGCACCTGGTACTACTAATTGGTTTGAGTTAGCCATGTTGTTTTCACCTCCTAGTTGAATTAAGATTATAATTCCACATTGAATCATTCTTATGCGCGACGGTAAAAGGTAGTATTTGTTAATAAAAATAGGACGATTTTTTGAGTATCGTCCTGTGTGAAACAAGTGGCAAACCTGTTCTTTATATAGTTTTAGATTTTCCTTAAAATGAGTAATTATTCCATTTATTTTATAAAATTTTACAGGTATGAATCTCGCATACATCCATTAAAGATGCGAAACACTATTTGCAAAATATTCATCTTTAATCACACTCATTCGTAACCGATCAACAAACATGCCTCCACGTAAACGGTCTTGTCTTAGAATCCCTTCTTCTACATAACCGGCTTTTATATAAGAGGAGATGGCTTTCTCATTATCAATCTCAACTCTAAGCCAGATTTTGTTAAGGGAGAGTTCAAAAAAGCCATACTTTAACATCTCATGCATAGCGGCAATCCCATAGCCTTTGCCCCAATAACTTTTATCTCCAATGGCTATGCCCAATTCTGCGTGTTGATTTAAACGATCTATATTTTTTAAATCTATCCATCCAATATGTTTACCGTGCTCACTGATTATCGCTTTTTGATCATATCCATTTTTCTTTTCAATACACTGAATGATCCAGTTTCTTGTTTCTTCTATACTGAACGGCGGATATTTGTTAGGCATGTTAAGGTGCTTTGTCACCTCTACGTCCAAACACCACGCATAACGATCTTCAGCATCTTCGATCACGAGGTCTCTAAGTTTAACTTTCGGAAGTGCTTTTTGCATGTTTTCACCTATTTCTTTGTTTTTTCTTTTGAAAAGATTGAATGGACTTTGTATAACCTAACTTTTCAAAGAAATGTTCTTTTCCTGGCTGAGCACCTATAAAGAGGGATGTTGGACTTTGTTCCCAAGCTATTTCCATTAGATGTTTGCCTATCTTCCTGCCTTGATAGTCTGGCCTAACAAGAATTTCAGTGATGGTTCCAAAGAAATAGCCATCAGTTAGAATTCGAACACAGCCAACGAGTTTCTCATGATCCCATGCTGTAATGTTCAATGTTCTTTTTAATGCCTCTACTGTAGACTGTTCATGGTAATCACCTGGCCATACAGCATTCACTAAAGATAGAAATTTTGAAACAGACACATCCTTGTCGTCTGTAACAAATGTGATTTTCTCTTCTATGTCGACCATCCTTAAATACTCCTTTGAAGGCATTTACTCAACACGATTTCATCTCGAATAGGGATGCCATTGTCTGCGACTTGAGGAATTTCGGGTTTTACTTTCCTAGCCTTTTCTACTTCATTTGGAAGAAGGTTAGTTAAACAATAACCTCTTTTTTGATAAAAGCTCAATGCCTTTATGTTATCGTTCGTAGTCGTTACTTTTACGTGTATAACTTTTTGATTAATAGCTTGTATTTCAACTTTTTTTAGAAGCTCTGTACCAATTCCTTTGTTTTCTAAAGTACTGTCTAAAGAAATAATCTCACAGACATTTTTATGTATGATATATGTAAGGAGACCTACTATTTCACCCATCTCATTAATAGCAACGAAACCATCAAGTTCATTGCAATTAAATGTGCCACTGGAAATCACCATCTCCGGACTTCCCCAGTGCTTTTGAAAGAATTTATTAATCAATTTTTTATTAACTTTCGACGTATCCAATATATCTAACATACTGTGACCCCTATCTTAAAAAATCTAATGTCGTTGTTACAAATTTTTTCTCTTCTTCTAAATCTGGAAAGTGCGCACTGTTTTTAAATTTCTCTAACTTACTGTTCGATAGTTCTTGTTTAATAATATTTGATATCTTCAAACCCGTATTTCGATCGTGGATACCGGTTAAGATAAGCGTGTGATGCTTAATTTGGTTTAATCGTTTTTGAAGAGGGGGAGACGGGGGATTCTTTTGAATGGCCACCATCATTTTCCCTGTATTATTTAAGCCACTGTCTTCCCATAACCGTCTGTTATTCTTCGCTACATTTTGGTCTTCGAATAAAAAACGATCAACTACTTCCGAATCAGCGATTGACCAAACTTTTTCCCATTTTTCTTTTATGGGTAGATTTTGACTTAGTACCTTCTCCATTCTTTCTAAGAATCTTTCATCACCTATGGTTTTAAAACCTTGTATCTGAATTTGAAAAACGGAATCCGAAAACATTAAACTTGGAGCTGAAAGAACGATTTTATTGATTATTTCTGGATAAGTAAGAGCCATTTCTAACGCTAATTCACCTCCGAAAGAATAACCTAATACATCTACTTTCTTGATTCCGAGCTGCTTCACTAGGCAATAGAAATCTTCTACTAGTAATTCAATTGCATAAGCATCATCAGAGTGTGGTCGTTCACTTCTGCCGCAACCTCTTTGTTCGTAGTAAATAATTGTTCGCTCCTCAGCAAGCTTTGGCCCTGCAGTCCGCTCAAAAACATAATGATTGCCTCCCGGGCCTCCATGGATGATCACTAAGGGAATCGTTTTATTTAAGCTCCCCTCTATTTTAATCCAATGACCTATCTCATTAATGAGTAGCTGATATTCTCCATCTTTTTGTATCATGTACCACACTCCCTAATAGGATCTAACTGGTGAGATCAGATGAAGATATGTTGATTCTTGATGTGTAGATTCAATTACGACCGGTCTCATTGCGCCGTTGAATTTTATGTTGATCTCTTCGTCCTTAATCGTATGTAAAGCTTCCTTTAAAAAGTGACCATCGATCGAAATCTTGAGATCGGCGTCGCCTGTTAAGTCTAAAATTTCTTGTAGTTCCTGTATTTGCCCCATTTCAGAAGAGCCTGATGAGATGCAAAGTTTATGATTTCTAATACTTAACGTAATATTGTTGTTTTTCCATTCACCAGCAAATAAGCAGGCCCGTTCAATTCCTTTTTCGAGACGTTCTTTATTTAAACTCAACATTGTTTTTTGTTCATTCGGAATGAGTTTGGATGTATTCGGATACTGACCCGAAATCAATCTAGAATACAAAGAAACCTGATCTGTTTCAAAAAGGATGTATCCGTCTGCAGAGTGGATTTTTACGATACCTGAATAATCACTGATTTGTTTTACAAGTTCATTCAAACTGGAGCTTGGAACAATGAATGAGGTCTCTTTCTTTACGTATACATCATTTATTCTAGATGCTAACCGTTGTGAATTAGTCGCAACGGTCGTAAGCTGGTTGTTTGAAAACATAAAATGAACACCCGTAAGGACTGGCCTCGTTTCATTTTTAGCTGTAGCAAAAACGGTTTGTCTAATGACCTCTTTTAATTCTTTTGCGTCCATAGGGATTGCGTTTGTTCCATTGATCTCAGGTAACTGTGGATATTCGTCCGCTCGAAACCCATTCAATTGAGTAAAAATGTCCCCCGATCTAACCTTTACCACCTGTTTATCAGCTACTTCAATATCAACGTCTGCAGGTAGCTTGCGAATGAGCTCTGTAAAATATCGCTCTGAAACGACTGCACTCCCTGTTTGATCAATGCTGATATTTCGGGAAGTTTCGTCTCTAGAAATAAACCGTTTGATGATAATATCTGAGTTTGTTCCAATGAGCGTTATCCCCTCATCTTCTGCTATAACCTTTATGCCTGAAAGAATAGGAACGAGTGATTTTTGAGAAACGGCTCTTCCAACATCAGAAAGAGCTTTACTAAATACTTTTTGGTCAATCGTAAACTTCATTTTGATGTATCCTTCCTCGTTTATCAAATTAGATTTTCATTAATATTCAGATTATTAGTTTAACACAAAATTCCATTTTTTTAGATTCAAAAAACCCTTTCTGCTCATTCGCAAAAAGGGCGTAACACCATTTATTTCACTTTTTCAGCTTTCTTAACGAGCGGGATGTAGATGTCGATCTGTTTGTTCTCATCTCCATAGCAGCGTTCATCGTAAAGCTCGAATTCTAACTTTCCGTTATGCTCATATCCTGAATCTGGGAACCATTTGGAGAAGATTTCAACCCACGTTTGCTGGATCGATTGCACGAAATTCTCCTCTGAGGCTTTTGGTGTTGTAAAGACAGCGTACTCCATCTCTTGAAAGCTTCTATAGGACATCCCTTCTGGAGCAGGTGTACCTTTCTCCACTTCCATTCCAATCATATAAACAAACTCACCTGTTGCTGTATTGTACTCTGTGCATAATCCTAGTTCCTGGTTTCTGTTTAGAGGGTTTGGAATCTTTTCTCCTAATTTATTTTGAATATAATTCTGCCAAAACTTTGGAATATCTACATTATTTTGACCATCTGTGTTTCGTGTGTTTAAGTCATACCCGATGATGTGGAAAGCTGGCTTTTTAATGATTTTCATTTCCATGTTTATTCCTCCTATATAACGGTTTATATTAAGGTAAGTCTTTTGATGAAGTGAGACGGGATGAACGGATGCATTACGGTACTCTCGCGGTGATCGGCCATAATGTTTTTTAAAAGCTCGGTTAAACGATTCATGATACTGAAAACCTAGATCAAAAGCGATATCGATTACTTTATCGTCTGATTGCAATAATCGCTTTGCCGCGTGTGAGAGTCTTCTTTTCCGCACATAATCCATTACAGATTCGCCAACTAGAAACTGAAACACTCTATGATAATGAAAAGGCGAGAAGCAAGCGAGCTCTGCAAGCTCCTCTAATGTGATCCTGTTCTGCAAATTCTCTTCAATATAGTCAAGTGTCCGCTGAATGCAATCTTCATAATCCATCTCCATCACCTACCCTACATCCATCATATACACGAACGTTCATTCGTTCTTAACCTTTTTTGCTAAGTTTACTTATTCTATATCGATAGGAGCACCCCTGCTAATGAGGGTTAATTTCATGAGATTGAGCTTGCAATCCCTGGGTTTCGGCTCTCAATCCACGAGTTTCAGCTCTCAATCCACGAGTTTCGGCTCTCAATCCACGAGTTTCGGCTCCCAATCCACAAGTTTCGGCTCCCAATTCACGAGTTTCGGCTCTCAATCCACGAGTTTCGGCTCTCAATCCACGAGTTTTAGCTCCCAATCCACGAGTCGGTAATCGTAGACATTCGCTATTTCCCCACTAAAAAAGCTAGAACCACTAAAGATGGTTCTAGCTTATCAAAATTTATTGAATGCCTACTGCATTAAATGCCTGATTTACCGATGTTACCGCTTGTGAAGAGGCACCATATAGATCTGTTGCCGACTGGACTGCCGCTGCTCTCGCTTGACTGAAGTTTGAAGATGACGTTAAGTATACCGTGTTCATACGATAGAAGATCGCCCCAAGTTTGTCTCGTCCAATTCCGGTAACTGACACGCCGTAATGACTGCCACCCTCACTTAAGAGGTAAGCTGCTTTATTGATGATTCCACTATTGATATGAACCCCTCCGTTGTCACCAGTTCCTGTATAGCGAACAGAATAGTGATCAGGATCTTGGTACTTTGCCGGATCTGACATCGAACGAAGAGCATCTCCTGCTACGGCAGGTGTGTAAACATCTTCACCAATTTCAAAATCAGGATTTTTACCGTTATAATACTCTACTAGTGTCCCAAAGATATCAGACATCGCTTCGTTCAATGCACCTGACTCGTTTTGGTAGACAAGATCTGAACTCGTATCTGTTACGGCATGCGTCAGTTCATGAGCAACTACATCAATGCCGCCAGAGAAGGCGATAAAGTTCGTGCCATCACCGTCGCCGTACACCATTTGCGAACCGTTCCAAAAAGCATTATTGTAGTTTTTATTAAAGTGAACAGATGATTTAATTTGTGCTCCTCTATTATCATAAGAATTACGTCCGTGTGTATTTTTATAATAATCGTAGGTTAAACCAGCAAAGTAATGAGCATCAACGACTGCTTGATCGTATGAGCTATCAAATACATTGTCTGTTCCACTGTATAGTGTCCCCGGCAAGAAGAATTCAGGCAGGAACGTACGGTTCTTCATATCATAGGTAAAGATCCCGTTTCCACGCGTATTATCTTGCATATAATACTTTCCACTGGATAATGTGAGGTTCAGTGTTTTTGTATCACCTAGTACACCTTTTCCTGTTCCAGTCGTGTTCGTTCCAGTTACTTCGTGCATGTCATTATAACGGTTTAGGATTTCACCTGACTGTGCATCAATAAAATAGTTCCAGTTCCCCGGCTCAGGTGTTAAATAGTTTAAGTTTACAAGATAAGCATAATGCGCCTTGCCGTCTTTCATCAGTACGATTTTTTCCGCTTTTGGCTTTTTCTCAAATTCCGGTGTTAGACCAAGTGCTGCAGTTGCGATTGTTACTGCTTTTTTACCACTGATCTGCTTTGCGCTATTTAATTTCGATTGCTTGTCCATTTCTGGAGCAACTTCACCGGAGATCACGGTAAGTTCACCGTTTTTATTGATGTGAGCCACTTGGGTATAACCCCAAATAGGAACACCATTGTATTTTTGCTGAAGTCTTAGAACCGTATTCCCATTTGCTTCTTTCGTACTTTCTAAAATAGAGAACGAGTCTTCTGCTTTAGTTTTTCCTAGTTTAAAGATTGATTTATGACTGTTCACATAATCAAACAGTACCGTTTGTGCAGATGCATTTGATTTGGAAGACAATTTACCAGCTAGAAATGCAGGAGTTCCTGAATCACTACTTACTTTCACCTTTACTTGTTCTGTTGCAGCCATTGCTGATGGTCCGAACGCACCTGCGATTAATGTTGCCGCAATCCCCATTGCAACCCACTTCTTCTTTGTCATTGTCACGCCTCCAATTTCCTTTTATTTACTTTGTATGCAACATCATATCACCTCTCAAACTCTATTTATATGAATTTTCAGAAAGTTAATTAGTTGTTACTAGCGTCAAAAATAGGAAATAAAATCATAGTGTCTGATGGCATATTTTCTTTGTAGTTCTTTTTTACCTAAAATTTGTTAAATAAAAAGAAGGAGATGTTCTAAAAAAATAGAATGATTTATATAATTAGATTAAGGAGGCATAACAAATGACTAATTCCCTTTCCATATCAGCAGATCAACAAAAGTTAATTGCGAATGCGACACGTATTCAAATTATCCACTTATTGAAGGATGAGGAATTAACGGCAAAAGAAGTTGCTGATAAACTGGGAAAAACGGCTGGAACTGTTCATTACCACATCCAACTTCTTTTTAACGGAGGCATTTTAGAACTTGTAAAAGAACAAAAGAAAGGCGGAATCATAGAAAAATACTACCGCTCTAAATCCACTCGTTTTGAATTAATTGACGAAGATAACACTAAACCCTCGTCTATTTCAACCAACCTTTTACTTGATGATGAAGAGAAGAAGCAGTTCCTACTAGAGTTAGAACAGCTTTTCCTTCGATGGGAAAGTCAAGTCACAAATGATAGCGATAGCACTAAAAAAGAATATAAGGTCTTTTGCACGTTTCAGGTGAATGCGTAATGAGGAAACTAAACAGCGAGTGGAAATTTCCCGCCCTATTGTTATCTGCGGTGGGTATTTCATATATTGGTGACTTTATCTACTTAGTTTCTTTAAATTTATTTATCTTTGCAAAAACGGAATCTGTTGCAGCAGTTGCTGGTTTATGGTTAATCGGCCCTCTAGCTGGAATCGTGACAAGCTTATGGTCAGGCAGCTTGATCGACCGTTTAAATAAAAAAACAATCATGATGATTACTGATATTATGCGAGCGCTACTTGTTGCATTAATACCCTTCTTATCAGAGTTGTGGATGATTTATAGTGTTCTTTTTGCCGTTAGTCTCTGCAGTTCATTCTTCAAGCCAGCATCATCAGCTTACACTGTTCAACTCGTCCCTAAAGAAAAATGGCTACGCTATAATTCAATAGCTTCTGTTCTAACAACTGGCGCGCTTGTTATCGGACCAGCTATCGCTGGGGCACTCGTCCACTTTGGTTCGTATCACTTTGCGATCTGGTGTAATGCTGTTTCCTTCCTTTTATCAGCATGCATGCTTTCTTTTCTACCAAGTTTATATGATAAACAAGGAGTTTCTTCTTCCCATTCTAGCAAAATAAGATTAATGATTAATGACTGGAGGATAGTAGGTGATTTTCTAAGAAAACAACGATCATTTTTAACTACATACATCCTTTTTCAAATGATCATGACTTTAGCCATAGCGCTAGATTCTCAAGAAGTCGTTTTCACACAAACTATTATTGAGCTTTCAGAAAGCCAATATAGTTTGCTTGTGAGTATAACCGGAATTGGCTATTTAACCGGATCTTTAATTCTCGCTGTAATGGCTAATAAATTTCCTGTTCCCTACCTTATTGGCTTCGCTTCCACGCTTCTTAGTATAGGGTATGGAATTTATGCCTTCTCTCATTCATTCTTTTCCGCATGTATAGGCTTCATTATTCTAGGTTTCTTTTCAGCATTTGCTAACACAGGATTCCAAACTTTTTTCCAACAAAGTATTCCGTCTAACAAAATGGGGAGAGTTGGAGCAACGTTAGGTTTTTTTCAAAGTATAAGTCTTATCGTTATCATCCTATTTGCTAGTTTCTTAAGTGAGTGGTTAAATGTTAAAGAAGTTGTCATCGGAACATCTATATTAATTATGTTGTTTGCCGTAACACTTAATGTGTTAATGTTCAATTATCATAATAAAAAAGAAATCAATTATAAAAATGCAAAACAAAGAGAGCTAGCACGATAATCTTAGTGCTAGCTCTAGATTAATAGACTTTACTAAATTTCATGCTCTCATGAAGCAGTAAGTCCTGTGGTTTTTTGAGTTTTGGATAACCTGTAGCTTTCTCACTGATCACAGATGGTAAAAACCAGGTCGCTTGAAGTGCTGTCATTCCTGCTTCAGTTGCTCCCCTTAATTCGTCGGATCCTCCATCACCAATAAAAATAGATTCTTCAGGAGTTACACCAAGCTTTTCACAAGCCATTTGATAGATTTCTTTTTGTGGTTTCGCAACTCGTGCTTCATAAGAGAAAATTACTTCATTAAAATAATTAGATAACTCACATGTTTCCCATGCATCCACCTCTTCAGGAGCAGCGTTTGAGATCAGACCAAGCTTTAACCCTTTGGACTTTATAGTTTGAAGAAGCTCAATAACGCGGGAATCTATTTCTTGAAAAGGAATGTTCTTGGCTATCAATCTTTCTTGGTGAACATGCTCGATAGCTTTTAAATTTGGTGAAATTCCATGCGAATGTAATATATCTCTTAACACACTCTGATGATCTGGAAACGTACCATTCATTCTTTGCTCTCTTCTAAGATCCCACTCTACTTTAAAGATTTGTTTATCTAACCCTAATGGTTCAATAGAATACTTAACTTTCTTCCGACCATTTTTCCACTCCGTAATCAACGTTTCATACAAATCAAAGAAAACAGCTACTCCCAAACTCTCTCCTCCTATTAAAATACTTTTGCATAAATACTTGTATCTCGAAGTTTTGTAGTTGAACCAATCTCCATTGAATCATTGCGAAGAATACCTTCTAATGTGAATCCTAAGCGTTCAGGAATCGCTGCACTTTTAATATTTCGTGTGTCACAGCGAATCTCAATTCGACGCGCTTTTAGCTCTTTTGCAGCAAATTCCGTGATACCCTGTACTGCTTCTGTCATGTATCCCTTACCTGAATAACGAGAATCTAACCAATAGCCGATCTCAAATTTTGGAATTTCCCAATTAATACGGTGTAATCCTGATGATGCGATCAAGTTACCATTCTCTTTTAAAAACACAAGTAGCCGCAGATCTTCCCTGCTTAGAAACTTCAAATGTGCTTCTCGAATATTCACTTCTACATCTTCCTCGGTTTGTTCAAAATGTGCGAAAGGAAGCCATGGCTTTAATTCGTCAAGTGAAGCACTTATAGCTTGGAACATCGCTTTGCCGTCTCCGGGCATAGGCATGCGGATCAGCAGTCGATCAGTTGTGAATTCTGTTGGGAAATCTATTAATATGGGTTTCATGTTGTACCTCCATGTATGTGTTAAGTAAGATGAGTTAGTTTGTCAGGGTTTACTACCCAATATATAGTCTGGATGAGATTATTCTTAATCTGTAGTGAAAGAACACCAAATACTTGATTTTCGGCATACAGTACAATTCCTGGTTCGCCATTTACGTTAGTAAATTTGAATGAAAAGTCTTCCGTCGCTTTTGCCATAATTCCCATATAAAAACGAGAAATCCGCTCTGACCCAACAATTGGAAAAACAGCCGCTTTTACTTTTCCGCCACCATCTGATAATAATGTCGCATCCACTGCCAGCAAGCTTAATAGTCTCGTAACATTTCCTGAAACAACCGCTGATACAAATTGTTCAGTTAATGCGGATGCTTTAGGCGGTGACACTTGGTCAGATGCATGATCTCCTATCGCTTTTTTTGCGCGGTGAAAAATCTGTCTGCAGTTCGAACTGCTCTTTCCAACCACTTCTGAAATTGAATCATACTCATACTGTAGAACTTCTCTCAGCAAAAACACAGCACGTTCAGTTTCTGATAACTGTTCTAATAACAGCAAATATGCTGTGGAAAGAGATTCTTTCATCACATAATGTAATGCTGGATCTTCTTTGTTGTCTGTTATTAGTGGTTCTGGGAGCCATGGCCCTACATATGTTTCTCGTTGTTTCCGCGCAGATTTAAGCAGATCCATGCAGCGATTAGTTACGATTTTACAAAGGTAAGCTTTCGGATTTTGAATTTGATCTATGGTTTGCTCACTCCAAGTAATGTACGCTTCTTGCAGGATATCTTCCGCATCTTGCACACTTCCTAGCATTCGAAAAGCTAATGAAAACAAGAGTGACCTATACGTCGTAAATAGCTGATCAGGATAAACATCATTCATCCATTAAGCCTCCCTTTGCAAACGATTTAGTCCTTCATTCTTGATAATGGCTTCCGCTGCTCTTTTAGCACTAGCAAATGCTGTGTCTACCAACATTTCTCCATGTCCCGTTCCGTCTCCTGCAATGTAGAGACCTGGTATTTCAGGTACACCCGGACCGAAGTATTGTTTATCTTGAACGCTAATCGTGTCTTGTACTACAATCATTCTTGGCAGAAACTGCTGAGCTACAAGTTCTTTTCTCCATCCTGGCTGCATGAGATCTAAAATACTCTCAAGCTCTTGTTTATGAACATTTGCACTCTCTTCTTTCTTCGTCCCTAAATATTTGATCATTTGAATAACAATCTCACCATCCTGACTTAATGAACAAGCTCTAGAGTGGTTAGAGAACAGAATATGCTGGTCGATCCCTATCGCAAAATGATGACTCGATCTTGGTAGTTTTTTTAAAGCTACATCTAGGCATGCAGCATATACAGGACGTGCTTGTTGACTCCACTTTTGAAGCAATGTTCCTTCTGCTTCATTTATGAGTTTCATTGATTGATCAGGTCCTGCTGTTAGAATTACATCTGAGACCGCCATCCTTCCCCCATCTGCAAAATATAATTGATGTTGAATTCCGATTTGAATAGAGGAAACCGTCTTGTTTGTGAGAATAATTGCCCCTGCTTCCAAAGCCTTTAAGCGAAGGTTTTCTACGATGGATTGCCAGCCGTTGTTAACATACAGAACACCTTTTAGCCCTAATTTAACTTGTTGAATGACAGCACTCGCTAATTGTTGATGGTAGTCTATGCAATACGTTGATGTTCTGCATAAAGCGTAAAAAACGTTACGCACCATAGGATCCTTTATTTCCTTTTCGGCCCATTCTCGCAAACTCATATGCGGAATAGTTGTGGCATAAATGGTTTGAAGTTTCAACATGACCTTCACAAGCTCCGTCTTCCCAGACCATGTTAGAAGTTTTGTTTTTACCATTGCAGCTAATGATCCTGGCAATTCAAAAAGTTCTCCATTCCAGATCGCATATCCTTTTGTATTTGGTACAGCTCCAGATACATTTACTTGTAACTCATTTAAAATCTTCTCAGCCGCTCCTCCTCTATATAATGCATGCCCACCTAGGTTAAAAAGTGCTCCGTTTTTTGAGGTGGTCTGTGCACGACCGCCTACTTTGCTAGCTTTTTCTAGTACCACAACAGACTTTCCTGCTTGTGCTAAATATACGGCAGATGTCAAACCAGCTATGCCGCCACCAACAATCGCCACATCAAATGTATTCATGTATCATCACTACTTTCTGATTTTACAAACATGACGATTCTGGCTTTTGATTTGTGACAGGAAATCAGTATTTTGTTTACATAAAATATCAAGGGGTAAAGGTTTTATAAGGTGACATTTCCATACATGTTGCCAAATCTGCAAGAAAGGAAATCAACGTGATGTTATATACCAAGATTCTGGTTGCTTTTGATGGCTCTGAAGGAAGTTTTACCGCTCTTCACAATGGTAATGAGATTGCACGGCATACAGGGGCTGAGTTAACGTTACTTTATGTAACCAATGAAATGGTTCGGCCTTTGTATGGTGGCGTACATCCAGGCGGAGTAGCGATTTCAACTGTAGAAGTAAGAGAAGCAGAAATTTTGGAGCAAAGTCATGGCGAAGAAATCCTAAACAGAGCTTTAGGAAGAGTTGATCCTGAAATAAAGAAAACGACAGCCATTTTGCACGGTGATCCAACTGCCACCATTTGTGGATATGCGGATAGCCATAACATCGATCTCATCGTCATCGGTAATCGTGGCCATAGCGGATTTAAAAAGCTTTTCTTAGGAAGCGTCAGTCAAAAAGTTGTTTCTAACGCACATCAACCTGTACTTGTTTCTAAATAACAATTAATTCGTTTGAGGAGCCCTTTAAAAGATGGGCTCCTCTATTTTATTGAACCATTTCAGAAACTGTTTTAAACGTATACCCTTTTTTCTTCAAATTCGTAATGATACCCTTTACAGAATTCATGGATGCTGCACGGCTGTCATACATAACATGAAGCAGAATGATTGAGCCTGGCTGAATATTTTCACTCACATGCTTCTCTATTTTGGTAGAATTAGATGCTATTTCTGGATATGTTTCCGGCTCTATGTTCCAAAGAATTGTTTCTCGATCATGTTTATCTAAGTAATAGGGCAGTCCGATTAACTTTTTACCATATGGTGGACGAAATTGAATCTTCCCCTCATATCCTGCTTTGCGAATCAGCTCATCTGTTGTCTCAATCTCATCTTTAATATAAGAAGGTGTTTTCAAAACCATTCGCTTATGAGAGTAAGAATGGTTTCCGAGCTCATGTCCTGCTGCAACAATTTCTTTTGCTTCTTTCAGGTTCTCTTCTATCTCCCTTCCCGTTACAAAAAATGTGGCTTTAACTTCTTCTTCTTTTAAAATCGTTAGAATTTCATTCGTGTTGTCTGTAGGTCCATCATCGAATGTTAAGGCAACTACCTTTTCAGAAGTATCTGCACTCGTTACTAAACCTCCGAAAAACTGAAAGTCTCTCGAACTGCTTAACTTCAAACCGCTGTACGCTAGTCCAATCAATAGGATGATTGAAAAGCTTACGTATATCGCTATTTTCTTCATCTACATCTCCTTTTTGAAGGTTGATTGGTGTATATCGAGCTATTAGTAAGTAAGGATTATTGATCTGAATACCAATAACTGGTTAAATCTGTCGTCACTGAGCTATAACCGTTTTGACGCAGCATAGCTGTAATATTTCCGCGATGATAAACACCATGAGTCGAGATATGCATCAACATCTCAGAGATACTCGTTTCTCTACGGCCCGCCCATGGCGTATCCAGTATTAAAATCTTATCCAAATCAACTTGATTGTTAAGATACTCCCTATATTGATTGGTTGATTCATTAAACATCTTAATGATTTCCTCAATGCTCTTTGTATCAGATTCAACTTTTTCAATCTCGAGGGCTTCTGTCATATTGATACCTGAAATAATATGAAACCAAAGCTGATCAACGATGGACATGTGTGAAACTACTTTCGAGATGGATGGGAAAACACTCTGCACTGTCTGATGATACACATCATTTCCAAGTTCTGATAACCGATGGAATAACTCCTTGTTCGCCCAAACGTGATAATCGTACATTTTCATAGCATGATGTGTCATAATGCACTCCCTTATTCTCACTCTTACTTCTTTGCCTATTTTCGACAACTCGACAAGATTCCCTCTAATTTATAAGCTTAGGAAGGAACTGGAATTGATTTGAAGAATTAAACTAAAAAAGGTATAAGGAGAACATTATGAATCATTTTGAGCACGAGAAATAAAACCGCTATTATTCTAGGGGACCTCCAACAAAATGTATAGACTCATCATTTAAAGATAAACTTTCGGAGGTGCACGTATGAAACGTGATGTAGATTTTGAAATGTATATTAAGGAAGTTAAGAAACCATTCTCAGGGTGGGATTTTTCATATATAACTGAATCTGGTCGAATGGCAAGTGGAATGCTCTCGTGGTCTTATGGCAGTATGGTCACCCCTCTTATTGGTAAAGTATCATCGATGCTTGACATGGGCACTGGAGGTGGTGAACTTTTGTCCAAACTTCAACCGTTTCCAGCAGTAGTTTGTGCAACAGAAGGGTATCTGCCAAACGTTCCAATCGCAAGAGAACGTCTTGAACCTCTTGGAGTAAAAGTCTTTCAGATCGGTGACGACGATCTTCTTCCTTTTGAAGATCAGACGTTTGACCTTATCATTAATAAACACGAATCCTATTCTCCACTTGAAGTAAAGCGCACATTAACTGATGGTGGAATCTTTCTCACACAACAAGTCGGCGGTTCAGATTGTGCTGAGATTAATACTATGCTTGGCTATCCTATTAATGAAGAATTTTTACATTGGAATTTACGTTTTGCTGAAAATGAACTCCTGGAAAATGGATTTGAGATCTTAGAAGCGAAAGAAGAATTCCCTGTTCAGCGCTTTTATGATATAGGTGCCCTACTTTATTACTTAGAAGCCATACCTTGGCAGGTGCCAGGGTTTAAACTCGAAGATTCACTAGAAAAGCTTTATCACATTCATGAACTGATTCAAATCAATGGATACTTTGAAGTGAAACAGCACCGTTTTCTAGTAAAAGCGAGGAAAAAGTAAGTGAAAGTAAAAAAGCTGGCTAGTAATCGTTCAATTTGAACGTGCTAAGCCAGCTTTTCTTGATAATTTTCAGGTGGGTGGTTTTATAAGATAGAGGTTTACTGTCCAGTTTATTCAAAATACTGTCCAGTTTTCTTAATTTACTGTCCACTTCTAAAGTTTTACTGTCCACTTGTCCTCATTTACTGTCCACTTTCAACATTTTACTGTCCACTTCTTCAGAACTTACTTCTGAACACTCGTCACCATCCAGCCTTTTTGATCCACCCACTCGAGGTTCACGGTGTATTTTTCGTTTGGCTGTTTATTCGGACTTACTTCTGCAACTGATTTTTGAGGACTGCCGCCATTACCGATCTTCCACACTGTCATGTTTTCATCGAGTCCTGTAGCAAGACGAATCGCTTTTAGCTTTTCATTCCAATCCACGCTGCCTTCTTCATAACTAGAAGTATGCGGTCCTGTTTGTGACGTACCGATCGGCTCGTTTAGAACAGGTTTGTCCCCTGAAGCTTGTTGTTCTTTCTTTTCCGCTTCAGCTTTTTCTGCTTTTTTCTTTTTATCCGCTTCTTTTTCAGGATCTATGCCAATCTCTTCAGATGGTTCTTGTTTTTTAGCTTTATCGTTATTGTTTCCTTCTTTTTCTTCACTTTCCTCATCTTCATAAGCACTTTCGTTATCCGGCTGAAGTTTTACCACTTTATGTTTTGGTTCTTGATTTGTTTTTTCTTTCCTTGGCTCCTCTTCACTACCCAGCAGCAGCGTATCTTTTGGCAAGAATAATAATGCTAAAAGAATAGCTCCTAACGCACTGAATAAAACGACATTTCTCTTTTTTGACTTCTTGCGTTCTGATCTTCTCATCTATATCATTCACTCCTTCGTAACAAACTTTCCCTTTCGAGATGAAACAAAACAAAAAGAACTCCAATAAAACATGGAGTTCAACTATTTTACAAAACTTTTATATACTCAACATTAATTATTCGAAAATGTTATTTAAAAATTTGAGGGTAATCTAAGATTTCAGAAGTTTTTGCCAACATCATATATGTATTAAATTTCTAGCACTACAGCCATTTCTTTGCCAAACCTATCACCTTTATCAACAAATCCTAAGCTCTCATACAGTTGATGTGCTCCCTTATTCTCCGGGTGATACCCCACTACAATTACTTTAGGATTTAACAAAGTCTTCATTTCATCAATCATCAACTGTGTTGCGATCTTACCAATTCCTTTTTGCTGATAATTTTTATCGATCATAATCCGATAAATCCAATACCCATCTAATTCTTCTTCCATTGAGTTGAACATAAGAAATCCAACTGTTTTATCTTCCAAAAAGATAGCGTAAGGCTTTAAGCTTGGTTCAAATTTGGATTGAGCTATGGAAACTGCGTTAGGTTCGATATGGCTCATCTGATCATCTGCTACTTCTAAAAAGCAACATTCATACCAATTTTCTGCATTTAATTCTGCGATTTTCACTTGGTTTTGTGTCATAAGTTCTCCTTTGGTTGTCGTCACTTTCTCAATTTTACCATAATCTCTCATTTTATAAAGGTAAATAGTTTCAAGTTGGTTCTAACATGTAAAAAAACAGTGTCTTCCCATTAATGAAGACACTGCATTTTTAATTAGGCTACAGACTTTTCTTGTTTCGCCGCTAGTTTTTTCATATCAAAGCGGACTAGTATAGATACGATGAGCGCTATAATAAACAAACCAGAAAAGAAAGTTAAACTGTTTGCATAAGAACCTGTTGTATCTTTAATCCAAGCCGCGAATAATGGTCCCGCAAGACCTGCCGCTGCCCATGCCGTTAAGATGTAACCATGAATCGCTCCAACCTGTTTTGTTCCAAATAGGTCACCAATGTAGGCTGGTATTGATGCGAATCCTCCACCGTAGCAAGTATAGATAACTGCCAGCATGACTTGAAAAAGAATCGATGATGAAGTTTGTGGCAACATGAAAAAGAGTGCGATCTGTAAAACGAAAAATGTCGTATATGTATTAGGTCGCCCGATATAGTCTGAAATGGATGCCCATCCAATTCGCCCAAAACCATTAAATAATCCCAATACACCTACAAGCGCTGCAGCTTCAGCAGTTGTTAATCCAATACTTTCTTCAGCAAGAGGTTTTGCGGCAGAAAGTATTGCAATACCACATGTAACATTGATGAAAAGCATAATCCACAAATAATAAAAACGTCTTGTTTTAACAGCTTCGTTAGCTGTTAGTTGTGAAAGGTCTTTTTTAATTTTCACTTTTCCGCTTTCTACATTTTCCTTAAATCCAGCAGGAAGCCATCCTTCTTCTGGTTTTTCCAAATAAAGCGAGGACAATGTCATTACTGCAAAATAAGCAATTCCTAAAATAAAGAAAGTGTTTGCGACACCAACAGATTTAATAAGTGCGTCCATAATAGGTGAACTGATCGCTGCTGCAAAACCAAAACCCATAATAGCAAGTCCTGTTGCTAAGCCACGACGATCGGGAAACCATTTTATCAGTGTAGATACAGGTGCAATATAACCTACTCCGAGTCCGATCCCACCAAGTACTCCATAAAAGAGATAAAGCAGTGTTAAAGACCCGATATTGACTGCAATACCTGAGCCAGCAATTCCTATTCCAAAGAAAATGGCTGCAAGCAAACCCGCTTTCTTTGGACCATGTTTTTCAACAAAATGTCCTAAAAAAGCAGCCGACAAACCTAGAAATAGAATAGCGATACTGAATGTCATCTGTACTTGTGATGCCGTCCAGCCGAATTCCTCAATCAATGGATTTGTAAAATTGCTCCAAGCATACACGGAACCGATTGAGATATGTATTCCCACCGCTGATAGAGCAATAAGCCAACGATTTTTAGACTTTTTCATCCTTAATTCCCCCCTATAAAGTTAATAAAGTTAAACATTCATGAAACTTACCTTAATGGAAGACAAATAAAAAGACAACATTCAAAAGTACTTATTTTTTCAAATAAGTCCATTGTAGAATGTTGTCTAAAAGCTCTACATACTCGTGCAGAGCGTTCATTCATCATTAAAAGTAGAATAGAAAAAGTACAGATCGTGTATTTTCTCCATTACTTTATTTACATTAGTTGTAAGCGTATTTATAATATCAGATCGTTGCATTATTCGCAACATAATTTTTCGACTTTTTCGACAATAGGCGAGTGATGTGGATTTCTTCCCGATCTACGCATTTTATTTTACATAATTTTATCAAATAACTGGATAGAAATTTATCTTTTATTTTTGTGTAATGGTTTGGGTTTTCCCATAGTTCCCGAAATACTTCGCACAAAACCTGCTCAGCCACTCGCTTATCACCTGTTATTCGGAGAGCAACTTGAAATAATAGTGTGCTATATGAATCGACCATTTGTTTTAAGGCTTTGGAATCTTTTTGCAGCAATCGGTTTAATACCTTACTATCAAGGTCATGTTGTATGTTCATTTTAGCAACACCCTCCTTTACTGGCTTGGATATTTTTCCTTTCCCATAAGTTAAAGTAGTTAAACATTTAACACTACATTTGTTTAACATTTTTACACTATTTGTACAATAAAAAAACAGCGCTGTGTTTTCAGCACTGTTAGTAATTAGGCTTATTTCTTTAAGTTTTGTTCTAACGAATATTTAATACCTGCGACTGTCCCTATTCCAAGAAGTGCGTATTTTAATCCAATTAATGTAGCTTCAGGTGTAGCACCACCTGCTTCCCAAAAGGCATAAAGAACTCCTAAGACAACAGCAACAATGGGGATATACTTATTCGAAAAACGATCTGTATGACGAATGGCATATAAAATCACAGCTAAACCAACGTACGGTGCAAAATCGGTCATAAAATCCATGATTTCACCCCAATCTATAAAATTTGTATAGCTAATACAAATCTTATTAGTACCTGGATGAAAAAAGACCGTAACAGTAAAACTTTATATCCATGAAATTCTTTGGAGTGCGTCTTCACATTGGCCAACCAAATTCTCCACCAAATCGCCAGCAGATCCCACTTTTGCTAAACCTGATGCTTGACCTGCCCACATGGACATCAACTCTTTATTCCCTTGTTTTGCCGCTTCTTTTCGAATGTCAGACGTTAATATATGCTGCAGTGGATACGGCGGCGGATTACCACTTATACGATTCTCCAAATCTATCATCATCGTATTCTTAAACCCTCTCGCACTTTTTCCTGAGAAAACTTTTGTGATTTTCGTGTCTGTATCACGACTAGATAATATGGTTTGTTTGTGAATGTTAGGCGCTCCGCTCTCTTTTACCGTTAAAAATGCTGTTCCTAACTGAACGGCTTTAGCGCCTAAAGCCAGTGCTGCTGCCATTCCCCTGCCATCCATGATGCCTCCTGCTGCTACAACTGGACAGGAGACGGCATCTACCATTTGTGGTACGAGGGCCATTGTGCCAATCATAGATTCATTTTCAACATTCAGAAACGTTCCTCTATGTCCTCCTGCCTCAGCACCTTGTGCAACGATGAGATCCACACCATTTGCTTCTAGCTGAATTGCTTCTTCAACAGAAGTTGCTGTTGCAATAACTATGATTTCTGAAGCGTGTAATTCTTCTATTAATCTCTTAGTTGGTGCCTCAAATGTAAAACTAACTATTTTCACACCTGCTTCTATCACGGTAGCAAGTTGTTCCTCAAATAAATTCTCCATGTCTGGAATGTTATTAACCTCAGTAATTCCAAGTTTTACACGGTATGTATTCAAATATTGCTGCATACCTAGAATGGCATCTTTATGAATGTCATAGGTCTGTGGAAGAAACAGATTCACAGCAATTGAAGATTGTGTGAGTTGCTGAATATCTCGTAAAGCAGTTTCAATTTGTTGAGGAGTCATATATCCTGCACCTAATGTTCCTAGTGCTCCTGCCTCACTTACTTCTGCTACTAATTCAGGTGTTGTCGGTCCGCCTGCCATGCCAGCTTGTATGATTGGGTATTTTATATTGAGCATGCTACAGATCATAACTTTACATCCTCCAGTTCTCTCGTTTTTTTAAGCATATCAAAAAGAAAGAGCTTTAGTCTGTTTCGACCAAGGCTCTTCCTAACGTTAAACCGCAATTTTTCTATTTTCATACATTGCCTGAATCGCTTCTTCACTTTTACCTTCGTCAAACTCATTTTCACTTTTAGAAACAACGATCGTTGCAATTCCGTTTCCGATTAAGTTTACAATTGCACGTGCTTCACTCATGAAACGATCAACTCCTAATAGTAGCGCCAATCCTTCAACAGGAATGACTTGCATAGCTGTAAGCGTTGAAGCAAGAACGATGAATCCACCGCCTGTAACCGCTGCTGCACCTTTAGATGTTAGCATCAGTACAGCGATGATTGTTAGCTGCTGAGTGAGACTAAGATCGATGCCAAATACTTGAGCTAGAAAGACGACTGCCATAGAAAGATAGATGGATGTTCCGTCTAAGTTGAAGGAATATCCGGTTGGTATGACAAGACCAACAACAGACTTCGAGCATCCGAACTTCTCCATCTTGTTCATCATTCGTGGCAGAACAGATTCTGAAGAGCTCGTTCCGAGTACAATTAGGAGCTCTTCTTTTATAAATTTCAAATACTTCCACAAACTAAATCCATACATCTTGCAGATCAGATTCAATACGATAAAAACAAAGAAGAACATCGTCGTGTAAACCGCAATCATTAACTTACCAAGCGGTACAAGTGACTCTAGGCCATAGTTTCCAATAGTAAACGCCATTGCACCGAAAGCTCCAAGTGGTGCAGCTTTCATGATATAACCGACGATCTTGAAAAAGACATTAAGCAACTTTTCAAAGAATTCGATAATGATTTTCCCGCTGTTTCCAAGTGCAGTAAGTCCAACACCAAATAGGATAGAAAAGAATAGCACTTGCAGAATATCACCTTTTGCGAATGCATCGACCATGTTGCTAGGAACGATATGTGTAACGAACTCGATCCAATCGATCTTACCGCCTTCTTCAGACGTGTATTGCGACACATCACCTTTTTCAAGTTTATCAAAATCTAAGCCCGCACCTGGTTTTAACACGTTAACAACGATCAACCCAATAACGAGTGCGAGCGTCGTAACAATCTCAAAGTAGATGAAGGCTTTACCTCCGACCTTACCTACCTTCTTCATGTCACCCATTTTCGCGATACCCAGTACGATCGTTAAGAAGATAATCGGCGCGATCACCATTTTAACAGCATTAATGAATGTATCTCCCACAGGTTTCATCTGTTTCCCGAAATCCGGCCAGAAGAGTCCAACTAGAACACCTACTGCGATAGCTGTTAATACCTGAAACGTTAAGTTCTTAAATAACCTTTTCATTGTTCTTCTCCTTTCGAGTATGAAAATGAACTTCTAAAGTGTTAAATTGTCTGGGGTCTGACCCCGGGTCAGACCCCAGACAATTTCCACACAATTTACACAAGCCAATAAAAAAAGCGCTATCATTTGTAAAGATAATGATAACGCTTTCAGTATTTTGTTAGAATATTAAGAACTTATTGGACGTTTTGGTCTTTTTGGTCTCCACCTATTTTTTAAGAAGGTACCGATTTACAGGTCGTCCTACAGTCCCGTACTGAATGTCCATTTGTATCGAGCCGTTCTTCACTAAATAATCGAGATACCTTCGAGCTGTAACTCGTGCGATGCCAATTCCTTCCGCTACCTCTTCTGCGGACTTCGCTTCTGTTTGCGCTTTTATAAAGCTGCCGATCTGTTTTAACGTAAGCTCGTTCAATCCTTTAGGAAGTTCCATTGAGACAGGAACATCACGTATTTCAGAATAGAAGAGGTTATCCAGATCTTTCTGTGTAGCGGTTCCTGATGGAGACATAGTAGAATGATACGTTCTGTATTTCTTTAGTGCTTTTTCAATGCGCTCAAAATTAAACGGTTTGATAATATAATCGAACGCACCGTTCTGCATCATAGAACGAATGGTCTCTAAGTCATTTGCGGCAGTAATCATGATTACGTCTACCTGAATTTTTTCCGCTCGAATCTGCTGCAGCGTCTCAACACCATCCTGTTCTGGCATGTAGATATCAAGAACAACGAGGTCTGGCCTATGTTTTTTTATTAGCTTCAGCCCTTCTGATCCGTTTGATGCCGTTTCAATTACCTTAAATCGCTTTACCTTTTCTATAAACGCTTTGTTTATTTCTAAGACCATAGGATCATCTTCTATCAATAGAACCTTTATCTCACTCATCCTCTTCACCTCTATCATTCATCGGAAATACGATTACAACGCTTGTTCCCTGATTTTCGTGTGATGATACTTCTATCTCTCCATTACCTTTTTCCACAATCTGACGAATCAGGTACAACCCAATACCAGACCCGTTGTTTCCTTTTGTCGTATATCCTCGTTCAAACATGTGTTGCTGAACTTCATCACTCATCCCGCAACCGTTGTCTTCAACCAATATGGCACATGCCTCAGCATCCTGCGCGATCGAAACATCGATCCTGCCATCACGTATCCCTTTAAGGGCGTCATACGCGTTCTCTATTAGATTACCAACGATCGTAACAAAATCATGCTGATCGAGCTGGTCAGGAAACGTTTTGAGGGAGCTCTCATTATCGATCACCACTTTTATTCCGAGTTCTTTTCCACGTCCCACTTTGCTTAACAATAGACCTGCAAGACTCTCGTTCTTAATTCTTTGATTTAAAAAACGAGTGAGTGAACCTTTTTCTTCTGATATTTGAAATACATATTGCATCGCTTTTTTCATATTGCCTAACTGAAGAAGCCCTGCAATCGTATGAAGCTTGTTCATGTGTTCGTGATTCTGAACTCGTAGTGCCTCTACAAATGCCTTTACACCCGTTAGTTCTTCCGCCATCTTCGCAACTTCTGTCCTATCTTGGAAGATAGCAACAGCACCAACTATTCTGTTGTTCACTTTTATTGGCACTCTGTTACTCATGATAACTTTTCCACTTACACGAATCTCTTGATTATAAACAGGACGACTCAGTTCAATGATTTCAGGAAGACGCGTATCTGGTATCACTTCACGAATCTGTTTTCCAACAACGTCTCCGCTCACTGAGAATATGCTTTTTGCTTTTTCATTAAAGATCGTGATGAGCTCCTCTTTATCAATAGCGATTACACCTTCATGCATAGAGTGGAACGTTGCTGTCCTCTCTTCGAACATACGAACGATCTCGTGCGGTTCTAAATAGAACATCTGCTGTTTAAGATGACGAGCTAACAGATAGGAACCGATCACACCAAACGAGAGAACTAAGAGTAGGATGAGAGTCATCTCATCTGTCAGATCGTGAAACACTTCATAATATCCTGGGATTACATGACCGACCACCACAACGCCGATCTGCTCCAACTCATCATTTTTTATGGGAACAAAAGCCCTTACAGCTGTACCCATCTCTCCCTTAGCTTTTGAAATAAACGTATGGTCAGCAAAGGCTGCACCTTCATCACTCCCTTTAGACACCGTACCAATCATATCTTTAACAGGATGAGAATATCGGATATGATCCATGTCCATGACCACGACATAATCTGCTTCATTAATGATTCGTATCTTTTCAACGACTGGTTCTATCTCGTTCCAGCCTCTATTTATCTGAATGTATTTCTTCACTTCGGGAAGCTGTGCAACGGTGCGTGAAGTAATCATTGCCCGCTTACCAAGCTCTTCTTCCTGAATATCGAGGATCTTACCAATAATGACGACACCTCCGATTAGGATGGCATAGAGCACGATTCCAAACGTTAGGATCATGATTTTTGTTCGAATGGGTAATCGTTTCATCGTCATTTACTAGCAACCTCCTTTTCATTGTCACTATTGTATCATTTCAATTTCAATATGTTAGACTATTTAAAAAAGTAACGGATTTGGGGTAATTCATGGATGAAATCTTTCATTGGGATCGCACTGATACTGATAGCGGGTTTAGGAGTATCAATCTGGATTGGTTTTCATACAAAAATGGCCGAAGGAACACTTCCCTATGATGATGATCAAAAAGGCATACAGGACCAAGTTGTCATCAAGTTTAGTCACGTGGTTGCAGAGAATACTCCTAAAGGACTTGCTGCACAGCGTTTTGCAAAACGGATAAACGAGAAATCTAATGGTCAGATTAAAATTGAAGTGATTCCAAACGGTGGACTCTACTCCGATCAAGAAGAACTTGAAGCGCTGCAGCGTGGTGATGTGCAGATGATCGCACCTGCTACGACAAAGCTAAGCACATTTTCACCTAAATGGCAGGTTCTTGATCTTCCTTATGCCATGCCTACTCGTGAAAGTATTATAAAGGCGTTAAACGGAGACATTGGGAGCACGTTGCTTCAATCACTAGAAGAGAAAAATATGAAAGGCCTTACGTTATGGATTAATGGATTTAAACAAATTACAACAAACGACGGGCCGGTCGTTCACCCTAATGATCTAAAAGGGCAAAACCTGCGAATCATGCCTAGTTCTGTGCTTGAGAATCAATTTGATCAAGTTGGAGCTAAAGCAATTGGATTGGATTTTAACGATACGTACCGATTATTGGAATCTGGAGAATTAAACGGTGAGGAGAACACGATCTCTAACATCTATTCTAAAAAATTCTTTGATGTGCAAAGTCACCTTACGATAAGCAATCATGGATTTTTAGGATATGCTGTAATCATGAATGATGAGTTTTGGAGCAATCTTACGAAGAAGCAGCAAAGAATCATAACTGAAGCTTTGGATGAAGCTACTAGCTGGAACCAGACTCAATCTTTCGCGATGAACCAGGAACAGCTTGCATTAATCGAGAGAAACTCTTCGATCGATATTCATTATCTGACAGAGGAAGAAAAAAGAGAGTGGGCGAAGATTTGGGAGCCTGTGTACCGAGAGTTTAAAAGTGAGATTGGAGAAGATTTACTTTCCAAGATGATAAAATTAAGAAATTCATATAAAGACTTTTAACTACTAATGACAAAATCCGGGTGCTGTTCACTTACTTTCAGCACCCTTTTTTGTTCCAATCATTCACACATTTTTGGCAAATACATGTTTCGCGATCTGAAGCAGCAGCTTTTAGAAGTTGAGATGGAATCTGAACTTTCATACACCAACATGTTTCCGGGTTCTTTTCATCTGAAATCGAACAGGCGTTATTACCTTTACATAACGGGCACTCAGACATGATTTTTGACCGTTAACTGCATCTCTTTTCCCCATTCTGCTAAAGACTTTAGTGATGGAATTAAAGCTTCTCCTGTCTCCGTTAATGAATACTCCACTCTAGGTGGTATCTCCATGTATTGCGTTCGCACCACGAGACCTTGTTTTTCCATCTCTTTTAAAGACTGAGATAAAACCATGTTTGTAATTCCTTCTACCTGACGCTTTAGTTCGTTATATCGTATCGTCTTATTTTTCCACAGTGCCCATATAATCGGAAGTCTCCATTTACTCCCTATTAGTGTTAGAGCAAATGTTAACGGACAATCCTCTTTTCTTTTATAACCTTCATCACTCATGTTAAGGCTCCTTTAATCAGTTTTTACTGACTTAGTAAGAAATTACTGCATACTTGTTTTCGTCTTTCTATGTACTAAAATTATAGCGTAATGAATTACGTATGGGAGTGATTAAAATGGACTTAAATTACGAGATTATTCCTGATCAAAAGATTGAGGTTTGCCGACAACTCTGCAATGAACTCATGAAATATCAACAAAAAAAAGCGGTAATCAGCCCTGAATTATTTGATTTCATGAACTTCGACACACGCTTGGTCCCATCTGTAAAGAAAGCCATACATAACTACATCGTTGTTGTTAAAGATAGAAATGAGTATGTGGGATATGTGTATGCAAACATTTCTCCTAAAGAAGTGTATCGCAATGATTTCGCGACTTTTTTTGACATGAATTCTGTACAAAATGAAGCAGTCGGGTGCTTATCTCAATTTTATATAAAAGAAAAGTACAGACAATTTGGAGTGGGTTCTAAACTATTTAGTATGTGTATGAACTGGCTCTCTTCTTTTAATGGAGTGAATGATTATTTTATCTTTGTATCCAATGGGAATGATGACGCACTGTCCTTTTATCAACGTAAAGGGTTTTCAAGCAGTCATGAGATATTAGACGGTTTCATTACGGTGCTACACAGTAAGAAAGTAATTGAAAATGAAGATTCTATTACATTTTAGGCCCATTTAACTGTTTTCATCTCCTATTTAGTTCCTTCCTTTGTAGCTAGTTTTCTCGTTTTACAAATCTGTAAAATGAAATTAATAAAAGTATTGTAGAATAAAACCTGTTTCACCAACATTTTGAAATATGTGAAACAACTAGAAATGAAGCTACAAGGGGAAAAAACTAAATGGATGGAGGCGTTGATGATGAAAAGGCATGAAAACAAAAAGTTCCTTTCACTTTTCTCAGTTGTAATTGCTTTAGTGGTTAGCACGCTAGCATTTATACCAGCTCTTCAAGCAGCTGGCGATGGATCGTGGACTAGTCCTTATTCAGTTTCTCAAAGTATTTCGAATCAGAACAATTCTGCAAAAACTGTTCAAGGGTATGTGGTGGGACAACCAACTGCCACAACCACCGTAGTAACAAGCAATTATCCAAATGATTATGCACTTGCTTTAGCAGACAGTCCTACTGAAACAAACACAGCTAACATGGTGTATGTTCAGATTCCAACTTCTTACCGGTCACAGTTTGGCCTAAAAACAAACCCTACTTTAAAAGGTCAATCCATAAAAGTTACGGGAAGTCTGGCGGCTTACTTCTCACATGCAGGCTTAAAAGATCCAACAGCTATGGAAAAAGCATCTGGTACAACACCAACAGATCCGCCGACAGATCCTACTGACCCACCAACATTTGATGAATCGTATTATGATCCTGCTCAAGGAAAAACGGGAGCAGCATTAAAAACAGCTCTTCACAATATTATTGATGATCATACTGAGCTCTCTTACGATGCCGTGTGGAACGCACTTAAAGTAACCGATCAAGATCCAAACAACAGCAACAATGTTATCCTTTTATACACTGGCCGTTCACAGAGCAAAACAAGTAACGGTTCTGGAGTAGATAATTGGAACCGTGAGCACGTTTGGGCAAAATCACATGGTGATTTCGGAACCGCGATGGGTCCAGGTACGGATATCCATCACTTGCGCCCAACGGATGTCAGCGTAAATAGCTCTCGTGGAAACCTTGATTTTGATAACGGTGGCACACAGCATTCCGAAGCACTTGGCAACTATTATGACAGCGACTCATGGGAACCACGCGATGCCGTAAAAGGCGATGTTGCCCGCATGCTGTTTTACATGGCTGTTCGTTATGAAGGTGACAGCGGTGAACCACAACTAGAATTGAACAACAACGTCAATAATGGAACGGCTCCTTATCACGGTAAAATGTCTGTGTTGCTTCAGTGGCACTTAGAGGATCCGGTTGATAACTGGGAACGCAACCGCAACAACATCATTTATGAAGACTATCAGCACAATCGTAATCCATTCATCGATCACCCAGAATGGGCTGAGGAAATCTGGTAGGAAGTTTGTTGAAACTCCAATCCCTATATCAAAGGGCAGACTCCATTTTAGAGTCTGCCCTTTGTTTAATTTTGTTGATGAGGAAGATCATGCTTTTTCGTCGTTTTACGGTACGTGTTTTTATTTTTGTTACACGTTAGCCGGTAAATGATGTTTTTCCACCTGAGATCACCATAGATTAACCGCTAATATCTTTACTTCTACCTATAATGAACCTCGTTCCACCTGAAAATGCTTAGGTTTCACCTCATCAGCCATCTTCCACATCAAAATCCTTAATAAAAATAAAACCAGCTTAAAAGGGCATTGTGTAACCCCCTTAAACTAGTTTTACATGAATAATTCATAATAGATGAGACAAATGCCACACGCCGCCCAAGAAATCATCGCAAACACGGTTACAATCATATTTTCCGACCATCCGTACTTAATACCGTAATGATAATGAATGGGCGTGAATCGGAAAAGCTTCTTTTTTGTGCGTTTAAAATAAGCCACTTGAATGATGACAGAAAGCTGTTCTGCAAGATAGATTATGAACAGGATTGGTATCAAAATCTCCACGTTTTCAATGATGGCGAGAAACGATAAAGTTCCTCCAATCGCGAGTGAACCCGTATCCCCCATGAACGCTTTTGCCGGATACAGATTATAGATTAAGAATCCTAGAATCGTAGCAATCATCACTAAGCAAAAGACTTTCACTTCCGTATACTCACTGATTACAAAGAAAAAGAAGTATGTAGGAATCGCCACCATACCGAGGAGCCCGTCCATGCCATCAGTAAAATTGATCGCGTTTGCCGTCCCGACAATAAAAAGTGTGATGATGATTAGGTAAATGATGTATGGAAGAACAAGGTTCAGTGATTCCGTCACCCGTATGCTTGTATCAATGTCGAAAAGATCGATGCCGACATATAAGAGTAGGATGGTGAACGCGAACTGAAATTTTAGTTTTGTCTTTCCTGATACCCCGCCAGGATCCTGTTTTGAAGCTTTCCAAAAATCATCTAAAAAACCAATAAAACTAAACAATATAAACGTTGCTATTAGAAAGAGCATGATGGGACTTGTCGTGTAATAATAAAGCGCGACAAAAATCCCTACAAAAAACACACTTCCTAACATTAAGGGTGTCCCCTTCTTTTCTTGATGATCTTGAGGAAGTTCTACTCGAATGGGTTGTGTGAGTTTTAGTTTCTTTAACGTCAGTATTAACAGAGGGGCAAATATTACAGTTAACAAAAATGTGATAAAAGCAGGTGCTAGCTGTAACAACACGATTGTAATCTCCTCTCTTATTTGTCCACTGTAACTATTCGAGAAAAGATGAAAAGTTCCTTTAAATTGTAGGGGGTCTGACCCGGGTCAGACCCCCTACAATTTCTCTACAATTTAACTAGTACAAAATGCTGTGGGACTTCCGAGTGATAGACACCTCAACGCGGGCTTGCTACTGTAAGTAAGTGTAAGAATATTCAGAATAAGGAGAATGACTCATGAGAGGAAAACGTGTTTTAGTATGTACCATGCTAAGTACAGCCATGTTGTTATCCAGTTTCACTCCTGCTATTTTTGCAGAAGGTTCCTCCAATCATAATAATCGAACACATCACGGTGACTGGAACCAGCCCTCTAAATCATCACCTGTTCTTCATCCTGGAACACCTGAAAGTGCCTCACTAAAGAGAGAACCACTAGAGCAAATCGGTCCGTTTATTGAAAGCGAAATCGAGAAACGAACCATGCCAGGCGCTGTCGTTCTTATCGCTAGAAGTGGAAGCATCGCAAAACATGATGCATATGGCTTCTCCGCTCGCTACATAGACGATCAGTTCACAGAGATGGATCAACCTGTTGAGATGAGAAAAGACACCATTTTTGACATTGCCTCGATCTCTAAACTCTTCACAACGACAGCTGCAATGAAGCTATACGAACAAGGAAAGTTCAATCTAGATGATCCTGTCGGAAAATATATTCCAGAGTTCAATGAAAACGGAAAAGAGAGCGTAACCATCCGGCAGATCATGACGCATACTTCCGGGTTTACAGCATGGATTCCTCTTTACAGTATGGGAGCAAATCGCGAGGACCGGTTGCAGATTGCTTTAAAGTACGGGTTAAAAAATAAACCTGGTACAACGTATACATACAGTGACTTAAATTTAATTACACTTGGTGTTTTAGTTGAAAGATTGTCAGGTCAACGTCTCGATGACTATGTAAAAAAGAACATCACTGAGCCACTCGGAATGAAAGATACGATGTACAATCCTTCGGCAGAACTTCGTAACCGAATTGCTGCCACAGAATATCAGCCAACAATCGGCCGTGGCATGGTTTGGGGTAGCGTGCATGATGAGAACGCGTGGAGTTTAGATGGTGTTGCAGGACATGCTGGTGTGTTTTCCACCGCTAAAGACCTCGCCATTTTTGGACACATGATCTTAAAGGATGGTAAGTACGGCAAAACACAGATCCTCCAGCCAGAAACGGTTAGCTTATTAACAGAAAACCAACTGCCACAGTTTCCAACCAATTCACACGGACTTGGCTGGGAACTAAATCAAGGTTGGTATATGGACGCTCTCAGTAATGAAGAAACACTTGGACACACTGGATATACGGGAACCTCAATGGTTGTGTCTCCCAAAAATAAAACGATTGTACTGACCTTGACGAATCGCGTCCATCCTTCTCGTGCTACAGTCTCGATGAATCCAATACGACGTAAGGTCGCACAATTAACAGCTGATGCGATTTCAGTCCCGCTTCATCAAAGAGAAAAATCTTGGTTTGCAGGATATGGCGATAACCTGAAAAAAGGATTAACGTATGAAGTCGGTGAAAATCAGGATACTCTTCATTTTAACCACTGGTTTAGTATTGAAGATGGAAGTGACAAAGGTACCATTCAAGTTTCAAGTGATAATGAAACTTGGACAACACTACCAAATATATATACCGGAAAAGAAGAAAGTTGGTCTCGTGAGAAAATAGAGCTCCCTGTGGGAACAAAGTTTGTTCGTTTCCTCTATGAAACTGATGCATCTGTTAACGGCAGAGGATGGTACGTGGATGATGTATACGGAAGTGATCAGCGAGGAAAGAAAAACCGATTAGCAGTCGTTCAAAACGATTGGATAGAACGTGGTTGGTAAAAGTGGTTGGTGCAACAAAAAGCAGTTTCGCCTTTTTTCGCGAGACTGCTTTTTTTATCTTAATTATCGTTGTTCTTCTTGTAGTTGATACACATTATGAATGAATTCTTGAGTGAGTTTAAATTGATCTTGATATTCAACAGGTAATTTTTCAATTACAATTGGCCCTTTACTCGTATCAATTTCAGCCTTTGCTAGAATGGTTTCGTATGTCATGAGCGCATCAATAAATAATTTGTATTCATAGGATGAAAGCAATTCCTTGCTCGGAACATCACCGTTCAATTTATCAAAATAAGGTTGAAGTACAAAAGAATTTACTCTTATCTTTTCTTTTTCTTCTTTAGGCATCAGGTCATAATTAATATTACCAAATTGATCACCATACTTGAGCTTTGCATCTGTCAGTACATTCAGTGCTTCTCGAAACTTCTCATACTCTTCCTTACCCATTTCCCCTTTTGCTTCTGATAACTTTGCATCAAGAGTCATGTAACCCTCTAATGTAGCTGAAGCCACATGCTTTTTTACATTAGCAAAAGAACCATATAAACCATCCGCTAATAGCGATTGATAAGCAAAAGCGCTCGTTGGAATGATAAATAATGCAATAAGGAAAGCAGCAACATATCTTTTCATGCCCCAATTTCTTTTTTGTGTAAACTGACTCATAACCTTGTTTTTCAACTCAGGAGGTGGACAAACATTCCTAGCCTCTTCATTCAGTGCCGTTTTTAACTGGTTTACATGTGCCATTATACATTCTCCACCTTTCTTAGAAAAATGTTTCCTAACTCTTCTTGCTTACGCAGCTTCTTGAGTGCTGTATGAACTCTGGACTTAACTGTTCCAACAGGAATTTTTAAAATGGCCGCTACCTCTTCTTGGGAATGCTCATTAAGATAGCGCAAGATTATGACTTGTCTCAATTTAAAAGGAAGTTGTTCTACTAGCTGAACAAGTTGTTTATTTACAAAGCCATCAACGACTTGTGGAGAAAAATCATCTTCAACCTCAGAAGGTTGTTGAGATATCTTTTGATAGTTTCTAAAACTGATCCACCGCCTTCTTCTATAAGCAGAAATTTGTTTGATCGCAATCCCTTTTAACCATGGCCGAAATGGTTTGTCGGTGTTGAAACGGTGTAAGTTTCTTAGTACTTCTACATAAATTTCTTGAACGACATCATCAACATCTGATTTATCGTCTAGTAAAAAATGAACCGTTTGATAAACATCTTGAACTGTATTTTCATAAAGTTCTCCATAAGCATGTTTACTTCCCGATCGTGTACGTCGTATAAGTTCTTCAAACTCTGTTTTTGTATCCACTCTCACCTCTCCTTTACCTTTCACTATCTATTGGTAAGAACATTCCATTTCGTTCATTTTTTCTCAAAATAAAAAGTAGTTCCGCAATAGGACAGAACTACTTGGACAGTTTTTCTTTAATTCTTATGCTCATAAATGGGGTGTCACACTAGGATTTCTTAAGTAGATCTCGTAAACCCTTTGGGAAAAGGAGCTTACGATTTTCCATAATATCATCTAGGTCTATCCATTTCGCAATTGTCTTTTGCTGTCCCTCTGTTACAACAAATTTTTCTGCCAGATATAAATCTGAATCTACGAATTCTACTGAATAAATCTGTGAAATTTCATGCCCCATCTTTTTATCGACAAAAAAAATATTCTCTACACATGTCATGTAATGCTTTACCTTAATAGCTGCGCCTATCTCTTCGTAAAATTCACGAACGATCGCTTGGTCTGATTTTTCTCCAAATTCTATCGTTCCACCTATAGGTCGGTAATATGTCCCCGTTCCTTCCGAATGATTTCCTTCACGTTCTTCTAACAAAATTCTGCCATTGTTTAAAAGAATACCAAGTGTGTTGACTCTTAGACTCATACAACAATCCTCTCAGGACGTGTATAGACATTCATAGAATCTCCTCTTACAAAACCAACCGTCGTGATTCCTAGTTCTTCCGCTGATTGCAGAGCAAATTCTGTTGGAGCTGATTTAGAGAGAACAATTTCACAGCCGATCTTTGCTACTTTTAACAAAATCTCAGATGAAATCCGACCACTAAACACGAGAATCTTATTCCCTATGAAAATATCATTTCTTAAGCAATATCCATAGATTTTATCCAGTGCATTGTGACGTCCGATGTCCATTCGGCTCAGCACAATTCCGTTCACATCACAAAGTGCTGCATTATGTACACCGCCTGTTTTTTGAAAAACCCCTGCTCCTCTCTGCATCTCTCGCATCAACCGTAAGCAGTCTTCAGGCGTAACTCTCACCCTAACTTCATTCATCGTTTTCGCTGTTCGTGCATCATTCGCAAAAACAAAGCCTTGCCTGCTCATGCCACAGCATGAAGTTATGTATCTTTTATTCTGTAGATTTTGATAGACCGGATTCAAGCGATCTGTTGTCACGTGTACAAAGCTTCCATCTTCTTGCACCCATATGTCTTTAATATCTTTATAGTTTCGGATGATTCCTTCAGAAGCTAGATAGCCTACGACCATATCCTCAATGTACTCAGGGCTGCATACCATCGTAACAAATTCTTCCCCATTGATCTTGATCGTTACAGGAAGCTCGGTTACGATAGTGTCTTCTATGTTCACTGCATGTCCGTTCTTAATCTGCAGAATGCTACGCTTAGTCACAATCGGTTTCATAAGACAATCACCCCTTCGCTATGCGATTGGTTTATCAAAAACAAAAACAGACACCGCCATGTCTTCATCCACTTTAAAATCTGAGAACAGATGGATGAATTTTGCGCCCGTCACATCTTCTAATCCTTCTGGTGGTGCTGTTGCATAAACGTCCTGAATCAGACGCGTCCTTGCAGCATGCACCATCTCCTTGCCTTCAGCCGTTCGAGCAATGAATTTTTCAGTTGGTGTTAAATTCCCGTACATGGTTGAGATTGCCATGTTTTCTACAAAGACCGTATGTATTTTCTCAGGTCCTTTTCCTAATAAGTTCTTACGGAGTTTACGAATAATATCATTAAAGTCATGCACTTTCTTCGTCATTCGAACATCACCACTATTTCTCCATTTTTTACTAATCATACATGACGTACTTACTTTTCGCACGTGATTAAATGAAAAGCTAGAATACAAGTCTTGTTGTTTCTTGATCATGTAAACGCTATAATAAAGAAGAAAAGTTGGAAGAGAAAATCGTTCACACTGTTTTTTCTTCCATCTCTAAATTACATAATGATCTATCTTTTATTCCAAATAAAAGAGATCCAATGCTGGATTGGCCTAATGGTATGACCTGCTATTACACTATTCCACCATGAACTCACATTTTCTGTACGTCTATAGAATTTGTGCTTTCGTGGTGGATTTTTTTGTACGATCAGTAAGTTTTACGATGCTTAAGTATCGAAAGAAAGGAAGAATACAAATGGATAAGTTGATTCAAATCTCAATTGACGGAAACAAATACGAAGCTCCTTCTGGCACTTCCATTCTCGATATTATAAATAAAAATGAACTATCTCACCCTCAAATTTGTTATACCCCACAAGTTGACCCGATCGAAACGTGTGATACTTGTATCGTGGAGGTTGATGGCAAGCTGATGCGTTCATGCTCAACGATGGCACTCGACGGTATGACGATCGAGCGATCTTCTAAACGAGCAAAGGATGCGCAGAACGAGGCGATGGATCGCTTACTCGAAAACCACCTTCTCTATTGCACGGTTTGTGATAACAACAACGGCAACTGCAAACTGCATAACACAGCTGAACTGATGGAGATTGAACATCAAGCGGTTCCATATTCGCCAAAAGAAGAAATGGTGGATCTTGATATGTCTCACCCGTTTTACCGTTATGATGCCAACCAATGTATCACATGTGGTCAGTGTGTGGAGGTGTGTCAAAACCTGCAGGTGAACGAGACGCTTTCGATCGACTGGGAACGAGAACGTCCACGCGTGATTTGGGATGCCGGATCAAGTATCGACGATTCCTCATGTGTCAGCTGTGGACAATGTGTTACCGTCTGTCCGTGTAACGCTCTTATGGAAAAATCAATGCTTGGCGAAGCGGGCTTCATGACGGGATTAAAGGAAGAACTACTTGAGCCGATGGTCGAACTTGTAAAAGAAGTTGAGCCTGGCTATAGTGGTATTTTTGCCATTTCTGAAGTGGAAGCCGCTATGCGTGAAACACGTACGAAAAAGACAAAAACGGTTTGCACGTTCTGTGGTGTTGGCTGTTCGTTCGAAGTTTGGACGAAAGGCAGAAAGATTTTAAAAGTAGAACCGAGTGAAGGTCCTGTGAACGCGATCTCCACGTGTGTTAAAGGAAAGTTCGGCTGGGATTTTGTAAATAGCGAAGAACGCCTTACTACACCACTCATTCGTAAAGACGGCGTTTTTGTAGAATCCACTTGGGACGAAGCACTTACACTGATTGCTGATAAGATGAGCGCGATAAAAGAAAAACACGGTAGCAACGCACTTGGCTTTGTTTCGTCATCTAAAATTACGAATGAAGAAAACTACTTGATGCAAAAGTTCGCGCGTCAGATCATCGGAACGAACAACGTTGATAACTGCTCTCGTTATTGTCAGTCCCCTGCAACCGACGGATTGTTCCGTACGGTCGGTATGGGTGGTGACGCAGGAACGATTCAAGATATCGCGCAAGCTGGCCTTGTCATCGTTGTTGGTGCGAATCCGACAGAAGGACATCCCGTTCTTGCCACGCGTGTAAAGCGCGCGCACAAGCTGCACGGACAAAAATTAATCGTAGCCGATCTTCGTAAACATGAACTTGCAGAACGCTCGGATATTTTCATGAGTCCGAAGCAAGGCACAGACCAAGTTTGGCTCATGGCCGTTACGAAGTACATGATCGATCAAGGCTGGCACGATCAAACATTTATTGATGAGAACGTGCATTATTTTGAAGATTTTAAAGAAGTACTTGAAAAATATACGCTTGAATATGCCGAGGAACATACAGGGCTATCGCAAGAAACGATTATAGACGTGGCGAAAATGATTCGTGACGCTGACGGCACATGCATTCTTTGGGGAATGGGTGTAACGCAAAACACAGGTGGAAGTGACACTTCTGCTGCGATCTCAAACTTGCTGTTGGCAACCGGCAATTATCGTCGTCCTGGTGCTGGTGCTTACCCGCTTCGTGGCCATAACAACGTTCAAGGTGCTTGCGATATGGGTACGTTACCTGCATGGCTTCCGGGGTATCAGCATATTACAGATGACCTCGCCCGAGCGAAGTTTGAAAAAGCATACGGTGTTACGATTGATAGCAAACCTGGTAAAGACAACATCCAGATGGTTGAAGGCATCGGAACGGGTGAGATCAAATCCATGTATCTAGTCGGTGAAGACATGGCGCTCGTTGATTCAAACTCCAACCACGTTCATGAGATGCTCAGTCAGCTAGAATTTTTTGTTGTTCAAGATATTTTCTTAACGAAAACCGCACAATACGCAGATGTCGTTCTACCTGCAGCTCCTTCTCTAGAAAAAGAAGGAACCTTTACGAATACCGAACGCCGTGTGCAGCGTTTGTATCAAGCACTGCCAACAACAGGAGGATCTCGTCCGGACTGGGAAATCATCCAAGCCATCGCCATTCGAATGGGTGCTGATTGGAACTACAGTCATCCGAGTGAAATTTTTGAAGAGATGGCGGGACTTGCTCCCCTGTTTGGAGAAGCAAACTATGATGTGCTAGAAGGATGGGGCAGTTTCCTTTGGGGTGACTTTAGCGGGAAGAGTACACCACTTCTTTACACAGATGGCTTTAATTTTCCTGACAAAAAAGCACGCTTTGCATTATCTGACTGGATGCATCCAGCTGAGTTTCCTGAAGAGTTCGACCTTCATATCAACAACGGGCGCATGCTCGAACATTTCCATGAAGGTAACTTAACGAACAAATCAAAAGGTATCCAGCACAAAGTACCGGATGTTTTCGTTGAAGTGTCCCCTAGTCTGGCAGAAGAACGTGGTGTGATCGATGGATCTGTTGTACGGTTAATCTCGCCGTTTGGAGCCGTGAAGTTGAATGCACTCGTTACGGACCGTGTAAAAAACAACGAGTTGTATCTTCCGATGAACTCCGTGAACAACGAGACGGCGATCAACTTTTTAACCGGTCCAGCTGTTGATCATCGTACACATACACCAGCTTACAAACAGACGAAGGTACGAATGGAAATCATCAGCCGCGAAGGTGAAGTGAAGCTACCTGGCAACAATCCAAGAAATAAAAAACGTTATCCGCAAAACGGTGTTGAAGTACAGCGTAAATGGAACCGTCCGGGCTATGTTCACCTGACGGATGAAGTGTAAGGGGGCGGAATTAATATGGCACAACCAACTACTGTAATAAAAAAGAACATAAAAACTGAAGAGCAGATTCAGCAAGAGAAGCTAACTGAACTGCAAAAAGCATTAGCTGAGAAGGAAGTAGCCCTGTCGAGAGCACTCGATGTGATTGGTGAGCTTGATAAGATCGGAGCTCTGGAAGCCGCAAACTCCATGCTTGTCGCAAAAGATAAAATCGCAAGCATCGCACTCGGTCAAGCAACGCGCGAACCCCTCACGAACATGATCAACAACTTGATGGGTGCAGCAGGTGTTCTGACCAAGATGGATCCAGAGGTTACGGCTAAGTTGCTCGATAGTGTTGTTTCTGGCTTGAAGCAAGGGGAAGAGTTTGTGGAGAGCGATAAGAAGGTCGGCGCTTTTGATATTGTGAAGTCGCTTAAGGACCCTGATATTAATCGAGCGATCGGATTTGGTCTTCACTTTTTGAAAGGCATGGGGCAGGAATTGAAGAAATGATGATAGGGTGAGGTGACGCTTTGTTGGCGTCACCTCTCTATATTAATCCACTAAACTAACTTAACTTGCCTTTGAGTTTGGACAGATTATAATGGAGATTGGACAGATTACTCAACGAATAGGACAGATTATTGCTAAGATTGGATAGATAGTCCTCAAGATCGGACAGATTATCATGTCAAACCCTATATTGGAAAGTCCAATAAAGCAATTAACCGCTCTCTGCCAACAGAATGTATGAGCAATGGTATGCGGGGACCACTATTGCTGCTCAAAACAAGCTGATAAATGATCCCGAATAACCTTTTTTGGTTACTCCTCTTCTTTTTAGGATCATCTTTCACATGACAAACATCGTAAACGCTTCTCATCAACTCGTCATCTTGTAAATCTATACCATCAAGTAAAACATTTACAAATTCTGCAATCCACTGTCTCTCAAGATCAGTAAGAGTCTTAAAAAATTCTTGATTTATCTTGTCATTAATTAGAAGCACTTTCTCTGAACACCAATTTTTCAACCAATATTCAGCTCTTTCACAAACTCCAGCTACCTCTTTCAGCGTATACTCCTCCCCTGTTCTCTCCAACACTTCTCGAACGAGTGAGACATCAAAATTCACAAGGGGCATTATACTCGCCACATGGCTAAATTTAGGTTCACGTCTTATCCTTGAATGTACTGAAGAAAGTTCCAAAGCTGCTGAAATCTCTTCTTTCAAACGACCTTGCTCTGCTTGACTAAATCTTTCATACTCTGTATAGTTTCTGATCACGTCATCATCTAACCCAATATGAAAAGGTGCATTCGGCTGATACTTGGCAAACATGAAAAGGATAACTTCTGGTGTATAGATCTTTAACAAATCTCCGGGTGTAATGTTGTTTCCTGAAGAACTCGACATCTTCTCACTAGATCCTTTTATGCAGATAAAATCATACGGTTCATACTCTGGTGCTTGAAAGTTAAAGATGTGAGATGCGATCTCCTTGGAAACATTAAAGCTTCCTGTCGCAGAAGAATGGTCTCTTCCACCTGGTTCAAACACCACTTCTTCAGCCTTCCACCTCATCGGCCAATCCACTTTCCAATTCAATTTAATGTTTGTCGCTAGTGCTACCTCGATAGAGTTTGAATGACCACATGAACAAATGTAGCTTAGTCTTTCGTCTTGAAATTCGTGAATGTTCACCGTATCTTTCCTGCAAACTTCACAATACACATTAACTGGATAAAATCGCTCTCGCTCTTCCATACTGTGTTCACTAGTTTTGAAATTCATTAAGATATCATAAATCTGTTTGCGATTTTGAAGAGCATGAACGATCTGAGTTTGATACCTTCTTGCCCCATACTCCTTGCTTTGATAGATGAAATCAGGAACAATCCCAAACTCTCTCAATGACTGTTCAAACTCTTTTTCAAAGTGCTCAGCATAAGAAATGTGGCACCCAAACGGACATGGAATCTCTGAGTATGGCATTCCAATGTATTGCTCAAAAGTAGGATCCACATTTTTAGGAACCTTACGAAAACGATCAAAATCATCCCATGAAAAGATAAAACGTGTTTTCTTCCCTAGCTGTTGCAGTGCTCTTACAACGAAGTATGTGGTAACCACTTCTCGAAAATTTCCGATATGAACCGAGCCCGATGGACTGATGCCTGACGCACAAACATACGCTTCACGATCTGGGTGCTTTCTTATTAATTCTTCTGCTATTCGAAATGCCCAATGCATGTTGAAATCACTCCTCATTTTTTATAAAAGAAAAACAAAAAAAGCCCTCACCCCCAAGATTATTCATCTTGAGGACGAGAGCTTATTAGCGTTCGCGGTACCACCTCAGTTTGTTCATATGTCACCATATCAACCTCTTCAGGTACGGCAATGAAAAATAATCACTTGCGTATACCCTATCTCTATAACGAGAGATCCCGTTGTAGTATCAGCAAGCTTCCTTGCATCCTTACAAAGCTCTGAGTCTTTTTTCGTTAAGTTCATTACTGCTCTTTCACACCAACCAAGAGCTCTCTGGAAATAATGTTACTTAACTACTTTTCTCTTCATAGCCATAAATTGTTAAATTTTTATTAGTATAATCAGTTTTGTGGAAGTTGTCAAAGCATTTTGAGATATAAAAAAATAACAACCCCAAATCTTGTTTGATTGGAGGTTGTTATAATCCATTCTTTAATGTTTCTCAATGAACCTTAAAACATAATCACATAATTCATAAAAGATTATTCCTGCAATTGTATAAAGAAAAGCATATCCTAAAAGATAAATTCTTTTTACAAACCAATTATGATGATCGACTCTCTTCCCTGACCAATAAGCGATGCCCATTAAAAGTGCCGAGAGCACATTGACTGTTTTAGTAAAAAAGGTATCTGCCTTCCTAAACGTGCCCCATTCGTACCAATCAATCATCGTGTTTCCTACTAAAAATATGGCTAAAAAGTAAGCTCCTTGCGTTCCTAGTATCGCCATCAAACCAATTCTTACTAGTTCGGTCATTACAGAAAAACATTCCTCTCGAGGTAAATGAGAACAGAATTTATCAGTTTAAAGGCAATCATTGCAAGGATAATATAAAGAAATAAATAACCGCTTAGTAGCACTGGTCTCAGAAACCATTTCCTCTTTTTTACTTTTAAACCTGCCCAATAAGCGACACCAAATACGAGTGCCGTTAAGAAATTCACAGTTTCTCAAATATATTTTTAGGCTTAGGAAAAGTACTCCATTCATACCAATCCATCATAACTTTGTACAGAAAAAATATTGCAAAAAAATATGCAGCTTGTGATGCTTAGCTCTGCCATCATTACTCCTAACTACTAAATCTAACTATCAAAATTCTCATCTCAATTATTAATCTCAAACTCCTCCCTCAAAACCCCCATAACAATAGTGTCATAATACTTCCCATCAATATAAGTATCATTTCTGAGGCGTCCTTCAACAGCAAAGCCACATTTTTCGTATGAACGAATGGCACGCACGTTTCCACTCCACGTATCAAGCTGTACACGGTTTAAATTCATCGTCTTAAATAAATAATTGAGCAAGGCCTTTAACGCATCGGTCCCATATCCTTTACCCCAAAGTTCCTTCTCACCAATCCCTATGCCTACCACACATCGCCGCGCGATAATATCTAAGCTGCGGTATCCGATCGATCCAATATGACGCGCGTCTTCCCCTCTTGTATAGATCGAGAACTCTCCTACTTCACGTTTATCAATGGTACGAATATCTTTTTCATAGCTTGCTTCGATCTGTTCAAGCGGCATATGACTATATCGATAATAACCAGAACCTGCATCAAAACGTGCGGTTTCTTCATCATTTCGCCAGTGGTATGTTCGCTTATGATCTTCAAGTGAAACTGGTCGTAACTCTACTTTTCTTCCGGATATCATAGTGGTGATCCCTTCTTTCAGCTCGTAATCTAGTAAAATACTTCATATAAAAACCGCAGATACGTACCATTGGCATCACCCCTCTCACAACTGTATATTATTTTAAAAACGCCTTAATCTTCGGGAAAATCTTTACCGCCGTGTTGTAAAAAACATCTTCATGATATTCTTCAGGAATGATATCTTTTATAAAGTCTATATACGGCTGCACCGGCACAAGCGGCCAGTCTGTTCCGAACAAAAATTTTTCATAGTTATCCGTAAACGTTAACGCATGGCGCAAGTGATTAAAGAAGCGTGGTGAATCTTTGTATCTCGTAATATCTTCTCTTGTTCCAACCACTAACCCCGACAGATCGGCATACATATTACGATTCTTGTAAACAACTTCTGCTCCGTCTAATGTCCATGGATCGCCGAAATGCGCCATCATAAAATTTATGTCCCGATGCATAACCGCTACTTCGTCTAGCGTCAAAGGATGAGAGTATTTCAACAAACCACGCTCTGAATAGGTATCACCTGTGTGAAAAACGACTGGCAATCCGTATCTAGCCGCTAGCTTATAAACTGGCTGATACACCTCATCATACGCATAGTACGGATAATAACCGAGGTAGATCTTGATACCAACAACTTCAGGGCGCTGCACCGTTTCTTCAAGCTGTATCAATTCTTTCTCGCCTAAGTGATACGGATTGATGCCTGCACAATACACGATGTTTTCAGGTATGACTGTATCTAGATCAATACCCATTGGGGTTGGAGCTAGAGGGTCAGGAAAACCCTCTACCTCCTTTTCTGTTAAACCCATCGCGATGCCGAGCACAACGCCAGATTCTCGGTACTCTTTGATGATTCCTTCATACGAATAGTCAAGTTTAGAAAGGTTTGTTGCCGTATGTTTAAAGCTTTCAATGTTTGAAAAATGCATGTGTGCATCGATTATTTTCATAAGTTTGCCCTTTCTAGTAGAACTTAATTTTCTTCAGATCTTCTAATGCGGTATCGGGGATAACTCTATCATTGAATACATAAAACACCGGTGAAGTGAATTGCTTAGCACCGTGCTCAAGGCTCACCTTTTCTGTGTAACCAAGCTCAATGACTTCTAAATTGATATACGAATCAACTTTTATAGCGTTTTGGTCTGCTACAATTTGAAGCAGGTTCTCATGATCATCAGATCCGTAAATCACGCTGCGTTCTACTGTCATTTCCTGCTCACCTTTTGCACCAGAAATCATGGTCCACTCCCCATTTTCAGATTGAAAGCTTCCCCAGCTCTTCGCAGGCTCTGGTCCTGGATTCAAAAAACATCCTGTGTAAAAGTTCTTACCTTCCAAATAGCTCTCCATGTTCTGGACGATTTCCGTTGTATGACAGAGTACTGGAACTCCTGGCAGCATCAAGAAATATTTATAAATGTGAACGCCTTTAAACATCTCATGTTTCTTGTAAATAGTAGATATCTTAAGCCCTTTCCACATGTTCCCTTTGTTGTCTTCCTTTTCTACAAATTCAACAGTGCTTTCTTCTTTTAGCAAAGAATGAAGACTCATGCCTTGCAGGAGGCCTGCAATACCGCCGAACCAAGGATTCCACCACGATTTTGGTGTTGGTTTTGGAAACGGTGAATCCATCCACTCTTGGTCTCTGTATTGAAGAGAGAACAACGTTGGTGCGAACTGTGCTGAAGCAGAAATCTTCATTTCTCCATTATCTACGGAGTACACTTCGAGACCATCTTCTATCGACTTTTCCAACTGAACGGGTTGATCCTTCTTCATAAAAGCGGCTGATTGCCGTGTAACATGAACAGCACCTAAATTCATTTTGGAAGTTAATACATGTATCCCTCTATCGTCAGGTAATTCAATATCAAACTCGGCCTGTGTTAACTCTTCATCTGAAGCGAATAGGTGACTCTGCAGAATCTCATCGTCTAACTTCAATTCAATAAACCCGTTAAAAAACGAAGACTTATAATCTCTCACAACAGCTTTGCACTCACCATTATCAACAAAAGGATTTCCCCCGTTAACCGATACGTTCATGTGATTGGTTAAGCTGGTTGGTTTATCATTCTTTTGCGTCGCATATTCTCTGAACGATTGCCAATCACGGAAAGCACCAATTGTCATGGTGATCGGTTCTGTAGCAACGGTTTCTTGAGGAGATAATTTGCCTAACTTATTTTCAAAATACATGAACCAACTGGAGAAATTCACCTTTCCTTCTCTTGGCCATGAAATGCCTCTAGGGTTATCATTTCCACGAAGAAAAAGCCAGTTTTCCGTAAGTTTACTAGGATTCCAATAAGATAAGCCAGATCCCATGGAATCATTTAGTTCAATGTACTTTCCTTCATAAGGCAAGACACCTTTATCGAGCATCGGACACATAATTGGCGTATTCAGCCATACCTCGTCAGCTGTTTCTACATCGCTAATATTTGTAATTTCATCATATCGTTCTACTAGACCTTCACTGTACAACTTCACCACGGTTGCAAGCTGCAATTCTGGAAAAGCCTGTGATTGAAAAGTTGCTCTTAATCCTGCATAACCATCTTCTTGCAATGGTTCAATTTTCTCAGGACGAAGTCGCGTTATCTCTTCTGAGAAAGGCTTGCCAAGCTGAGGCACCATGAATGCCAATTTGTAATCCACATCATCTTTCCCGGGTGAAATCCAATTGTTGAATTTATCAAGTTTTATTGTATATTGTCCGTTGCATACATGATAAAAATCGTCACACTCTCCAGCGAATTTAGCTCCAATTCCCTGTAGGGCAACACCCAGCTTTTTCGTAAAAGTAATGATATCTCCATTGGATTTCGTTGCGGAGATTTGGACTTCGGCAGAGTAAAATCCGTTCTTTTTTATCACAAAAGGAACAGTTACCGATTGCTTTCCTTTCGGTGTCAAAGCAACACTCACATTTCGATTCTGAATGGTAACCAATTCTGATGATGGAAGTTCAAAGCTAAATGTGACTTGTTCATCAAAATTATTTTCAAAGTTAAAATAAAGTTGAGAAGAACGACCAACAAAACTAAGGTTATCTGGCGTGTTACAGCTTAATTTAACGGGATACTTAGGACGAATTCCTACTCTAAATTGCGCCTTTTTCCCATTGATTAATAATTGAGAAGTAACAGCTGGGTGCGTTCTCCAAACACTTTGATCTTCAGTAATCGGATTTACCACGAAAGGAATCTCAATCTCTTCTTCCTTTTGAACCGTGATTTTTCTTGAAGTCGCAAACTGAATGTTCTTATCGTCCACACCTTGGATCTCTACGGTTAACGGCTTACCTGTTTTATTAATCATGTGGTATCGAATCTTGTATTCAGAGCCAAAAACAAGATTAAAGTGTTCAACATCCGCTAAGATTTTATAATCGTCTGTTTCGATGGAGCGAAGCCCTCTTCCAAAACGCTCAAATTCCATCTTCAAGTTACCGAGAGTCTTATGATTCCAAGAATACCCATAATAATGAAATTCATTTTCGTTGTTTCCATCAGGTGTCGTTTCAATCGTACGTGTACTGTTTTCGTACCATTTACCATCCGTAAAATAATCTAAAACCGCTTCTGTTTGCATCACAGAAGGCATAAAGTTCATAAGATGTGTCGTGTCATCCCGATCTTCCCAGAAAAAGCCGCATTTTTTATACAGTGGAACTGCCTTTGTGTTCCCTGGCCATGTATATAGATCCAAACGCGGCCACTTCATTTCAATCGCTTTTTGAAGCGCTTTTAGTACAAGCTTCTTACCGATCTTCTTACCATGATAATCTCCTCTTACATTCAATAACGGGATGTAGAGCGCTCCCTCATCTTCTCGATATTCTCCTAAACTGCAATAGCCTACGACTTTATCTCCATCGAGTGCAAGATATAAATGGAGGTTTGATGAGTTCGATTCTTTCTTTAATACTTGTTCTTCCGTCATGATTGAGTTTCCGCCGCCCCAGCCATCTTGGCTTTTATTCCACATTTCAGCGACTGCTGCTGCATAGCTCGAATCATATTCTACTATCGTGATCTGATCGGTAATGTGCTTATTCAATACTTCCATTTTTTCTAACCTCCGCTTTTTCAATATTCAATATCGTACCGTTGTTTCGTTCTACTCAGCTTCTTCAAAATAAAAAGCCACCCAGAAATAGATGGGTGACTTTTTATACAAAAAAATACATAAAAAGGCCCCAGAATGTATACACATCCTGAGGCTCTGATTCACGTTTCATTAACAGATTGAGGTCTCATTAAGAAGGTTGTGTATTGGACAATATAATGTTGTTTTTGTAGTGTCTAAAAATTTAATCATGTCCAACGCCTCCTTATCTTGAAATTTTTTCCTTACCTTTTGTATTGTAAAACAAATGGATATAAAAGTATATATAATTTTCGGAATATTTATTTTTTTACCGTTACGCTAGGATATTCGCTAAAGCTAAGCCTATGATTAATAAACCTGCTCCTTTGTTGATGGTACCTAAGTGCGGCTGAATACTTTTTATTAACAGGCTTACCACTATGCTTAAAAACATCCACCAACAGGTAGCACCGATAAACACACCGCTTATTAAGAGCAATGCAATTTGTAATGTCATCTCACTCTCACCAAACCCGAGACCTACAAACATTGCTGTAAAATTCAAAATTGTAACAGGGTTTGTAAGCATTAAGAAGAAGGTCGAGAAAAACATCATCAACTTGCTTTCCCCTGCTAACTGAGCGGCTTGATTTGGTACTTTCTTTAAGATTGTTTTCACCCCTAGGTAAAGTAAAAAGATGGTACCGAATATTTTAAGTAACATTTCGTATTGGATCAATAATGATGACACAGCTGAAAAGCCTAATACTGCAATGCTTGCATAAACAATGTTAGCTGTAACTGCTCCAAAGCCAGTTAAAAATCCCGCCGACTTCCCTTGTGAGAGTGTTCTTTGTATACAAAGCAGACCGATTGGCCCAACTGGAGCGGATATAGAAAAACCTAGAATGATACTCTTTAGTAATAACATTAAAAACTCACGATCCAATCATTAAACGTATAAGTGAAAACATACCGAACAAACATATGATAATTCCTGAGATAACATTAATCATAGCCATGTGCTGCTGATTCATTCTTCTACTCATCATACTCACTGTAGTTGTTAAAAAGATCCACCAAGCAGCCGAGCCGCAAAAGATTCCAACAATCAAAGTGATGGAAGAGATAGCACTTGTGTGAGTATTAACAATACCTAACCCCGCGAATATGGCAGCAAAAGATAATATGGTCATGGGGTTCGTTAATGTTTGTAGAAAGGTTGTAAAAAAAGCGGAAGTAAGACTACTACTCTTTTGAGGTGTGCCATCCATAGGTCTTGCTTTAGAAGTTAAGATTTTCAGACCTAAGTACAATAGGAATACTCCCCCAATTAGTTGAATCCACAATTTATGGCTCATTATGAATTGAGAAACCATCGTGAGACCAAGCCCTGCAATCAAACCATAAATAACATCTGCACATGCTGCACCCAGTCCCGATACAATTCCCACCACACGACCTTGCGTTAATGTGCGCTGCATGCATAATACACCGATTGGTCCAACTGGAGCCGCTATTGAGATTCCCAGTATTAAGCCTTTTATAAAAAGTTCGGAAAGCACCTTTTATTCACCTGAAAAAACATGCGGTTGTATAGGAACTTCGATCGACTCTTTTGTCGTATCCATCACAATCGTTGTTTTGGTACGAACAACCCCTGTTAGTCCTTTTAATTCATAGCTAATAATTCGATCTAAATCCTTCGTGTTTCGAGATCGAATTTTTAATAAGTAATCATCTTCTCCCGCGATATGATGACATTCCATCACTTCTATTAACTCTTCAATACGTGCTAAGAATGGAGCGCGATGCTCTGGACGTTCCAGTGAAACCGCAACAAAAGCTGTGAGTTCACTTCCCACCTTATCAGCTTCAATTCTTGCACCAAATCCTTTGATCACACCATTTTCCATCAAACGGTTAACGCGTTCAGCGGTAGCTGGAGCGGATAGACCTACCTGAGTAGCTAAGTCTGCCCATTTCATTCTCGCGTTTTTTTGAAGAAGATGTATCAATTTTCTATCAAATGCATCCATAACCCAAAACCTTCATTTCGTAGTATTTTTAACTACATTACCTTCTAAAATAAATTAAATCAATAATTTTCATTTATAACATAAGAAAAGAACCTCTTATGTAAGCGAGGTTCTTTTGCAATCTATCAATTTTAGAGTTAGGACAAATATTATTCAAATACTTGCCTTAATTCGATCTGACCTTCTCCGTTTCCTTGTGGATCAGGCATCTTCATCGCCCATTCAACGGCTTCTTCCCTAGAGTTCACATCAATCAGAATAAACCCAGCGATCAATTCCTTCGTTTCGGTAAACGGTCCGTCCGTAACCACTGGTTTTTCTCCTGGAAGCAGATAAGAGATTCACATACCATTTGAACTTGGGTGTAATCCTTTAGCAAGAACCCGGACGCCAGCCTTAACTAATTCTTCATTGTACTTTCGCATCGCTTCATTAAGCTCTTCATTCGGGCGGTTACCACCTTCTGAATTTTTTGAAGCTTTAACAATCAGCATGAATAGCATAGCCATTACTCCCTGTATGCAGAAGCTATTTTTTCTTCTTTTAAGTATACAACGAACGGAAACCCTCAAAATCGACAACTCAACTAAATAAATTTATTAAAGAGCTGACCTGCTTAAATCTTTCCTGCGATAAACGCTCAGCACAACTCCAATCAAGATAGCGTTTAATAGAATCGGTACCAACCCGTAACTAATAAACGGCAGTGACATGCTAGTAAGTGGGAAAAATCTGAACGCCATGCCGATATTACTCACCATTTGAAAAAGTAATAAAGATAAGCTGCCTATGATCAGAAGTTTTCCAAAGTAATCTCTAACTTGCTGTGTCGCGATAATCACTCTTGCTAGTACTAATAAAAGAATAAGCGTAAGAAAGATCGCCGCTATCCAGCCATAGTGATACGTGATGCTTACAAATGCAAGATCAGTGTGTGCTTCAGGTATGAACTGTTTAATACTCTTATTTTCCCCGAACCATCCTGCACCAGATATTAACTTCTGAATTTGAAGCACCTGATACCCTGCTCCATCAGCTACTTTTCCAGGATTCAGAAAACCTATCATTCTATCTTTTATATAATACGGTTGATACTGCCAAGAGAAAATACCAATTAATAGTAACGAACCTACCGTAATGCCTGAAACAACACCTTTTTGACGATTGGAAAATTTGCTCCACCATAACATGGACAGGACCATGGCAAGATACAAGTAAGTCGTTGCGATACTTGGAATCATGAAGAATAATAACAGCGAAACAAAGAATAATAGTATAAATTGATAGACTTTTAAGGTATCTCGGTTAAAGAAACAAGCCCAAGCAATCATAAAGAATGGAAGTGCAGCAATACTTTCTATCGTTAGCTGTCCGATATGTAAAAATGGTTTCCCATTGATCGTACCACTTGAAAAGAAAAGTAAAGATAACAGCAACACAGTACCTACCCCGTAAAACACCCATCCCCACCTTACTAACTTCCGATAATCAACAAACATCAGACCTAAAGCAACAATCATGCCAAGGACAACCAATATCATCTTTCTCATTAGAAAGTAATGATTGCTGTCATATCCAAGAGAAAGTACAGGCAGAAATCCTAGCAAGAGTACAGCCGTCAATAAAGTCAGTAAGATCCAATCAACTCTTGGACGATGAATATTGTTTAACTGAATACCTAGAGTGATTGGACTTCCCATCTGCTCAATCGCTTTTTGTTCGGCATCCACATCAGAGTATCCTTTATTTACCCATCGCATTTTTGCTTCTTTCATATGATAATTCAACTCAGCAGAAACTTGTTCTTTTGCTTCCTTTGAACGAATCTGATTCGTAACTTCGTTTAGAAACGACTTTCTGCGATTTTCCATTCCGCTCCTCCTATCAGCTGTTGCAGAATGACTGATGATCGTTTTCCCTTATGTTCTGCTTGCTTTAATAATCTTTTACCTTTACTTGTTAACTGATAAAACTTGGTTTCTTCTTTTGATATCCAGCTTGATTGAATGACCCCATTACTCTCTAAACGGTGCAACAAAATATAGAGAAATCCTTCATTGTCATCAAATTGTTTTATACCGCGAGCAAGAAGTAAGTTCGCTAACTGATAGCCTGTCTTTTCTTGGTTCAATAACTGCAAAACGTTTAATACAATCTGTTCCCTATTTCCTTGATTACTCAATTTATTTTGTATGGTTTCGCGATGTTTTTCTGTGAACCTTACCTGTGAAAACGTCTTGTCGTTCATGATTTTTTTTAAGTTTTTCAAACGGTTCTCCATCTCTAACCCTCCAAACGTATTTTCAATAGTTCTTTAGCTCGGCGCATTCTCGTTTTAACCGTATTTTCACTAACTTCAGTCACCAAAGCGATCTCCTTAATAGGTAGCTCCTCATAATAAAAAAAATAGATAACCTCTCTGTACTTGATTTCTAGCTGCATGATTGCCTGAATTAACTTCTCATCATCTTCTTTTTGAATGACTTCATGTTCAACTACATCCACCTCAGTCCGATGTAAAGAAGGCTCCTCATCAGTGGCGAAAACTTTATTTTTATACCAGCTTTTCAAAAAGTCCTTACAATGGTTAATGGCAATTCGCCATAACCATGTTTTAAATTTTGATTTTCCGTTATATGTATGCAATGCGTTATAACACTTAACAAAGATATCTTGTGTTAAGTCTTCAGCAATGCTTGTATGGTTCACATAAGAATAAACCAACTGCAGCAAATCTTGTCCGTGCTCATTCATAGCTTCATTGAATATGTGCTCTTTATCTTCAGCCGAGATCACTTCAACTAACATGTTTTCCATACCAATCCCCCCTCTCTTATTATTAGACGACGAACGATGATTGCAAGTTTTTGTTAATCAAAAAAAAACAGCGTTTTATAACGCTGTCCTGCTTTTACCCTTTGAAAGAATATGCTGGCATTCCTTTCACACCTGGTCTTACTTTAAACAAACCGCCCGCTTCTGGAAATCTTTCTAGGTTCTCTGCACTTGTATTTTTCCTAGCTGTTGTTACATACAACTCGTCCATATTTTCTCCGCCAAACGTGCATGATGTAACATTTAATGATGGGATTGGAATAGAATATAGCTGTTCGCCTGTTTCTGGGTTCCACCGGGAGACTTGCGCACCGCCCCAATGAGCGATCCAAAGCATGCCCTCTTCGTCAATCGTCATTCCATCTGGAGCACCTACTCCTTCTGGAAAGGAAATCACTTCTGTTGCATTTTGGATATGGCCCGTTTGAAGATCATATTGGAATCTCGTTACTTTTTTCGTTGGTGTATCAATTAGATACATATAGGATTGATCAGGCGACCACGCCAAACCATTCGAAATCGTTAAATTTTCTCGCTTCTTTTCCACATGAAGATCGTGATCTAAACAATAAAGAGAGCCTTTTTCAGCTTCTTCACTTAAACTCATCGTTCCTGCCCAAAACCTACCGAACGGGTCACACTTCCCGTCGTTAAAGCGATTCTCAGGAAGCTCTTGTTCAGGGTCAACAATAGGTGTAAGTTTTTCCGTGTTAAGATCTAGAAAAAAGAATCCGTTCTGAAGAGCTACGACTACACCATCTGACTCCCTCGGTACAACCGTTCCTACCATCTGATCTAGTTGAATCTCTCGATTTTGGTGGGAGCGTGGATCGTAGATGTTAACCTTTTTATCTAAAATGCTAACCCAATACAAGACGCCTTGTTCCGAGTCCCAGCACGGTCCTTCACCTAAAGGGGCTTTTGCAGAAACAACTAATTCCGCTTCACTATTAAACATGATTTATTCCTCCCTAATCTATGTTGTATGTAATATGTATCTTCATAAAGATAACTTTGTAGCATCAAGTATATCATGAAGTATTAATTACTTTATTAATGAATCCATCGGAGAGTTGGATGATACCATTTCTTATTTAGCTTATAACATATAATTCAAGAAATTCCTTGAGTTAACCAAAATATCCAAATCTATAACCTAAAAAAAGTGACGGATCACCATTCCCCGTCACTTTCCTCATTTATGCTGTTTCTTTCCCTTCACTCACACGTTTAAACTGACTTTCCTCCGTCAATTGCTGAGACAGGCTGGACAGCTTAGCTCCAACGAGATACGCCTGTTTAATTTTTTCATTTTGTTTAATTGAAGTTATAGACATTTCTTCAGAACTCGCTAGAGTTTCTTGGGAGATGCTTGAAAATTGAATAGCTGCCGTTTCAATCTCAGGCAATGCCACTTTTAATTCTCGAAGAGCAACACTCATTTCACCCATTCGTTCATTGTTGTCTACCACTGAATTCATTAAATATTGAATGAATCCAGTCGTATCCTTCACTTTCTGCACATGTGAGAGATTTGCTTCTCCAAGAAGGCTTGACTCCTGAATTGCTTGTAAGGCTGTTTGGTTCATTTGGTTTACTGTCGCAATGATATCTGCTGCCGCTTTACTCGATTGGTCCGCTAATTTGCCTACCTCATCCGCAACTACCGCAAAACCTCTTCCTGCTTCTCCTGCTCTTACCGCTTCAATTCGAGCGTTTAATGCTAGCAGTTTGGTTTGTTCAGAAATCTCTTTAATCGTAGAGATGACATTCTGGGAGTGGCTCGAATATGTGCCCATCTCATCAATGATTTTGTTTAGTTGGACGAACCGGTCATGATTATCATGAATCTCGCCTACTAACTCATCCACTTTTTCTTGGCCGGAAACAGCGTTTTGATTCATAGCTGAAAACTCATCCATCACCGACACAACTGTTTTATTCAGCTCACTTACTTTTTCTTGCATATCTGAGAAAAGCCGCACACTATGCTCTGAACTTATCGCTGTTTCTTTTGCGCCAGTCATTACATTCTCTATCGTTTTAACAAGTTGCTCATTATAGTGATTCGCATCACTGTAGGTATGTTCGAGTTTGTTGCCTTGTGAGGTTAGTTCACCTGAGATTTGCTGAATCTGCACATGAACATTTCTTATAAAAATCATCATATGATTGAAGCTCTCAATCAACCTCTGAATCTCAACATGTTTAGATTGATAATCAACATTATTTTGAAAGTCACCCTTTTGAACGCGCTTCATGATGTGGCCAAGCGCCGATAAAGGTGAAGTGATGCTTCTAATTAAGAATATGATTACCAAAGCAGTTAAAAGAATACTAATGATAACCGCCACCGCTATAAAGTTTCTAAGTTCGTAAACCGACTGCATGTAACTTTCTGTTTCTATGGCGATCACGTAGATTCCGTTCAACTCTTGAATCTGCTTAAACGCTAGTGTATACGCCTTATCCTGGACTTCCACGTGCAGCACACCATTTTCTAAGTCACTAATCTGCTTCTTGCTTCCTGAAGACAAAGAGAAAGTGTCTTTTCCATTCGTCTTATACGGTGTAAGCGTTCCATTTTGCATTAAGAAGATATTCGCTTTCATATCATCTTGCTGAAGGCCCACATACTGTGTATTAATACTTTCAGCCAAGCGTTTGTTAAACATTTTTTTGTCTCGAATAAAGCTGAACTTAAGATTTTTTGCAATGTCATAAGTTGTTTCTGTTTCCCGTTCCAAACGGTTTTCAATGATTGTTCTCGTTGTATCTGATGCTTTGTTATAGCTAAATACTCCTACGATGGAAATCGTTAAGACAACCAATGAGAGCATCATTAATAATAATTTTGTCTGTAGGTTCAGTTTGAACTTAAGCTGTTTAGGAAATTTTAATAGACAATTAATCTTTATATTCTTAAATCCTTTGATGTTCTTAAAAACTGTTATCCTCTTCATCTGCGTCATGCACTGTTGTATGACCTTTTTCAAACCTGCCACCCCTTTTGTCTATGTATAGAAATTATGACAATATTTACTAAGGAGTGGTGTAAAGGTTTGGTTAAGACTTTGTAAAGGTCTAAAGACTCATATGAAATATTAGTTCTATGCCATATTCCCCATCATAGTTCTCACCTTTATGTATGAATCCGGCTTTTCTGTAAAGAGATATAGCAGCATTGTTCGTGTCATGAACGGTTAATATAATTTCATTCTTATCTTTGTACTGCTGCTTCACGATATTCGGTAGTAATTTCAAAGAATCCAGCGCGAATCCCATTTTTTGAAACCTAGCATCGATCGAAAATGACTTTAATAGAATGGCCTGCTTATTATTTGTATAAATATTACCGGAACCATCTGTATATAAAGCAAACCAACCTACAAGTTGTTGGTCAGCGTAAACGACAAAAGGCTGATTGAAGATATCACATTGAAACGTTTTAAGGACCTCAACAGGCATGGACGTATATAATGCTTGTTGTGGTGGTAAACAGTACTCAAGAGCAGCCTGAAAATCTTTACTTTCGTACTTTCTGATTTTCACGCATCCACCTCCATTCTTAGAGTTAATTGAAACAAGGAATTCACCATTAAATAAAGAATACACTGTTAGGTAGTGGATGAGAGGAGCGGTGGAGAATGAAAAAGAAGCTTATTTTAGCTGCTGTTTTATTAATAGGATTTATTTCTGTTTTAACGATTTTCTTTAAAGATTCAGCTCCAACTTTAAGTAACAAAGGACCAACATCCAAAAATGACTCCCTCGTTTATTCTGGAGAAAATGATTACTGGCAAGCAGCGTTTTCTATAGATCGTACAAATCAATTAAAGCTCACACATATTGAAGAGAGTAACATACTACCGAAGGAACTGACGTTCACCCTTAGTACAGGTTATGGTCAAGAAAAAAAGCAAACAGAGATTGGCGAATACACCTTTTCTATTAATCAGTTTCCAAACCAAATAACCGTAACGTTCGATGGGGAAATTAATAGTCTACAAGAAAACAAAAAACTCGTTCTAAAGATTACCGGTAAAGATCATTATCAATTTTTCAACCTTTACAAAGAAGAATAAATTATTTATTTTTTATTTCTTCTAGTAGTGCAATCATTTTTTCATTCTGTAAAATAACCGTCTCATTTTGTTTTCTAAATTTTGCAGCGTCGAACAAAAAAATGACTAAAATAATTAAAATAAAGAAATCCATTGTTTCACCTTCCCTATTAGATTTTAATAAATATTAACATAAATAACCATTTAAGGAATGAAAACATGAAGAATCCAATATTATTCACATCTCCTCCTACATTAGAAAACAATGTCATTCAGTTAGTTCCTATGGAAAAGGAACACTCCGTATTCCTTTATCAGATTAATCATTCGGATCACTGGCATTATATGTTATCGACCATACAAACTCAGCAGGAAATGGATACTTGGGTTAAAAATGCAATACATCTTCGTGAAGAAGGATTATCTCTTCCTTTTACTATTATTAACAAGAAAAACAATCAAATCGTTGGAACTACTCGTCTTTATGAAATAAATTCTACACAACGAACCTGCGAGTTAGGCTCAACGTGGTATGGTAAGGATTATCAGCGTACATTTGTTAATTCAACTTGCAAGCAACTACTTCTCACGTATTGCTTTGAAACCTTAAACTTTATTCGCGTGCAATTTAAAACAGATGAGCGAAACGAACGCTCGCAAAAAGCGATTGAACGACTAGGTGCAATAAAAGAAGGTGTAATCAGGAATGAACGCATACTTTCTAATGGATATATTCGAAATGCCGTTTTGTATTCTATCACTAAAGAAGAATGGATAGATGTTAAACAGGGTTTTATTGAAAGAGAAGCAAAATATAAATCACGTTCAATATAAAAGCCTGCAAACGTTTTGCAGGCTTTTACTTCAATTTTGATTCATATTATTTTCTTCTGGTACTAAAATATGTCCGTTCTTCTCTTTGTTCAGCAAAACTTGGAGAATAAACGAAGTTAATTGGCTTGGTTGATATGGTTTGATCAAGTATCCTGCAGCACCTAGGTTAAGTCCTCGCTGCTTTTCATCAAGTGCTGTTGAGATGAATATTGGAATGTCTTTTGTGTTCTCATTCGCTTTAAGTGTCTGAATCACTTGCCAGCCATCCATCTCACCTTCTAGAAGAATATCTAATATGATCGCTTCAGGCTGTAACTTCTCGATCATGAGTAAAGCTTCTTCACCTTTGTTAAACTGTGCGATTTGAAAGCCTCGTTCAATTAATTCTTCGGTGATGAGTCCTGCAAGATGCCTATCATCTTCAATAATGATAATATCAGCTTTCTGTCCTTTTTCCATCGTTATGGAGGCATTCACATATACATCTTCTATGACCGGAAACTTTACGGTAAATGTACTTCCCTGACCTAATGTTGACGCGACCGATATTTGTCCTCCATGCACTTTCACAATTTCTTTAACGATAGCAAGACCCAGACCAGTACCACCAATTTTTCTTCGATCGGAGTTATCCACTCTATAGAACTTCGTAAACAGATCGCCTATTGCCGACTGCGGAATGCCAAGCCCCTCATCCTTAACATCTATGATAAGATGTTTATCGGTATGGTAGAGTCTTACCGAAACTTTGCCTCCCTCAGGTGAGTACTTTATCGCATTCGATATTAAGTTCATAAACACTTGTGATAACTTATCTCGATCTCCGAACACGGATAATTTTTCGGTTTGGATATCAATGTCAAACACGTGTTTGTCACTACTTACCTTTTGAACGTCTATAACATCTTGAATGATCGGCAAGATCGAGTGATACTTTTTATCGAATTCCTGGCTTCCGCTCTCCATCTTTTGCACATCCAGAAAATCGTTTATGAGTGAAGTCAGCCTAAAAGCTTCTTGGTGGATTGTTGTTAAATACTTCTTTTGACGCTCTGGTTTTAACTCACGTGTGAGCATCAACTCCGTAAATCCTAGAACGCTAGATAACGGAGTTCGAAGCTCGTGACTTACCGTTGTAACAAACTCCGACTTCATCTGATCCACTTCGTGTTCTTTTGTAATATCACGATATACGATAACGGTACCTAATTTTGTATCGTTTTGGATGAGACTTTCGGAATATATCTGAATGACACGCTTTACTTCACCATCTAACTCAAACACATGTGAAATGCCAACATCGTTCTTTTCATGAACCGCATTCTGAATAAATGCCAGTAGTTCACGAGCTTCTTGAACTCTTCCTTTTAACCGACGAGTCCATTCCTCAAATTTCATGTTAGTCAATTGGTCCGGTTGGTTGCAGCTCATAAACTCACAAAATTTTTGATTGGCAGAGATGATATTACCTTCGTTATCGATTAGCTGTATGCCTTCGTGAATGCTGTTCATTACATTTTTCATCGTTACTCGCTGTTTCTCACTATCTTCATACAACATGATTTTTTCAAGTGAAAGAGCGACCTGCCGTGCGAGACCTTGGTACTCTGTTACTTCATCACACGAATAAGTTGATCCTATTCGAGTCACGACCAAAACTGCTATAATTTCACGTTTTCCGGAAAAGATGGGAATGTACAGATCTCCTGATTTATACGTTCCTTCCACATAACCTTTTTCAGATGTTGAAGTATCTCTCATCACTTGATGTGATAAGCTACTCTCTTTTAATTTTACTAACATTCCAGAGTCAGGAAAATGTTGTTTAAATTGAATTAGTTCACTTTCTGATAGACCTACAGATGCGGTTTGATTCCCATCAATCACCCAGATTGATCCCTTACTTGAATAGGTGATCTCAACCATATTGGTAATGATGCTCTTCAATAGATGATCCTTATCAAGTGTATTAGAGATTGAATGAATAAAAGAATTCATTCGAAGAAGCATCTTTTCATTCTGTTCTGTAGTCGATAATGCTTCACGAAGCTTTTCTTGTTGCTCATTTAATTCATCCTGCTGAGCTGCAAGTTCTTCATTCTGTGCAATTAATTCTTGTTCATTATCCTGAGTACTACGAATCATCTTCTCAAAGGCTTGTGAGAGTAAACCGATCTCATCAAGTCTTTTCGTATGCGGAACATCGGTAACATAGAGGCCGTTCGTAATTTGGGATGATACATTTGCAATATCCCGAAGAGGTCCTCCAAATTGTTTCATCATCAATCGGATAAGAACGATGAACACCAATACCATAAACGTTAAAAAAGAAAAATAGATCCATTGACTCGTACTTGTCTTTTCATCTTTTTCTTTATATATAGAATCAATTTCTTTTTGGACATCTGCCTCAAAGCTATTTAGTGATTGAAGTACAGCATTTACCTGTTGTGTTCCTCCTTCTTCCTGTGACATATCCACAAGTTCATTGAGTTGTCCTTCTTGTTTGTATTGAATGGCACGAGGAAGCATTTCTTTAAAATAACGATTGGTAAACTCTTGTATTTCGCTCGATAGTTCTTTATCTTGATCGGATTGATATACTTTGTTAAACGTTGTTAGATCTTTGTTGATCTGCTTTTCTTTCTGTTCAATATTTTCTAAGAATGTCTTTGATCCAAAAGCAAAATAACCCCTAGAATCAAACATCACTGAGTTTAAATTCTCTCGCATATTCTCAACAAAGTTTAATTTGTTCTGTTTCGCTGAGATCTGTTTATCAAGTGATTCCGTTAAATTGACATGATAGAGTCTCAGGGAGACCATACCTGCTAGGAGCAGGAAAACAAAAACAAGATTAATTAGGATTACTTTCCTACCTAAGCTCCTTTTAAAATAGTTACGCACCCAAGATCTCCCCTATCGTTTCAAGAAGCTGCTGAGGGCTAAAAGGCTTTGACATAAAGAAATCAGCACCTGCTTCCTTCATCCTTTCACGATCTGCTTGTTGATTTTTTGCTGAAAGAATCATCATTTTCGTGTTCTTTTTGTTTAGAACATTCCTTGTCTTTTCAACAACTTCAAGCCCTGTCATACGCGGCATCATATAGTCTAGGATGACAAGGTCATAGTCATTCATCGATAACCTCTCATACGCTTCTTGTCCGTCCGTCGCCTCATCGATCTCATAACCTTCATCTTCAAGGGTATCTAGAACAAGCATGCGCAGTATTTCTTCATCCTCTGCTAAAAGGATTCTTGTCATGAATCATTCCCCCGCTTCTTTTACATTTCCAAACGTTTTCTGCAGTTCATAATAAGATTGTTTTAATCGTTCCTGATATACAGGTTCATCCCATTCATTCCAAATATACTTTCTTACGTTTTGAAGAGAGATCACACCATCTTTTGATTGTGGCAGGGAGTCACTGACAGGTCCGTTTGCTTTATACGTGTAAGCACCAATGGCAAAACCTTCTGTTTTTTCACTAGCAGTTAACGTACCTTTCCACATATCTCCCATCACTTCATGCAGACTTGGATCTTTCACGTTAAGAAGAAGCCAAGGAATTCTTATCTCTATAACCCCTTCTTTTTCGTTCACGCTGACATCTGTAAGAGAATCATAGTTTTTATTTTGCGGATTTCCATTGCCGAAACGTAGTTTACCTGTTTCAAACGACTGAAACGGAATAACTTCTTTTGTACTTGGTATGGTTAGTTCTTTGTTTAAAGCCATTTCTAATGGATGGTAGATTCCATTGTTTTTTTGATTGGCATACCTTTTTTGCTCGATCATCTTTAGTTCATGTCCGTACATGTAATAGTTGCTGTCATAATAACTATCCACTAGTATTCTTGAATTCTTCTTGTTCGTTAGGTTTATAGCAAACTCGGCACCAGCATCTAATTTAACTACTCCGTCCGGTGATGACAGCTGCCCTTGATTACGAATGGTATCTATTAAAATCGTAGTGTTCAAACTCTCTAAATCTATTTTGCTGTTATAATCCATTCGCATATATACAAATCGGTTGTCACTCGTTACGTATAAAGCTTTTAGTTCGTTGCTTTTTGAGCTGCTTTTTTGATAAGGAGCTAGATCTACCCAGTCCTCGACTTCACCATCTACTTTAATAGGTGATTCTGGATCAAACGATAACAATCCAAACTGCTGTTCATTCGTCTGAGCATTAGACCAAAACGGCCGTCTGTCTGGGTTGTCAAAGTCCATCGTATTCCATGTCCGTTTAAACCATTCATCCTGCCATGTAAATACCATACCGCCTGCCATCTGTTCTTCAACGATGTCTTCAAACAGCCTCGTATTATATTTCCCTTGATCCTCTTCCGAATGGTGGCCCTGGTTCCAACCAAATGCGTTCTCATGGGTTATTCCTCTTGAACTGGGCACTCCAAATTCCGCAACGACGACTGGCATATTGTGAACTTTCCTTAAATCGTGTAAATAACCTGCATAATTGTTCTTCTTTCCACGATGGTCCACATACTCCAGATACTTTTTCTCATAATTTAAAAAGTCAGGATAGTATGGATATACGTGATACGAAGCGAAATAACCTGATTGAAATGCATTTTTTGGTTTAATGTTATTTGGATTTACAGACACTTTATCCTCTTTTTCAAAAGGTTCTGCAGGATGTTTCAACGTATCCGTCGTTACCCAGTTCACGTGACTAACTGCGTGCTGCCACTGATACGTTTTCGTTTCATACTCTGTTGTATAGTTCAGCATAGATGTTAGCCAATTCTCAAAAGGAGAGGCATTTGAGCTAGCGAAGTATTCACCGGCGTAACGTTTTTCCGACATATGTTTTTCGTTCGTTGAAACCACGACTTCCGGGTCCCACTCTACCCCTACAATAAAGCCTAAAACATAAGGCGAAATATCGTTCTTATACTCTCCACCCGCATGTCCTGGCACCTTTGGAATCTTAGCCTGACCGTGAACAATATCCACGACATGTTTGATTTCTTTCTTAAATGACTCAGTTACTTCTGGCGCATAAACATCTTGCTTCGCCTTTAACTGATCCTCATTCACCCATACACCATGAAAAAGGTACAACGGCTTTTTGGCGATCTTATTATATTCATAAAAAGCTTCATAAAAGCCTGGTGGATGAATCGTATAAACACGAATAGCATTTGCGTTCATCTCCCCGATTCGTTTAAACCACCGGAAATATTCACCTTTAGAAATGGCTGTCTCACCTGGGAAGCTTCCTGGTTTCGCAATTCCCATGTTCACTCCTTTAATCAAGAAGTTTTTCCATTTGCCGTTGTCGAGAATCTGCAAATAATCCCCAGATGCTTTTGCATTTATCCTAATTCCGTTCTGTTTTTCAATCTCCACCGCTTGTTTTGTTTTCTCTTTATGCTGTGCATCCTCCAAGATGGCCCTCATCAATGGCAGATACACCTTCCAATAAAACGTACTTCCTTGCCCATCATCTAATGCAAACTTTTGTTTAATAAAACTGATGCCCCATGTTTGATACAACTCAGGAAGCTCCGCTTGATCGGCATAGTCCCCAGCGAAGTAAGTAGCTTTATATGCTGCATTCTGATGCTGTATGATGGCAGGGAACATTAAAGGAATATGGTGCTTTTGAATCTTTCTCTTCCCTGTATCCGTTAGGTTCAATTCGTACTGTGCCATAATTTCATCTTCATTCAACGGTTTAATAATATCGAACCAATAATGATAAGGAACTGATGCATCCAGTCCATATGTTTTCTTACCTTCTTTTGTAAAAAAGAACTGTGCACCTTTTTTCTTCATGTCTTTATTCTCTAAAATAACCATCTCGCCTTTTTCATGTACGAACAGCATGCCACCGCTCTTAAACGACCACTCTCCATAACGATCTTTATAGTTCTCCTTCACCCAGCTAGGAACTTCTTTGCCGTTAAGATCTGAAAAGTACCTGCCGATCCATCCGGACCATTCCACATTTAACAGCTCTGATATTCCTTCTCGTGCTTCTTTACCTGTTGGGCTTGCAAACGTATTGAATTCTGCAATGAGGTTCGTTGTTCCAGACATCACAGTACGTCTGATATTCTCAACTTCACTAGGTGTCAGACCACCTTTGACACTCGGTTTGTTTTCTTGGTTCAGCACTTCAACACCATAGCTATCAGCGACATAAAGAATATCTGGCTCTTTACCTTTATTAAACGTTGGCACAGACCTGCTAAAATGCTTATTTTCTTGGTAAGCTTCTTCTTTCTTATTTACGATCTTTAAATGGTTTAACGTCCAAACTAAACCACTATGTTCTCTAAAGGAATCTTCATTTATCGTTTTATCTACGATTGCCACGTCCAGGATGTTGTCTTGTTTAATCCACCACATCCAAAACGGTGAAGTGATCAATCCGATGATGAGCAGAATAAAAAGAAAAAAGAAACGTTTCCTTGATTTTTGTTGTGAATTCATTGTGAGATTCCCCCGGATACACCTTTTCTTTTCATTTCTCCCCATGACTTTTTACCACGAATCGCTTGAACCAATCCTTGACAACGCCAGATCACAGTTAATGGACGATACCAAAGCGTTTCTGTTAGTGAATAAACAAATAGTTTTACGATGTCCGATATTTTCGGGTATTTACGAAGACTCCATTCCTCCAAGATCACTGCTCCCATGGAAGAAAGTGAACCGATCAAGACGGAGAGTAGGAAGAACAGCAAAGCCATCTCAATATAGATTCCTCCTAGGAAAAAAGAAAGAACCACAAACAAGTAACCACATAGCTCTACGACAGGTCCAGCGAGTTCAATGATCCAGAAATAAGGTAAAGAGACCATTCCGATGGAGCCATACTTTGGATTAAAAAGCATAGATTTGTGGATCCAAAGACTGTCAAACAAACCTCTATGCCAGCGATTTCTCTGTCTATGAAGATATTTAAAGTCATCAGGAGCTTCTGTCCAACAGACTGGATCTGGTACGTACACAATCTTTTTGTTCTCTTTTTTATCTTTGATTAACCTTTGAAGGCGTACGACAAGCTCCATATCTTCTCCTACCGTATCTCGCTTATAACCACCTGCTTCAATTACCCATTTTTTTGAGAACACACCAAAAGCACCTGAGATGATCAGCAGCCAGTTATAACGGCTGAGTCCAATACGTCCCATCAAGAACGCTCTCAAGTATTCAATAACCTGCATAATAACAATCGGGTTCTTCGAAAGACCTATCCTTTCAACCTGCCCCTCATGAATATCACATCCGTTAGCAATTCGAATGCTTCCACCTGATGCAATCACCGTCTCATCTGAGTCGATGATCGGTTTCATCACTTTTAGAAAAGCGTCTCTTTCAAGAACTGAATCACCGTCTAGTGAACAAAAGTAAGGATAGTTGGAAACATTGAGTCCCGCGTTCAGTGCATCCGCTTTTCCACCGTTCATCTTATCTACAAGCCATAGATTAGGATAGATAACTGATTGGTAGACACCTTTTATGGTCATTGTCTCAAGTCTAGTCTGAATAACCTTCTTCACCTTTTTCATTTGAAAATGTTCGATAACCGTTTCTACCGTTGCATCTCTAGACCCATCATTTACAACAATTACTTCAAACTCTGGATAGTTGATGCTCAAAAGAGAACGAACGCTTCCTTTAATCCCAAGCTCTTCGTTATAAGCAGGTACGATAATGGAAACTGGTTTCGTGTAGCTCGCATCCATATAGTCTTCATACCGCTCGTAGGAGTCAATCTTTTCTTCCCTTTTCAACTGAAAGGCAGCAAGAATAAAAAGAAGTCCGTAAAACAGTACAACGCCTGACATATAAAACAAAATAAACCAGCCAAAAACACGAACAAGTTCGAGCCATAACTGACTAATAACTGTAACCATCTTCAATTCCTCTCTCAATCCATTCTGATGCCATGTCTCTGGCAAAAGGATCATCACTCGTAAAACGAATATCATACAAACGTTCAAGACCGTCGTTATAACTTAAAAATGACTTTGCAGCTTCAGCACGTACCATCCACGATGAATCTTTTATTAGCGTTTCAAGTATTTGGAGGCCGTTCAAGGCTCGTGTCTTTCCGATTACCTTCGCTGCCATCAATCGTTCTTCCCATCTATCTGATTTTGCAAAACTCTCTATGCCGTCAGAGTCAGATAGAAACCCAACCTCTCCAATCGCTTTCATGGACCGTATACGAATTTCAAAACGTTCATCTTCTAACTGACTTTCTAAAAAGATAACGAACTCCAGTTTCTTCTGAATTCCAATCATATCAATAATGGCTAACTTTAATCGCTCGGGAAAATGTAGATAGTCGCCTACCAAATTTGTGAACAGCTCCTCTTCAACCCTATTTAAAATACTTCTGTACTCCAATACTGAAAATAAATTTGGAACTGACTGAAACAAATGAGAAAGTTCATGGTCTTGGTTATTTGCAATACAACGGAAAATAATAAGTTTCTCTTCTTTTGAAACATCCTGATTGATTAGCTTCTCTTTAAGCACTTCTGAAAGTGAGCTCATCTTAAAACCATCAACCTTATAAAGGACATTCATCCTGCGGCTCCAATTTTTTTGTTTTAAGATAGATTCATATCTTTTCTGAAAAATTTCATCTGCTAAGGAAGAGATACGCAGCTTACCTGCTCCATCAATTACCGTTGAATACTCTGTTAAAAGACGTTCAATCGCAATAAACTTAATCGCTGAATCCGGGACTAAAAGACGTGAGTTTTGTTCACGATACAAGTAATCGTAAATCGTCTGTTGAACTTGGTCCTTATAATTATTTATCTCTTTCTCTTGAGAAATCTCAACGGCCTTTTTAATGATTAAATATACGAACATGCCTGTTAATAGAGTCAATAAAACCATTGCGATGCAAACTAAGAGAAAAATTTCCTCTGACAACATCATTTCACCCTTTGCACTAACACTTTTATTCTCGCCTCTAACTCACGAATACTAAAAGGTTTAGTTAAATAATCATCCGCACCTAAATGCAGAGCCCTTACAATGTCTCCCTCCGCTTTTCGTGCTGTAAGCATTAAAATTTTGTATTGGTTCGTATCTGAATAAGTGCGGAGCTTCGTCAATACTTCGATTCCGTCCATCTTTGGTAACACACCATCTAAGATGATCAAGTATTCATCGTTTGACTGGTGCCAATCATCCGCAAAGAATGAAACACCGTCTTGGTATGTTTTTACTTCAAGCTCATAATTTTCTACGTCAAGATCGGTAAAGAAGCTTTCGAGCATTTTACGAATAACTTCCGAATCATCGATGACCGCTACGCGGAGTTGTCGGTTTTTCTCTGCTTGGGAATTTGCAATTTCCACCCTGCCTCTCCCGTTTTCTTTTGCCGCATATAGTGCTCGATCCGCTGTTCTTACTGCTTCTGTTAAAGAAACTGGACTGCTGACTTCATAAACTCCTGCCGAAAACGAAACGAGGAATGAATGTTCTTCATAAACAAAAACGTTCTGACTCAAATTTTCTAATAGTCGACAAGCCGTCTGTTCCGCTTCTTCAAGCTTCGTATATGGCAAAAGAAGAAGAAATTCTTCTCCGCCATATCTAACAACTACATCCTGACTCCGAAGATGCGTCCTAAGAAATTCAGCAAATTTAATAAGCACGTGATCGCCAGCTGAATGACCATATGTATCATTTATTTTCTTGAAAAAATCAACATCAATCATAATCATCGAGAAGATATCTTTGTGCCTTAAATGCTCTGAAGCAATTCTTTGATAGATCTCTTTAAGAAATTTGCGGTTGTATACTTTCGTTAATTCATCCTTCATAAGGGTGTCTTTTACAATTTTTCTTCTTTTCACTTGTCGATCAATCCTCGCTACATACTCATCCCAATCCAATGATTTGAGGAAGAAATCATCAGCACCTCTTTGATAAGCGGCAATTCGCATCTCTTTTTTGTCTGAAGAACTGATTACAACGATCGGAATAAGTTCAAAAGCAATGGTTTCTCTTACTTGTTTAATTAAATCGTACCCATCGATTTCTGAGCTATAAGGGTTTACGATCAAACAATCTGGATTTAGGTCATAAAACATGGAAAGAGCTTTTTCAATCGTTGGGGATACGACTACAGCATAGCCGTTATCCTCTAGTTTTTCTTTGCTATATATGAGATAAGGTACGTCTTGATCTACAATTAGAAGAAGGGGCTTATCACATTGATCTGCGATGGGAGTAAATTCGGAAGGTAATGATACGACAAGGTTCTTTTGCACAGCAGTGAACAAATCCATAACCGGACTTAAATATTGTGCAGCTTCTTTTGAACTCCAGCTTTTTTGTTCCCGATCCATCTTGTTCATTAAGTCTGCTGCAGCTCTCGAAACTTCTTGAAGCGAAATCGTACCGGCCGTACCTGTAATGGTATGCAAAAATTGATGAAGCTCTTGGTGAGATAATGGATATTCAGTATCTTTCCAATCATCAACTTGTTTTGTAATCTTTTTTTGTAGCATGATTTGATATTTAGTCAATTTGGAATCCATAATAAAAAACTCCCTACAAAGGTGTTAGATCTTACTCATTTATAATAAGTATTATTTATGACAGTGCCTAGTGATTTTGAACAGAATTTCAAAAAAGTTCCTTTTCACCCACTATACCTTTAAGTAAAAAGCATTTTCTCTCTAATTCATGGCAGATCTGTGACTGATTCTTGTTCCTTAGGCTTATATATCATTGCTTTTTGATTTTTTTTAGGCAATTAGCATGGTGTTAATCCTATATTCTTTATATCGACTTCATGCTAAAGACCTGCATATGTTTTTGATACCTTTCTAATGAGCGCTATTAAAATTGATAAGACTTTCCTCTTCTTTTTGAAGAAATTAACCGTTATTGTTAAGGAAGAGAAATTTTTGGGGAAGAGGGTAAATCTATGATCAACGAAAACATATGTAGACTTCTTGAAAAAGAACTCGTGGTGGCACTCGGATGCACGGAACCTGTTGCCATCGCTCTCGCGTCCGCTACTGCCAAAGAATATATAAGCGAACCGGTAACGTCGATCTCTGTTAGAGCGAGCGGCAATGTTATCAAGAACGCTTTATCTGTAGGAATTCCCGGCATGAATCATACAGGTATCGATTTCACAGCAGCTCTCGGTATGATTGCAGGAGACCCTGCAAAAGGTCTTCAAGTACTTGAAGGGGTTACGCTTACTGAGGAAGAAGAAGCGATCCGGATCGTTCAGAGCGGAATGGTTTCGGTTGCAACTGCAGATGGTCCTGAAAAGCTATTTATTGAAGTCGAGTTAAAAACTTCATCAGAGGAAGCGATCGTTGTGATCTCTGGTGAGCATACAAACATAAGCTATATTACTCAAAACGGAAAAGTACTAGTAGATAAATCAAGACCTGGGTCATCATCTAGCTCTAATAAAGCTGATAATCCTGAGTTAACGATTGAAGACCTTTATGCGTTCATTACAAAAGTTCCAGTTCATCGATTAGATCTTGTCAAACGAAGTGTCGAGTTAAATTCTGCGATATGTAAAGAAGGTCTTTCGAATGACTATGGTTTAAAAGTAGGAAAAACGTTGTATGAACAAACAAAAAAGGGCGTTCTTTCAGATGATCTAGCTACGTATAGTATGGCGCTATCTGCTGCTGGTTCTGACGCACGAATGGCTGGTTCTACCATGCCGGTAATGGCGAATTCAGGCAGTGGAAATCAAGGAATCGCGGTTACGATGCCTGTTGTAGCCGCAGCTGAAAAACTAGGTGTAACACAAGATAAAATGTTACGAGCTGTGACATTGAGCCACCTTCTTTCGATTCATATGAAATCAAAATTTGGCCGATTGTCTGCACTTTGCGGTGTGACTGTCGCTGGTGCTAGTGCATCTGCTGCGATCACCTACTTGCTGGATGACAACTTAGATAAGATGAAAGCTGCTATACAGAATACATTAGGCAACGTTAGTGGAATGGTTTGTGATGGAGCAAAAGCTGGATGCGCTATGAAAGTTGCAACTTGTTCAAGTGCCGCTGTTCAATCGGCAGTCTTAGCATCGAACGGATTGTGTATCCCATCGACAAATGGTTTTATTGAAGAAGATGTTGAAAAGACGATTGAGAATTTTTGCAGATTAGGTGCTGAAACATCAAGTACGACCGATTCTGTACTTTTAGATATGATGGTGAATAAGCAACGGTAAGCTCAATCAATTGAAATCAAAATGAAAAGAGCTGATCTTGAATCAGCTCTTTGTTGTTGTTTATTCTGTAACTGCCTGGTTTGATGCAATTTCCTCACGATCTGTGTTTTGCTCGATGGGTTCTTTCTTAATACGACTATTCCCTACCGATAAAGCAATAAATATGCCAATTCCAATAAAGATAAGTCCTGTTAAGAATACGCTTGAGAAAGAAGTTGACCATACGTCTTTTATCGTTTCAATGACAGGTCTTTTTAAATCGGCGGGAAGTGGTAACAAATCTGGATTGATTAAGATCCCAAACATCGCATCTGTCTTCTTCCCGATCTCTTCAAGCGCTTTTCCAAGAACGGGGTTTGAAGCGCTACTTGCTGCTTCACTAATCTTATCTGTAAGTGAATGGTTCATGACCGCATTTAAGATCGTTATTCCAATGGTTCCTCCGATCGAACGAAAGAAAGTAGAAGCAGATGTTACTTCTCCGAGCTGTGATTTTGGGAACTCATTTTGTACAGCAATCATGAGAGTAGGCATAACAAGACCCATACCAAATCCTAGAATCACCATATAAGCGTATGCCGTAAATTCATTAGAATCAACATCCATCGTACTCATTAACAAGAAACCAATAGCTGTAATCACCATGCCAGATGTTAATACTGTTCTAAATTTTAGCTTCAATAACAAACGACCACCAATAATGCTTGCTGTAATGAGCGCGATCATCATAGGAGTCATCGTCGAACCTGCTTTTGTCGGACTCACCCCTAATATTCCTTGCATGTACATCGGAACGAACATGATCGCTCCAAACATACCTAAACCAAGCAAAAATCCTAAAATGTTTGTCGTTGCAAATACCCTATTCTTAAAGAGCGACAGATTCAAAATAGGTTCTACAGCACGTTTTTCAATCGTAATAAATAACGCTAATAGAACAATTACTCCACCAAACAACAAATAACTTGTTGTAGACTGCCATTCAAATTTATCTCCACCAAATGTAAGTCCTAATAAAAGTAATACAACGGCTGGAATCAGAGTGAAAATACCGAAGTAATCGATATTTACTTTACCTGTCGCTGCCCTGATCGATTCATTCTTCATTCCGATCACGATCATAGCTGTTGAAATGATACCAAAAGGTACATTGATCAAGAAAATCCAGTGCCAGCTGATATGATCAACCATAAGTCCACCAATAAAAGGACCGATCACAGAACTTAATCCATAGATCGCACCAAATACACCTTGCCATTTTGCACGTTGTTCAGCTGTAAAGATATCACCGATGATTGTTTGGGAAAGTGGCATGATCATTCCGCCGCCGATTCCCTGTAACCCACGATAAATGATGAGTTCTTCCATAGAATTTGCTGTTCCACATAGTGCTGAACCTAGTATAAAAATAAAGTTTCCTAATAAATATAGCTTTCTGCGTCCATAAAGGTCAGAAAGTTTACCTACGATTGGAACAACCGTTGTTGATGTGATCAAATAGGCAGTGGTGACCCAAGCAAAGATAGAAAACCCGTTAAGATCAGCAATAATCGTTGGCATAGCTGTACCAACAATCGTTTGTTCCAAAGCACTAAAAAACATACCAATGATCAAACCAGCTAATATCAATTTTGTGTTTAACGGCTTTTGAGTTGTCTCCATGTTCTTCTTTCTCCTTATGAGCTGGACGTAAGTTCTTCACTAGCCCAAGCTTTTAAATTGGTTCTTTTCCTTCATCAACTAAATGCTTCACATAATTAAGTATTGCCCGTACCTCTACTTCAGAGACTCATTTTTAAGTGAAGGCAGCGTGCTTCAGTTTCTTCTAGGTTATAGATACTCTTATGACTCCCATCATATGACCACTTAGTCACAATTACCATTAGTTAGTATACTCGGGTCATGACCAGTCAGTCAAACAAAATATATGCACATTCATCCTCTTTTTAATGTGTTAAAATTATCCATATGGAGATTTTGAGCAGAGGAGTTAAACATTTTGGAGCACAATCAAATAATTGGTGAAGGAAGTACTGCACAGGTCATGATTTTTTCTCCAACTGAAGTTGTAAAGCTATTTCATGATCACATATCTGATGATTTGGTAGAACATGAATATACGATTAATAAAATCATTCTCCGATCAGGTCTTCCGGTTCCCGAAGTAAGATGGAGTAAACCGATTTCTGGGAAAAGAGCCTTGATATATAGAAGGGTCGAGGGAACCACGCTAACGAGCCTATTAAGTTCTCAACCTAAAAAAACACTTCATCATTTAAAAAGGATGGCTGCTCTTCAAGTAAGTGTTCACGATAAGAAATTATCTACTCTTCCCTCTCAATTTGGAGTTTTAAAACAAAAGATTATGTCAGTAAAAGAATTGAATGAGAACGACAAGAAAAGAATTATCAAAGAATTAGAAGAACTCCCCCTTGGTAAATGTATATGTCATGGTGATTTTCATCCTGATAATATCTTAATTACAAAAGACGAAACTGTAATTATAGATTGGTGTGATGCTACAAGTGGCAATCCTATGGCAGACTTAGCTCGTACCCTCCTCATCTTGCGTTACGGCGGGTTAAAAGACCGCACATCTTTTCTAAATTTTATAACTATTTTATATGTCCGAAAATTTTTAGCTATGTATTATAGAAAAAGTTATACTAGACATTACCAGTTCTCTTCTAAAGCTTTAAATCGCTGGATGATTCCGATAGCTGCAGCTCGTTTAAGTGAAAACCTTCCTGACATCGAAAAAAAGTTATTGTTATCATTTATCAGCAAAAAAAGTAAAGGATCTTAGTTTCCATGAAAGCTATATACTTACTACTATGTGTGTTATTTATTTTGTTTCTTAGTGGTTGTGTTGATTCTTCGCCATTACGTTCACATGTTGAGGTTCAGATCAATCAAGCCTTTAAAACAAGATTTGGATTAATTGACAATGTAATTGTCAAGGACCTTAAGAAAAATGAAACTTTAACGGTATTAAATCCTGAACTTTTTTCAAACTCCCTCGGTTCAATGAAAAGGGTCAAGATACATCTTCTCAATCCAGATTATTCTTTGAACATAAAAACATCGAAAGAGTCTAAAGAATACAGTAGAGAACAAATGAAAGCAACACTTCTTTATGATTCTAAAAAAGAAATCATCTGTACGAAAAATAAAAAAATCTGTTATGAAACCTCTGACTCGTTAAGAACGTTTTTATTAGATAACAAAATGAAGTAAAGGAGAATTACATATGATATATGAAATGACATTTCAAGTTCGTGTATCGAACATGGTTGATGGTCAAAAATATTATGAAACTCTATTGAACCGACCACCTGACTTCACTCCACATGATGGGTTTGCCGAATGGGAGCTGCTTCCTAACTGTTGGCTGCAAGTTGCAGAGGGAGACCCATCTATTGGTAACGGACCTCTTCGCCTAGGTGTTGTCGATCTTGATGCTGAGAGAAAACGATTGATCGACGTTTTACATGTGGAAGACTTTGAAATTTTTGAACGTGTCGAAGTTCCTGTTAGATGGGCTACTTTTTCCGATCCTTGGGGAAACTCCTTAGGATTGTTTGAATACAAAGATGCAGAAGCCATGAACGAAAAGCTTCGACAGGTAGTTAGGAGATAGTTATGAGAGTCATCATTTCATCCGTAATATCGGTACTTTGTGGAGCAGTGTTCTTTTTTGCTATTCCAGGCGGAAATCCATTTAAGCTTGATCTACAAGGTGTGTTATTCGGTCTATTCTTTGGGATTGTTACAGCTCTACCCTTTTTTCTTTTCTGCACATTGCCAATTGCATTTATTATTGAATCTTCTAAAGATAAAATGAGGTTGAAATTTAGGTTCCATCTTCTTTTATATGTAGCATTAAGTATTGTTTTTCTTTTGATATACCGCTTCACCATTTTCTACTGGGCTAAGTTTGAAGGACTGAACACGTTTGCTGTATTCGGCTATGGAATCACTTGTTCGATCGGTTTTTGTTTAAGTTATGCTTTATTCCGACCAAGAAAAAAACGCGATCCGAAAGAACCTAAAAAGCCTTCAGGTCCATCTGATGCAAGAAGATACAGAAGTAAAAGTACTGTTTGATAGAGAGGAAAGTGGGGATGAAGAAAAAAGGTGCTTTGAAGATTTTTCTAGGATTTCTCCTCTTATTCTTATTGATAAATTGGGTATTTCCTTATTCACCACTTAATATTTATAAATCAATTTCCTATGGTGGAGATCAAGTACTCATCGATGACTATAGATCGGAATTAAAAGCATTCAAATTTGAGTATGAATCTCGTCTCAATGCACAAAGAGAAGAATTGATTAAAGACCGCACCACGAGTGATATTGAATATCTATTACAAATGTATGAGCTTCCTTGGCTAATCGACCAGGATTCTAAAACCATCTCACAAAAATTGTTAACTGATATGGAGTTTGAAGTTAATGAAGCAAAAGATATACTCATCAGCCTCGCGTTTCAAGAGGAATATTCAGAAAGTACTAAGGTTTATTTGCACAGCTTATTAACGCAAACCTTAAGTCTTGAAAAAGAAATCGAAGAACTGAAACACCATTCGAGTCTTCATTCAAGAAGGACAATCGATCGGCAAATAAGGAATCTTCATGTTCATTTCATCTCAAATTTCGAAATGCTATCTACTTTCTATAAGGAATACCTAAAGTCAAAACAAGAAGCTTGAGCAATAGCACTCAAGCTTTTTTTTATTCAACCACTCTAACTTTGTACCAAACGGCTTCCCAATTCTTTTTCTTTACGCGCTCTTTATACTTGTTTCTTCTGTCTTCAGTTCTTCTGTAACTATCCGTTGGTCTTACCTCCATGCTTAGTACATCTTCTATTCCGCATGGAGCAGCAAGAATGACTTCGCCTTGTTCATTAAGCCTAACACCAAGAGCAGTTACCGTTTCAGGAAATTTAGAGATCGCATCTACCGTTGAAGTGTACGGTTCAAAATCATCGTTGACGAGATGCATTCTCGCTTCATTTTTTACAGACCACGGCAAATTTGGGATGAGTCCTAAAAGCATTTCCTCATACTTTTTTTCACTCACTTTTTTGAGGTCTTCAGGATTGAAATAAACAACATCGATATCAGCCAGTCTTGTTCTTTCTTGAAAGCCATGAAGGGTATCCCAAACTTTAGATCGAACAAACCCTGCACATATCCACCAATCCGGTAAATCTAATGTTTTGGCAGCACGTAAAACACGCATCATCCATTCATCATTTTTAATCATGTCTATTATATATTGATGTTGATTCACCTTTTTCATCCACTCTTTTCCTACGTATATATTTTAAAGGTACTATAATCGTTCACGTTTTATATTCCACATCTTTTACTGTTAAAAAAAATTGACAAAATTATATTCATCATAATATGATAATAGTAACTTCATAACTCCTAAAGGGGAGTAGCTTTTACAATATAGTCGTCATTTCGGAGCTTCGTGCTCTCGGCTATATTGGCAACTTCATTGTTGTTAGCAAGACCTTTACCGTTCGGTTGGTAAGGGTCTTTTTTATTTGTTAGACCTTTACCTGCTATTGGTAGAGGTCTTTTTTATTTGTTATCAGGAGGTCGCTTCATGTAAATTGTTCTCGCTTCATCCATGCATCTACCATTTTAAAGGAGGAACCAAAATGGAACTATCTATCTTGTTAGAATATGGTTGGATCTTGTTAGTGCTGATCGCATTAGAAGGCTTATTAGCAGCAGACAATGCACTGGTCTTAGCCATTATGGTAAAACACTTACCAGAAGAACAAAGGAAAAAAGCGTTGTTTTACGGTTTAGTAGGTGCGTTCTTCTTCCGTTTCGCATCATTGTTTGCCATTTCATTCTTAGTCAACGTATGGCAGGTTCAAGCTATCGGAGCTGTATATCTTCTGTTCATCGCACTTAACCATATCTTCAGAAAAGTTGTAGTTAAAAAAGCAGATGATTTTACGGAAAAGTCTAAGTCTGAAAAGAAGAAATCTGGTTTTTGGACTACAGTATTAAAAGTTGAACTAGCTGATATCGCGTTTGCTGTGGATTCAATCCTAGCAGCTGTTGCATTAGCGGTGGCACTTCCCGATTCAGGTCTTCCGAACATCGGTGGTCTAGATGGCGGAAAGTTCTTAGTAATCTTTGCCGGTGGGTTGATCGGCCTAATCATCATGCGTTTTGCTGCTAACTTTTTTGTTAAGCTTTTACAATCGAAACCAGGTCTTGAAATTGCAGCCTTTCTTATCGTAGGTTGGGTTGGGGTTAAGTTGGCAGTATATACACTCGCACACCCTGACTTAGCAATCCTTTCTGAAGGTTTCGCAAAGTCACCAGAGTGGAAAATCACGTTTTATGTTGTTCTCATCTTGATCGCTGTTGGCGGTTGGTTTCTCTCTAAAGAAAAGTCACCACAATCACAAGCTGAATAATTGAATACAAAAAGAGGAGCTTATCGTAGCTCCTCTTCCTTGTTTATCGTTTTCTTACGGAATCCCCTTCGATCAGGCTTACGTTGATTCTCTCATGTTCAGGACTTTGCTTTTTTTGTATTAAATTCAGCAGCAGTTCTGAAGCTAATGCTCCCCATTTATGCTTCGAATAGTTGATCGTCGCAAGTCTCGGTTGAATATATTGAGACACCTCAATATTATCAAAACCGATTATATGAACATCTTCACCAATACGAAGATCCGTTCTGCTGAAATAATTATACATACCGATCGCCATCTCATCATTCAAACAAAACACACCTACAGGCTCTGTAAAGTCTTGATGAATTTTCTTACCTGCTTCTTCACCTGAATGCTTGTTAAAATCACCATCGATTTCGATGTACTCAATATGCGAATAGCGTTGTACCGCTTTCTGTACAGCTTCTAACCGCTGCCTCGCATCAAAAGAGATATCGGGACCTTTAACAACACAGATCTTTCGATGACCTTTTTCAGCTAAATAATCGATCGCGAGTGTAGCCCCAGCCTTATTATCAAGCAGTACTTGAGAGATGTTCGGATGGTCCATTCTTCGATCCATCACGACCAGCTTATGTCCTCGTTCCGCGTGACTTAACAATTCTTTCGTTTCATATGTGGCATCTAGAATGATCGCGCCATCGATCATGCGCTCAGGAAGAAAGCGATGTGATTCTTTCCCGCTGCAGACGATAAGCTCATAGCCGTTCTCGCTTAATGTCTCCATCATCCCCTGCAGAAGCTGACCATAAAAAGCACCACTATAGTTCGTTAAATAGATGCCAATGATTTTTGTTTCTCGTTTTTTCAGTGATCGAGCAGCTGCGCTTGGGATATAATTGAGTTCTTTAGCGATCGCCAATATTCGTGCTGATGTTTCCTTCGTAACTTTCGGACTTCCGTTCAAGGCATAGGAGACCGTGGAAATGGAAACACCGGCTTGTTTTGCAATGTCTTTAATACTTACCAACGAACTTCTCTCCTATCTCACTTGTTGCAAACGTTTCCTTTATTATAACGAATGGTTATGAATAAATCTCTACAGTATTTACGTCTGCTGACAATTTATTTACAAATTCAGAGCGATTCACACATACGCCTCCATCTCGGTAGATGTTCTGATACGTGCTGCTCTCCATTTTTTGACCATTAACGATGAGTCGATTACTTTCCCCACCGCGGTCTCGGAATACCATTTTGACAGGTTTTCCATCGATCATATACTGCAATTCAAGGCCATTCATTTCTTCTGTTAATATTGGATCAATGATTAAGTTCTCCCCTTGTGGGCGAATACCTAAACAATTTGAGATTAACTGGTTCATGTAGATTCCAGGTCCAGAAGAATAGATTCTCCATCCACCTTTAACTTTGGCTTTTCCATCTTTTAGTTCACCAAATCGTTCTTGTGCTTCATAGCGAGTTTTAAAATCACCATCAGAACTTGAGAAATAAGCATTACTCTGACGTCGCTCTGCATTTGGAACTTTTTCTTGAATCATAACAGGATTGATCTTCTCTAATCCGCTCCACACTTCTTCTTTTTTACCTAGCTTCGCCATCGCTTCAACAAAACGAATATGAGCATGAACATATTGAAGTCCGATTTCACGTCCAAAGTTTGATGCTTGTTCAGCACGTTTGAAATGCGTACTCACACCGCCTTTGTAATGAGCAGGTTTGTCCATCAATCTTACTCCATCTGGGCAATAAAACTTATCCATGATCAGATCAAGGTGCTGTTCCGCTTGTTCAGGTGTTAACAATTCTGCAATCATACTCCGCGTCATCGGTAATAAACGATAGTTGATACCTGTCGTGTTATCACTAGGATGAAGCATTAGTTTTGGTGATTTTGGATCCTCCATATATACAAATCCAGGAATAACATCTGTGCCTAACATATGTTCTTGATAGTCTGCCTGAATATTTTTAGCGAGCTCGCTCAGTTTTGCAGCTTCTTCTTCGTCCACATGCTGTAATTGTTGAGAGAACTGAGTCATAACTTGATAGGTTAATGCAACCGTCCATGAACTTACCATGTATTTTTTAAGCTGTGGATTTGCAGGTTGAAGCGTATCATCCCAATCACCGTCTCCATATGAGGAAAGGTGTGTATCATGCAAAAAGTTCTCTCTCATGTAACCGATCTGTTTTTGAATATGCTGTAATAATGTTTCTTTTTTCTCAGTAAAGTTAAAATCCCGGTTAGACGTGTAAGGAACTTCCTCACCTAAAATATCAAAATCATTCGTAGCTGCTAGGTAATCCGTCACTAATTTCAGTGGCCATACGATGATATCGCCATGTGAATCATCTTGCTGGATTTTGAAGTATTGATCAAACATGAACCATTGTGGCCAGTTCCCTGTTTCTTCAAACTGATGAGAATATACAGTAAGCAGGATGTCTTTTACTGCACCATAATGCTGAGTTGCTAAGAAGTATTCAGCAGGCCCTTGGCAAACATCACGAGTTCCCCAAGCTGCACCACCATATTGCTCTAGACCATGTGGAACAGAATAGTGTATAAGCATGTTGTGGGTATACCAATGAGCTAAGGCGTTCATCTTCTGAAGCTCGTGTATCTCAACTCCATCCTTAGTCAAACGGAATCCACGGTTCGTGTTTTGGATAAATGTACGGTAACGCTCGATCTCCGTTTCAATCGTCTTATTTGTGAATGGAATCTTCTTTCCGTCGATTAGACCTTGATGAGAGATTCCCCACTCATTCGTTGGTTCTAGATCACAAACCACGAGGGAAGCAGATCCTCTATCCACGTTTTCTCCGAAGATTGTCTCGTCTGTTACGCTCCACTCGGCTCCCGTAATCTTCATTCGATAACTTAAATTTTCATACGTTTTTCCACTGTCTGAAGCGGCATCCGCGAAGAACGAAAGAACCCCATCTTCTTCATTTTCCATCTTAAATGGCACTTCATATTCTTGATTGTTCAAGGATACTTGGTTCGTCACAACGAATCGGTATGACCTACCGCTCAGAGCTTTAACATGCAGCTCAACTTCCGGTGTATCGACAGTTGTGTAGTTTGTGATGATGAATGTCTCATCTTCCGTTTTATAGAACCAGCGCGTATAGTTAAAGCCCATCTCAAACAAAGAAGGCATCGTTAATAATTTGAGCTTTCCATCCAACTCAACATAGATTCGTTGACCAGATGTTTTCATAACATTCAACGCATTACGGGCATTTGTCATCATCTTATGAAAAGAAGTGTTTCCTACTACTAACTGAGAATTAAAGATTCCATACATATAGGAAGTTGTCGTAATCGTATCTTCTTTTAAAGACACGTTATCTCCCGTTACGAGAATATGTCCATGAGGTCGTTCTACGATTCTTTCTTTCTCTTTTAAGACAATATGTTCATAGGTGGGAGTAAAAAAGGATAGAAGAGTATCTCCCTCATATTCTTCTAAAATTCGTTCTGGAAAAAGAGCTTCCACTTCTTCCATATGAAGATCCACTGTTTTTAATGTCCCGTCAAACTGTTTATTACGGTTGATCTTTTCAAGTATAGTCGTATCTACTTGTGATTGAGCTTGTACTTCATTCCAAGCTGCTTCAATCTCATCCTTAAAATCAATGGACGTAACAGCTTCCTGATGATCTTCTTTAAAGCAGCCATAAAAGTTTATGTGATGTTTGCCATCAAGTTCAAATCGTTCTGATTGAAGAGCTATATAAGCAAATTCATATTGATATACTTCATTTGCTAGGTCTTCCTCATAAAGAGCTTGTGGAATATCTGTTTCTTTATAAGAAGTACCAAAGAACTGAAAACCATCCGTTATATAGCCGGTAGATTTCGTTAACGATCCTTGTTGTAGGTAAGGAAACGCTTTTCCATTCGGCTGGTTTTGGCGAGAACATATGACGTAACCTAGCTTCTCATCTTCAAATACGCCATGGTCTACATACTGAGCAATGAATGCTTCATTTGTTCGAACAGCACCTATATGAGCAAGCCCAACGTCTTGGCCATAAATAATATCAGCTTTCTCTGCCTTCCCTTGGAGCTCTACATCCCAAAACCAGATACCGTTCTCTTTTAATGAAAAAGTAACTACATAAGAAATGTCTTGAAATGTGCCCCTCCAATAAACTTGATTTTCATGGTAATAAACTGTGCTGTTGGATTTACTACCTAGAAGAGGGATAACCTGCATACCCTCGTTGTTAAAGACGCGTAAATACAGATTGTTTAATGATCCATCGATCGGATTACTCATCCATTGATTGATCATCGTATCATGGTGGGAAGCTTTGTAGATATCACCCGTACTTAAGAACGTAAATGCAAAATCACCAGCTTTAATCGTGATGTTCCCTTTCGTTAATGTCGTCATCGTCTATCCCTCAATTCTTTTTATAATGGCTATTTTGTTTTAAGGCTTAATACTGTAAATTCTGTTGAAATAAACATGAAATTTTCTTCTATTCTTGTATAAATGAAAGCATTTTATCGAAACGTTTCAATTAAAATCAAGACAGTTTCAAGGTTTTTGGACTTCATATTGCTATCTTTCCCCTGCCCTTATAGAACAAGGGAAACAGCATACAAAGCCTGATGTTTCCATCAAAATATGGAAGGAAATCTCTTTTTGAAAATTCCATGTTGTAAACGATTACAACTTGAATTATAATGTGCTTATCGAAACGTTTCAACAATAATCTCAAAGAAAATTCGGGAATAATAAAAATTGAATTGCTTTTACGAGCAAATTATAGGGGGAACTCACATGAAAAAACGCTGGTTTAAAAAATCAATGGTTACGTCGATGGTTGGTGCACTTGTCCTATCTGGCGTATTAGCTGGCTGCTCTTCAGGTTCAGAAGATGGAAAAACAACAATTACGGTTTGGGGAATGGGTGAAGAAGCAAAATCATTTCCTAAGATCGCTGAAGAATTTGAAAAAGAAAATCCAAAGATTGATGTTAAAGTTCAAGCCCTTCCTTGGGATCAAGCACACGACAAGCTTTTAACAGCAGTTGCTTCTAAAAAAGGACCCGATGTTGTTCAGATGGGTACAACTTGGATTCCTGAATTTGCATCAGCTGGAGCATTAAAAGATTTAACACCTCATGTTAAAGACTACCCGGAACTTGATCCAAAACATTTCTTTGAAGGTTCTGTTGAAACGACTAAGTTTGAAGACAAAATGGTTGGTGTACCTTGGTACGTAGATACTCGCTTACTCTACTATCGTACAGATTTGCTTGAGAAAGCTGGATTTAAAGAAGCTCCAAAGACTTGGGAAGAGCTAAAGGAAGCTGCTGACAAGCTAGCTGACCGCGGAAAAGGTAAATACGGAATTTCAATCGATGCTAAAGAACAAAGCTTGTCCTTCATGTTCGCTCGCCAAAACGGCGCTGAACTATTAGGACCTAACAATGAACCTAAATTCAATGATCCAAAATTCGTTGAGGCGGTTGAGTACTTGAACAGCTTTTATGAAAGCGGAGCAGCTCCAAAAGAAGAACTTGGAATGGACATCGTTCAAGGCTTCCGTGGAGACGGTATCCTGCCTATGTTCATCAGCGGTCCTTGGATGATCAAACTGATCAACGACCAAGCTCCTGAGCTTAAAGGTAAATGGGGTACGGCTGTTCTTCCAGCAAAAGAAAACAACATTTCTGCACTTGGTGGATCTAACCTTTCTGTATTTGAACATACGAAGCACGAAAAAGAAGCGTTGAAATTCGCAGCATATATGAGTAAACCTGAAACACAATTAAAATGGATGGAGATGACGAACTCTCTTCCAGCAACACAAAAAGCATGGGAAGACGAATCACTAACTGGAAATGAATTTTACAAAGCGTTCGGTGAACAGATGGAAGCTTCACAACCGATGCCTGTTATTAAACAATGGGAAGAAATCGCTCAATCTTATTTGAAGAGTTTTGAGAAGATCTACAGAGGCGGGGCAGATGTTCAGAAGGAATTAGATAACTTTGATAAAAAGGCTGAAGAGATCTTAAAGAAATAAATCCTGTTGATCCGGGGTATAACGAGCAGGTTATCCTGCTCGTTCCCTTTTTATCATCAACACGGGTAACGATGAAGGATGTGAAAACATGAAAAGCTATTCAAAAACGACTCCTTACCTCTTCATTGGACCAGCGCTTCTATTATTGGCTTTATTCTCTCTTTTTCCCATTGTTCTTGCATTGGTGATTAGTTTTACAGATATTGACCTAGCTGGACTTGCAGACTATTCAAATATTAGCTTTATTGGAATCGAAAACTATATAAATATCTTTAAAGATCCTATTTTTCTAAAATCAATCGGTAACACTGTCTTTTATGTAGTGTTTGGTGTTCCCCTCGTTATCGCATGTTCACTTGGTATCGCCCTTTTGATCAACTTCGGGACAGCACGTATCTTCAAGGCCTTTCGTCTTGTTTTTTATATGCCTTCGATCACAAACGTTGTGGCAGTAGCTGTTGTATGGACTTACCTATACAACCCACAGTTCGGTCTGTTCAACTATCTGCTTGGTCTTGTAGGCATTCCTGCTATTCCTTGGTTGCAGGATCCAACGATTGCTAAGGGATCTTTGATCGCATTAGCCGTTTGGCGCGCGATCGGTGTGAACATGATTATCTTCTTAGCTGCGTTACAAGGTATTCCGAAAACGTATTATGAAGCAGCTCAATTGGACGGTGCGAACAACTGGAAACAGCTTACGAAGATTACGATTCCTCTTCTTCGTTACGCTATTTTCTTCGTATCAATCACGACGATGATCGGATGGATTCAGTTCTTTGAAGAACCATTCGTTATGACGAACGGCGGACCGCTTGATAGCACTACTTCTGTTGCCCTCTTCATCTATCGCAACGGATTCCAGCTCAGCAACTTCGGTTATGCCGCCGCAGGATCTTTTGTCCTGTTTGTAACGATTATCATCATCACGATGATTCAGTTCCGATTGCAAAAGAAAGATACCGACATTTAGGACGTGAGGTGAGAACATGAAATCAAAAGTATCTGATGCGAAAAAAGCATATAGAACACAGCAATGGATTGCAGGAATCGTCTTAACGCTTGGCGGCCTTTTAGTAGCCATCCCATTTATTTGGATGATCCTTTCAGCTTTCAAACCTGAAAGTGAAGTCCTTCAGCTCACACCGACTCTGTGGCCTGAAACCTTTACAACGGAGAACTTCGTCTACCTGTTTGAGAACATGAACTTTGGTGTTTATTTGCGAAATACGATCATCATCGTCCTCTGTTCTTTCGTCGGACTTTTCTTTAATGCGATGGCTGGATACGCGTTTGCGAAGTACAAGTTTAAGGGAAGAGAAAAGCTCTTCTACCTTGTGCTAGCAACAATGATGATCCCAGGACAAGTAACGATGATCCCTGTTTATTTAATCTTAAACCAGATGGGCTTGACGAACACGATGGCTGGTGTCGTTCTGCCAGGATTAGTTGGTGCATTCAGCATCTTCTTGTTCCGCCAGTTCATGTCTACCATTCCGGACGAATTGCTCGAAGCTGCTCGTCTAGATGGGGCAAGTGAGTTCCGTGTATTTATGCAACTCGTTCTACCTATTTCAAAACCAATCATGGCCGTTCAAGGTATCCTAACGTTTATCGCTGGTTGGAACAGCTTCTTATGGCCGTTGATCATCGCAAACGACGAAAGCTTATACACATTGTCTGTTGGATTAAGTCTTCTAAAGGGGCAGTATGGAGGAAACTTCGCGTTGCAGATGGCCGGATCAACGTTCATGGTTGTTCCAATCGTCATCATCTTCATCATCTTCCAAAAGCATATTATAGAAGGCTATACCATCTCCGGTATGAAATAGAAGTTTGGCGTTGAAGAACCCTCGATTCGAATATGTAATCGGGGGTTCTTTTTGTTTTTATTTGTCTACTTTTTGGAGCTTGGTTTTCTTTCTATAATGAAGATGGATGAGGATTGCAAATATGAACCCTGAAGCATAAACAATATCATTTAGGATGCTGTTGAAATGATACATTTTTGAAAAGATAGAGTACAGAAACAGGATTCCAGTTAATATTAAAAAAGCGTTTAATCTTTTCTCCGATGTTTTCTTCATATGTACCTCCACTACCATCATGTAAGAAGATGAACCTTTGTCGAAAAGCCTATAAATTATTTTGAAGACCTATAAATTATTTTGAGGACCTATAAAATGTTTTGAAGACCTATAAATTATTCTGAAGACCTATAAATTATTCTGAAGACCTATAAAATTATTTGAAGGACTATAAATCAAGAACTACGGCTATAAACCAAAATGGATTGCCTACCATACTTCAAAATACCGCTCTTAATTGAGTACTCTTATACCCAACCCTCAAGCTCTGACAATAAAACTCCTTTTTTCTTTACCAAAAAACCTAGATCACGCTCAAAGCCCCTCTCTGTTGTTATCAACAGATCTGAGAAAGAAAACCTATAGATTCTATTGAAATCTCTTTTAAGAGAAAAATAGATGTTCTCTTCTTCTGGACTAAATAACATAGATAGCTGTGTAGGAAAGTCCCCTTCTCTTTGAGCGGTTTGCTTCAGGATGGATAGTCCTTGTTCAACGGAAAAGTCACCTCTTCTGTTTACCAATCCACCATATGCTAGCTGATAACGATCACTTCCTAGTCCTTGCAATGTCATATCTTCCTGTTCCATGGCATCTCGAACTGAAAAATTTGTAAGAACCATAAAGTTATCCTCCAGCTGATCTGTGTCTATATATTTTCTTCCAGGCTCCACAAGGAACGACTTCTTGTTAGGACCAACTATTAAACTTTGAACACTATAATCAGGAACATTCACGATTTCTTTTTCTTGAAGATAGGTAGGCAGCACTGATGTTTTTACTTTTTCAGACAACACTTCATCAAATAACCTCATCATATGTATACTGTTTTTGTTCCTTTTATATTTGCCCTCTTCATTCGGGTTCACCATATGAAGATTCATAAAGATTCCGTTTTTATTAAAGCCAATGGCTGGTAGGAAACGGCCGCCTTCTTTTTGCAAAATAAGGAGCTGATTATCACCTGATAGAGCCATTTTAATCGGCCGCTCAGACAGATCAAAGTTCATTCCAATATACGTTCGATCTTCATGCAAAACAAAACTTGTACACATTGTTTCTTCACTCCACGTTGAAATTTTGCAGCTAAATAAACGGTACGCACAACTGTCTTAGAAAGAAGTTCCACATGTAAATCCTGTACCCTTTTATCGTCGTTTACGGTACGTGTTTTTATTTTTCTTACACGTTCACCGCTAAATGGTATCTTTTCACCTCTAAACATCACGTTTTCACTGATAAACTCACACTCACCACCTACGAATCACTCCTGACCACCGCTAACCTCTACACTTCCACCTGAAAGCAAAAAAAACAAGCTTGATCAAACAAAAAAACACCCTCATCCATTTGGAATCGGGTGCTGCGTACAATTATTGAATAGAGAACTTTTCTTTTCTCAACAGATCCTCTGGCTTTTTACCGATCGGATCTTGATGGAAGTAATCGCGAATCACACCATCTTTTAGATAGTTAGCGATTGAAACCATGATCATTCCTTGGTCAAGCGCTAGATAAGCCTTAGCGATTTCACCTGTTTCTACGTTTACAGAATCATAGAATCCATACTTGCTATACGTATCGAGCTCTTTTAATGCTTTAATGTTTTTTTGAACAGCTTTTGGATCATAATCTAATGCTAAAAATGATGCATGAGCGGTTACCGTCGCACCATCTTTGTATCCAGAAGTTCCTAGTGGTGTAGCTGCGAACTCACTGTAACCATCTGGTGTTGCTGATGGTGAGAAGCCCCATGCTTTATATCCTTTTTCTTCTGCAAAAGCTTGCTGTAATTCGACATGACGCTTGTTGTTTAGCCCTAACGCATTCTTGCCAAGTTCTACCTCATTTAAGACGATTCCAGGCATAAGGCTTTCAAACATGCTTCCGCCCCAGCTTGGAACGAATTTTACACCTTTGTATTCATAATGTCCTTCGAAAACAGAAATACCGTCATATTCGTGAGTTTCACCTTCTGGAATCTGTGCTTGCCAATCCCATTCTTGTGGCATCGTACGGTACATCTTCCACCAGTGCTCGCTCGGCACATCGTCTTTACCGATCGAGATATAACTTGCTACACGTGGTTCTGTGTTAAACAAACCATAATGATGATCTGTTAATTTTCCTTGTGCAACATCATATCCCCCACGGAATTGTCCCACTTCTGAATCATATAGAGTTGTATAATTCATGTTTTCAACGAGCTTACTCGTTTGTGGATTCAGCTCATCATAAGCTTGTCCAACTACAATCAACCCTGCAGACAGCCAGCCGTTATCCACTTGCGAGATGAATTGTCCCCAATCCTTTTTAACGGAACCATCTTTTGTGTTGTACCAGTTATAGTATAAGCCATTCCACTTTTCGAGATCTTCAAGTGTATTTAATGTGACTTGTATACGTTTTACCGCTTCCTTTTTTGAGATGATACCTAATTCTTGAGCGGAGATCGTACTCATCATATACATGCCAATATTTGTTGGAGATGTGTGTGTTGCGTCTTTTTTGCCTTCTGCTGTATATCGAGTCTCATCATAGGTCAAACCTGTCTTTGGATCAGTATGATCTTGATAAAACTTGTATGTCTTTTTAGCGATAGCTTTCAATTCCATTTGAAATGCATTATCTTTTGTTGCGGACGCTGATGATGTTACAAATACATTCGCAAACAAGCTGAACATCAATACAAAGCTTATGATTTTACTTCTTTTCATTGATGTGTTGCTCCTCTCCTTATTTAAAATCAGTAAATCGAAACGTTTCACTAATAGTTTAGCACGTTTGAACGAAATAAATAAGGAGTATAAAGCCTTTTGCGTCAATGGTTGTATACGCTTTCATAATAAACGGTATAAAGGTAGGAGAAAACTGATAATAACAGGAAATCAGTCCACCATATCAGGGAAATAAAGGATAACGACATATAGAGGAGAAGAATACATTACATACTTTTTAATAGAGTTAGGGGTTGCAAAAATGAAGAATAAATCTAAATCTGTTACCTGCTATAAACAGATTAAAATTCCTTACGTGATACAAAGTAAAACAGATCAGCCTAAAGGTTTGGCAATCATGCTTCCTGGTATAGGTTACACCGTTAAATCACCATTGTTTCATTTTTCTTCAGGTGCTTTTTTAAATAAAGAATATGATGTATTGCATGTGAATTACCCTTATTACTCAGCAGATTACGAAGACTTTAGCTTTGAAGAGCTAACCTCAGCACTTATTAAAGATGTTTCCGCTGTTTTACATGAAGTGCTTGATCAGACGAACTACAACTGTTATTACGTGTTAGGAAAATCCTTTGGCACGATGGCGATGCCTACTGTTTTAGAGCTTTTGCCTTTCCTTAACACAAAAGCTATATGGTTAACACCCCGTTTAATAGATGAACCTGTTTTTCAAACTATTAGAACGTGTAAACAACAGGGACTCTGCATAATCGGTGATAAAGATCCCTTTTATGACTTAGAAAAGATGAATCAAATACTACTTAACTCCTCAATAGAGTGTATAATTCCTGTGGGTGCAAACCATGCACTCGAAGTGGACAACGATATCATAAAGTCCATTGATACGGTTAAAAGTGTTATAAAAAGATTGGATAACTTTATCTCCTTGAAGAACGGAGTATTAAGAACATGAACTTTAAACAAAGTGAAGCTCTCGAAATTCTAGAACGTACACCTACCGTTTTAACTCACTTGTTATCAGGGCTCTCTCATGAATGGTTAAGAGGCAATGAGGGCGGTAATTCGTGGAATTCTCTTGAAGTTGTCGCTCACCTGATCGAATGCGAAAAGAATAATTGGATTCCAAGAATCAGCAGCATTCTTTCAAACAATGAGAATGAACCCCTTCCTCTCTTTGATCGATTCTCCCACTTAGGAAAAGAAACAGAAATGGAAGAGCTACTCCGTGAATTTAAGCAGAGTAGACAACAAAGCTTATACCAATTAGGTGCTTTTAAACTTAGTACCTTTGATTTAAATAAAACTGGACTACATCCCGAGTTTGGCTCCGTCACTCTTCAGCAATTACTATCAACGTGGGCCGTTCATGATCTTACCCATATCAATCAGATTACTAGGGTTCTAGCTAAACGTTATAGTTTTGAAGTTGGTCCATGGAAAAGGTTCTTAAGCATACTAAAATAATGTTCCCTAAATGGGAGCTTTTTTTATTTTAAGCAGAGGAAAATAATGGATTATGTCGAATAATTATAGTTAACTTTATTAGATAAAAAGAAATAGAGAGATTTAGGGGGAAAATTTCATGTATTTACTTGTCCTTCGGCGCATTGTTTATTTTCTGATGCCGATCGTAGGTGTTTTTTTCATTGGTGCACTTCCTTACCTTTTCTTCAGCAATGTTCAGGGTATAGAAGCTGTAGCTCGTTTGTTAGAATCTGGGGCACTCACAAATGCACTTTTTTTAAACCAGGATTTAGGATTATTTTTCGAACCTTATCTTGATAAGATATGGGATTTGTTCCTGAACCTTATAACGTTTTCAAACGTGACTTTTTATGAATATCAACAGGAGAAGTTATTATTCCCAACCATTTTAAAACCTTATTTATACTCTATAAAACTAGTATTAGGTGCATTCTTTCTAGCCATAGCTTCATCGATCATACTAGCTTTGATCATCAAGATTTTACCTGACCGCATTCAAAAAGGAATTCGCTTCTTATTCTTTTCACTCGAGTCCTTACCTGATATTTTTATAGTCGTAATCATTCAATATAGTATGATTTTGTATGTTAGAAATACGGGAAACCTTTTATTCCCAATCGTACATAGTGATCAAAATCCTAGCTATTTTCTACCGATCTTTTGTTTGAGCATTCTGCCAACCCTTTTCTTAATTAGAACGTTGCTGTTTTTACTTGATGATGAAGATTCAAAAACGTATGTAGAATTTGCACGCGCAAAAGGAATACGATATGCGCTAGTCCTTTATATTCACATGTTAAGAAATTCACTTTTGAGTCTGTTTTATTATTCAAAGAACGTCTATTGGTTATTAATCTCTACACTCTTTATGGTAGAGACAATTATGGCAATTCCCGGTATCACTGATTTTATGCTCGATAATGGACCTACGACGCCGGATGTCATTACAGTGAGCGTTTTACTCATGTTCGTTCCATTTTATTTATTATTTACACTTTCCTCCTACATTCTGGAGTATAAGCTAGGACGTAATGATGAGGAGGTAGCGTAAGATGTCTGTATGGAGAAGTCCGTTATTTTTAAGTGGTTTTATAATTATTGTATCTTTGTTTCTCGGAAGCATCATCTATTCACATTTTGTACCCAATGAAAAACAGCCAGTGATGCAAATTCGATTTGATGAACAAAAGCAGCCCATTGATTCAGCCCCTCTCGCTCCTTTTAAAGAAATGCCTTTTGGTACAGATCGATTTGGTGTCAGCATATTACACAAGGTGGTCGATGGAGCAAAGTATACATTAGGATTTGCCTTCTTAATCGCGTTCGCTCGTCTTTTCTTCGGAACGCTATTGGGATTAATCTTGAGTCAGCTGCCAAAACCTGTTCTTCGGATTTCAAGCAAACTCTTTGAATCTTTTTATTATGCACCTGCTACCATTGTTGCTTATTTGCTCATATATCCTGTTCTTCAGATTTTCACTTGGTCTGTTCCGAAAGATCAACAAACTATTTTTGCAATGCTGATTCTCATATTAATCGCTGTCCCTACCGTGATGGTAACGGTAGCCAACGAAACATCCAAATTTCTAGAGAATGAATTTATCTCTTCCGTTAAAGTGCTAGGAGGAGGCAGAATTCACAAGCTTCGTAAACACGTATTACCATATTTAAAACCGCGATTAAGCATCCTATACAGCCAGCAGCTAATCGCAACGCTTTTACTTGCAGCCCATCTTGGCATTTTACAAGTTTTTATTGGTGGAACTGACTTTGTTACACTCGATCCGTTAGAAAATAATACCGTGCCAGTTGCTATGATCAACGAATGGTCCAGCATGATCGGTGCCAACTACTATCAAATTCGTGGTGATCGGTGGATCGTATTTGCTCCACTCGCGGGATTCGCCATAACCATTCTCGCGTTGAACTTTATGGTTGAAGCAATGAAACGTCAATACCTTGCAAAAGGTGCTTACACGAAAAGAAGCCGAAAAGTAAGAAAGGTAAAGGCTCCTGTGCAAGTTAAGAAATTGTCTCAAGAACAGTTTGATAGGATTATGAAGACAGGAACTGACAATTAATGAATAAGAATGACTCGATGAGGCAAAGATTGACCTTATCGAGTCTTTTATCATTTGGTATGTATTTCGTTCGTTTTGAATAAAGGAATATTACGACATAAAAAGGAGTGAACCACTTGAGTGAAGCAGACCTTAATGTGATTTTCTATACATTGTTTCTTCTACTCGGATTACCGATCAGCTACAAGTACGCAAAGTTTACGGTATCACATACGGGTATGGTGCTTCCCCACTTCTTTGTCAGTTTGATGCTAAACTTATGTATCGGTACAGTTGGCATTGTGGGGTGGATTTTCTTTTCTGTAAGAATCTCTAGAGCATTCACAATCGGTGGTATCTTTTTAGGGGCCTGGATTATTTCAATAAGTCTAGTTTCCTTGTTGATTCTCCTCCTAGTTAAACGAAAATCAATGATACAAAGCTTCCACCTTCCTTCGTCTAAATAACAAAACACCTTCCTCGTTCATGTTAAGGAAGGTGTTTTGCTTCTTTACGCCTTGATACTTTTCTTCTCCAGATCAGAGGCTGGACCAAAGAACTCAAAATGAATGTTTTCTTTTGGTACATTCAACTCTTGAAGAGCTGTATTTATCACCTGCATAAATGGAATCGGACCACAAAAATAGTATTCTGCATCATCTTTTAAAGGTAAAATTTCCTTCAACCAAGCTTGATCGACGTAACCAGTCTTTGTATAGTCTAGATCATCGTCTAAAGGACTTTCATACACAAAATGTGTAGTGATATGTTCTGAAGCTTGTGCAATTTCTTTAACTTCTATCCTTAAAGCATGTGCTTGGCCGTTGATTGCAGCATGAACAAATGTGATTTTTCGTTCTGGCTGTTCACTTGCTACAGTTTTCAGCATACTCACCATAGGAGTTAAACCTACACCACCACTAATAAGTACTACGTGCTTTTCACTGGTTGTATCTAAATAAAAATCACCTGCTGGAGCGCTCAGATAAAGGATGTCTCCTTCTTTTACATTCTCATGCAAATAAACGGAAACCATTCCGTCTACTGCATTTCTACCGCTTTCTTTTTTTACAGAGATGCGATAGCTGCTTTTCCCTGGAGCATCAGACAAGCTATACTGTCTAATATGTGTGTTTTCCTGACCTGGTATATCCATTTTGACACTCACATATTGGCCGGGCTTAAATTTCGCAAGCGGCTTTTCATCTTGCGGTTTTAAATAGAAGGACGTTATTACAGAGCTTTCTTCTACTTTACGTGCTACTACAAAAGGTCTAAAACCTTCCCAACCCGCATCCTCATACATGTTACGTTCAATACCAATAAAGACATCAGCGATCACCCCATACGCTTCCGCCCAAGCATTGATGATTTCATCAGTGGCAGCATCGCCTAGCACATCTTTAATAGCAAGAAGCAGGTTTTCACCGACCACAGGGTAGTGCTCTGGCTTCACGCCTAGACTACGATGTTTATGGGCGATTCCTTTTACGACCGGAATGATGGTTTCAAGTTTATCAATATTAGCTGCTGCTGCGTATACTGCGTTTGCTAATGCAGCTTGCTGACGTCCTTTTTTCTGGTTTGCATGGTTAAAGATATTCAAAAGCTCTGGATGCTTCTGAAACAGCATTTCATAAAAACGGGAAGTAATCGCTTCTCCGTGTACTTCTAAAACAGATACGGTTGACTTAATAATTTCAATGGTTCTTTGTTGTAACATGTCAATTCCCCCTTATATTCTTCTTACAACTTTATCGTAAAAGAATGGTAAAAGAGAATGTGTGATTTGAATCACTTTTCCTTGGGACGTTTTGTGAACATAAATAGTGCTATTTTCTTAGCCACCCTTCTGCTTTCTGTTTTATTTCCTTCTGAAGACCAGCAGAATTTTTCGTGTCTTCTAATGCTTTGCCTGCGTATTTTCTCGGAAAGATCTTATACAAGGATCGTTTAAAGTCAGCTCCATCGCGTGGTTCCTTATAATGTGAGATTACATACTTGCCGCCTTCACTTTTGAGTTTGATTACGGCAGGAACTGAATGACCGGATTGCCCCTCAGTCTTCGTTTCTTCGTTAAAGCCCAAAAACAAAGAATATAGATAGACTGATGTTTCTCCTCCAGTTTCTTTCGCTCCATAGATCTTGTGAACTTCAAACTGTTTATCCGTTTTTGGATATACTCCATCATAATGTTGAATGATATAATCCGAAATCAACTTATTCATTTCAGAAGTCACTTTCACTTCATTAGAGGAGCGGAATGAAGTACATCCCGCTAATAAGAAAAGCAGACTCCAAGTGATCACCGTTATTCTCTTTAGACACGGTAACATCCAATTCCCCGCTTTCTTTACGTTAGATCTTGCCCCCATAACGATTGTAAAAGAATCATGTATAGTGCAAGCAGCACAGATATAATCATCACGCCAACAGAAATGAATCGATAGTTATCCACTTTAGAGAGCGTGATTCCAAAAACAGTCATCGCTAGAATCGTTGCTGCGTAATACACATAAAACATAGGATAATAATGCAACGGACCTAAAAACAACCCTAAAACTGCGAACTGAACGCAAAACGCTAATATTGAAAGCAAGACCCACTTTTCTTTTTCTTTTGTTTTAATTGCACCGATTAAAGATATGAAACCAGCTCCAAGTACAACCACAATTAATGCCCATTCATATAGAAAGAACAAATTTTCATGATTTACTGCAAAGTAATAACCCACCATCAATACAGGAAATATAGCAAGTAATAAATACGAACTTCTCTTTACATATAGATTGCTATCCATTAACGCTCCCCCTTTACATATTACTTCCTACTACCATATTACCATTTTATGGTTCGTTATCGTTCGGTTCTTTTCAAACTATTCAAACGATTTTATAATAATATGATACTATTGAAAGATACAAAACTTCACTAAGTGAAATGAAACGGAATTTTTATGAATTATTCAGGAGTTGGCAGAGCGATGAGAAGGTCTTTAATCACCTACAAAGAAAAAATAGTACACCTTACAGAATGGGGTGAAGCTCATAATCCTACCATTGTTTGCTTACACGGATTAGGAAGTACGAGCCTTAGCTTTCTAGAAGTAGCTGAGGAGTTACAGAAGGATTTTAAGATCATTGCGTTCGATGCTCCAGGTCACGGGAGAACTGAGCCCTTTGACACTTCTAGAGATTATGAGATGCCTAGACTTGTTGAATGGCTTAATGGTTTGTTAGTGCAATTAAATGTAAGCGATTTCTATTTCTTATCACACTCTTGGGGCAGCTTTCTAGCTCTTCACTATTTGGTTCGTTATCCTGAACACGTTTTGGATACGATTTTAATTGACGGCGGCTATCAAACAAAGCGTATATGGTCTTCCTCTTTAGAAGAAGAAATGAATCATTATGAAAAAGACTTTGATGAGTACGTGTTCGATTCATGGAATGACTTTTTTCGAGCAGAAAAAGAAAACTATTTGATGTGGTCATCGTTAAAAGATGTCGCTGTTAAAGATCTTGGTGTCGAAAGAGAAGGTAAAGTTTGCTGGCATGCTAAAGGTGAAACAGCCCGTTATATCATCCGCGGCATGCATCTGAACGAAACAGAAGATATTTATCACCTTCTGCCGCCAGGTATTACTTTGCTTGTTGCCACCGTTCCTGAGCGGTTGTCCGAAATCAGATTGCAGACCGCTGATACGTTTAAAAAGAACGCACTCGGTGAACTAAAAGTAGTTCCAAACACGACACACTTGTTGCATTGGGACAGACCAAGCGTTGTGATCAATCTAGTTCTATCTAAATGGCTAAATAAATCGGAGGTTAAATGATGGCATACTTACTCGTATATTTTTATAAATTAAAACCTGAAGTGAAAGAGAAATTTCTTGAAATATCCGCGAAATCCAACAAAAAGTTTCAAGAATACGGAGGGGTGACAGAACAGATTTTCAAATTGTCCACTTCACCCAAAAATTATGGGTTTTCTTCTATTTCAGAAAAACTGCAAGTTGAAGAAGGAGAAGAACTTTGGATCGGCCTTCTCCGCTTTCAATCTGAAGAACATGCACGCATGACGATGGAAGAATTCGACCAGGATTTAGAGATGAAGGAACGATTAGACGAATTTATATCCCATGTAGCCCCACTTGAAAAGTTAGTTTTCGGAGAGTTTGTTTCTGAAAACGAGGTAGTCACCATTTAAAAGAACGAACCAGAGTTATACTGGCGTTAATAAAAAAATGCATCTCCTTTTTCAAAGGAGATGCTTAACCAAATTCTTTTTGATGTGCTTTTTTCATTTTCAAATATTCTTCATCCGTTCGAGCCAACTTCCACTTCTCCTCAAAGATTGCCGCTGACTTTGCTTTTACAGGATCAATCTTCCTCTTATTTACCTCACCATCTTCATTGTATTTCCTTCCTCCTTTATAGTTCGTGTACCTTCTTGCGCGTGTATATCCCATCTGAAGAAACTTTCTCGCCATATCTGCTCCAACAAAGTCTTTGTTTTTCTTATATTCTAGAAACTGTTCATAGATTTTCTTAGAAGACTTTTCTGCTTCTTCTGGAGTCTTAAAGCGCCAGTGCGGTAAGATTTCACTCTTATAAGGTTCCACTAATAATACTCCCTGCTCGCCACGTCCTACACGATACTTTTCAGGAAATTTTCGAAAATCGATATTATCAAAATCAAGATCATAATCAAAAGCCATTCCTTTTTCCTCCTTTTTATTAACGTTACCCTAAAAGGAAGAAATCAAAAATAAAGAGTGTTTTGTATTCCTTGTTGCTCTTGAAAGTAGTAGGTTTCCGCTGCAGGTTGCTTGCTTTCCACGGGGCGAACGGTGAGCCTCCTGCCACTTTTAAAAAGCTGTATTGGATTTCTTAATCACTTTCAAAAGTAGTAAATAAAAATTAAATAGAATTTATGAAATGAAAAAATCCGCTGCTTCTTTAAAGAAACAACGGATCAATACGTTTAACGAACAACCTCATACAAACTCTCAGATGCTTCTTCTATAAATGGGCATGGTTTTCCTGAGTAGAAAACGGTTAACTCATGCATCGCACGTGTACATACCGTATAAAACAGTTTACGTTCTCGTTCGAGTTGATAGCCGGAAGCATCAAAAATCGTTACTGCATCAAATTCAATCCCTTTGGCTAAGTAAGATGGGATGACGATGACTCCTTTTTGGAAGGAAGCATCTTCATCAATCATTAGCCTTACATCTAAACTTTTCTTCAACTTGTCATAGACAGTCTTGCTCTCTTTGGCCGAACGGCAGATCACCGCTATTGTTTCATGGCCTTTTCTCAACCAATCTCCTATAAGATTCTTAACCTGATCAAGGTGATCTTCATCCCGTTCAACTGCTGCTATTACAGGTTTCTCGCCTGAACGATTAAACGGAATAATTGTGCTTCCGTCCTTTAAAAGACTTTTCGTAAACTCTACAATTTCTTTTGTAGAGCGATAACTTCTTTGCAAAGTAATCGTTTCAGAATTTTTCTTGTTTAACAAGTTTTTCAGCATCCTGAACGTTTCATCTGACGCATGAGCATATATGGATTGGTTTAAGTCACCTAGTATCGTTAGATTAGCTCTTGGAAAGATTCGCTGAATGAAAGCAAACTGAAATGGCGAGAAATCTTGTGCTTCATCAATAAAAACATGACGAACTGCTGCATTTGACTGAAAACCCACTAATAATTCTTTTACATATAATAGCGGAGTGGCGTCTTCATTCGCTAAGTGGTTTTGTTTCAGATTAAACAACGTTTGATTGCAGATTTCGTTCCAAGCCTTCACGTCCTCGATCAACCGTTTATTTTTCTGAAACAACTTAGCATATAAGCTTTTTATATCTAAAAAAGAAAACTGTTCGATGCTCTCTCTTAGAGATTTAAAAGCAATTCGCGTTACATAAGCAGAAAGCACTTTTTGTTCACTCGAAAGATCATTAAATGAGTCAGCTCCATATTTATTTCGTTCCTCTAACTTCTCATACAACCTTGTGTATACATTTTTATCAAGAAGCTGTATCTCTTTTTCAACCCATGGTTTCTTCCGTTCTCTTCGTTCTATTTTCTTCAGCTCTTCTAAGATCCAAGCCACCGTCTTTTTCATTCGATAGGGAACAGTTTCTTTCTGATCTAAAGAATAGAAGTATTCACTGATCTGTTTAGCACGAATCACGACTCGGTCTCGAAATTTCACATTCAAAAACTGCATGCCGGATGTGCTTAACTTCTCAGCATAGCGATGAATCGCTTCTAAGAATTCAACTGAGGCTTTAAACTGGATTGCTTCTACACGCTTTGAATCTGCTTGTTCAAATAAAAGCTCCTCCATCTGCTCAAAAGGCGTCTCAATAGAATATTCTCCACTTAAGTGATGGTCCACATAAGCTTGAAACGTTGTTTGTTCCATGTTTTCCTCACCAAGTTCAGGTAAAACGTTGGCTACATAACTGTTGAACATGTTGTTTGGTGAAAATAACACAACATGGTGTGACTGAATGGTTTCTCGATCTCGGTACAACAAAAAGGCCACCCGTTGAAGAGCCGCTGACGTCTTTCCACATCCAGCTGCACCTTGAACGACAAGTAAATCACTTGCTGTATTTCGTATGATTGCATTTTGTTCTTTTTGAATCGTCGCCACAATGCTTTTCATTTGTGTGTTCGCTTGGTTGCCTAATACGTGCTGTAACAATTCGTCACCGATCGCTTCTCCCGTATCAAACATTCCAGTAATATGAGCATTCTTAATCATGAATTGTCTTTTTAGCTCTAGTTCTCCTTCAATGCTGCCACTCGGTGCACGAAAATCAGCTTTGCCTAGAGAGTGATCATAGTACAGACTCGAAATCGGCGCACGCCAGTCATGTACGAGAAACGTGCTAGTTGGTTCATCATAATACGAGGCTATTCCAATATATACTTGTTCTGCTTTCTCCTCACCGTCTTCTTTAAAATCAATCCGGCCAAAGTAAGGGGAGCTTTTTAATTTTTCATAGGTTTTAAGTCGAGCTTCTGCAGAAGTATGACTGCGTTCAATCTCAGATAATAGCTCTGATTGCTGTTTGATACTAGCAGCCGTTTCAATTGCGTCGTCGGCATCCTCTAGGTTCACTGTCACATCAGACCAAAAATTCTTTCGGATTTGAACAACATCTGCCTTCTTTCCACCGAGATGATCCAGAAGTTTTTCTGTTGCATCAGAAAGTTTATGAATGACTTGATCTACACGCTTTTGTTCATACTGTTTTTCTTGATCCCATGTTGTCATCCGATTTCCCCCTACAAAAAAATTTATTAGTAAATCGTTGACACACATTCCTGTTTTATCGTATAATAAAATTAGAAACAACTATATTTAAAAATATTGATTTAGTGCGTCTTTTCTATAATAGCACATTTCTATACATAAAGTATATACAAAAACAGTGAAAACCTTTTTAGGGATTCACTGTTTTTTGTATTTAAACAACTATACTTGTTTAGCTGTTTGATTTTCAATAACTCTTTTAATCGCATGCATTTGACCTAAGTGATTTGTTTCATGAAAAACAGTGAAATTCACAAGCTCACCGAAAGTAGTTAAATTGAATACTGGTTTCTCCAACTTTTCATTTAACCTTTCTGCTGGTATCGCCTTTATGCGAACTAACTGTTCTTCTAACTGCTGCTTAAGTTCTTTTAGAGTAGGAACTTCACCTTTCCAATCAGCAGGGCTTGTCCCTCTATTAAATAGCTCAACATATTGCTTTGGCAGGTTTGAAGAATGTTCCGGAAACCCAAACATAAAATATTCTGCAGTCGTGAGGACGTGTCCAATATGCCAGCGGATATTATTATTGAACCCATCTGGTTGAATATCTGCTGCTGAAGTATCTATTCCATCCACTTGCTTCAGGAAGATGCTTCTTGCTAGTTCAAAATTTTGAAATGTTAATTGATTCATAATAAACCTCCTCAGAATTTGCTCTTTTCACCATTCATCATACGTATACACTCACTAGAAGACAAACGTTATGCTATTTCCCTTAATAATTTGTTTTATCGATAGTTATTATGAATGGGATCGAATAGATCTTCCTCTGTTTTACGTACAACTGAAAAATGATCCACATTATAATGACCGTGTAAAATTTTATTATGGTGGCTTACGATTTGTTCCGCTTTTAACACTTCTGTGTCTGAAGTAGAGTGCCCATCTTCTACTAGCGTAACATCGAAGCCAGAGACAGTCGCAAACCGCACAGCTGTATCGATGCAGTGTTCCGTTTTACAACCCATAATAACCAGATGGGCAATTTTTTCTTCTTTTAAATAATTCATTAAGGGTGTGTTGTAAAAAGCATTCGTTGCTTGCTTATCAAAAACTACTGCATCCTCTGGTACATGAATTGCAGAATGAACCTCGAAACCTGCTCCATTTCCCTCAGAAATATCTACATCTCTAACAAAAACAATTGAAGCTATTGCTTGCTTCGCTTTTTCAATAACAACATTAATATTTTGAAGCAATCCTTCACTGTTATAAACGGCTTGTTCTTTTTCGTTTCCATCAATTAGTTCTTGCTGTGCATCAATTACCAATAATGCATGTTTCAAATGACCCGCTCCTTTTTTTCCATCTCACATTACTACTTCTTCCTGAAGCACAAAATACCTTTCAGCTTGAAATATTTATCATCTTTATTGGTTAATACTAACAAAGAAGGAATTTTTTACGGTTGCGAAAAGCAGGGAATTATCTAATAATAGTAAGGTTCAACAACTGAGTTTATTTAGGAGGAAAAGAAAAATGAAGTACATCATCTTTCTGGCTGGAGTGGCAGCGGTTTTCTTGTTAGCCTTTCTTGTCAGCAATGATCGCAAAAAGATTAAATACAAACCTATCCTTGTTATGCTTGGATTACAGCTTATTCTTACATACTTTCTATTAAACACAGGCGTCGGCCTTATTATTATAAAAGGTATCTCTAAACTGTTTGAAAAGTTGTTAAGCTACGCAGCAGCTGGGGTTGAATTCGTATTTGGCGGCCTAGCTAATGAAGCTGCAATGCCTTTTTTCTTAACTGTTTTATTGCCGATCGTTTTCATTTCCGTATTAATTGGGATTGCACAGCACTTTAGAATTCTTCCATTCATCATCAAATGGATTGGTTTTGCGCTAAGTAAGGTGAACGGCTTAGGAAGACTAGAGTCTTACAACGCCGTTGCTTCTGCTGTTTTTGGACAATCAGAAGTATTTATCTCTGTAAAAAAATTATTAGGTCATCTACCAAAGCATCGCTTATATACGCTTTGTACCTCTGCCATGTCAACAGTATCCGCTTCAATACTTGGAGCATACATGGCTATGATTGATCCAAAATACGTTGTAACGGCACTCGTGCTAAACTTATTTGGCGGATTCATCATAGCAAACATCATCAACCCTTATGAAGTTACTGAAGATGATGATATCATCGAGATTGAAGAAGAAAAACAAACGTTTTTCGAGATGCTTGGGGAATACATCATGGATGGCTTTAAGGTTGCTGTAATCGTCGGTGCCATGCTTCTTGGATTTGTAGCTTTAATCGCGTTAATCAACGATGTGTTTGACATGATTTTCGGGATTACGTTCCAAACGATGCTTGGATATGTGTTTGCTCCAGTAGCGTTCTTAGTTGGTATCCCTTGGGCAGAAGCAGTTTCAGCAGGTACGATCATGGCAACTAAACTTGTTTCGAATGAATTCGTAGCTATGATCGACTTAGGAAAATATGCGAAAGACATGTCTGATCGAACAATTGGAATTGTCTCTGTCTTCCTTGTTTCCTTCGCCAACTTCTCTTCTATCGGTATTATAACTGGTGCTGTAAAAGGTTTACACGAAGAACAAGGAAATACGGTTGCTCGCTTTGGGTTGAAGCTTTTATATGGTGCAACATTAGTAAGTATCTTATCTGCAGCAATTGCGGGACTGTTTTTATAAGGAAATTCAAAAAAGAAGCCTCGGCTTCTTTTTTTATGTATCTAAATATAGAAAAAGCTGTCTCTTTAGGGAGACAGCAATATCAACTATTATTGAAGTTCTGATGCAAATTGACCTGGAATCAATTTTAGTTCTTCGTGAACGGAATTTAACTTTTCTTCAAAACCTGTAAATAACTCATCAGCTTCAGTTGCTTTTGCTTCATCTTCTAAGCCAGCTACACGAGCTTCATAAGATTTTTTAAGTTCTTCAAGAGAACCTTTTACAGCTTCTTGGTTTTCTTTTGATAAATCTGATGGTACTTCAATAGATGGAATCTCTGCAACTGCTTTTTCACCGCTAGCTTTAGCATCTGCTTTTAATTTATCAAGTTCTGCTTGTGGAAGCGCCTCTTCGCCTTCTTTTTCAAGACCAGCAGCATATGCGTTGAATGGTGCATGATATCCACGAAGCTGGTTCATTAGCTCACCTTCAAAGTTAAGAAGTGTGATTTTTTCAGCATTTCCATCTTCTTTCTTTTCTGCAGCCGCTGGCTTAGCCTCTTCTTTCGGTTTTTCTTCTTCCTTGCTGCAACCTACGCTAAGCGCAAGAACTGCAGCCGCTGTTACTGCTAAAAACTTTTTCATTGAGAAAGCCCCCTATATATTTCTATTTTTTGGAACTTTCTCATTTTAATACTTTTTCTTACTATTGTAAATCAAAATGTATCCGTTTTCTTATAAAGAGTTAAAAATAATGCTGAAGCCTTAATATGATTGAATAATCTAACTATTCCATTAATTTACTTTCTTTTTCTTTTAATATAAAAGTTATCTTTCTATACTAATCATTTCGTTTCCTTAAACTTTTTCTCATGATTCAATAGCCATTCTTTTCGCCATAAACCACCCGCATATCCTGTTAGTCCGCCGCTTGAACCTATAATTCGATGACATGGCACAACAATACTTAGCTTGTTCTTTCCATTGGCATTTCCTACTGCTCGGACCGCTTTTTCTTTTTGCAGCGTGATGGCAATATCTCTATAAGAGGCGGTTTCTGCATATGGAATACAAACCAGCGAATTCCATACTGATTGCTGAAAAGGCGTGCCACAATATTCAAAATGAAACGTAAAGGTTTGTCGTTTACCTTGGAAGTATTCTAAAAGTTGATTACGACAGTCTAATAGAACAGAAGGGACATCATCTTGATTCTCAAATGCATCCTCTCTATCTACGAACAGAATGGATTGAACAACATCTTCGTTTCCTAAAATCTCGATTACACCAATAGGAGAATCTAGCTCTACTTTATAATACTTACTCATATAATGACCTCCACAAATAAAAAGTGGCATATGCTTCCCATCCACTCCAGTTTTTTGCTAGTATCTTTAATTCTTTTTCCGTTGGCTTTTGCTTCCATTTCAACTGTTTCATTACAGCATTCTGTAGCCCTACGTCAGCAACTGGAAAAGCATCGGTCTTTAGTAGACATTTCATCAACACATAATCTGCTGTCCAAGGTCCAATTCCTCTGATTGAGATAAGTTGTCGAGCAGAATCTTCAGATGATCTCAATATATCTTTTGACAGACGACCTTCAACTATTTCTCTGGCCACACCAATCACATATTCAGCTTTACGCGTTGTAAATTGGAGTTCTCTTAAATCGTCAATCTGAAGATCTGCGATAATTTCAGGAGAGGGATATACCCAGTATTCATTGTCATGAAGCACCAGCTTCTTCCCAAACCTCTCAACCAACCTCTGCTTCAAAGTATAGGCAAATGTCAAATTGATCTGCTGGCCTATGATCGCCCAAGTCAATGCTTCAAAAAGGTCAGGAATACCGATCATTCGCAAACCAAAATATTTTTCTACAAGCGGCTGTAATAAGCGATCTTCTGAAACGGCAGCATAAAATAAGGAAAGATCTTGATTTAGATCAAACCAATTTTCAATAAATTTAACGATTGTTTCCTTATTGGAAGGCTCTCTATCTGGAAATTCAATGACGAGCTTGTGATCTTTGTAACTAATCTTGATCAATATTAATTCAGAATTCACCTCGACTACTTTATAAATGTTTTTCTCATGTATGTGATGAAGAACTTCTAATCGTGATCTCTCAAGAAAAACAAGACATTCGCTATAGGAAAATTCCAGCGGCAACTCTATTCTTAATGTCCCATCAAATTCAGTCCATCTCATGATTCGTTTCCTTTGGCTTCTTTCGACTTTCGATAGTCACTTGGTGAGCAATCTTTGTACGTACGAAACGTTTTATAAAAGTTAGAAGGACTCCGAAATCCTGATTCATAGCATATCTCAAGACTTGTTTTTGAAGTATTTCTTAACAAATAAGCGGCTTTATCGATACGAATATTCTCCACATATTCTCGAGGCGTAACATTCATCTCTTCTTTAAACAATCGTTCAAGATAAAATGGACTGACTCCTGAATGCTCGGCTACATCTTGTAGAAGAATTCTTTTTTGATGGTTGTTCACTAAATAACTTGTTGCTTTTCTTATCAGATTAATTTGTGGACAATGTTCGATCTCCGGCTGACATCTTTTACACGCTCGATAGCCAGCCTTCTCACATTGCGCGATCGAATCATAAAACGCTACGTTTTGCTTTTTTGGTTTTCGCGATCGACAGGATGGACGGCAATAAATCTTTGTTGTTTTTACAGCTGTATAAAATAGGCCATCATACGACCTGTTACACTCCATGATCTTATCCCACATCTCGTCAAACGACATTTGTATCGTACCCACAGACCACACCTCCATCAGTCATCTTTCCATTATTTTAACAACTTCAATCTAACAAATCGTCCTCATTCTTGCTGTTATGGTCTTATCACTTCAACGTTAACATTTCAAAACCAGAGTATTAAAAAAGAGTGACGATTTAGCCACTCTCATTCGTACCTGTGTTTATTTAACCGCTGCCATTCTATCATTCTTATTTGGTCCACTCTTAGTCTTATATTGATAATAGATGACAAATGCAATCAAGAACGATGTAATACCAAACCCTATGACCATCTTATGAAATCCAATCGTATCTAGGAACAATCCTGTAAGAAGCATCAAAACCTGGAAGATAATATTATCAACCATCCCTTTAATTGAGAAAAACCTGCCGTGATAGTCTGACGGGACATCCGTTTGGAAAATGGTAGTTACGACAGGAAACAGCGTTCCGGCAGCAAGACCAAATAATCCGAAAGAAAGAACCGACATGATTGGATGTTCTGCTAAAAACAAAGATGTATGTGCGGCCGCGATAATAAATGTAATGGCAAACATATAAGATAACTTTGGATTATCTCTAAAAAATTTCTTCGATAAGTACGTTCCAATGAATACACAAACACCTTCAGTCGTATAAAGAATACCTTTTATACCCGCATTGTCCTGCAACTCACTAATTTCAATCACCATCAAATTAAATCCAGATAAAAACAGATAAGCCGGAATCAATAAAAAGATACCATACACAACTTTTCGTTCGTTCTTAATGATGGGATACAGTTCTTTAAGCGTTCTAAAGAAGTTGTCCTTTTTGCCTGATGAATCTACTTTCTTTGGCTGTTCCTCCACATCTAAAAAGAAAGTAGAAATTAGAAGGATGACATATGAAATGAGAGTAACCGTGTACAAAGAAAATAGCGACATGCCGACCAGCATCACTCCGCCAAGTGCAGTCCCTACGATTCGAGATGCAGTAAAGATATTCATGTTCACACCATTGGCATCTAAAAGTTCTTCTTTTTTAACGATCAACGGCAGCATCGTTTGCATGGCAGGCTGAGAGAACGTACCAGAAATACCGATAACAAGTGTATAAACCACCATCCACCAAACATTGTTATAAGCAATCGCCAAATACATAAAAAAGATAGCCGCACATCGAGCAAAGCCGGCATAGATTAATATCTTCTTCTTATTGCTGCGATCAATGATTCGCCCAGCCATCGGTGCAAGAAAGATTCCTACTAGAAAGCCCGCCAAAATAATTAGTGCCTGCAAGAAAGATGACTCAACATTCATCTGCAAAAATTCAAGATTCCCAATAATCCCTACCCATAGGCCTGTGCTGGATACAGCAAGCCCAAACATCAAAATCAAAAAATTCCGGTTTCTCCACATGTTCCCTTTCCCCTCTCAGTTATACCGAAATCATCAATAAAACAAGTACGTGACTAACACGTGAACGACTCCACTTGATGCTGTGTACGATCTTTATTCCAATTATTATATATTCGTTTTAAGTATGTATAGATGATTAAGCCTTATTTTTATGATTGAACAAGATTGTTCATTTTCTTTATAGCGAGTGTAACCACTTCAGGCGCATCCGTATGAATAGAGTGACCTGCACCCTTCGCTTCTATGAATTCACTTTGAGTAGAAAGGCTAAGTTGATCTATAATCAGCTCTCGCCAAACAGACTCGAATTTTTCCATCTCCCACAGAGGAATATTCTGGGCTTTAGCTATTTCCATTTGATAAGAAGGATCACGTGCGATTACGATAAGCGGTAGATCGAGAAAACTTCCTAATTTTTTTATACTTTTGGCATCTTCGTCCCAACTCTTTAATTCAGATGCCAACGCTCTATAAAACTCCGGTTTTACACCAAATTCGAGCAGTCTTTGTTGTGCATCGTATGGTAACTTTTTTTGTCTATCCGTTAACTCTGGCGCTAACTCATTCTTAAGTTTTTCAACACTTTGATCTGCTTTTTCTAGCCATTCTTTGATGAATGACTCATTCGTCTGCCCCTCTAAGAAAGACAATTCAAGCTCATCCAGTTTATAAGAATCGACAGAAGATGCATCAACCAAAATCACACCGTATACCTTCTCTGGAAATCTCTTCACAAAATGCTGAACACACAGTAAATAAAGTAATTATGATTCATCGTCCTGGTATCGGTAATAGTGAGATTGGGTCTGAAGAACGACATACATATCAACTTACAAATGAACTAAACGAACTGTTACGCAAACTAAACATTGAGGAAAAAGTTATCTTAGTTGGTCACTCATACGGTGCAAATTTCATGCCAGCTATCAAAAGAAACCCCCATACCAGGTAAGATCACAACGGGTATACCGTTATCACCTTTTTGGAACACTTCCATTTTATGATTATTAACGGTTATTAAATCAAACCACAGCTTCACCTCATTTTCTTAATTATACCATTTTCATTCCAAGCGGTATCTGATTTCCGCCTCTGTTATAATGACAAGAGTAGAAGATTGAAAGGGGTACACTATGAAACAATTAATCCTTGCTGAAAAGCCTAGTGTGGCACGCGATCTTGCCCGTGTTCTTGGCTGCAAGCAACAGAATAAAAGCTATATTGAAGGACCTAAGCACATTGTAACGTGGGCACTTGGACACTTAGTTGAACTAAAAATGCCTGAGGACTATGACAAGCAATACAAACAATGGCGCTTAGAAGATCTCCCTATTATTCCAAAACATATGGGGTTAAAAGTGATTCGCCAAGTCAGTCATCAATTCCGTGCAATTGAACAGCTTGCTAAACGCAAAGATATAAGTGAACTTGTTATTGCCACTGACGCTGGTCGTGAAGGTGAACTCGTTGCGCGCTGGATCATGGAAAAAGTGAGATGGCAAAAGCCTGTAAAGCGTTTATGGATTTCATCTCAAACAGATAAAGCGATTCGTGATGGGTTTAACCAGCTTAAACCCGCTAAACAATATGACAACCTTTATCAATCTGCCGTTTGCCGTTCTGAGGCTGACTGGTTGATCGGACTGAACGTTACAAGAGCGTTAACGACGAAGTACAATGATCCGCTTTCTGCTGGCCGTGTACAGACTCCTACACTTGCTATGATCTTAGAGCGTGAGCAAGAGATCAACTCGTTTCAGCCAAAAGACTTTTGGACGATTGATGCAACGATCGGTATGTTAAAAGCGTCTTGGGAACATAACGGTGAGAAGCGTCTTTTTGATGAGAAAAAAGCGACAGATATCGTAAGTAAAGTAAAGGGACAGCAAGCAACTGTTTCTTCCCTTCAAAAGAAAGAAAAAACAGAGGCGCATCCGATGCCTTACGATCTTACTGAACTTCAGCGTGATGCGAACCGCCGTTTCGGGTTCTCTGCTAAAAAAACATCATCTGTTCTTCAAAAGCTTTATGAGCAATATAAGCTTGTTACGTATCCAAGAACAGATTCCCGCTACTTAACAAAAGATATGGAAAATACGATGTATGACCGCCTTCAAGGAATGTCATCTGGATACCGTGAAGAAGTGCAGCCCTTGTTAAAACAAAAAGGAAATGTGGTCGCAAAGAAAGTATTTAACGATTCAAAAGTAACGGACCACCATGCAATCATTCCGACTGATGAACCGTTGCACTTAGGTGATCTTGATAACGATGAGCGTAAACTTTATGATTTAATCGCACGCCGATTCCTTGCTCTATTTTACCCTGCGTATCGATCGGAAACGTTGACCGCTACATTAAACGTTGCGGGTGAAACATTTATGGCCCGTGAAACGCTAGTGCTTGATCCAGGATTTAAAGTGCTGTCTGGTAAAGAAGAAGAAAGCCCGCGTGCACTAGCTCATTTAAAAGAAGGGCAATCCCTTTCTGTTAAAGAAGTAAATGCGGAGAAAAAGCTCACTGAGCCGCCTTCCCGTTTTACTGAAGCTGACCTTTTATCTCGTATGGAAAAATACAGTCTAGGTACACCTGCAACACGGGCTGATATCATTGAAAGACTTCTAGGATCTGAAGTGCTTGATCGTAAAAACAATAAGCTGCATCCTACTCCAAAAGGAAAACAGTTGATCGATCTTGTGAATGATGAGCTGAAGTCACCTGAACTCACGGCTAAATGGGAGCAAGACCTTGAAGCCATCGCACGTGGAAAAGGAAATCCAAAAGAATTTCTAGAGAACATCCGTAAACAAACAAAACAGCTTGTAATGGAAATCAAGACGAGTTCGCAGGAATATAGAGCACACAATCTAACGGGTTCCAAGTGTCCAGAGTGCGGAAAACTTTTAAAAGAAGTAAAAGGCCGTGACGGCAAAGTGCTTGTCTGCTCGGATCGCGAGTGTTCGTACCGTCGACGTAAAGACCCTAAGCTATCAAACCGACGCTGTCCTCAGTGTCATAAGAAGATGGAGCTTCACAACGGAAAAGCTGGCACTTATTTTCAGTGTAAACCGTGTAATGTAGTGGAAAAAGCAGACGATAAGAAAAAGAAGGTAACAAAGCGAGAAGAACGCCAGCTGCTCAAAAAATACAGCGCAAACAACAAAGAGGACGAAGGCTTTGGAAACAGTTTGGCTGATGCATTAAAAGCAGCGATGAAAGATAAAAAATAGATGAAAAGCTAACTTCCGAGACTTAAAACTAGCATGTCATTGCTGTTTTGACTCATGAAGTTAGCTTTCTTTAGTTAGAGGAAATTGGATTTGTACGCTTTAAACGTTAATCTGTGTGATTGCATAACGAATCTGTCTGATTAGAGTGTTAATCTGTCCGATTGAACGAGTAATCTGTCCAATTCGAGCATTTATCTGTCCAATTGAACGAGTAATCTGTCTAATTCGAGCATTTATCTGTCCGATTGAACGATTAATCTGTCCAATTCCCAAGTACGCTCTTCTTACTCAATCTTACTCTATCCTGAATGTTGCAGAAGCTACTGCATCATAACCGCTTCCATAGAAATAAACCATTTTATATGTGGATCCTTGTTTGTAACGTGCTGCATTTACATTGTTTTTCGGATTGTACGTAAATTTGCATGTTCCTCCACTAACCTCGGTGTACTGCCACCAAATCGATTCCACCTCACCAGGATTTTCGTTTACTTCATACAAACCAACCCAGTCACTCTTAGGAGCTCTAACACCTTCCACAACCACATCTAATGTTTCCTCTATACCGCTCACTTTCTCTTTTGATAATGTGATTCTTATTGGCTCACCTTTCTTTGTTCTGCCTATGGCCTTGATTGAATTCGTACTGATATTTCCATATGCATCGAGTGCAAACACTTCTATATCATACGTTGTAGATGGAGCTAACCCTTCAAGGTTCAGCATAAGAGGATTAGGAACAGGATCTTTATAGAACTCCGAAAAGCCTAAATATTCTTTCGCCACCTCTTTAGTCTCTATATTTGTAACGATAACTTTATAATCATGAACGAGTAGATTGTCTTTTGCTTGTGTAAACATAATTGAAAGACTAGTAGCTGATGTCATGTCGTTCGCAATAGAAAGCATCGCATCGTTTGTAAAAAATGGTGGTTTCTTATCTTTTCTAGCATCCGTATATTTAAAACTATTCTTATTGGCAGGAACACTAATTTCAAACGGTTCACCTGTCCAATCATTATTATGGATATCACGGCGGTTAATTAACACCTTATTCTCATACACTTCGACGATTAAAGCTTGGTTTAGAATATCTGCTACTTCAGGAACTTCTCCTTGTATACGTCCAGCGTCCAGCCATAGATACGCGCCAGTTGAAGTACCGATCGTTGTAAAATCTTTTTGGTGAATAATTCTAGGATCATCTAATGGATAGTGTGTGTGGCCTGAGAATGTAATGACTTGCGGATATTTTTTCAACGTATCGTAGAATAAATCTCTATTCACTGTAAAGCCCCACTCACTTCCGTAAATGGTATCTTTGATCGGCTGGTGATGGAAAACAAAGATGGGTTTCTTCTAATCATCGGTATGTGCTTGCTTTAACTTTTCAGACATCCATTTGATTTGTTTAACAGAGAACGTACCCTCTGTCACCCCATCCTCAGTCCCAAGCACAATAAAATGATACCCTTTGATAATCTTGTGATAGTAGATTGCGGGCATTTTAGTTACTTCTAAAAAGCGCCTTTGAGCATCAGCCTCTGGTAAACCGTTCCAATAATCATGGTTTCCGATTGCGATCAGCGAAACAGCTTTTGATTGTTTATTTGCTTCATAAGCCGTTTTGAACTTCTCATATTCCGGTACTAGACCATTGTCTGTTAAGTCGCCTACAACAGCAAATGCATCTTGCTTAGGAACAAGTTGGTTTAATTGTTTGAGAGTCTCTTTAAGTTTATTGAAGGTTTGATCTGACGTTTCATTCATATGTACATCACTGACAACAGGAAAAACAAGTATTGGCTTCTTACGACTCATTTTTTTACCACGATCAGCTAGCACATCTAGTGAGCTCATTGGATTTATAAAAGTTAACCCTAGGGAAAGTCCCGCTACCTTTGTTGTGCGTTCAATAAATGTTCTACGCGTAATCTTAGATTTTTGGTCTGGGTGCTGTTCATCAAAGGAATTCGTCATTTTATTCTCTCTCCTATCAAGATGTTAATCCTACATGAAAAGTATATTTATAAAATATAAACCCTTGATTACAGATAAGTTAATCATTGTTAAGATCACGCTGTGAATGCAAGCAGGTTAGATAAAAATTCATTCATTTTACATTCAATCATTACACAAATACCAACCAAACAAAAAGAAGGATGGATTATAACTTTCCATCCATCCTCTCCTAATTTTATTGAGTAGCTTCTACACCGAATTTCTTCATCTGCTTCTCATGCGCTTTACCATGAGCACGGTTTCGATCTTCTTCTACTTCGCGAGATACCTTAACTCCTTCTGCAACCTTCGCTGCCCCCACCTGTTGCAGACCATTCTGATCTTTTTGGTAGACAAATGAAGCACGCGTTGAGATAGCAGCACCTGGTGACGTTACAAACGGGACGACTCGATAATCAGCTCGCCACTCTTCAGGAGTAACCGTACATCGAACATAGCCTCGATAATCGTTGAAGAATTTAATATGAGGATTCAATCCTAATATCTTATCTGTATCAGAACGTTTATCGGCACCATTCCCACCGGATGTAATGGATGTTCCAACAAATTCAGCTCCAATTACATTTGATGCTGAATCATCATAATTACTCTTTAAATCACACGCCCAGCTTGCATGAACATCACCAGTCAGTACGATCACATTATTTAAACTTTTTGATTGTATAAAATTTGTGATACGATCGCGGGATGCAGTATATCCGTCCCATGAATCCATGCTCAAGCGAGGCGCGTCAGCCGTTCCATAGTTACGCTGAGCGAAGAATACTTGTTGAGCAAGAACGTTCCAATGGGTTTTTGAGTTTTCTAGATTACGGAGCAGCCATCTTTCCTGCTCTTGCCCTGTCAATGTACGGTTCGGATCTTGAGATTCTGAAGTTGGAGGCTTACTGCCATCTCCGTTTGCTTGATCATCACGATATTGTCGTGTATCCATTACGTTGAACATCGCCAAGTTTCCATAAGTGAAATCTCGATAGAGCAGCATGTCAGCTCCATGTGGTAAGGAAGATCGGCGAAGTGGCATGTGCTCATAATACGCTTGATAACCCGCAGCACGACGTTTGACAAATGCTTCAACAGACTGTCCTTTTTCAGGAATCATGTTTGCATAGTTGTTCTCCACTTCATGATCATCCCACGTTACCACCCAAGGAAATGCTGCATGAGCTGCTTTTAAATTGCCATCAGTACGATACTGAGCATGTCTGTTTCGATAGTCTTCGAGTGTCATAATCTCTGGACCGCTATGCGTTCTAACATTGCCGGATGGTGATACATATTCATTAGGTCCGTATTCATATATGTAGTCGCCAAGATGAACAACAAAATCTAACTCTTCCTCTGACATATGCTGATATGCCGTAAAGAAACCATGTTCATATTGCTGACAAGATGCAAATGCAAAAGTCATACTTTTCACATTCGCACCTTTTCTAGGGAGTGTCTTCGTTCTTCCTACAGGACTGAACTCATATCCGCTTTTAAACCGATAAAAGTATACATGGTTGGGTTTAAGTCCATCTACTTCAACATGAACAGAGTGCGCTAAATTAGGACGTGCTAGTTCTGTTCCCTTCTGAACAACCTTTTTGAATCGTTCATCTTCTGCGATCTCCCATTTTACAGGTACAGCTTGATTTGGCATCCCTCCGCCATTCAATGGATCTGGTGCTAATCTTGTCCATAGAACAACACTGTCTGCTAACGGGTCACCTGATGCTACACCTAACGTAAACGGATAATTTCTAAATGTTGGTGCCGCGTTTACTTCGTAGCTGCCTAGCGACTGAGCAATGGTGAGTCCCAGTGAAATTCCTGCAATTTTTCCGGCACCCGAGAGAAAAGTTCTGCGATTCAGTTTGTTTTTTTTTAAGCTGTCTTCCGTAAGCTTCTTAATCCATTCATCCATCGGTCTTTCATCCATGCTTGATGCAACCCCTTTTAAATGAATTTATTACAACGTTCATTATAGAGAGGAATTGTTAAGAAACTATTTATTTATGTAAACGTATAAATGGGTACATATAGGAACAACTTACTAATCTTAATTAATGAAATGAAAAGACAAACTGTTGCAGTAGTTATTAATCATATTTTGTAAAATACCTTATGCTTCTTATGTCCTGATCTTCTTTATCAAATCTTTACTTCATAAACATAATTTATCGTATAAGTGAAAAGTATTTATCATGATTAAAAGGAATGGGTGATCGCTAATGGCACTTAGGCGCAGAAAGAAAAAGAAGTACAACAATGAAACATACACTTGGCTAGACCTTATTATTGATTTTATATTAGTTATTCCAGAACTTATCATATGGCTGATTCGACTTCTTGGAAGAAGTGTTTTCAGGCTGTTTGACGGGATTTAAAAAGACTGAACTCTGATTTGGAGTTCAGTCTTTTTCATTCACAAAATTAATTTATTCCGTTTTTCGTAATGTAATGGATACGGTTGTGCCTTTACCAGGGTAGCTTTCTACTTTCAAATGTCCTTTGTGCTCTGTAATAATTTTATTGCTAACCGTCAGACCGAGCCCAATTCCCTTTTCTTTATTGGTGAAGAAAGGAACGCCAATGCTCTTTAATCTCTCTTCTTCTATTCCAATTCCATTGTCAACGAAGATAAGTTTTACTTTTTGGTCAGCTGTTTCTTCAATAGCTATCGTAAGGATTCCTCCATCATTCATAGCTTCAATCGCATTTTTTATTACATTAATAAATACTTGTTTAATCTGGTTCTTTTCACAAGAGACAAAAAGGTCTTTCTCTTTAAACAATAGACGAATCTCTACATTATACAAATTAGCTTCAGACGTTAATAACATAACAGTGTCTTGCAAAAGTTGAATAATGTTGACGTTCTTCATATATTGAGTAGCGTCTGGTTTCGCTAATGCCATAAACTCATTCACTATGGATTCAATCCTATGAAGTTCATCACAGATTACGTCATTGTATAAATGAATCTTGTTTTGATCGATTTCACTGTTTTTCATTAAAGAAAATAAACCTTTTATGGAAGTGAGTGGATTTCTAATTTCATGGGCAACACCTGCTGCTAGCTCTCCTAACACTGCAAGTTTTTCACTATTTCGTATATATTCATCTGCTTTTTTCTTTTCTGTGATGTCTCTAGAGATAAATACGATTCCCTCGATGTCCCCTTCATCAGACACCATGGGCATTCCCTTACCTTCTAATAAGACAGAATGACCTGAAGCATGCATCTTTCGATAAATAAGAGGAAGTGGGTTTTCTAGTGATGCAACTAATTTTATATATTTCTCTACGGTATCATGATCTTCCAAATGGACACAGTTCAAAGCGTTAGTACCGATTAGTGAGTTTGGTTCGATTCCTAAAATGTTCTTATAAGAAAGTGAAGCGTATAAATAGTTTCCATCAGGATCAACTGAACAGATTAAATCATTGCTGTGATCAAGAATAATACGATGCTTAAACTCATTCTTTCGTAAAGCAGCTTCTGCTTCTTTTCTTTTAGTAATGTCTCGAGACGCAACTATTGCAGAAAGGTTGTCTTTATGACTGATAGGCGTCCCTTTCGACTCCAACCAAATATAAACGCCATCTTTCTTCAAGTATCTGTATTCAATCGTAAGAGGTACATGTTCTAAAATCATTCGGGAAAATTCTTGTATCACTCTATCTCTATCTTCAGGATGCACAAGGTTAAATGGAGTGGTACCTATAGCTTCACTTTGAGTATAACCAGTTACCCAAAAATAGGATGGTGTTAAATAGGTAAAGATTCCTTCATGACTAACAATCCCTATAATATCTATCATATTTTCAGTTATAAGCTTTAAATGATCAAGAGTCTCTTTCTTTTCAAGGTGCTGCTGAGTTAAATTACGAATAATAATTTGTGTGGCGTGTGTTGAGAACAAAAGAGGGAATCCGATTACTTCTAATTGAATACGATTACCCTTTTGGGTAATCCATGTTTGTTCACTAGGTTTAGGGGCAATACCACTGTCGCATGTTTGAATTCTTTCCTCCACTAAGGAATGCAATTCATTAGGGAGGTTGTTCCATATCGGCTGACCGATTATATCTTCTTCAGCCTCTAAAATCTTTCTCGCTGCAGGGTTTACATAAACCCAGATTCGATCTTTCTGGATAAGAAAAGGTGTTTCAGAATGTTCAAATTGATTGGCATATGTTTTCATTTGATTAATGAAAAGGCTGTCTCCTAATAATTGACCATCTGAAGTTTCCATACCCAACCTCCATTAAAAACGTTAATCAAAACGTTTCGTTCATGATTACCTAAATTATAAACATATGTCCTTTTGCAAATAAAGATATTTTTTCAAAAATATTCATACTATTCATAGATAGATTTTTTAATTGTCTTATTTAAAACCGATAGTTGTTTTTGGTCATAGATGAATTTGGTTTGATAAAAAGCATGAAAAGCATGTTTTAAAGCAGTTTTTCGATCTGGAGCTGTCTGAGAGGACATGATAATATGTTCATGTTTGTAATAAAGCATACTAACCACTACAGTTGTTTTGTCAGTGAAGAGAAAGATATCTACATCTACTATCTCACTACCTGTTATCAAACGAATAAAGCGGTACTGCGGTGTGCTTACCATCTCCCTCAACCTCCTTATATTCTTCCATCCCCTTTACTTTGGTGTTAAAAGTTTAGTTATTTAAATAGTAAATAATCACTATAAATTTGTCAATATATTCTGTCAATTTAAGTCGATTTCCTGGGAAATTAGATGTATAAAAGAAAAAGGCGGGTTATGCCGTCTTAATTTCTGTTTGGTGGTTTTTCATAATAAGGAGAAGTTTGTCCACCTGCTCCTTTAGAGTCTTTACCATTAATCACGTTAGTCGTTTTTTTAAAAATGGGATACGGAAATTAATTTAAAATCTGTTCTAGAAAATTGTTCTTCCAATATTGTATCAAACACGTTTGTATTGTTGTTTCATCATATTCTAATTGAATAGTAATAGATTTCAAATGAATCTCACCCTTTATAAAAAGTAAACAAGAAAAGAGACCATCTTTTTAGGGATGGTCTCTTGAAACTTAAGCTTCTTTTTCAACTAAGTTGTGTTCTAATTCTTGAGAGGAAGAAGTGTTTACTTCATCCTGATTGAGCCTTTTAGTAATTTCGATTTTTTTAACTTGATGACCATCAATTTCGATCACCTTGAAATCATATTCATCATACGATATGACCTGATTTTCTTGTATTTCTGAGTTCTGTGAAAGTACCCAGCCTCCAATAGTATCAAGTTCACTATCATCAATTTCAAGTCCATAAATGTCGTTTACTTCTGCGATCAATACTTTACCGTCAAAGTGCTTAACATTTGGACTTACTGCATGAATCATTGGTGATTCATCTTCATCAAATTCATCACGTATTTCACCAACAAGCTCTTCTAAAATATCTTCAATGGTTACAATACCAGCTGTTCCACCATACTCATCAACTAAAACTGCCATATGAAAGCCTTTTTTCTGAAGCTTTAATAGTGTTTCTTTGATCGGTGTATTTTCAAATACGCTCAATGTTGGTCTAATGTAATGTTCAAGAGGATATTCTTTTCCTTTGATTAAATCAAAAAATACTTCTTTCGCATTCACCATACCGAGAACATTATCTTTATCTTCCCCTACAACAGGGTAACGTGTATATTTTTCTTCTGCAATTATATTAATATTTTCTGCAACAGTATTGTCTTCATAAAGACATACCATTTCAGTACGAGGGACCATGATCTCTTTTGCAGTTCTGTCGTCAAATTCGAATACCTTTTCTACATAACTGAACTCAGATTTGTTGATTTCACCACTTTTATAGCTCTCACTTAGGATCAAGCGAAGTTCTTCTTCAGTATGTGCCATATCATGTTCTGAAGCTGGTTTCAAACCAAACATTCTTACTAATAGCTGCGCACTTCCGTTCAAGAACCAAATGAATGGATACATGACTCTGTAGAATCCAATCAACGCAGGTGATAACAATAAGCTGATTGTTTCAGCCTTTTGAATAGCTACTGTTTTTGGTGCAAGCTCACCAAGAACAACGTGTAAAAAAGTAATGGATGCAAATGCAATTGCAAATGATAATGTATGAACAATCGCCGGGCTTAAATCCATTTTTTCAAATACTGGACCGAGAATTGCTTCTACCGTAGGCTCACCTAACCAACCTAATCCTAAAGCAGTGATAGTAATACCTAACTGACAGGCTGAGAGTGATCCATCAAGGTTAGAAATAACCTTTTGTGCTGCAATCGCTCGTTTGTTACCTTCTTCAGCTAATTGGTCAATTCTTGATTTACGAATCTTAACAATCGCAAATTCTGCTGCTACGAAAAAAGCGGTTAGTAGAATAAGTACGGCTACTGCAAGTAATTTCAATAAGGTCAAACTGTCCAAAAAGACTCCTTATACCCCAAGTTACTGGAATATAAGTTGTCACCTCCTAAGTGTTATAAATTTTTATAATTAAGAAAAAGTATATCATATAATCGAAGAACTTACTTAATAAAACAACTTACTTGTATTTTACATTTAGTTTTCTATTCTGAAATTTCAACAGTATCTAAGTCTTCCTCTTTTTTCAATACAAGTTTGTTCTCTTTTTCATCATAATAATAAATCCTCATTCCATGCTCCGAATCAGTCTCTTCAAAGTCGGAATATAGCCCAAAATACCCGTTACCTAACGGAACTAAATTATTTTCTAAGTTAGTTGTGATAGTAGAATAGTCTTCATTCTCTTCGCTATCTTCGCTCCCACCTTTATTTATTGATCCGATTACAAACAATAACAAAATTCCTAAAACAATTAATGTCCTACGAATGCTGCGCAATTCAGAAGCTGTATCTGAATACATAATATCACTCCGTTTTTCATAATCTCTTCTTGTTAATTATCACATAATACTTAAGAAAAATGATACTAAATATGGGAGACTTACCCATTTTTAAGTGGTATTCTAAATATGGAAAAACACTGGCTTAAAAATGCAACAAAGAAAGGATGAACATCAAATGGATTTTGTACTGAATCATAAATGGGTATTTCTCATACTAGCTGAGACCGTTTTTTGGGTTTCTACCTTATCTTTTTTAGTGGTACGATATTGGTTCAATCTAAAGAAATTAAGCATTGCATTCTTCATCCTTTTTCTCTTAAATGACCTTTGGATTGCTGCGATGGGATATTTTGATTATTTAAGAACAGGAAAATTCTCTGCCTATCAGATTATAATTCTGGTTGTCATTGCTTATGCTTTTTTGTATGGAAAAAGCGATTTTCAGAAGTTGGATCGTTATATTCAGCGAAAGGTTGCAAAATGGCGTGGATTGCCTGAACCTAATCTGCCTAATTCAAAACCACTGTATGGGATGCAACACGCGAAGCAAGAAAGACAAAATCTGTATAAGCACATTTTTTTATTCATCACAGCCCAAGGTGTTTTTTGGCTATTATTTGGCCTTTCAGATGCCGTATCAACTATACAAATTGACTCTCTTTTCAAAGATTGGTATGACACAACAAAAACAGATTTGTTCTACAAAAACGATGTGGCTAATAATGTCACACGTATTTGGGCCCTCATACTTGCCATTGATATAGTCGTATCTTTGTCATATACCGTTGCTCCGAAAAAAGAAAAGAAAGTAACTCGTGCAGCGTAAAAAAGAGTTTGGGATAATCACTTCCCAAACTCTTTTTTATTTTGATTTTATATTTTGTTTTGAGGTCTCTACCCGTTCATTACCCATAAACAATATAACAACAGCTGAAATCGCGATTGGAATCAAAGCATATGTGAAAACGGTCGTAATCGAGGCAGACATAGAGGCTGTTATTCCATCTAAAACTTCAGGAGGTATTTTAGATCGCTCCCCTGCCTGAAATACTTTTTGTGGATCAATATCTTTAAATGCTCCAGCACCTTGACCTGCAAAGCCTTTTAAATTCTCACTTACTTTCTCATAAAAAATTCGATTTTGAAGTGCTCCAAAAATGGTTACACCTAGAGTCATACCTAATGATCGTAAAAAGGCATTCGTAGAGTTGGCTGAACCTCTATAACGAAACTCCATCTTGTTGATAGTCGCTGCAGGTAATAAGGAGAACGAGAAGCCCATACCAAATCCCACAGTCACCATAAAAATTGTAAGCATCATTCTAGAAGTATCTGGTGTCATACCACTTAACATATACATGCCTGTGAAATAAGAAATCACGGATACAATCATGAGATTACGGAAGCTTGTTTTGGTTTGAAAGATACCACCAATCATACTTCCAGCAACAGATCCTAACATCATGGGTGTAAGAATTAATCCTGCACTAGTTGCAGAGCCTCCATAAACCGCTTGAACGAAGATGGGAATAAATACGGCTAAAATAATGAATGTTCCGCCGTAGAGAAAACCTAGAATTTGAGAAGTAGCAAAAAGCCTCTTCTTAAACATCCAAAATGAAATAATCGGTTCAGATGCTTTTTGTTCGACTGCAAAGAACACAATGAAAAAGACGGTGAATATTGTAAACAAAGCTACGATTTGAGTTGAATCCCACGCATATGTCTTTCCACCAAGTTCAAGGGCAAACATCAAACTAACTACGGCGATCACAAGTGTGATGGCACCCCACCAGTCAATCTTTTGTTCACGGTGTTCGAGTGTTTCTTTATAATAACGGAAGATCAAGTAGAAGGAAGCTGCACCAATTGGGACGTTAATATAAAACACCCAATGCCAGCTGATCGCATCTGTAATGAATGCTCCAAGTAAAGGTCCGAGAACACTTGAAGTACCGAATACAGCTCCGAGCAACCCTGTCATCTTCCCTCTCTTTTCTGGAGGGAAAATATCAAAAACAATCGTAAAGGCAATAGGCATCAATGCTCCACCGCCTATACCTTGAAGCGCTCTAAACGCTATCAGCTGTTCCATATTTTGAGCAAGACCGCAAAGAGCAGAGCCGATAAGGAAAACGATAAGGCCAAAAATGAAGAATCGTTTTCTACCATACATGTCAGACAGCTTACCGTAAATAGGCATCCCTGCCATTACTGCGACCATATAAGAACCCGTAACCCAAACGAATTTATCAAAACCACCAAGGTCCGCTACAATTGTCCCCATCGCCGTAGCAACAATGGTATTGTCCATCGCGGCCATTAGAATACCCAGCAATAATCCAGCCACTACTAACTTTAAATTTGTTTCTTTATGCACCATAGCGCCATCTCCTAACCTAACACCCTCATGTATACTTAATAAACTTAAGTATACATGAGGGACTGTCCCCCAACAATTTATTTCCTTCGCTAATTCTCTCCATTTACTTAGGGTGTTTTCTACATATTAACCTATAAAAATAGTTCATTTACATTTTAAAAAAGTTATCCACATTTTTTCATTCAATAGAAAAAGAGACAGCACGTCTGCCATCTCTTTTTATCTTTTCTATTAAAGCTCTATGATAGAATCTTCACTATCTTGTCCTTCATACATTGCACCAAGCATTAAGCCCGTCCAAAGATTTAAATTAAACCCACGATCTTCATCATCGCCTTCAAGATCTAGTTCAAGACCAGTATCTAATGATGAATGTAGTAAAGAGCGATCTTGATTTTCATCAAATGAGCTCATTAGATCAGCCATGATAGAAGTATTTAACTTAAGAGAAGTATTTTCAAGCTCATCTTCAGAATGTAGAGAAAGTGCTGCATCCGTGTTAAGCATTGTGCTTAAAGAAGAACGATCTTCTTCGTCTTCAGACATAACGTTCGCCATCACGTCTGTTCCTAGATTTACATTCGCACTTGATTTCTCGTCTTCTTGAGTTGCTTCTACTCCTGCCCATAGACCTGCATCAGCCATTAAAGAAGAATTATCTTCTTCGTCTTCAGAAGTTACGTTCGCCACTACATCTGTGCCTAGATCTACTTTCGCACTTGACTCTTCGTCTTCTTCAGTTGCTTCTACTCCTGCCCATAGACCAGCATCAGCCATCAAAGAAGAGTTATCTTCTTCATCTTCGGAAGTTACGTTCGCTTTCACATCTGTGCCTAGATCTACTTTCGCACTTGACCTCTCGTCTTCCTCAGTTGCTTCTACTCCTGCCCATAGACCAGCATCAGCCATCAAAGAAGAGTTATCTTCTTCATCTTCAGAAGTTACGTTCGCCTTCACATCTGTGCCTAGATCTACTTTCGCACTTGACTTTTCATCTTCATCAGTAGCTTCTACCCCTGCAGCTAAACCTGCATTCGTAGCAACCTCTGTATTTGATTCTTTTTCATCTTGTGCTTCAACAGCTGCTTGAACATCTGCTCCAGCATTTAGAGAACTAGAATCTTTGTTGTCTTCTTCATTAGAACGAACTTCAGCTCCAACCTTTGTATCTGCGTTTACAGACGCTTTGCCTTCATCATCAGAAGAAGAACTCTTAACTGTAGCATCCGTTCCGACAGCCACATTTGCTTTTGAATCGTCGCTTTGATCTTCAGTTTTCGATTCCGCTTCAACTCCTGCATTTACAGCCGTACCCCCTTGAGATTTTTCATCTTCATCACTGGAAGTTTCTGCATTTACATTTGCACCAACGTTTGTTTTTACGCTATTGTGGTTAGACTCATCATCTGAATTCTCTAGTTCGATACCTGTTACAGTACCTAGATCAAGGTTTAGATTAGACTCTTCATCTTTATCTGAAAGCTGAATATTGCTAATCAATCCTGTTCCAATTTTAAGACTTGATGAACCTTCATCTGCAAATGTTTCACTTCCTCCAAAGAATAAACCTGCCGCAGCAGCACCAGTAATCGCAAATGTTCTAATAAAGTTTGATTTTTTCATTTTATTTTCTCTCCTTCTTCTTCTTAATTTTTTTGTTTTACCAAAAATGAATTAGAAGAAGAAAGATTGAGGTGGTTGCCCAGGTGGAGCATTTAGCCATTGATCATAATAGTGACGAACTCCTCCATCAAGTCGAATTCCTGTTTCAAGCTGAGTATTATTTTGCCCTCCATCTAAAATAGCCAAGAAAGTCATTGTGCTTGAACTTGAAGAGGTCATCGGTCCATTGTTAGCACTTGAAGGAGTTTGTCCACCTTGAGATGATGGTGTTAGCATTTGAGTTACCGGATAATCCGAACTCATTTTTTTCCTGATAGGCTTCTCAGATTCTTTGAGATCTCTTCTCTTTTTAAGTACCTCTCCACTCGTACCCGTACTAACGGGATTCTCTGTTTCTTTTTCAAGAATTTCTTTTTTCATAACAACTTCTGGTTTTTGAATTCTTGCATCCTTTGTTTCATTAATTTTTTCACCAATAACCGGTTTGTTCTCCACAACAGGTTCAGTGACTGGTGTTGAGCTAGGAACTGGTTCTGGTTTTGCTTTGACCACTTCCTCAACTTCCGGCTTAGTAGTAACAATCTCTGAAACGACTGGAAGCTTCACCTCTACTTGAGGTTTTTCCGGTGTAACAGGGACCGTAACGTTCACCTCCTGATCTAACACATCGACTTTTATCGATGGTTTTTCAGAAAGGTTAACATCCACGATAGGTTTAGAACTTTTTAGCTTTTCTGTCGGTACTGTTTCTTTTACCGTATCGACTGTATTCGTTACCATTTTGATCGCTTCATCTACTGGCTTTACGGTCTCCGTAACTTTGTTAACCGTTTGATCCACCCTGTCGACAGCACGAGTTGTGTCTTTAACAATATTTGTAACTGTGTTAAGAGTAGGTCTCACAACCTCATCGGAAACTGAATGATCTTTCGCAGAAATGTTCACTTTGTCTGGAACACTTTCAACAATCTCAGTTGTTTCCTTTGTTAGGTCTGTTACTGGAGAAAGAATCCCTCCGCTATCAGCCGATACGATCGCGGGAATACTCATGCCGGCTGCGAATACAACCAATTGTACAAATCGTTTCACCTGGTTATCACCTCCTTCTGTAAGTGTTTTCAAATAGCTAACGAAAACAAATTTGATTTGGATCACTAAAAAAAACAAAAAAACATTTTGTACACTTTAAACAGGATATGTGACGTAAAGGCTCACTTGCTTTACACTTAAAGGAGTAAGAAGTTGAGGTGATTTAAAATGGCACAACATGTTTTTCATCTAAATGCCCATTGGCCAGGTGGAAGAAATGCTACTGGAACGATAGAAACACAGAATTTAAAAACACAGGTATCCATTCCCCCTGAGATGGATGGACCTGGAATTGGTACGAATCCCGATGAGATGTTGTTAGGAGCAGCAGCAACTTGTTATATCATCACACTCGCTGCCATGATGGAACGAAGTAAGATAGAGAAGATAGATTTAACGATGGAATCTGAAGGATATGTTGATGTTACAAATGGAGTGATTACATATCAGAAAATCATTCATCGACCGGTCGTCACGATCAAACATGACCCGTCAAAAGATATTTCGACACTGCTTCAAAAACTCGCCATTAAAGCTGAGCATTCGTGTATGATTTCACGAGCATTGAAAGGTAATGTCGAAATAGATGCGATTTTGACGATAAAAAAAGGATAAAATTATACGAACAGGTCTTTCGTTATCTGTACTTAAAAAATTACTTATGTTAGCATAAATGTTAAGGAAGGAAAATAATTTTATTATTTGGGTTCCTAACAAGTTCCCCCATAATAGAAAGGGGACGATGTATCATGAACCAACAAGAAGTGAAAAACATACTCTTGAATTTGCAGAACAAACAGTATATCGAATCAGATATTACACACACCTTTAGTGAGAACAACTCGGCTGTTTTTTCTGTTAAGTATTTAAAGAACGATCAATCGTTCGAAGTGATCCAGATTGAAACAAACTCCCTTCAACGGTTTGATAACGTCGACTCAGCTGTTCATTGTATTAACAACTTAATCGCTAAATAGAGAAGATATTTCCTTACTATAATGAAAGAGGTCTACCAGTTGATGGTGACCTCTTTTTTGTTTAATTATTTATTGAGATATTTCAGCCAATCATTCTCAACGATCGATACGTAGTGACTTTTTTTGATTCTCATCACATACACGAAAGCTTCTTCTATAACATTTGTAGTGTTAACCTTAATACGGACACGATCATATAAATTATCTGCTCTGTTTTCCACAAAATCTTCAAGTTCGTCTAATTGTTCAAGTTCGCATGTTGATACTTCATATAACTCACCTGTTACCCATTTATCTTTCTCTGGAACTAATGCTGGGTAACCTAAACCTGTATCATACAGCTGTCCCTCTGTGTAACATCCATGTTCTATGCATTTTGCATTCTGCAAAAAATGAGCATTACTTCCACCTTTTCGAAGCGTGCCATAAACAAACACAAGATGTTTTTTCATAAACTCACCTTCTTCGACATACAGTGTTATCCTTTTGAGAAAAAGACAGCCCATACTAATAAACTTAAAAATAGAATTCCCGCTATAAAAGAAAGAATCATTGCTATTAATATCGTCCAACCTAATGCTTTTCGTTTTGTTGAAATAAGAAAAATACTTAACGTGAAGAGACCAAAAACAAAGCCTAGTATGGACCAGAGCCACCGATCTTTATTATATAGCGGAGCTTGAACATACAAATAATAAGCGATAGCAATCTGTGTTATCGGAAAGAGTATAATTTCCAATCTTTCATCCCCTCATAATATTGTCTAAAAATTACATTCTTCCATCAAACGTAACCCGTTTTCTCTTACAAAAAGCTTTCAACCACTGTTTTGGCTGAAAGCTTTTCAGTACGACATTAAAGCTTATTAATAACCTTTTCTTACATCGATAACATGCTCGTTCTTCCTTTTTTTGCTCCCTCTTGCAGCATCAAAGAATAATACTAGTGCTGTCACGATATGCATGATCATTCCAATAACAGGCAAATAGCCGACTATAGAAGTAATCAGACCTAATACACTTCCTGTAAATCTTTCTTTTTGAACGATACAAATAATGAGTGTGATTAAATGAAAAACAAACATGAATTGAAGTGGTCCCCAAGCTGAAGCAAGAATGATGGCTCCTCCTAAAAAAGGAATGCCAAGGAAAGCCTCAATACCGCCTGTTATTATTTTTAAAAGTCTCGATAAATTCATGAGACAGCCTCCTCAATAATTTCTATTATATACTACGGGGTTACCTTAAAAAAAGTTTCCTTTTCTAAACATTCCCTCTCCAAACAAACAAAGAAACCTCCTGTTGTGGAGGTTTCAATCTCTATTCCTTATTTTTCTTCGCTTCTTTAATAAATGTTGTAATAATCGCCATCATATTCTCATTTTCATGTCTCAATTCTTCTGGATGCCACTGTGTTCCAAGCAAGAATGTTTTATTCTGATCTTCTAATTCTAATGCCTCGATTACACCGTCAGATGCTCGTGCTGCTACTCGGAGTCCTTTACCTACTTTTCCTATTGCTTGGTGATGAAAGCTGTTTACGGCAACTTCCTTTTCCCCAACAATCTTATAAAGTTTACTATCTTCTTCAATGCGAACGGTGTGAGAAGGTTCTGTTCGTGTTGCAGAAGATTGGAAGTGATTAATACTATCTGAAAACTCACTCTCCACATCCTGTATGATTGTACCTCCATAACTAACATTTAATAAATGATAGCCTCGACACATAGCTAGAATGGCTTTTTCGTTCTCACGTGCTTTTTTCACTAATTCAATCTCAAAGTCATCACGGTGTTTGTTCACCTTTTTCACCTTTGGGTGAGGTTCTTCATTATAAGTGATGGAGCTAATGTCTTCTCCACCTGTAAAGATTAATCCATCACACAATTCTGCATAATATTCAGCTTCTTCAGGCTTACCCATTGGAATGACAATAGGTATTCCTCCTGCATCTCTAACGGTTTCTGCAAATTTATTATAAACAACGATCGTATCAACGTTTTCATTATGAGTTTCAATCGTATTGATTGACATGATCGTACTTGTTAATCCAATTAATGGCTTTTGAGTCATATATAACTTCCTCTCCAATATGCTGTTCACTCATCTTTTACCTTAATAACCTATTCATAAACACCCATAATTTATCATTCCTATTACTATTAACCATTTATTCATACCTATTACATTTTTCATTCAAAAATAGAAACGAAAAACAGCTCACTAAACATGTGAGCTGTTCCTACTATTTATATCGCATGCTATTGTATCGGTGGTCTCGGCTTTCTTACAGAATAAACAAGTTCAATATCACCATTCTCTTTTACACGTTTCACAGTGTAAGTTTTCTCAACACCTTGCTCGGTATTGTGAAAGGTGATTCTATCTCCTTCTTCGAAATCTGATGTGCCTGTGTCCCATAATTTCTCGTCATCGGGTTTTCTCATACCTCTCACCCCTCGTATTCCGATTAATTGCCATTAACAATATGCCATTTAACTTTATTTTCCCCTACTTAGGAAAATGAATCCTAAATCGTATGTTAAAACATGCATATTTTACTCTCGTTATTGAGAATCCAGCATACAATCTCCTTTGTTCACTGGGAATAGAGTCCGGCTCAATATCGGAATTGGTATGTCAGCAGTTCAATTAGCTACTCTCTCACCAACCGGTTATGACAAGAATTTATGGACACCTCTTTATTGGTTAATTTTATAATCCACAATATTTATATAAAGTGCGCCTTATCCTAATATTTCTACTAATAGAGCTTAATCCCTTTAAATTATTTAAATTCTTTAATTATTTGTTTTATTATTTACTGACGGATAGTAGATCTAATTCTTTTGCAACAAACTCCATAAGTTCAGCAATTTTATTAGATGAAAAATCCAATTCGATACCTGCTGTTTTATAAACTTCTGGAAGTGACTTAGAGCTTCCAAGTTTCAGTGCTTCTTTATATTTGTTGATTGTTCCCTCTGGATCTTCTTTATAATTTTTGTACAATTGAATAGCACCAAGTTGCGAAATCGCATACTCAACAAAATAAAAAGGAACTTCATATATATGAAGGGTATAGAACCACCCTTTTACTTTCCATTCTTCATACCCTTTCCAATCTACGATTGAAGCATCATAGCGATCTTTCAATTCTCCAAACTTCTTCGTCCGTTCTTCCCACGTATGATTAGGATGTTGGTACAACCAGTGCTGAAATTGATCAATGACCATAATATATGGAAGACTCATCAAAGCCCCTTTTAGCTGATCTTTCTTCGCTCGATTTAGTTCTTCTTCTGTCTTGTAGAACTCATTCCAACGGTCCATCGTGAAAAGCTCCATACTCATACTAGCTAGCTCGGCGGACTCCATTGGAATTTGTTTATAAGCATATAATTCTTGATCACTCTTCAATAAATCGTGAATCGCATGCCCCATCTCATGCATAAAAACAACTAGGTCACTATCCGTGTTAGACATATTCATAAAGATAAACGGAAGCCCAGTTTCAGGTAGTGATTCACAGAATCCCCCCTGTGCTTTTCCTTTTCTGCTCGTTAAATCAAAAAGTTTCTTCTCATTCATTTCATGGACAAGTGAACCAAATGTAACATCCAGTTCGCTTAAAACTTTCGCTGATTTATTGATCAGCTCCACATCAGAACTTACCGGTCGTAAAGGTTTTCGACCGATTGCTTCCGCTTGAACATCCCATGGCTTATAAACATCAACTCCGATTTCAGCTTTATGCTCTTTTTGAAGTTGTATGGTGATCGGAAGAACATGTTCTCTTATGGATTCAGCGAGTTCCTTACAATCCTCTGGCGTATAGTCAAATCTATAATATTTTTTGAACATATAATCGTTAAAACCATCTAAACCCGCGTTCGCTGCTTTTTTCACTCGTAATTGAATCAACTCGTCAAGAATACTTTGTAGTTTCTCTTCTTCTTTCAAGATGGGCTCGTACAATGCTTTCATCGCTTTTTCTCTTATGTCACGCTTAGAATCTCTGATATGAACAAAAAGTTCACTAATCGTTACTTCTTTTCCCTCCCAATTTGAAGAGAGACTGCCAGTGACCTCAAAGTATTGATTCGTGAGAGCATCTTCTTGTTTTTCTATTTCTAAGTTGGCTTCTTGAAAAAGAGCAAATTGCGTTCTCAGCTTCTTTTTATATTCTCCAAAAACATCGTCTTGCAGTTCTGCCATATAAGGTGATTCTAGTACTTTCTCATCCAGTATCGATTGGTACTTTTTCAACATCGGCTTTATGTGCTGCTGATTAAATTCAAACTGTTGCTTAATTTCGTCGTTATTACTTTGGCATTGGAATGCAATATAATGTCTAAGCATCTCTTCTTCTACTTTTTCGTAAACACTTTTTTGCTGATTTAAAAAATTCATGAGATCATCTATGGAAGTTATGGTTACGCTTACAAGATTCTCAAACTCTTCTTTTAGTTCATTTATTTTCTGCTCGCTCATTTCGATTCCTCCCGAAAACGTTCTATTATCCACTTTACCACAAATAGGAAAATACTTGATAGATAGAATATTCTGCTATTCGTTTTTGCACAAAAAAACTGACCCATACTCGTACATATGAAGTACGAGTATGGGTCAGCTTGTTTTAAATCTCGTTGCTAGCAATTACAAATCATTATCACGTTTCCATCTGGATCTTCCACGTTAAACCAAGCTACTTCACCGTGCCACTCAATCTCTCGAATGACTTTCATGTTTTTTCCTTGTAGCTCTTTGTAAGCTGCATCAATATCTGGTGCAAATAGATTAAACATAGGACCAGAACCAGGTGATCGGTGGAAAGAAGGGTCAAACGTATGATCATCTAGTGATAATCCTGTTTGTCCTGTTACTGGAATGTTATGTACAGGTGATTGCACTTCACTTAAATCTATCGTTATCCCCAATAGATCACCATACCATTCTACAGATTTTTTTAGATCAGTTACATGCACGAATACATTGTTGATGTGGCTTTGAACAGCAGAGATACTCGTTACTTTCTCACTCATTTAAGACGCCTCCTAAGATTTACATTCTTCATACGTTCTTCGATATCCGTAAAAAGGTCTAAAATTTTGCCCTTCATAAAAAGTGTGCGATATACGTGATGCAACCATCTCCATACGTGCTGTTGGATACTTCGCTTGAATGATGTTCAACAGCTTTCCACCTAATCCTAGTCCTCGATAAGGCTTTGAGATCAGCATCTCGCATATATAGAGCGTTACGTGTTCATCTGTTAGCCCTCGTACATAACCTATTACCTCTTCGTTCTTTAACATGACATAGGCTATAGTAGATCTACTCCATGCTTGTTTTGTTTCTTTGTACCTTTCAACTAATTGTGTCCAACCTTCTTGTTTGTTTAGTTCTTGAATCGGCTCAAAATGCTTCTTTTCTATATAAGAAGCAAATGCTACATCCTCCACAGCTGTTTTCTCCTCTATAAAAGTGCTTTAACGTTCTGCACACCTTTTTCTACTTCTGCAAGAAGATCTCCTTCAAAATGTTCTTGCTCGACCACGCAATAATCTACTTTCTGTTCATCTGCTAATTTTAAGAAACTACCGATATCAAGAATTCCCGTTCCAGCGATCGTACTCTGTTTTTGACCATTTTTCTCTACCATATCTTTGAGGTGAAGGGATACACAACGGAAGCGATACTTATTAAGAAGCTCTTCAGGCTCAAACCCAGCATATTTTGCCCAATACGTATCGAGTTCCATCTTCACTAGATCAGCGTCTGTTTCTTGAAAGAGCAAATCGAACGGCATCTTACCATCAAGCTCGTAAAATTCGAAATCATGATTATGATAAGCAACGCGGATTCCATACTCTTTGCTTCTTAATCCGGCTTCGTTCAACACGTCTGCTACACGCTTGTAATCGTCGATCGATCTTCTTTCATGTTCCGTTAAGTATGGCATGATCATTAAATCATTCTCTAAGATAAGTTGATCTTCCATTTGCTTTTTAAATGCATCTCCAGAAAATTGCTGAAGTGGAATATGAGCTCCAGCAACCGTTAAAGCATTTTCATTCAATACCTTTTTTACTTCTTTAGCAGATATTCCAAACAATCCAGCAAATTGTACACTGTCATATCCAATGCTTTTTACTTTTTCCAATGTACCTAGTAAATTCTTTTCAGCCTCTTTTTGTATGGAGTATAGTTGCAATCCAATTTTTCTCATGTTTATCTCTCTCCCTTGTTTTAAACGTTTACAAAACTTTGTTCATCGATATGGATGCTTGTTTATAGCCTAGCTTTGTATATAGAGCAATTGCGTTTTCGTTCGAACCAAATACATGAAGACCAACATAGTCAGCTCCTTCATCTTTTGATTCATTCTCAAAAAAGCGAAGAGCGGCTTGAGCAATCCCTCGCTTACGGAATGCATCCAGCACGTAAATATGATAAAGAAAAGCTTTCTTCTCTTCTTTTGAAACATGAAACCAAAGGTAACCTGCTAGTTCATTTTCGCTTTTAATTTGAAACAAATGCTGTCCTTCTGTTTTTTCCTCATCTGGGAGCAGTTGTTCCATTTGTTTCTCTGCTTTTTCAGTAGCAAGCTCAGTATCTAGGTTATAATGTTCAGCTGTATCACAAATATAATCAGGCAACATAAACTTTAAATAATCTTTATACTGCTTGTTGTCCATTCTTTCAAATGTAATCAATCTTTATCTCCCCTTTACTTCATCAGATAATCAATGATTTCAGGCATCCTTTCACGCCAAGCTGTCTCATGATGTTTTCCGCCTTTGATTATTTCAAATTTAACGTCGAGGCTCTTACTCTTAAAGACTTCATAAACCTCTTCAGAGGAACGGATGTAATGAGCAGCATCCACTTTTGATGTGTCCTCATCAGTACCGATATCCATATAAAATCTTTTAAGTCCGCTCAGATCACTTTCTTTAATCAAACTCTCAATCTCTGTTTGATTGAACCAAAAAGCTGAAGATAGACTTGCTACTCTGCTGAATATATGAGGGTAGCGACAAGCTGCATACGTGGAGATCAGACCACCCATCGAGCTGCCTGCCATTAAAGTTTCATCAGGCTTCGTTCTGTATGTTTCATCAATCAACGGCTTTAACGTGTGTAGAATGAACTCAATGTATGCTGCTCCTTTTCCTCCATAAACCCCTTCAAATTTCAGAAGGTCAGGTCCCACTGTCGGATTTTCCCAAGGTGCGTATTCATTAAAACGCTCGAAGCCTTCATGATTACAGTCAATACCTACAATAATAAGAGGCGTTTTACTCGTCTTTAGATAATCACCTAATCCCCATGAAACACCGTAGCTAGCGTCTTCATCATTAAACAGATTTTGACCATCATGCATATACAGTACAGGGTAATGCTCATGGCTGTCCTTATAATCAAAAGGCAAACACACTCGAATCTGCCTTTCTATTCCCCCCAATTGTTTAATAGCTACTTTAAATTCTTGTAACATCATATTCTCCCATTCTATTTATGTATGTTGAGGCTGAAACCGTTAACAAAAAACTGTAAGGTCTCACGTTCATCCTCAGTTAGCTCCCGTTTGACTTGGACTTTATATTCTTCTTCAATAGCTTGTTGATTACCTTCAAATTCTTTTGTAAGGTTCGCGAATCTTCTTAACATGGATGTTTCAGTTTGAAACTCTTGTTTTGTCGCAGCCTTCCAATGAGAAAAAATATAAAAATCTGCGTCAAAGGATTGAAGTTGATCTAACAGATTCAGGGATCGATCCACCGTATAGTTATTTTTAGGTGCGTACATATTTGCGTAGAGACAATCCGATAAAAATAAAACCTTTTCTTCCTTTATGTAAACAATGATCGAATCTGTTGTATGGTCTCCTCCAACATGTTCAAGAATACACGTTACTCCACCTAGATCGATCTCCAACTTTTCATGAAACGTAATCGTTGGTAGCTTTATGTTAATGTTGCGGTGATCTGGAAATTCTTTTTTTATCGCTTCTGCACAAAATTCGATTTCAATACCTTGTTTGACTCTCTCATCTAGAGCTTCATCACTCCAAGAGAAAGGAAGGAGTTCCTGCATTTTTATTTTTGTTTCTGCTGAAGAAATTGAAGGAATGTTTAATGCTGGCAATCCAAAAATATGATCCCAATGCCAGTGTGTGATAACCACTAGATCTGGTTCTCGAATACCCTTTTTACTTAACTCATCTAAAAAATACGCTGCGTGATTCTCTGAGTTGCCTCCATCAATCATCAAAGTCATTTCGTTTCCTACAACAGCTCCTAAAATAGGACGATCTGTCTCTGAAACAGGTGTTTGATACCAAAAACGCTCTGTTAGTTTTTCTAATGTCTGCAAACAATCCAAGCCCCCATTCAAAAACATAGATTACAACATTATTGTACTTTAAATAATTAGTTAGGGTTAGAAAGATGCACATTCTGTTCCGTTTGTATTTCTTCAGGTATATGAGTTGGTGCGTTCGGTACTTTTCGAGTTCTTTGATCAAGTATTTCAGAGGAATAAAGTTTGATGACTAAACTCCCTCCATAACGTTTTGCACGAATTAGTATAGGCTGATTGTATTTGTTTTGAAATTGAAAATCTGGTCCATACCAACTGACGGTAGCATCTCTGCCTGATGGTACGTAAGGTACACGTTTGCTGTGCGAATAGCGTTGAACGATTTTTAGTCCTGCCCGATCTACAGCATTAAACAACGTTGAGGATACTTGGCATATTCCTCCACCAATTCCTTCAGACAATTCACCTCTCACGATGATCGGTGCACGCATGTAACCTTTTGCGGTCGTTCTTCTGCCTACGACTTGGTTGAATGAAAATGTCTCATTAGGAAAAACAACATGACTATCAAGAGCTTTTGCGGCAAGTTCAATATTTGTTGTTCGACTCTTATTATTTGAATTAAAGTATGTAACATATTGCCCAATTTGCTGGTTCTTAATATGAGCTAATACTTCTGTATCTACTTTTGGGTAGATATTCATTTCAGGCACATCTATTTTTTGAGATCCATTTTCAAAAAAATACGTGTAAAACTTTTCTTTAAATATTTTTCGATTTAATTTATAACCAACTTGTCCGGGTATAATACCTCCATAATCATTTAATTTAGCGTTAACAGGTGCTTTATATGATCTTTTTTCGAGCAAATCAACGAACTGATTATATTTTGTGTCATCGATCATTGGAAATCCAGGAATTGAACCTTCGAACTGTTTCCGGCTTACTTCTGCAAGCTTTTGCCCTTCCTGATTCACGATTAACTTTTCAGCGTTTTGTTCAACAGTTGTTGATAATAGAAGAAGTCCAGCTAACCATACTTGCAACATCGATCGATCACTCCGATTAATTATTTCTCTTATTCATAAAAACAAAGAGATCACGAATATGACCTCTTTGTTATTTTCATTTAAAATCTTTTTTTCATACTTGTTTTTCAGTCTTTTCCATTATCTTTCATTCCTGGTGATGGACCGCTTTTCCCAGGTTGAACACTTGGACTTGGTTTTGAATCTTTTTGTTGCATATCTTGTTTAGGTGCTTCAGGTGCTTGAGGAGTCTCACCTTTTTCTTCCATCTGCTTTGGAACTTGCTGCTCTTGGCCCTTTTCTTGCTCACCTTGTTGCTGTTCCTGTTGCTGACCTTCACCTTGTTCAATTTGGCCTGCTCCGCCACCTTGGCCTGCTCCGCCGCCTTGACCTGCTCCGCCGCCTTGGCCTGCTCCGCCGCCTTGACCTGCTCCGCCGCCTTGACCTGCTCCGCCGCCTTGACCTGCTCCGCCGCCTTGACCTGCTCCGCCGCCTTGGCCTGCTCCGCCACCTTGACCTGCTCCGCCGCCTTGACCTGCTCCGCCGCCTTGACCTGCTCCGCCGCCTTGGCCTGCTCCGCCACCTTGACCTGCTCCGCCGCCTTGACGAACTTTAGGTAATTTTAAAGAAGAGTAAGCGTAAAGAATTGATTGATACGTACGAGCGTCAACTGATCCTGTCACAGGTAGTCCATGACTCTTTTGAAAATACTTTACACCCTTCACTGTAGATGCGTTATAGTAACCATTTATTTTTCCAGAATAACTGCCTAAGGACTTAAGCATGGATTGAATCGCGTATACATCTGGACCTTTTGCATTCTTCCCAACTGCAGAAGCTGCGTTTGAAGTACCTAATAGTAGAGCTAATGCCAGAACAAAGGCACTCACATATTTTGAAATATTCTTTGCATTTTTTTGCCAATACATCTTGTGACATCTCCTTATATCTTAATTGTTGTAACGCTTTTTAATTTTTCCCAAAATACTTTTTTTATGATGCGTTCTCGCCCAAAAAATTTCTATAACAAAAATAAACCTGAATCCGTTAAGATTCAGGCCATGGAAGGTCTATTGTTTTGTGTTAAGTGGTTTTAATTTTCCCTCAATTTCTTCACGATGTGGTTCTAAAAAAGGAGGTAGTGCAAGTGATTCTCCTAGATGTTCTAACTCTTCATCTGTATCAAATCCGGGACCATCTGTTGCAAGTTCAAAAAGGATGCGATTTGGTTCACGGAAATATAGAGATTTAAAATAGAAACGATCTACAAATCCAGAATTCGGAAACCGAGATGTTTTTACTTTTTCAATCCATTCATGAAGCTCTTCTTCATTATCTACTCGAAAGGCTACATGGTGCACTCCACCTCGACCAAGTCGTTCTTGAGGGAGGTCATTTCGTTCTTCTACGTGAATTTCAGCACCGCTACCCCCTTCACCTGTTTCTAAAACAATGATTTCAGGTTGACCTTCCACTTCAGGTTCGTAGCTTACAGTTTGTTTAAAACCTAATAGTTCTGTTAGCACTCCAACAGTTGGTTCAGCTGCAGGAACAGTTAACCTTACAGGACCTAGCCCAACTACTGCATATTCTTCTGGTGTTGTACTTTTACTCCACGGCTGTCCTCCTGCAACACCCCTGTTGTTTTCATCAGAAACTAAGATCATCCTCTGACCTTCAGGATCTCTAAATGCCAAAGTGTTACGACCTGCGCGCACCTTAATATGTTCTGATTCAATTCCATGTTCTTTTAAACGCTCTTTCCAAAAGTGTAGAGCATCATCATTTTTTACACGAAGTGAAATAGCAGAGATGCTGTTGTTCCCATCATGGTTTCTTCCAGCCATCGGAATTTCAAAAAACGTAAGCTCTGTTCCTGGATTTCCTTTCTCATCGCCATAAAACAAATGATAGACGCTTGTGTCATCCTGATTTACAGTTTTCTTGATCAGTCTTAATCCCATTACCTCTGTATAGAATTTAAAGTTCTCAGGTGCTTTTGCAGTTAGCGCGGAAACATGGTGAATTCCTTTTAGTTTCATGATCCAACCCTCTTCCATAACATTTTTTTCTTATTATCTCCCTTTGGTAAAAAAATGCCCAATAAAAAGCTTCGAACTAAACACGAATGCACGCTAACTAACTGAGTATTTAAATCTATACTTTGTGGACGAAAAAGAACTCCTCAATAAAGGAGTCCTGCAGTTTTTAGTCTATTCTACAACCAAGTAATGCATACTGAACCAGTTCTTATCATCACACCATACTTTTTTGGGTGTGAACCCACAATCCCTTGCCATATTTTGAAACTCATCAATTGTGAACTTATAAGAATTCTCAGTGTGAATAGTCTCTCCCTCGGTGAATAAGACGTTCTCATTACCTATGGTTATCGTCTGATCTACCATGCTAACTAGGTGCATTTCAATTCTGCCCTTTTCAGCATGATAAAAAGCATGATGTTGAAATTTTTCAAGGTCAAAGTTTGCCAAGAGTTCTCTGTTTAATCGGTTTAATAAGTTTTTATTGAATTGACTTGTGATCCCTTTACTATCGTTATAAGCTGCATTCAATACAGCATGATCTTTTTTCATATCTACTCCAATCAACAAACCGCCATCAGGTTTAAGAAAATCCGCTGTCATCTTTAAAAAATTCATTCTTTCTTTGGGCTCAAAGTTCCCAATAGTAGATCCCGGAAAAAATACAGCTTTGCGTTTAGATGTGAGCTCTGGCACCTCAAACTTATCCGTGTAATCCGCAGAAACTGCATGAACATCCAGATGAGGATATTCTATAGACAGCGCTCGTGCTGATTGATAAAGAAAATCTTTTGAGATATCAATCGGCACATATTCTTTGAGCTTAGGCATCGCCTCTAAAAGTGTCCTCACTTTTTCACTGCTGCCACTTCCAAACTCTACGAGTGCCGTATCCCTTCCGATTGCGTCAGCCATTTCCCCTTTATATTTGTTTAGGATAAAGAGTTCTGTTCGGGTCGGATAGTATTCTGTAAGCATCGTAATGGCTTCAAACAGCTCAGAACCTTTTTTATCATAAAAATACTTTGGAGAAATGAACTTCTTCTCTTGTTGCAATCCTAGGAGTACCTCACTATACATATCTGTTTCAGGTTCGTTTCCGATGTGATAATGAACGTTCGATCTAACTGTTTTCATGTGAGGTCCCCCGCTAAGCGAATGCCGCTGAACTGCCATCTTTTATCAGCTTGAAAAAAGTTGCGATAAGTAGGTCGAATATGCAATTTTGAGGTTACACATGATCCTCCACGTAAAACCATTTGATTGCACATGAACTTCGCATTATATTCTCCGAGCGCACCTTCGAGCGGTTTACTCTCTGGATACGAAGTGTAGGGGCTACTGGTCCATTCCCATACATCTCCAAAGGCTTTCTTTATCGGTGATTTTGTATAAGACTCACCCGCAATCGGATGATATGATTCTTCTTCAACAAAATTTCCTTCTATTGGGATGGAACTCATCGCATGTTCCCACTCTGCTTCTGTTGGCAGCCTTTTTCCGCTCCACCTAGCATAAGCATCCGCCTCATAAAAACTTACATGACAGACAGGTTCATCAAGATTTAATTTCTTTTCACCTGTTAACGTGAACGTGTACCATCCATCCTCAGCCTTACGCCAATAAAGGGGATGTTTCCAATTTTCTTTTTTGACTGTTGCCCAGCCATCCGACAACCAATGCTCAGGCTGCTCATATCCTCCCGCTTCAATAAAAGAAAGATATTCTCCGTTCGTAACGGGATGGGAAGATATCTGATAAGCATTCAACCAAACCTTATGACGAGGCCGTTCATTATCAAATGAGAACCCTGCTCCTTCAAAACCAATTTCAACGAGTCCTCCTTCAAACTTAATTTCATTGACTTGCGATTGATGATCAGTTGTTGTGTGATTACTTGTTGTAGAAGGTTCTGTGTACGAAGGCAGCATAGGGTTGCAGCTGAAGTTATATTTTACATCCGTTAAAAGAAGTTCTTGGTGTTGCTGTTCGTGTTGAAGACCGATCTCAATTAAATCTTCAACCCCTTCTGGAAGCTGATCTCCATAGTCTTTAAGCAGACTCACTATCCCTTCGTTTACATAGTTTCGATACGCATACACTTCTTCCATAGACGGCCTTGAAAGTACGCCTCTAGAATGTCTGGGATGATAAGAACCAATGGTTTCATAGTAGGAATTAAAAAGATAATCAAAATTTGGATTAAACGGAACGTATGAAGGATTCTTTTCTTTTAGGATAAATCGTTCAAAAAACCATGTCGTGTGTGCCAGATGCCACTTTGGCGGACTTACATCTGGCATAGCCTGAATAATCGTATCTTCATGTTGAAGCTTTGATGCTAGTTTTTCAGATAATGATCTGATTGCACTAAACTGCTCACTTAACCGTGCTACCGCTAACTGATCGATTGCCATAAGTATCCTCCCTTTATTAGCTATTGCTTTCTACCACATTGCCTTCTGTTGGAATAGGATGTTCTTTTAAAAGCTTTGCAAAGTGAATCAGATTGTACGTCATTATTTTATTGTGCTGCATCGTGAAATCATTTTTGTTTCCTTCCGCTTCAATATAGGAAGGTCCTGGACCTGCTTCACCAACCCAATATGTATCCACATTCGGTGGTAGTGTAAATCCAATGTGAGACAAGCCGTACAGAATGGAAGCACTCGCGTGTTTCGCTCCATCTTCATTACCTGTCACAACTACCCCTGCCACCTTGTTATAAAATATATATTGGCCTTTTTCGTTCGTCATACCACTCGCGCCATATAGCCTCTCGATCGCTTGTGTAGCAAGGCTGCTCTTTTCACCTAGCCAGAGCGGTGTTCCGATGATGAGGATATCAGCCGCTTTTACTTTTTCAAAAATCTGTGGCCACTCGTCACCCTCCCCTTCATCTTCCGAAACACCGTATGCGATTCTGTAATCAGCAAGCCTTACCATCTCAGTATCTATGTTGTTCTTATTGAAAATATGCACCGCTTCGTTCATCAAACTTTCTGTATTGGAGACTTCTTCACCACTTTTAAGTGACGCATTAAGCAGAAGTGCTTTAATCAAAAGCTTGTCCCTCCTTGTTTAAAACCATATTAAAGTATAAATAGCCGAAAATTAGAAAATTAAAACAACTTAAACAAATTCTTAACATGAAGGGAGATGTATTTTGAGAATTGTAGGGATTTCGTTTTAGTGACGTTTGGGTTGCGTCTGAGGAGGACAATTTCATTTGATTTGTTCATGCGGCAAGCAAACTCCCGATTGTGATTTGACTAGGGGGTGTAATTAAGTCGAGATCGAGAGTGATTAAGTCTAATTTGCTAGTAATTAAGTCTAAAATAAATTAATTAAGTCTAAATCGATAGCAATTAAGTTTAAATTGAAAAATAAAGGCTTTTCGACAAATCATGATACACCCTCTCTACCTTTTAAGTAACAAAAAAAGAGAGCCTACGAAAAGCAGTCTCTCTTTTAGCAGTATTAATCTTTTAAAAACTTGCGGTCGAAAATGAACGGTCCGAATGGCAAGACAGAGGATAACAGCGCCAAGAATGCGCGCATGATCGGCCACTTCTTCACGTTGTACACATACAGAATGACTAAAATGTAAAGAACGAACAACAGACCATGAAGAGCACCAACGATTGATACGGCCATCGGCTGATCTAAGAAATACTTCAGTGGCATGGCGATGAAAAGAAGGATTAGGAACGAAGCACCTTCAAGATATCCCACTGTTTTTAACGTTTTTATCGGATTCATAAATGAATTTACCTCCATTATCACATAATGACGATTCTATCTATAGTTTTATCATAAGTATGTAGAAGTTAGACTTCCAAACCATAACTATTGTGTGAACAAATGCAAAAAATAGTTGGGGTCAGACCCCCAACTATTTCTCTTTGAATTCCCTTTCATTTTTCCACTCGGGTGTTTGCTCTATTTTCACTATAAAATAATGCTTCTTTACTTTTTTAGTCTATTTTTCATATCTGCAATGATTTCTTCGTACGGCGTATTCTCTACTCCATCATATCTAGAGACTACTTTTCCTTCTTTATTAACTAAAAAAAATGCAGTCGCATGGATGAATTGATCTGAGTTAGGATCAGCCACTACAGGTGTTTTGAATGAATCTTTTGCTAATTGTTCAATTTGTTTTTGTTCATAACCACCCAGGAAGTGCCAGTTGGAGAAGTCCGCGTCATAGTTTTCACCAAACTTCTTCAATGCCTCAGCATTATCTCTTTTTGGATCGATAGAGAAAGAAACAAATTCCACATCTACACTCTCTTCTTTTGCCATATCTTGAAGTTTAGCCATATGAGCAGTCATCGGCGGACAAACTGTCGTACAGTTCGTGAAGATAAAATTCGCCATCCACACTTTACCCTTTAAGTCTTCCAACCCAAATTCAGCTTCGTTTTGGTCTTTGAAAGAAAACGACTGAACGTCCCAGTCTAATGACTGAGACGTCTCCTTGCTTTCGGTATTATGTTGTTCGTGGTTCTTATGATTCTCGTGTTCGTCCTTGGATCCACCTGAACCGCATGCTGATAAGATTGCTATCGTCAGCACAAGTCCGAAAATTAACATCATTCTTTTCATGATAAGTTCACCTCTAATAATATTATGACAGCCATGCCTGAAGCGGTTTTACTCGTGGTATAACAAAACGATCTAGTAAGAATACGAAGACAAAAGATATACCTGCAAGAGGCATAACAATACCTGTAATGATCATGAGGACGATAATCCACGGCTTTAGCTTCTTGTCCGATTTCTTTGGCACTCCTAATTTTCCAGAAGGTTTACGCTTTTTCCACATGATGAGTGAGAAGATGACGATCGCCACTAAACCAAGAGCAGCTATCGCTCCTAAAATCTGGTTAGCAAGACCAAAATAATGACCTTCATGCAGTGCGATTCCAATCGATATGGCCTTAGCCATCCATCCATAGTCACTAAACCTTATATCCTCTACGATTTCTCCGTTATACTGGTTAAAATAAACCGTCGCTTCATTTTCCGGTTTATCTCGTGAAGAAGCAATCGTAAATACGCCATCTTCTCCTCTGGGCAATGAAATCGTGTAAGGCTTTTGAATCTTGTTCTCTTGAGCTAAGTACATCACTTGATCAACAGAGAGGGATCCATCATCTTTTTTTGATGCTGGTGCAGGGTTGTTCTCAGTTGCCCACGGAATGTCTTCTGCGATCTCACCTGTTGTCTTCTCTGCTGTTGGCGCCATGAATGCATAAGTTGGATAGCCTGCATTTGCATTCGTCGCGAGCTTATTTATCTGTTCTCCCATCACACCTGACCATGGCAGCCCTGTCACGATTAGGATCAAAATCATCAGCGATAGCCAGAATGCTGTTACTGCGTGAAGGTCTCTCCAGAACATGCGGCCTCTCTTTTTTAAACGAGGAAAGATCGTTCCCATGAAAGTCTTCTTGTTTCTTGGCCACCATATGTATAAGCCTGTAATCAATATGATGATCGTCCAACATGCAGCCAGTTCAACGAACCTATTGATGAACGTTCCTCCAACAATCCATTCACTGTGTAGCTTAGCGACAACATTTTTGAAATGATCTTCGTCAAGCATCGTTCCTGTTATAGACGCTGTGTATGGGTTTACATAAACCTGTGTAACCACATCATTTTCTATAACTTTTACTAAAGTAGCTCGAGTATCTTCTTTCGGCAATCTGATTGAACCAATCTCTGCTCCAGGGTACTCCGCTAGAACTGTGTCAATCTGCTGTGAGAGCGGAAGTGATTGATCGCCTTTTTGAACAATGATCTTGTCTTTGTAGATCATCGTCTCAATTTCAGCTTGAAATAAATATAACGCGCCACTAATAGCAAGTAAGATTAAAAAAGGTGCAAAGATAATCCCACCATAAAAATGCCATCTCCAAAACGTCTGGTAGAGACTGTTAGATGTCTTTGATGGATTTTCATTGCTTTCTGGTAGCTTGTAAGCTGTTGCTTGCATATTTATATTCTCCTTATTCGTACTCAATATGGAAAAGTATAAACAACAAGCATGAAATGGTAATCACTCTAAAGGGTGATTACGAAAATAAAAATGTGTCCATTGTATGACGCTTTAAATTAAACGATACCGTTATCGTAAGCATAGCTTGCTAATTGGACACGATTTTCTAGATGCAGTTTTCCTAAAATATTCTTCATATGGGTTTTGACAGTATTCTCAGAAATATTGAGTACTTTCGAGATTTCCTTATTCGAATGCCCCTTTGCTACCAGTTGTAATACATCCTGTTCCCTGGCAGAAAGTGTTTGCTCAGCTTGTCCATCCTTCTTGAATTCTTTCCATATTCGAAAAGCCATCTCTTTCGACATCGGAATTTCATCCATAGCATATGCTTTCAAACCGTTCAGCATATCTTCTGTGTTCAAATTTTTGAGAAGGTATCCTTGTGCACCACGCTTTAAAGCTTCAAACCAGTCCGTAATGTCATAAGAAACCGTCATAATCACTACTTTTACGTTTGGAAACTGCTTCTTAATTTCTTTAGTTGCCTCAAAACCATTCATCTTCGGCATCGATATATCCATAAGAACAAGATCTGGCATAAGAGCTTTAGTCTTCTCTACTGCTTGTAAACCATTAGATGCTTCACCTACTATCTCAAACTCGGTCTGACACTCAAGAATCTCTTTGACACCTTCTCGAGCAAGATGATGATCATCGACAATCAATAAACGAATAGGCTGCGTCATGCATTTTCCTCCTTCTCTACCGTAACCGTCGTTTTCCCTTCCGTGCTGGCGATTTTTAATTTCCAGTCCATAGAATACGCTCTGTCTTGTAAAATTTTTAGTCCGAATCCATCTGTAGGCTTTTGAGAATCAAATCCTGATCCTTGATCCTCAACGGTACATATCCATCCTTTTGGAGTAGTTGTCGTATTCAACCATATTTCGTTCGTATCAGCGTGTTTGATAACATTGATGATTGCTTCACGTACACAAGCAAACAACTCGATTTTTTCCTTTGAAGTTAGATCATCGTCATTCAAACTCCACTCGCGATGTATCTTGAAGTCATGCTGACTCTCCATTTCATTGAAGAATGCATTTAATGATCGTGTCCACGAAATATCAGCTTGAGCTGGTACGTTTCGAAGATTTTGAATGGCACTTCGCGTATCATCGTGAATGTGCTGCAAGGTTTTTTTTAGTTTATGATACGATTTATCATCTCTACTAAACTCACTTTCTAGCTTATTCACTTGAACAGAGAGAAAAAATAAAGACTGAGCGATACCATCATGCAGCTCTTTCGCAATTTTCTCCCGTTCTTCTAAGACCGCCTTCTCAGAACGTTCTCTCTGAAGCTCTTGCTGCATGCGCTCTAATCTTCCAAACAAGATATTCAAAAAATAAAGCGTAACAAGAAATACGATGATGGCAGACAGCCAGTTTCCCGTGTTCATGGATATATAAGGCAATAGAACCGTATGTCTAACGTATTCCCATAAACCAACGGAAATCGTTGGAATGAGCAGGATCAACCACTTAATTTGTCTGTACGTCATCTGCCGGACTTCCCTTCATTTCTCACAAATTCTATAAACATAATAAATCATACCATAAAAAAAACCGACGCAAGGTACGCCGGTCGATCAACTTATTCCTGCATTTTTCTTCAGTCTTTCAGCAATCTGCATAAAATCTTCATGAGAGATACCTGGCGCGAACTCTTCTGATATGGAGCGTAATTCAGGCATTGGAGCACCTGCTGGAGCACCGATTACAGTCTCAAGCGGCCCTCCTAACGGATGCTGACCAGCCCAGATTAAAGCGATATCTCGATAATCGGTATCACTGAACGTATATAACTTTCGGTGTACTCCTTCTGCTTCAAATTTTCGTGTTGTTTCAAATGCTGAGTTCTCTAGATCAGGAACTGGAAGCATCTTCTTAATATCAACTCCTGTTACCATCTCAATCGCTTTTGCATATGCCAAAACGTGCACACCACCGCGTACAAGAAGATAACCAATCATCTCTCTGGCAACAGGGTTACTCGTCATCTCATAAACTCTCATCTTATGGGTTCTGGCTCCACACTCTAAGAAGAAGTTGTGAAGGAGATCAAGAAGTAGATTCCCACTGCTGAATACATAATCTCCGTTCCAAGCTTTTCCCATTGAATCAAACGGGAACGATGTTTGTGCTGTTCCAATAAAATGCTGTGTGTTCCTCTTATCGGTAGCTGCTGCCATCGGTGCGTCGTTGACATCTCCAGGATGTGTCGTACCATAGATCATCATATTAATCGTATGTGAAACAAGCTCGACATGCCCAAATTCTTCTGCCGTAATACTCGAGACGAGATCAAAAAAAGGTTTTAATTTTCCTCTTTTTCTAAAGTTAAAAGATTGATACATATAGTTATTAAGTGTCGACATCTCACCAAAACGACCGCCTAGCAATTCTTGAACTGCAGCAGCGGCATTCGCATCAGGATTCGTAGGTGTTGGCAGTTCGATCGCCAGCCGGTTAAAGCGTTTAAACATGAAATTCCCTCCTCACGATTGCATGTCGTTTAAGGGTATGTGATGTCAAGATTGTACTATACCAATTATCTCATGAGTAGTTATTGATGAGACGAAGCAGATGGAAAGGCTGGATAGAGTTCATCACCATTCCATGATGTAGATAAAATCACAATAATTATTTCAAATAGTATTTAAAATTTAAAGGATAGTATTTCATGCGTACCGAAAAGTAAATAACAGAAGATTATGAATGATTTCGTTGCTCTCTGTCGAAATACCTACATCATTTTCACAATTTAATGAAAAATTTGTAAACTGCATATGGCATTTCGTCTATATTTCCATTACTATATGTAGTATAAATACTTTTATATATCAAACGTTGGCTGATTCATTTTTTATTCTTTCCATGATTTTAATGTTGAAAGAGGTGCGAGCGGTGGACATAACAGAAAGTCTAATCACATATATGGATGATAACTTGCCTACTTACTTACATGATTGGCACCAGAGAATCGTGATATCGAATCATGATGTACATAAAGAAAAAGTTATAGATAATGCCCTGCATATGGTTGAGCTAGTTAAACAGTCCTTACGACGTAAACTATCTCCCGAAGAAATTATGCGCCTCGCACATGAAGTAGCTGTACAGCGGTTGGAAGCTAAGATCAATATAGGTGAATTTGTATACAATGTAAACCTTGGAAGAAGTGAGATTGTCCGTTTCGTGACGGGCTCTGGCATATCCATTGAACAGTTACAACCTGTAATTGAAACGATCAATTCCCTTTTTGATGAGTTTTTATATCATGCGGTTAAGAAGTATACTCAGCTAAAGGATATTGAGATTGAGGAAAAAACAGTATTCATTGACCAAAGTCACAAAGAACGTTTAACCATTTTAGGACAAATGTCATCGAGTTTTGTACATGAGTTCAGAAATCCATTGACAGCTGTAATGGGATTTGTAAAGCTCATGCAGCAAGAAGATCCAAACATGAAATACATTGATATCATCAGTCATGAATTAACACAATTAAACTTTCGTATCTCTCAATTTCTTCACGCCTCAAGAAAAGGAGTACAAGAACGAGAAGCGGAGGATTTTGCTTTAGAAGATTTGTTCACAGATATTCTAGATTTTATGTACCCGAGTTTAGTGGATGCAGATGTGACAGTAATTCCCCGCATTGATCCTACGATTACGCTGCGGGCACACAAGGACGAGTTGAAACAAGTTCTGCTTAATCTCATCATGAACTCGATCGATGCGTTGCGCCAAATGAGACAGAATCGACGAATCATGATTTTTAGTAAGATCGAAAATAACGATAACGTACATATTACTATTTCTAATAACGGCCCAGCTATTCCACCCGAAACAATCAGTACGATTTTTGAGCCGTTCTTTACAACAAAAGAATTAGGTACAGGTATTGGACTATTTGTATGTAAAAAAATTATTGAAAAACATAACGGGTCCATCAGTTGTTCATCCGATGATAACATAACGACCTTCACTATCGTTCTTCCCCTTCAAGGTACTGATACCACACTGGCAGAAGAAAACTCACAAATAGAAATATAGAAAGGAACTTGGCCATCCAAGTTCCTTATTTAGTTTCATGCAACTAAGGCTTTAGGACAACCTTTATACATTCATCTTCGTGTTTGTTAAACTTCTTATCCGCTTTTTCTAAAGGTACTTTGTGCGTAATCATTTCGGTGGGGTCAAACGTATCAAGAAAAGTAATAGCTCTCTTTAAATTGCCTCCTAGGTCAAAGAATAGTACTCTTTACCCTGCAGCATTAAAAATACGTCTAAAACAGACAGTTTAAAGCTTAGCACCTACAAAGGTTGATCTTCAGCCAATAAAAATAGCCTTTTGCCGCTGGCAAAGACTATTTAAACACTATTTAATGCATCTCTTCCCGATATAACGGCATCGAACAGCATCGGAAAGAACCACCTGATTTTATGATTTCAGAAATATCCACTTCTAAAACTTCATACCCTCTTTCACGAAGTGCTGTATTAACGTTCTTATTAACAGGAAGGCTCAAAACCTTCTTGTTTCCGATAGATAATACGTTCGTACCCATCGTAAATTGTTCCTCTTTCTCTACTTCAATCACATTAAATTTTGAAGCAAGCATTTGATAGTCTTTTTCTCCAAAAGCATGTCTATAGATCAAGGCATCTTTCTCAGACAAAATGTTAAATACACAATCCAGATGCAAAAAGATGGGATCAAATGGTACAGCCACGACATTCAAATGAGGCAGCTGTGATTGAAGTTCTTGAATGGTTTCCTCAGACGTTCTTCCACTCACACCGATATAAACGGTATCGCCATGGACGATTACATCTCCGCCCTCAATCCGGTCTCCATCAATCAAAGAAAGATTAATCTGGTGTTCTAATAACCAGTTTCGCAAGACCTTCTCTTCTCCATCTCGAATATTGCTTCCCATACGTGATACGAAAACCGTTTCACCGATCGTAAATCCTATATCACGAGTGAAAACTTGTTCAGGAAACTTTTCCATCGCAGGCAGTTTATAAACGTCTACACCGTTTGCTTTCATCGTCTCCACAAAATGCTGATGCTGTTTCATTGCTCGTTTCATGTTGATGTTATCTTTTGCAAAATGACGCTGCGTTTCATTAATAATTTCATCGATCTTCATATATCTCGGTTCACACACAATTACTTTCTTTAATGTGCCGTATTCACTATCACAGTTCACGTGTTTGTATTCTCCTTTTATTACGGTAGCCATCTATAATCCTCCATGCGCTCATAAGGTATTTATAAGGCTCTTCCCTAAATCAATAGTCCCGTAAACGTTTTTTGCATCTTTCACTAGTTTATTTATATTTTTTCCAAAAATAGCTGAAAGTTAACTTCTTTTTAAAATATTTAAATAAAATGCAAAACAACAGCTGACCCCAAGGTACTTCGTAAGTACCTTTTTGAATCAGCTGTTGTCATTATTGCCACCACTCATCATGAAGAGAAGCGGGAAGCTGTCTTTTATGTTCTGTTTGAAGATACCGCTCTTCAATTTTCTTTGCTGCGTCATCAGAAACGGCTTTACCTTCTAGATAATCATCTAGTTCATCGTACGTTATTCCTAATTCGGTTTCATCTGCTTGCTGTGGTTTTTCATCTAAAAGGTCAGCCGTTGGTTGTTTGACATACAGTCTTTCTGGTGCCCCTAATTCTTTTAACAACATTTTACCTTGACGCTTTGTTAAACCCGCCAGTGGAAGTATGTCTGCTCCTCCATCACCGTACTTCGTAAAGAATCCTGTTATCGCTTCAGCGGCGTGATCTGTCCCGATTACTAATAAATTCCCCTGACCAGCAATTGCATACTGGGTAATCATCCTTACTCTTGCTTTAACATTACCTTTATTAAAGTCAGAAAGCGGCTGTGAAGCATTCGTTTTATAGCTTTCTGCAAAGACATCTACCGTTTTTTTAACATCAAAAGAAATTCGATCATCGGGATTAATAAAAGACAGTGCGAGCTCAGCATCCTCTTCATCTCTTTGTGTTCCATATGGCAGGCGCACGGCAACAAACTTTACGATATGACCTGATTCTCTCAACTCTTCTACTGCGATCTGCGCCAGCCGGCCTGCTAATGTAGAGTCTTGACCACCACTGATACCAAGCACGAAACCTTTTGCCTTTGATTGAATGAGGTATTGTTTTAAAAAGTTTACCCTGCTTTCTATTTCAGTCGAAGCTACAATATTTGATTTTGTATGAAGATCATTCATGATTCTTTGCTGCAAAGACATCGATAATCCCTCCTGTCATTTATACAGTTCATGTTTTTTTATATATTCATAACAAGCATCAGGTAAAAGATACCTTGGCTCGCCACCCTTAGAAAATTCATCACGGATATAAGTGCTGCTGATTTCCATAGACAGTCCTTTATCAATCAGATGAAATTTTGTGCCATCATCGTGGTTTCTTAGGATGGGCGAGCGAGAAATCGTTTTGACCATATTGATATCGTCCCTTGCCATCACAATAAATTTATTGCTCGCAATTAACTCTTCATCATACTTCCATTTACCATCTGCAATATCAACCAAAAGATCTGCTCCCATAATGAAGTAAACTTCATCATCAGGATATTTTTCTTTAAAATGTTCCATTGTGTAATACGTATACACTTCCCAAGCTTCTTGAAGCATTTCATGATCATCAGCTATAAATGTATGATTATTTGAGATTTCTAGCTGAAGCATCTCCCAGCGATGAGTATCTGAGGTTTTCATCGTTTTATCTTTTCGTTTACTTGAGCATGGCAGGAAAATCACTTTATCTAGCTTACAGCGATGTGCAACGGTACTTGCTGTCCATAGATGGACATTCGTTATAGGGTCAAAAGATGATCCATAGATTCCAATCTTACCCATTGTGAGATTCTCCTTCTCCGATTAATAACATAACTTTTGTTTGCACGTCTTGAATGTTCTTCATCTTGTTATCCCAGCATTCTTGACTGAGGTCAACTGGATATTCTTCGGGATGCATCGTCCGTTTGTATTCGTCCCATAATACTTCTAGATTTTCTTTTGCAAAGAGCTGTATCTCTTTAAGAGTGGGAGTTTCATAGACTACGTTACCTTCTACAAAAATATCCTGATGAAGCTCTTTCGCTTTAAAGTTCGTTACAAATTTACTGATAAACGTATGAACGGGATGAAACATTTTAAGTCGAGGCTCTTCTTCGGGCGTTTCATTGTCAAGTGCAATATAATCACCTTCAGATTTGTTATTCTGTGTATTGATGATTCGATAAACTTTTTTCAAACCAGGAGTTGTCACTTTTTCAGGATTCCCACTAATTTTTATCGTGTCTACCATGTCTCCTTGTTCGTCCTCAATAGAGACGAGTTTGTAGACTGCTCCTAAAGCTGGCTGGTCATAAGCTGTGATCAATTTTGTACCGATTCCCCACGAATCGATCTTTGCACCTTGCGCTTTTAGATTGATGATCGTATTCTCATCTAGATCATTCGAAGCAATAATCTTAGTATCTGTGAATCCTGCCTCGTCAAGCATCTTTCTCGCTTCTTTTGAAAGGTAAGCGAGATCTCCACTATCTAAACGAATTCCCTGAAAATTAATTTTGTTTCCTAACTCTTTAGCAACCTTAATCGCTGTAGGCACTCCAGATCGCAATGTATCATACGTATCTACTAAAAACACACAGTCTTTATGACGTCGGGCATATTTATGAAATGCCGTATATTCATCGCGGTACGTCTGAACAAGAGCATGTGCGTGAGTACCTGCGACTGGTATGCCGAATCGTTTTCCTGCTCTTACATTTGATGTGGCTTCAAAACCACCTATAAACGCAGCTCTTGTTCCCCATATCGCTGCATCCATCTCTTGTGCCCTACGTGTTCCAAATTCCATCACTCGTTCTTCCCCAACCACTTGTTTAATGCGGGATGCTTTTGTAGCGATAAGTGTCTGGTAGTTCACGATATTTAAGATAGCCGTTTCAATAAGCTGCGCTTCTGCTAATGGTGCTTCTATTCGTATGATAGGTTCGTTTGCAAAGACCAATTCTCCCTCAACCATAGAGCGAACAGTTCCCGTAAATTTTATTTGCTGCAGATACTCCAAATAATCTTCTTCGTACCCTAGTTCCTCCCGAAGGTAATCGATATCGCTTGTTGTAAACTTGAAATTCTTCAGATAATCTATGATTCTCTCTAATCCAGCAAATACAGCATATCCGTTCCCGAAAGGAAGTTTACGAAAGAAGACTTCGAAAACAGCCTTTTTATTATGAATATTGTCTTCCCAGTATGTTTCGGCCATATTAATCTGGTAAAGATCAGTGTGCAGCGCTAAACTATCATCAGCATATTTATTGTTCATTTCCATTACCTCCAAGAATGATTTAGATAACTTTTGCGTTCAAACAGCTCTTAAAATGTCCTAATGCCCACTCATGTCCTGCTTGGTTGAAGCTCGCTACTGCTTTTTCATGAACAACGATCTTAAGTCCGGCATTGTAAGCATCGACAGCTGTATGAAGACAGCAGATGTCTGTGCACACTCCTACGATGTGAACCTCTGTAATTCCACGTTCGCGAAGCTTCATTAGTAAATCTGTTCCCGCAAAGGCACTATATCGGGTCTTATCCATCCAATAAACATTTGATTTCGTTTTATGTGTTTCATATACTTTTTGTAAATTGCCATATAGCTCTCGACCTGGTGTACCTTCGATGTTGTGTGGAGGAAAAAGCTCGTTCTCCGGATGAAATTGATCATCGGTATGATGCTGATCAATGGCAAAAACAACAAAATCACCGTTCTTTATAAAGTCTTCCGTGACAGAGGTGATCTCACTTTCTATGTCCTGACCTGGTTTCCCACAAGTTAGAGCACCTTCATCTGCCACAAAATCAAATGTGTAGTCAATATTAATCAAAGCTTTTTTCATCGTAACTGCCTCCTAATATTGTTTTTTGTCTAACTATTAACAATTTGTTAATTATAAAACATAAAAAAATATGGTTAGTAACGTGCTGTATAGATCGGCTTTATAACATCCATCTCAATGAATGTATATAGTTTTGTTGCTCTCTTTGAAGTTCTTGTTGTTGTTTTTCCTTGTACTTCTTGAATAAAAGGAAGAGATTTAATCTTTCTTGAAAATGATTGATCACTTAGTATCGCCGGATCATTTGTTACTGTTTTTAAAACAGCCTGAAGTTCAGAATAAGTAAAGTACTCAGGTAGAAAGTTCTTAGCTACAGTCGTTTGCAGTAGATCGTTTGTGATTACTTGGATCGCATCTTCAATGATTTGTTTATGATCAAACGCTAGATCCAGATCCAGTACATCATTTATTGAGAACAGTTCAATATCAGCCGCATCATCTTGTGCTTTTCTTAGCGATAGATACGTATCAGGAACAATCGCATAATGTGCGTTCGAGATGATCCATCCTCTAGGATCTCGACCTGGTTTGTCGTAAACACCGAAATGTTTAATATGAATTCCAGAGATATTTGTCTCTTCTTCTAGCTCTCGTTTAGCTGCTTGAAAGCCGGTTTCATCGTCTTGCACAAAACCTCCGGGAATCGCCCACTTGTTTGCCTCAATGTTCATATTTCCTTCTGAATCAACCCCAGCTCTTTTAATCAGCATAATCTTGAGGTCCATCGTCGGAGGTTTATAGGCCTCATTTTTTTCTGAAGATATTGTAAAAACGCAAATATCGGAAGTGTAACCATCTGGTGTACGATATTTTTTGATGTCGTATTGTTTCAAAGCTTGCTTATTAGACAATGGTGCCCCTCCTTTTTAATTAACAAATTGTTTATTGTTAATTTATTTATATTCTATTTACCTCATTTTGTCAACAGTTAAACTTTATTTTTTAGAAAGGCTGTTTTCGTATTCATTGTAGCTTTTGATGGTAGTTGATTTCCGTTCCAGGTTGCTCGCTTTCCGAGGGGCAGGCGGTGAGCCACAGTTTTACGTTTCACTTTTAAGTGTCTCACCTGCCCGCCTGTCCCGCAAGGAAGGCTTCGGCAGCGACACATCGCACGAAGAAAATTTGAAGTTAAATTTTCGAGGAGTCTCGCACCTTGCACTCCAATCAACTTCTCTAGAAGCGAAAAAACCACCCGAGCAGAAAAATCCACCCGGATGGCTATTTCTATTGTGTATGCATAACCTCTTTTTTATACTTGGAATCAGCCTTTATTTTCCGGCCGAACAAAGCTCATCTTTTCTTTGTAAGCTGCTAAAAATGGAAGGTCCGGGTAATGCTTCTCTACAAGATTAAAAACTTCTTGAATCAACAGCTCTAACTCTTTTAAAGTCTCATGAACATTTTGAATTAAAATACGGGATAGTCGTTCATCCAAATTCTCGGGCTTTATTGTAAAAATCTCACTGTATTTGTGCATCCACTTAAATGACGGATGATGAATATACAATTTATTTAAACCGAATAGTGTTCCGAGAAGTTTCTTCTGTACACCAACCATCAGATCATACAACATGATCCACTCATTCCTATCCAACAGAGCATAGCGGTTGTTCCACCTGCTCCATAAAGCTAGATTTTCTTCTATCATGTTTTGTGCTAATTGATCTGGATAGACTTTAACTTCCTTTTTCAGTTCATTAATCACTCGATCTCCGTACAAACTCGCCCCATAAAACACGGATGAAGCCATGCACTGTTTGCCGTAATCCACTTCGAACTTCTCCACCACTTCTTTTATCCACTTTTTTGCTGTAGATGTTAAGAAACTGCTGATCTCAAACTTTACATTTTGAGGTGTTAAATAGCTCTCTGCCCATTCTTCTTCTTCAAAAGGATGCAATTCAATGATTGATCCACCGATTCTATCAATAGGTATCATTCTGTCTTCATCAGTTGGAGGTTCCGACCAGAAAATATTCAGTTCTATATCCGAGTGTTCGTCTTCCCAGCCTCTTGAAACAGAGCCAGCCAATAATACAGCCTGCACTTTTTTGTTTTCTTTATAAATAGCTGCCATTTTACTAGCCATATCTTTTAACTTCAAATTTTAACTCTCCTATTTTCATCTAACTTAACTTGCTCTCTGAGCCTACTAACATATGTCATTTATTGATACTATAAGATTATCATATTTTATGCAGCTATCGTTTATTAGGAGTAGATATGAAAAGTATAAAGAAATATGCTATACCTCAGGAAACATTGGAAAAATGGAGCGAAATTTTCGTACCAGATCGTGATCTATTCTATTTTAAAAGTAAACCAGACAATTTTCCTTCTCATAAAATAACGAAAATGAATCAAACTGTGTTTACACTGGACATTAGAACCTCTTTTCTTACATGGAGTATTGATCAAAAAGCTGAATATATAAGCGTGATGTCCAATGAGGAGTTCCATGCTCTACCTACGTTGGAAAGGGATCATATAATTGCGGAACAAAAAGCACTTAACAGAGGGCTTGTTTTTACAGAGGATGAATTAAAAGATTTGATGAAGAATTTAAATTCGTTAGAAGTTGATGATCATCTAAAGATATTAAAACGAGGTGCTTCGTTTCAAAATCTTGTGATTCTTCAAAAGTGCAACTGGGATCAATTGTCGAAAGATGCTCAACACGCCATCTTAATGAACTATGCAGATGAGTGGATTGGCGAACATGCCTTGAATCAAGAAATACGTGAGAACTATCAAACCCACTACCCAGAATTATACCCGTACATGGACACGTTTCCAGAAGAAAACGGTCCTAACTGTCTTGCGGCTGTCGCTTCAGCGGTCCGCTCTTCTACCGATGATATCAAGTGCTGGATGCAGATTGGACCCTTCTTAAATCTGTTAGAGGAAAATCACTATCATCTTAATGAGACTTCTTCTGTCCAATCCAGGGATGTATTAATATGGTTTAATCATCAAAATCAAGCTGTGCATGCTGCTTATCTTTTAAGTGAAGAGCATGCATTTAACAAACATGGCCAAACGATGTTTAACCCATGGCAAGTTATTCAAATTAGCGAACTTAAAAAAGCATGGGCTAACTTTACATGTAAAATATATAGAAAAGTCTAATTCAGAACGGTGTGGTGGGATGTTAAAAACAACAAGAATTCTATTTCGAGAGATGGTTGCTGAAGATTGGAAAGCGATTCACCAATATGCCTCAAAAGAGATAGTTTCTCAATACCAGCCTTGGGGACCGAATCAAGAAGATGACTCTATAGCGTACGTAAATGAAGTGATTAACGATGCAAAGAAGAAACCTCGAATACGTTATGCCTTTGCGGTCGTTGAAAAACAATCAAACATGTTGATCGGAGGTGGAGAAATACAGATCACCTCTTTAACAAATCGTGTGGGTGAGATCGGTTATGTAATTCATCCCGATTATTGGGGTAAAGGATTTGCAACAGAAACTGGACGACTATTGCTTAAGTTTGGTTTTGAAAATCTTCAGCTTCATCGCATTTTTGCAACATGCGACCCTAGAAATCAAGCATCAGAAAAGGTTTTGAAGAAACTAGACATGAAGTTAGAGGGTAAAATGCGTGAAACCATCCTACTTAAAGATGGATGGCGTGACTCTTTGCTATTCAGTATGCTGAAGCACGAATGGCTAGATAAAAAAGGACTCAATTAAGAGTCCTTTTCTACGTTTTATTTATGATGAAACGGACATTTCCCTGTTATCGGTTCTACGTCGTCTCCAATAAAGTATTGTTTCCATTCACGGTGCTCCGGGTCCCCATAATGACTGATGTTCGGATGCTTCGGGAGGTTATCCCACTTCTCGACCCGCTCTCGAACTTTTTCACGAGACATCGCTCCACCTGGTGATGTTCCCTCTAAGCCATCAAAAATTCGGCGAGGCTGAAATCCAAGAACTAAGCTGTTGCCAAGATCTCTTGTTTTTCTTTGTTTGTATGCGGGTGCGTTCCCGAATACGAAATATGGCTCATTATCAAACGAAAAAGCAAATAAGTGATGGTCAGGATCTTTCGGTATATGTTCTGGCCAAGGCTGATTGTCTGTTTCGTGCAATGACTGAAGCATCTTCCAAAAATAATCGCGATAATAAGGAATGTCTTTCTCTTCTTTCTCCGGCTCGACAAACACAAATAGTCCGTGACGAATTAATTTAGGTGCGTCAAAAAGTTTGTTAAATTCTCGAATCGCTTCAGGCAGGTTCGACCAATCATCATGCGTCACATACGCATAACGAAGCTCCCCCTTATTCTCAGCGGCCATTCCAAAATAACAAGGAAAGGTCTTATTTGTCACCGTCTCATGAAAAGTTTTATACTCTTCAATAACCCATGCTGGCACTTTTTCAGGATTCGTCATATCTTCTTTTTTCAGCAAACTTAATTGTTTCGTCTCCACTTAACCACTCCTCTAATCTGTTAGTGAGGAATTTCCCTTAAGCCACTTTGTTAAAACATAAATGTTACTTCTTCTTTTTTCCAGTTCATCATGTTTTCTAATTGCTCTAGATGACCAGCTAACCAGACCATTTCTTGTTGAAATCTTTTGGGTGGCTCTCCTTCATGAGGAATAACATCGATCCACCACGTACTTTCCATATACCAAACCAATCTTAAAGACATCACTAATCTTTCAACTGATAATTCATTTGTATTATTGTATCCTGTAAGAAATGCCTGGACAGCTTTACGATTTAGCGTATTATTTTGCAGACACGTTGAGATGATCAGTCTCCCGATATCCATTTCTAAATAGTCATAGTTCATCCGATCAAAATCCAGAATCGCCGTTATATGATTCTCCGAAAACAGCAAATTATCTACCCAAAGATCCCGATGACACCAGCCAGGAGTGAGATTTTCAAACTGCTCTATATTAAACGTTAAGGTTGCAGTCTTTTGAAAATCCATCAAAGAGCGGATTTGGTCTAATCCTTGTTCGTCACACTTATTTAATTCAGTTTGCCAATACTCCACACGTTCTTCTATAGAAGGAAGCTTAAATAACGTTTCTGATTTTGCTGATAACGTTCCATCATTTAATAAGTTATGAAGCTTTCCAACTTCTTCACCAAGAGATTGAATCTGTTCATTCGAAACATGACCAGGGGCAATTAAGCGTCCTTCCATAAAGCGCATAACCGTAAAAAGTTCACCTTCTGCTGACTTTTGTAAAAGATCACCTTTATACGACAAGAGTTCAGGACAGGCTAAACCTTTTGAAAACAATCTATTTTGAGTTTGAAGAGCAGATTGAATCGTTTGGAGATCATACAATTTTATTCGCTCTCGATTGTATTGTTTTATCAGATAAACACCTTGATTTGTTTCAATCTTCCATTTTTGATTGAGCCACCCTCGTTTAATGGGTGTGTATTTCTCCACTTCAAAACCAAAACGGGTTTCTACTTCCTCTTTTAAAGAAGTCCAAAGACTTTCATTCGTTATCCCTGTCTCCACTACAATCACTTCTTTCTCTGTATTACTGGAGCTCTTGCCATTTTGTCCAAAGCGCTTCATCTCTTTTTATGTAATTTCCTGCATCACGGTCCATGTATCCGTTCACAATGAATTCTCTGCGAATGGTACAAAAATCTTCATGATATGTTTTAATAAATTCGTTGATTTCTCGTTCCGTATAGGACTGATTCTCGTTTAGCTGCCGAACTAAATATTCTAGCACCACTAGCTTTTTCTTCTTTTGTGAAGGAATGTTCTTCAAACGTCCATCTTTGTTTAGAAATGCGTTTAAAACACTTTTTTGGTAACTTTCTAGGCTAGTTGTCATTATGGTTGTTCCTTTCTTTACATGAATTGATCGTCCATTTTTCAATGTCTTTAAATCCTAATCTCTTATAGATGCGGCCAGCTTCTGGGTTGTCATAGAATAAAGTAAGTGTCTTATTTTGTTGAAAAAGGTTATTCATCAGGTGTTCTACACAGATGCTTGCCAATCCTTTTCCCTTTTTTTCGGATAGAGTGCAAACCCCTGAAGCCATAGCTGCGACTGTTGTCTCGCAAACTGTAGATGCTGATGAGATCAACTTGTCATCTTCTTCGATAACGAATATCCTAGACCATCCATTCTTCATCTGATCAATAAAGGACTCCGGATTATACTCCCTCTTAAATTCAGGAATTTCCTGATAAAAAGAGATAAGCTGAGGAACTTCTTCTTCGCTTAAACATCTGACTAAATCAGAGTGGTGAAGATTTTGTATAGGATCACATTTTGCATAATAATAAATCTCGCGTTTCGAAAAACCGGCTGTAATCAGTGGTTCTATTTGGTTCGTTAAACTCTTTATTCCATTAACTTCTTTTTCATTTATATCTCTATTGATGATGTCTGCAAACTGCTGTAGATTACAGTCTGTTTCCCAATACGGTGTATATTTGTTCTTAAATTTACACAGCACAGCGATTAGCTCACCATCGGTACCGAACTGACCCCATAGTGTTTGAATCTTGTCTTCGTACCCATATGATTCTATACCCCACAATGTAAACAGGTTCTCTGCTGGCTTTTTGCCCAGAAGTCTCATTACTTTTTCATGATCACTTTGATTTAATTCTCTCATATCGTTACACCCTCAACTTAAACAGATTGGGATTGTCTATTCCGTTCAAAACCTAAATAACGTGTGCCTTGAAAAGTGAGTGTTCCTTTATCCTCTTCAACTAACATGCCATATTCTTGTGCCTTAACGTGGAATTCCATTCTGTCCCCACTCTCCACTTGAAAGGTCGCATAGTACCATGTTGAAGCAGACGTTTCATTAGAACCACCGCTTACTTCACTTCTTTTCGTAACGACTTCTGCCGCGACAGATAATACGGATTGCTTGTTGTTGCTATTCCACTGACTAATTCCTTTAACGATTACGATAACAAAAATACTTATAACGATCACAAATACAGCACCAATAAAAATGGGCATAATATCAAACATTAAATCTCCGCTGCCGCCAAATCCTGGTTCTCCAAAATCCTCCATATTCATCCCCCTCCTCACACCTTATTACCATAATATTACATACGAAAGTGAAAAAACAGAAGTTTCAGATTAAATGCATGCCTTTTACGGTACGTGTTCTTATTTTTGTTACACGTTCACCGGTAAATGCTGTCTTTCCACCTGAAGTAGCGACGCGACCACCGGTAACATGGTAATAACCACCTGAACAAAGTCTCTTTCCACCGATAAATTGAAACTCACCACCTAAAAGCACACAAAAAAGGACTCCCTTGGTTTAAAAGGAAGTCCTCATTTTATAGTTATTGAACAGCTGCTTCTTTATTTTGGCGTATTTCATAAAGTGCATTTCGTACTTTTCCAAACTCAGAGGCATGTGGACGGTCATCTCCATCTCCATAACCGTAATCTACCATTCTATTTCGGTTCAAACATAGCTTTGTAAGCTCTGGCTTAAAGAAATCAAATAGCTTAAAACGATCTTCTAGATGTGAAAATCTCACTTGGTAGGCTTCAATACTGTCTACCAAATGTAACCAGAACGCTTTTTCTTCTATTAAATCGTTACGCACCATAACGTTTGATAGATAACGCAGATGACAGATAAATAGTCCCGTGAAAATAAATTGAGTTAATCCTTCAGGTGGTTCACTTCGTAATACAGCGCGCAGCTCTTCTGGTACACCCTCTAATTCTTTGAAAGGCTGATCGGAGATGTTCACGTCATCTACGTAATCTTTTACTGCTAATCTCTCAGGTTGATAGTCTTTTAAAATTAGTATGGTGTTCTGACCATGTGGAGAAAATACAGTTCCATATTGATAGAGAAAATGCAGCAACGGAGGCATCACAACACTGAAGAACTTCTTCATCCAATCGTCAGCACTTAACCCAGACTTTTCAATCAGACTTTGTACATAAGGCTTTCCGTTTCCATCCACATGATGAAGTGCAGCAAGCGTGATCGGTTGTTCACCGTCTTTTAGATACGAGTAGATGCTTTCACGCCAGATTGTTCCTAGCATCTCTAAGTATTGATAAGGTGCTCCTTTTAGCTTGCTATAGTGAGGATGATCTACATTAATACTCGCTACCTCTCCCGGAAGCACCACTTCACATTCATCACGTAAAAATGAGTCACCCTCAAAAATTCCTTTAATGTGCTCTGTAACGCGCGGTGCGATCAGTGTTCGTTCTGACGGAAGTCCTCGATACACGAGCGTATTTAAAATACTCATCGGAAGCTTAACGTGTGACTTCAACGGGTTAGTTACATTTACAAACGTTCGAACAGATTGTTGAGGCAAATAATGATCGGTTCCTTCTTCTAAAGGAACAATCATGCCTGTCGCTAGATCCTCAGGAAAGTTTTGAACCAATACGTTATTCCACTGCCATTCATGTACCGGCATAAAATAATAATCTAGCGGTAACTTTCCGTTTTCCCGTAAAATCTCATTAAAGCGCTGAACAAGAACACCATCTAATTCTCTCATAATAAGTTTTTCATAATGAAGTTCCTGTACAGATTGAAACTGAGCACGATCGCGATGAACGGCAATCCAGAACAGCTTTGTTTCATTCTGATTCTCAGGAGCGTATTTGTTATAGTCATGAAATCCAAAACCGATACGACCTTTGTTATACGTGATCCATGGATGACCTGACATCTCGCCCTCTAGCTCGGCATAATCAAGATCAACTAATTGGTCAGACGTTCTTTTATGATTGTTTAAAAGATTCGCATCGGCAATAAGTGTATGGTTTAATTCCTTGATAAGGTGACCCGCTGTTTCTGAAGACATGCCGATGATCAGCTGGATATCCATCAAAAAGCGAATCGCATCCGTTGCAGGTTTCCATTCACCGTTCTCAAGCACCTCGATTGATTCTGGATCTACATCGAAGCTTTCAAAGTAACGTTTTTGGGCAGTAAAACGATATTTGCGTTCTTCAGTCACTGTAAATACATAACCCTCTTCTTTTTGCTCTGGGAAAATCATCTCTTCATACATATATTCTGCAAGCATCTTAGCTAACAAACTTTTGTTCACTTTTTCCCACGTATCTTTTTTTAACATGGATTCTGTTTCATTTATATAAAGCATGTTTTTCCTCCTTATGTAAGTGAAGTTTTTCTCTCTTTCTTTCTCTCGTGTACGTTCCCCATAAGAAAATCAGTAAGTGGAGAACGACGAACAAACTGGCATAAATAAATACATCCGAAATCGAACGTGTGTTAACGATGGATGATGCTGCAACAGGAGCCAGCAATAATCCAACATTTTGAATCGAAGAGATCTTGCTATAGTCGGCATGCATATTTTCACTCCACTTAAAAACAAATACGTCTAATTTCGCGAGACACCAAGCCGCTCCCATACCGAACATACACCGGAACGCGATCAGTCCTGCGATACTCGTTTCGATTCCTTGAAGAATCAAACCAACAATGATCATTGTTGTCGCTCCAACATAGCCGTACCATCCTAATCGCTCACTGTATTTCCGGATAAGCGGCAATGTGACAATCGCCATCAGACTAGGAATTAAATACAACGAACTGCTCATCATCGTATTCGTGCTGTATACATCTTCCGTGTATGTTGTAAAAAATGGCCGTATCATATTTACTGCGAGATGAAGTGTTAATACGATGCCGCCAAAAAACAGGAATTGAGTTAGCAAGCTTACATGATTTGTATGTTCTAATTCTGGTTCTACTACTGCGCTTTTGCTTACGTTTCTTAAGAAATATAGGCTAAAGAGTGCCATTAAACATTCAATGATTCCAACAATCCAGAAAATCAGTAAAGGATTTTCCATTCCTATAACCCATCCAGACGAAATAGTCGCTGTAACGATTGCCCCTTGCAAGACCGCATGATAGCTGGCTGCAGCTCCTGTTGTCGAATTTCGATTCTCTGTGATTAAAAGGGTATATAGCAAAAAGTAACTGCTTTTAAAGATCAACAGAAGTACACTTGCTGCTACAAACATTTCAAAGCTTTGTGAGATCCCCATCAAAAAGCAAGAAATTCCGGTTCCCCATTGTCCGATGATCAACATTGTAGAACTGTTATTTCTTTTGTGTGCAATCAAACCCCAGATGGGAGTACAGACCACAACGACGAGTCTGCACGTCATAATGTAGAACCCTGTCAGGTCCGGATCATTTATTCCATATACCTTTTTAAAAAATTGAGGATAAAAAGGCGATAGCAACATTTCTGTGCATACGAATAGAAAGACACAACACAATAAAAAAAGGTTTAACGAACGGTTGCGGGTTTCCATGAAGGTTCCGTTCCAAAGTTCTGAAACACATTTTTTGTAGTAACAGGATATATTTCCTTCTCAAACAATGTATTGATAATAACTGCGTTTCTATGTGCGCCAAGGCCAAGGTCTGGAGCACCTACACCGTGAGTATGAAGCTCGCCGTTTTGAATAAAAATATGGTTATTCGGAAGGCCTTTTGTCTCCAACCGATAATCGCTAGTAATTTGATAGCGGTTTTTGAAATCCCACTGAATCTGGTCCTGCATCTTCATTAAGAAATGCGGGAATGATGGAGCATAGCCTGTCCCTAAAATGATGACATCAGATTTCAATTCAAACACTTCTCCTGTAACGTTCTGACGTAGTGTAAGCAAGTGAGTATCCTCACACTTTTCAAGATGAACAAGTTCGGTCATCGCCTGTAGATGAATATCAGGCTTATGTTGTCCAACTGATTTTTCATAAAGAAGATCATAAATATCTGAGATCGTGTTCATGCTGATTCCTTTGTAGAGAAGATCTTGCTTTCTCAACAGTTCGTCCTTTTTAGATGGAGGCAGCTGGTAAAAGAAATTTGTATAATCCGGCGAAAAATACTCAAGACCAAGCTTCGAATATTCCATCGGGAAAAAGCCTTTTGATCGCGTAAACCAATTTAACGAATACGCATCATTATCCTGATGCTGTGCTAGATCATAAAACACTTCTGCTGCACTCTGACCAGAACCGACGACTGTCACTGAGTTTCCGTTAAGAATCTCTTCTTTTCGATCTAAGTATTGTGAAGAGTGGATGACCTTTGCACCAAGCTTCTTCTCTATATGAGAAGGTACAGAAGGAATCGTCCCGATGCCGACAGCAAGATGTCTCGTATAATACGTCTCTGTTTTTCCTGTTTCTTCAGATCTGACAATCACTTCGTACACAGAACTATCCGTATCTTCGACCGGTTGAATGTGCTCAACTCCCATACCAAAGCGGCAAGAATCAAGCTGACTGGCTGTCCAACGGCAATAGTGGTTGTATTCTTTTCTCGGGATATGAAAGTTCTCTAAGAAATAAAAGTGGTACAATCTATTATGTTTCTGTAAATAGTTTAGAAACGTGTATTTGCTTCTCACATTTGCCATGCTTACTAAATCCGCAAAGAATGGTACTTGTAATGTAGTACCATCGATCAGCATGCCACTATGCCAATTGAACTCTGTTTTCTTTTCAAAAAAGAGCGCTTTTTTGCCTTCCGTTTCATCAAGCATCGCCGCAAGTCCAAGATTGAATGGACCGATGCCGACACCGATGATGTCATATATCTCTTTATGTTGTGACGGTTTGAAAGACATCTTTCCATCTCCTCTCAAAAGTTTCTCTATGACAATACATAAGCATTCCCGTTTTATCCGGCAGCTCGATTGCTTTTACTTTTTCAAAACCGCACTTTTCAAATACATGTATCATCTTTTCATTCCGAATATCAGGTTCAGCGATTACCTTCTCAGTCCCTTTTGATAAAAATTGAAAATGCACGATCGCACGTAATAAAGGAAGTGCGTAACCCTTTCCAATAAAGGCTTCTACACCGATCAAAAGATGGATTCCCTGATCTTCAGGATGTGGCTCATAGCAATTTTCCACCACATCACCCTTGACCCAGTATGCTTCCCAATAGCTCATCGGAACTCCGTCTATTAAGCCTAGGTAAAGTGTTTGATGCTGATCTGCCAAAAAAGTTTCTAAATGCTTTCTGTATTCTTCAAACGAGACATCCAGTTTCCAGTATGGAATCACATACGGTTGCTGCTGCCACTTATGGAGAAGTGATACATCTCGCTCCAAATCTACTTTTACAAACGATAACGTCTTTTGGATGGTGAGATCATAGAAACTAAATTCTGGCTGCATCTGATTTCAACACCTTTTGTAATGGGTTTGGAATCTTCGTGTAGACAGACTGTGTTTCCAGTGAACCTACAAGCTCATCCATATCATGAAAACGAGTAAGCAAGTTCGCTTTACAAGGAAGTTCTTTTGCATCTAGTAAGCTTCTAATCAGGCTTGATTTTCCGTCAGTTAACGTATCATGGTGCATCAAGCGATGACGCAGCATGTTCATAAGTTCTTCTTCTTCGACAAGATTTGCTGCTCCAAAGCCATTAATCAAACCAAAAAGATGGTTCATGAAAAAATAATAACGGAAGCGCTCGATCGCGACCTCGTCGCTGCAGATCGTTACACTCTTACGGTTAAGGCTTGGAAGCTGTTCAACGAGCAAATCGGCTTTTGATTCGCTGTAATAGTAACCTTGATTATCACGGTAATAAAAACGCTTCGGATAGCCATTCTCCAATTGAACGATCGAGTTCTGCTGATGTGCCTCGAGCGCAACACCGTATCTTTCATACAGCCACAGCATTGGATCTAGAGCGATTGATAAATATTGTTCGAACCAATCTTTGCTGACATCTTCTGTCGTTCTGTTCTCCCTTTGAGCGATGTCATGAATGATTGAGGCAATTCTAGAGTTCCCTCCAAAACCGTGGTCCTGACAAAGTCCTGCTATTAAACTCGCATTTTTATCATTATCGTAAAAAGGATTCTCTCTGATCACCACTTCAAAGCCAGATATTTCTTTATCAGTTGGGATATTTAAGAATGCCGGATCTTTTATGATCTGAAATGCTGGATAGATCTCCTTCATCTCTTGTCCGATTTTTGATTGCATAAGTCGCGAAACTTCTACTCCTCTGTGCAGTTCTTTTTCCAGATTAACGCGCAGTGAATTCGTAATCTTCACAGGTACAGAGAATTTGAACATATATTTGAATTTTGGACTGTATACAGAACGCATAGAAGATGTTGCTGAGAACAGCTCACCGAATGGACCGATGTAGCTCAACTTGCCATCTTTGATTAATGTTTGAACATTGAGATCATTCAGTAACACTGGAACTTGTAATGGATGTGCAGGTAGGAAGATCGACTCTTCATCAAGCTCGTTTTGTTTGACGAACTTCTCATCTCGTTGAAGAAGCATTCTAGTAATCTCTTCAGCTATCACCTCATCTGCTGTATCCTGATCTACAATGGATCTATCCGCCTTAAAGAAATGTAGCTGGAATGTTCCTTTAAGTTCTGGGGAATAGAGAGATTCCTCTTCATCACTCATTCCTTGCTTGCTTTTTGGAGTCGGGTGAAGCAGATGACCAAACAAAAGCGACTGCTCTGCTTCAATGAATGTAAATTCACTGCTTTCTAGATTTACGGAGTCATCTTCACGTGCTTCTAAGTACCGTTGGATGTTCTTCTTGCTAAGTATCGTCCGCAGCATCAATTCATCTTCTGCATCCTCACGATCTTGTTTCAGCAATAATTCTTTAGAAAGAATGGAGACAAGCGAAATGTAATCAAGTGCTATCATGTTTTCACTGTTCTGATAAAGAATAGGAAAGTGGAACAGATGTCTGCCTGTTAAAGACCAATGCTTGATTGCCGCAAAGATGGCTGAACCTTGTTTCTTGAGTTCAATCTTCACCCATCTGTTCGGAGTCTCCCCACTCCATCCTAAATGATCAACCGTATCTTCAACGTTAACAAATGCTTGTGTTTCTCGAAGATAGCAGTTTAAAAAACTCTGTATGCTTGCATTTTCTGCTCGTTGTTTATGATTTGTCATTGGGTGATCCCCCTGTTTTCGTACTCAGCTGCAAATTGAGAAATGCTATGAAGAATATCTTCAATATCCACGATTGTTGTTCGTGGATTCAGTAACGTAAACTTTAAAAAGACTTCATCCTTCACTTTTGTTTTCGCGACCAGAGCTGTTCCTGTATAAAGAATTTTTTTATAGATATACGTATTCAGTTCATTTAATGAATCTGACGCTGCGTCATTAAAACGGAATACAATCGCATTAATCTCAGGCTTTATGTTGCACACTTCAATCTGTGGGTGCTGATCCATCACACCTGCTGCCTGTTTTGCAAGATGAAGCGTATAATCAATCATATTGGCGAAGTTCTTTTCGCCGACGATGCGTAATGACATGAAAAGCTTCAACGCATCAAAACGCCTTGTTGTTTGAACCGATTTGCTTACTAGGTGAACGAGGCCATCTTCTTCATCGTTCTCGGGATTTAAATAGTCTGCATGATGTGCGATATATTTGAAATTTGCTCTATCTTTTACGAAGAACGCACCACAGCTGATCGGTTGATAAAACTGCTTATGAAAATCTATCGTAATGGAATCCGCTTGCTCAATTCCTGCTAACTTATGAAAATGCTTTTTACTTAGAAGTAACGCACCCCCGTAAGCTGCATCAACATGAAGCCACAATCCATGGTTTTGAGCAATAGCAGCAACCTCTTGAATTGGGTCAATACTGCCGAAATCCGTTGTTCCGGCTGTTGCTACTACACACATAGGGATAAGTCCGCCACTTTTCAAGCGCTCGATCTCTTCCATTAATTTAGCTGTGTTTAACTTTTTACATTCATCCGTTTCAATCGTTACGACGGCCTGTTCACCTAACCCTAATTGAAAAGCTGACTTCTTCACGGTAAAGTGAGCATCTTCGGAACATAGAATACGAAGCTTATGCGACTCTGGTGGCAATCCTTGAGCTTTAACATTCCATCCCCATCGTTTATTACAAAAGAAATCTCGAGCGAGTAACAATCCCATATAGTTCGATTGAGTCCCACCACTCGTGAATGTTCCGTCTGCTGATGAAGGAAGAGCAAGCTTGTTACTTACCCATTTGATCAGCCGCTCTTCTAAGTAAGTTGCCGTTGAGCTTTGATCCCACGAATCCATTGATTGATTGAGTGTTCCTATGATCATTTCAGCAGCAATGGCGGGGATAAGCGGTGGACAATGAAGGTGTCCCATACTTGTCGGATGAGAAACATGAATGCTGTTTCTCACGATCTTCTCCAAAACATCGTTTAATACGGTTACTGGTTTTTCTCCATCACTCGAAGTGAGTGTTAGTTCGTTTATCTCTTTCTCAATCTCTGCAGGTAGCACGCCGTTAAAAGCATCTGAATTCCCTTTATAAAACTTGCTTAACAGCTGTTTTGTTTCAACGATGATATGCTGAAAGCTCTGTATACCTGCTTCACTATCATTAAGGAAAAAGCGATCAAAATCAGTTGTGTTCATCTAGCACCTCTATTTTAGTGCGGCTCTTACCGCATCTGTAAATATTGCGATTACTTCGTCCAGTTGTTCCTCTGTTATGATAAGTGGTGGCAAGAATCGGACTACACTCCCATGCCTTCCGCCTACTTCTAAGATTAATCCTCTGTTAAAGCATTCTCGTTGAATACGGCTAGCGAGTTCAGGGTTTGCGGCATATGTTCCTTTTAATCCAGTTGGAATGCGCGGGTTCACAATTTCTGCTCCTACCATCAATCCTCGACCTCGAACATCACCGATCTCAGGAATCTCATTTTGTAGGATCGAAAGTTCAAGCATAAGCTTCTCGCCAAGTTCAGCAGCATGCTGTGATAAGTTGTTTTCTTTAATATGACGCAGCGTTGCTGTTCCAGCTGCCATCGCCATCTGGTTTCCTCTAAACGTTCCGATATGCGCACCAGGACCCCATTTATCCAGTTCACGATCATAGATCACGACAGATAATGGCAAGCTTCCACCGATCGCTTTGGACAGAACGACTACATCCGGTACGATTCCTGCATGCTGAAAAGCAAATAGCTTCCCTGTACGACCTATTCCTGTCTGCACTTCATCAATAATCAATGGAATGTTACGCTCTTTCGTGATGCGGCGGATCTCACGCAGCCACTCAACTGGTGCCGGAATAGATCCACCTTCTCCTTGTACAACTTCTAAGATCATAGCCGCTGGAGGAAGGATTCCGCTTTCAGGATCATATAAAAGGTTCTCGATATAGTTAGCACTGATTTTCCACGTGTCTTCTCCACCCATTCCGAACGGACAGCGGTATTCATATGGATATGGCATAAAGTGTACATCTGGCATCAATCCTTGCACGCTCTGTTTCGGCCCTAAGTTACCAGATAGCGCCATCGTTCCGTGCGTAGCACCGTGATAGCCTCCTTGGAATGATAGGATGCTTCTTCTACCAGTTGCTGTTTTTACAAGCTTGATTGCTGCTTCAATTGCATCTCCTCCAGTCGGTCCACAGAATTGAATCTTTGCACGTTTTGCGAATTCTTCTGGTAAACTATCAAACACTTCACTTACGAATTCCTCTTTTACTGGCGTCGTTAAATCCAGTGTATGTAAAGGGCGCTTGTCATGAAGCACTTTCTCGATAGCGTCTATGACTACCGGGTGATTATGCCCAAGCGCAAGAGTTCCTGCTCCTGCCAGACAATCTATATATGTTTTCCCATCAGCATCTTTCACATAGATGCCTTCTGCTTCTTCAATGGCAATCGGAATGCGGCGTGGATAAGATCTTGCATTTGATTCTCGTTTTTCTTGTTGTTTTAAGTATTTTTCGTTCATTTCTATTTGTAACATGCTCATCATTTATTCCTCCTAGTAGATTATCCGACACATTATTGAAAATGATTCTCATTATTGATTACATGTATAACCTTAATTGATAATGATTATCATCGTCAATGATAAATTGTCCCTAACTTCTTTCCAGTTCTTTTTAGCGCTGGTTATGAGTCATAGGTCTTAAGTCCTTCTATTTTTTACTGAATAAATTAAGTTCTGAAGAGGATTCTTTGATAATGGATAATTATTGATACTTTTTTAGAAAAAAAAACGACCAGCCTCAGCCGGTCGCTTCTATCCCTCTTCTATTGTTTATCCAACACATCAATCATGCGGAGCGCTACACTTCTGCTTGATTGTGGATTTTGTCCTGTAACAAGTGTGCCGTCTGTTACGGCGAAATCTTCCCATTTTCCTGCTCGTTGAAATTCTGCTCCTAGTTCACGAAGCTTTGTTTCGAGTAAGAAAGGAACTTCTTTCGTCAGCTGCATCTCTTCTTCCTCTTCATCGGTAAATGCAGTAACTGTCTTTCCTTTTACTATTGGTGTACCGTCTTTAAGAGTTGCCGTTGTAAGTCCAGCAGGGCCATGACAGACACTTCCGATTACTTTGTTTGTTTGTGCCATCTGACTTACTACTTCTTTTAATGCATCACTCTTCGGGAAATCGAAGACTGTTCCATGACCACCCGGTAGATAAATCGCATCATAACTCACCGCATCATCAGCACTAAGTTCTGCAGTGCCTTCAAGATGTGAAAGTGCTTCTTTATAGGTTTCTTTATCCACACCCTCTAAGCTGTTCGGATCTAGCGGGACATCTCCACCTTTAATACTTTTAACAGTAATATCATATCCTTTGTCACGAAACTCGTTGAAAGGAACCGCAAACTCCTCTAACCAGAGCCCTGTCTTGTTATTACCAATGTTTTGATGGTTCGTTACGACGATCAATACTCGTTTTGTCATTGTTACACTCCCTTTCATTCCATTACGTTTATCATTTTTCCCGAATCTGATGATTTAAAACACATTGATTTGCTAAAGGCAGCGAATATATAGGAGGCTTGTCGAAAAGCCTATAAACTGCTTTTTACGGCCCATAAACTTTTTTGGCGGCCTATAAACTCAAATCATCAAAAAAAGTCCTCCCGAAAAACAGGAAGACTTTCACATACTTTATTCAAATTGTTTATAGAACTCCGGATCATCGGGATTTGCGCCGTTACGTTTATTTTGGTTTAGCGCAGCTATACGCGTCATATCTTCATTTGATAGTTCAAAGTCAAAAAGTTCGATGTTTTCTTCAATCCTATGCTGCGTTACAGATTTAGGAATTGTGACTACACCGTTCTGAAGATCCCAGCGTAAAATAATTTGAGCGACTGATTTATTGTATTTATCTGCAAGCTCTACTAAAGTTGGTTCATCGAAGATCTCTCCTTTTAATAGAGGTCTCCATGCTTCTAGTTGGATGCCTTGCTCTTTACAAAATGCCAACAATTTTTCCTGAGTCAGACGAGGATGGTACTCTACTTGGTTCACCATTGGCTTAATCTCTGCTTCTCTCATCAAATCTTCAAGATGATGCTGTTTGAAGTTGCTGACACCGATCGCTTTAGCTCGGCCCTCATTATAGATCTTCTCCAGAGCCTTCCATGTTTCAATATACTTTCCTGGAACTGGCCAGTGAACAAGGTATAGATCAACGTAATCTAGCCCTAGTCTTTCTAAACTTTCATCAAATGCTGATAAGGTTTTTTCATAGCCTTGATCGGTGTTCCAAACTTTTGTTGTGATAAAAAGTTCTTCTCTTGGAACGTTTGATTCATTTATCGCTTGACCGACACCAGCTTCATTTTCATATAAACTTGCCGTATCAATGCTTCGATATCCTGCATCAATCGCCCACTTTATGGACTGGATGACTTCATCACCATCTTTAGCTTTGTAGACTCCTAGCCCAACCCATGGCATTTGAACACCATTATGTAGAACTGCACGATCATGAATACTGCTTGGCATAATGAATCCCTCCTTGTTCACATTTTGGCACAATTTTAATAAAAGTTAAAAACATTAAACTCTTAGAAGTCTACCCGCTGTTTCTGCTAAACGTTCATGAGCATTATCTATAATGGATGATTCGCTCCATGTAAATCCATCATTTTCGTATCTAGGAATCACATGCATGTGAAAATGAGTAAGATCACTAAACTTTCCCCCATTTTGGTTGATCGTAATCCCATCAGGGTTAAAACAGCTCTCTAACTTCTTCGATATGTATTTTGCCGCTTCCATCACAGCATGTGTTTCTTCTTTCGTCAGCTCTGTTAATTCCTTCACATGTCTCTTCGGAAGAATTAACGTGTGTCCTTCGTTAAAAGGATCAATATCCAAAAAACATTGCACCCACTCATCTTCATAAACCGTATGTATAGGTAAAACTTTATTTGCTAATTCACATCCTAAACAACTCATCTAAATCAACCCTTTCAGCCTAGCCAATAATAATCCGTGTGCAAGTTCACTATCTTTCCAAATCCCTTGTTCAATATTTCGGAATGCTCGTTCAACTGGAATATGAAAAGCTTGAATGGTCGCTTCCTTTTTCTCTAGCATTTGAGATTTGTAATCCAAAATATCTTTTGTAAAATAAACATGCGTAACTGTATTACTCAAACAAGCACTAGGCTGTATACTTCCTAGGAAAACTGAGTCTCCACAAACGATACCCGTTTCCTCAAGCAACTCTCTTTTTGCGGCTTCCATGGAATCTTCATTTTCGTTCATTCCACCACCTGGAAGTTGAATAATAACTTGATCTACTGCCGGTCGATATTGGCTGATCAATATCAGAGAATCGTTTTCTAATGCGACCATTACGGCAGCTTCATAAGGTATCTCTTTTAACGTGATAGTTCCAAATTCATCCTCGAAGACTTCAACCTCTTTATCTCTGCTCTGATATACAAGTTCTTTATTCAAAATTACCCCACCCTTTTACATCAGTTTCCTCTTAACATTATCCAAACTTGGAAACATTTTCAACTATGGGATCACTGGTAATCACATCCAGTTAATATTTAAATAAATAGTGGAAATAATTTCTAGTGAGTTGGTAGAATATTGATATGGGAACTTTATCTCGATTCTTTCGTATTACGTCTAACTAGCTACGGAGGAGATTGCATTGAAAAAGAAAATCGGAATAACTTTTATTATACTTTCGTTCGTTCTGTGGATTCTAATACCGGTCATACCTTTCTTATCATTTAGTGCAGCCGTTAAAACAGCCATCGTGAGTGGATTATTTATCGGTGGAGAAGTTTTCTTCTGGCTCGGTGCGCTATTAGCAGGAAAAGATATAGTAAAAAACTTCATTCAAAAGTATTGGAGAAGAGGCAAAAAAGACGAGGATCCCTCTTAAAAGATTTGACGATTAATTAGGTTCTAATGAAAATAGCAGAATCATTAAAGTAGGTGAAGAAATGGAAGAACTGCTTCTAGGCTTTATTTACACATTCTTGATAGTAATTACGTTTGAAACATTGTTTACTAGAATACTAAATAAAGGTGTGAAGCATTCTGCCAAAAGAATTGTTGTTCTTGCACTCCAGTGCTTGGTCATCACTTGGATTCTTTATCAAATGTACACATAAAGCCCGTCAGCTATAGCTGTACAGGCTTTTTTCGTTGAACCGTAAATGGAACGGCTGCTGACTTTAAAATGAGAACGCCAGAGATCATGTAAAGAAATGATGCGATATAAAACAAGCTTCCGATCGTCAAAAAATCGATCAGATATCCTGTTAACATAACAGCGATCGCTCCCCATACACTTGTCCAAAGGTGATAGCTTCCTATTTTCTTACCTGCCTCTACGCCTTCAGACTGCCTCGCAAGAACTGTTTTCTCCGATGTTTTTTGTACAGCACCTAAAATCCCCATAACAATCTGGACCAAATAAAGAGCAGTAACCGTTTCAATGATTGGTATTATCAGCATGATTCCAGCCATACCCCATGTATGCACCAGAATGAAGGTGCGGTCACCTAGTCGATCAGAGAGTCTGCCAATGATAGGATGAACAAGCGCGCCGGTCAATGCAAACAATCCGTAAGCTAACCCGAACTGCGAATAGCTGTCACCAATGTTACGAATGAGGAGTAGGTAGAAGGGAAAGACCATCGAGCTTGCCGTCATTAAAAGACTTTGTGCCGTTACAAATGTACGATAATTCATTTTGAGTACTCCTCATAAAAAAGATTTTTAAATCGTTCTTTAGGATCTAGCTCCCGTTTCTTCTTGAAGAAATCATCGATACGCGGGTATGCTCGTTTCAGCTGTTTCTCTGTCGGATATGAGTAATAAGGTAAGTAATAGCTTCCATCGTGATCTAGCGTTACGTCAATCATCTTCTGAATGACTTTTTCTGTTTTCTTTATCTCTTTATCTGAACGGCCTTGATTGATCAATAAAACAAGAGCAAACATATCGTCCTTCGCATAAGACAACACAGCATCCTCATCATGCTCGACGTACCGAATCGTGATGTTTAACAGGTTCAGATCCTCTTTTTCTAACACCTTTCTCAGATCGTCAATATAAGAAGCAAACTCATCAACAGGTACAAAATATTCTTGCAGCACTTCTGTTCGATTGGCATTTTCATATTCCATAAACGTACTATCTGATCTCATTACGTTATTTCTCGATTGATATCTGCCATTGCTATTTTGAAAGTGTTTCTTTTGAGTCTCCCAGAATACATCTTTTCCCCAATTACTATAACGTGACATGCCTAACATGAACTTTGGAAGGGCGACTTTTTCTTCTTCATATAACTTTGAATATCTACTTAGCTTCCTTTGATTGTCTGCCAATACATAGTCCGTCACGTACATTTCTTTTAAAAAGGTCTTAGGCGCAACAGACAAACGTGCAAGATGCATCTTCACATTATCATCGTTCTTAACCTTTTCCTTAAAATGCTCTTCGTATGATTTGTAATCCATTGTGGATATGCGATGTTTATACAGTTCATCCTCAGCCAATTGCAATGTCACATCGAGTATGACTCCAAAAAGACCGTAGCCGCCTATTACATATGAAAAGTATTCACTGTTCTCTTCACGACTCACAGAAATAATTTCTCCATCCGGCTTTAGCAATCGAAAGGAATCGACTGTATCGATTAGAGAACCATACCGGATATCCCGCCCATGAACGTTGACACTAAGTGCACCGCCAACTGTAAATATATTTTGTGACTGCATGACTTGAATCGATAGACCGTACGGATTAATTTTCTTTTGAATATCTGCCCATGTGACGCCACTTTGAACCGTTATTGTTTTTTCTTTAGGGTTGAAGTTCAATATCTCGTTGTATCTCTTCATGTCGAGAAGCGTTCCATGTGGATAGAGGGTATGGCCTCCCTGACTATGTTGCATGCCAGCGATTGAGATCGTCTTTTCTTTTTTCACCAAATTTTGCAGCTCCTCAGTAGATTGCGAGCTCTTAACCTCTTTCATCTTTGTTGGCAAGAGCTTTCCCGCGTCTTCTATTACCACTGTTTCCTGTTGGTGTGAATGGATGGAGGTACTTGTATAAAAAGCGAACCCATATAAAGAAATCCCGATCAGTAGATATTTTCCTTTCATAACATCACCACCAATATTTAAAGTGTAATTTTACACATTTATTATAAAATGATACCTATGATATTGGCAATATTTTTTTTAAGGTGACGTTTAGAAGTTTATAAAGTATAAGAATTTAGACGCTTCTTCATCTTAAAAATGGTGATTCGTACAAGCACTCTTACTTACATTTCATATAGTAATAGTGGGGGTGATACGATTGGGTAAAAAAAGAAAAGAACTATTAGAAGCATTTAATTCTCTAGGTGCGAACGGCACAGAGACTGAAGCTGAAGTGACTGCTGAAAACGGTGCTGAAGCTGGTACTGTAGAAGCTTTACGCTCTCTTTTGGGTGATGGTCTAAAACGTAAGAAGTCTAAGAAAGCTCCTGCTGTAAAGTCTAAAAAGTCTTCTAAGAAATCCAAGAAATCTAATGGAAATGATGCCGGTGGAAATACTGGTGAAACTCCTGGTGAAATTCCTGGTGGAACTGCTCCTGACAGCTGTTGGGAATAATCCTAAAAATTAAAAAAAGCTCCCTCGCGTAAGGGAGCTTTTTCATGAGTATATCTTGTTAACTCAAAACTTTTTTTAGAGTGTTTTGTTTTAAATACGTAAGTGTAGCAGCTCCTAATAGGTTTGCTGCAATTAATAAAGCATCTTCATTAATCTTGAACTTCGGGTGGTGGTGTGGATATACTTCTTCCCAGGCTTCATCAAGAGCACCGGTAAAAAAGAACGTGCCTGGAACTCTTTCTAAGTAGTATGCATAATCTTCTCCACCCATTTGCGGTTCAATTTCTTCAAGTTCTACAACACCTGGAACTTTTCTCGCTACATCCACTACAAACTCCGTGTCCTCTTTATGGTTTACAACCGCCGGATATCCTCGTTTAAATACATATTCATAGGAAGCATCGGATGCAAGACACGTACCTTTTGCGATTCGATCGATTTCTTGCTCGATGGCAATTCGTACTTCTTCCTTAAATGTGCGAACTGTTCCTGTTAATTTTGCTGTATCTGCAATAACGTTGAATGCATTCTTCGCTTCAAACGCACCAACAGATACAACTGCTGCATCCAATGGATTTACTCTACGACTGACAATTTGTTGAAGGTTTGAAACAAGCTGTGCTCCAATAACAATGCTATCTTTTGTTTTATGAGGCTGAGCACCGTGACCACCCTTCCCTTGAACCTTTATGGTAAAAGAGTCGGCTGCAGCCATAACTGGACCTGTCCGATAACCAATGGTTCCTGTTGGCATCGTTGCCCAAAGATGTGTTCCATAGATCACATCCACTCCATCTAGGCAACCATCCTCAATCATTGCAATCGCTCCACCAGGTGCTAGTTCCTCAGCATGCTGATGAATAAAGACGATCGTACCCTCCACTTCATCCTTCAGCTCAGTTAGAACCTTTGCAAGTACTAGAAGCGATGCAGTGTGACCGTCATGCCCGCATGCATGCATAACACCAGGCACTTTAGATTTGTATGAAGATTCATTTTCTTCCTGAATTGGAAGTGCATCAAAATCTGCTCGAAGTGCCACTGTCTTACCTGGTTTTCCACCTTTTAACGTAGCGACTACGCCTCGACCGCCGACTCCCGTTCGTACATCTAACCCTAATTTCTCATGATACGAAGCAATAAAGGCTGGTGTTTCGACTTCTTCAAATGACAGTTCAGGATTTTGGTGAAGATGTCTGCGAATCGCCACCATTTCATTTTGATAGTTTGCCAAACGGCTGAATAATTGTTCCATTCCTGTTCACTCCTCTTATCATCTACATTCTTATATATTCGCCAGGTCCTAGTGGAAGTCCTAGCACAAGATAACAGCAAATAAAACACATTAAAAATTCGATTTTTATAAGGGTGCATCAAGGATATTAAAGTCCAGATATTAAAGTCCGCATTCCCATACTGTTAACAAACTATTTTTCAAGAGAGATCAGGACTCCTCCTTGCAGAATATTCATTCATTTCTAAATTTACCTTACTCTATTTTTTCGCTATAATAAATACATTGTTTGCTTAGAAACCGATTCTCATATCAAGACAAGGGAGAGAACACCATGGATCTTTTATTAAAAGAAAGTCTGAAAGCAAGCTATAACGAGCAAGCTGATTCTCGGAATAAAGTAGAGATCGAGAGTTGGAAGGTAAGTGAACTTGATTCATTTGTTACAGCTATTAGAAAAGAAGGCTTTCATTCACTTCTTGATATCGGAGCAGGCTCTGGTCAGCACGGTAAGTATTTGTTAGACCATAAGCTCGATGTAACATGCATAGACCTCTCTCCTAACATGGTCGAAACATGCCGAGCCAAAGGGTTAAAAGCTAAAATCATGGATTATTATACGTTGAATTTCGAGTCAGAATCTTTTGAGTCTGTATGGGCCATGAACACGCTGCTTCATGTCCCGAAGGTCAGTCTTCCTGCAGTGCTTAAAAACATTCATACCGTCCTCACTCAGGATGGATTGTTTTACATGGGTGTTTACGGTGGGAAAGATTCAGAAGGCGTGTGGGAAGAAGATTCATACATACCTAAGCGTTTCTTTTCGTTTTATACAGATGAAAATTTATTAAAAGTGGTATCTCCTCTTTTTGAGGTGATAGACTTTCACATCGTTCCAGAAGCTGGTGGTGGATTAGATTTTCAATCACTGCTCTTGCGCAAGAAAACAATTGTAGATTAGAAAAAGCTCCTCTTATGAGGGGCTTAAATGTTCCGCTTATATCGGATTGATATGTAATTGTCACTTGATTCACTGATCTTTTCTGATTGTGCTACAAATCCTTTTGCTTCGTAGAAAGGAATAGCTTTTTCATTATCTTTTTGCGCGGATAGCCATTGTTCCTTAATACCTAAATCCTTTTGATAATCAGTGTAATAGTGTAATAGCTTTGATCCAATTCCTCGGTTTCTCTTGTTCGGATCCATGTAGAATACAAAGATTTCACCTATCTCTTCACTAATCGTTCCACCGCCGATCGCACCTACTACTTCTCCATCTTCTTTTGCTACAAAGTATCCATGCCAGCCTTTGCTGAACTCGGTCACTTCGGTTTCAATTCTTCTCTCGTTATAATACTCTTCAATGACTCTGTTCACATACACTTCATCTTCTAAATAACCATAAGTTGCACGCCATCCTTCTCTGCAGACTCTTGCTATCCCTTTCACTTCAGCTAAACCTGCTTTCATGAAAGTTACCCCTTCTGTAATCGCTATTTTATCCATTTTTCACCCCTCTTTTTTTATGTGAACCACCCCATTATACCCTATTTTTGGTAAAATAGAGGTAGACAACTCAGTCAATCATGGACTCACTTTTAATGAGAAAGGCGGATGGTCATTTGACAAATTTAATTACGAAAAATGAACATGTTTATAACATGCTAGATTCTCTTTTACGGGATGAGGGAGCGTTCTGGAACTCTTTTTATGAAGACAGAAATAAGAAGGTTCCTTTTTTCGTGGACGCACCAGATGAAAACCTTGTGAACTATGTGGAACGTGGCTTAATAAAGCCTGGCCGAGTGTTAGAACTTGGATGCGGCCCTGGTCGAAATGCAATCTTCTTAGCTCAGCTCGGGTTCGAAGTGGATGCTGTAGATCTTTCGAGCGAGGGACTAGATTGGGCTCGTGAACGCGCTATTGAAAAAGGCGTTGAAGTGAAATTTATACAAGGAAGTATCTTTGAGATTAACCTACCACACAAGGAGTATGATCTTATCTATGATTCTGGTTGCTTCCATCACGTGCCTCCACATCGTCGTGTTAGTTATTTGAACCTTTTAAACAACTGTTTAAAAGAAGGCGGGCACTTCGCAATTACATGCTTTGATGCAGTGGGTATGGGATTAGATATACCTGACATGGACGTGTACAAGGATCGCTCGATGCAAGGCGGATTAGGTTATACGTTTGAGCGGATGCGAGAAGTTTTTTCTGACTTTAAAGAGGTTGAATTACGGAAGATGAAGGAAATGACGCAGCAAGCAGATACATTCGGTTTACCATTTTTAAATGCAGGGTTGTTTAGACGTTAAAAAAACACTTGGAGCTTTGACTCCAAGTGTTTTTTAATGGTTAAGTGAAGGCGAATTTGGTGTGAGAGTTAGGTTATAGTTCATGAACGTTTATAGGCTTTTCGACAACCCTCACGCAAAACACAAACAAATTCACATATCTAAACTAAAACAACCGATTCAACACCACAAAATCCCGCCACTCTTCTGGCAGCATCTCTACATACTTTCTCGTTAAAAAACGGTCATCCACTAAAACGAGCGTACCCCTATCTTCTTCTGACCGGATAACACGGCCCCCTGCCTGCAGCACTTTATTCATGCCTGGATACACGTATGCGAAGTCGTAACCATTCTTACCTGCACGCTGAAAATAATCCTTCATCGTATCACGCTCTAATCCTACTTGTGGCAATCCTACACCAATGATTACCGCACCTGTAAGTCTATCTCCTTTTAGATCAATTCCTTCTGAGAAGATGCCTCCCATGACTGCCAGCCCAACAAGCGACTTCTCACTTACAGACTCATAATGAGATAAAAATGTCTCCCGCTCTTCTTCTTTCATGGCAGGATGCTGAATAATAAGGTTGAAGGCTTGATCTTCTTCTATCATTCGTTCATATATATCTGTCATATACCGATAGGATGGAAAGAAAACAAGATAGTTGCCTGGTCTGTTAACGACCAAGTCTTTGATCATACCCACAATTGGATCTATCGTTTTTTCCCGGTCTCTAAATCGTGTAGACAGAGGTTGAACAAACACATCCAGCTGCTCTTTTTCGTAAGGAGAAGGCATCCGAATGATGTAATCGTCTTCCTCCCCTCCAAGCATTTCTCGAAAATACGATAGCGGTGAGAGTGTTGCTGAAAAATATATACGTGAACCGTATTTTTTACCGGTCTGAAAAAGAAGCTGTGATGGGTCCATACAAAACAGGCGAACTTTGACTTCACTTTTAAACGTGGAGATGAACGTAACGAATCGTTCATCGTAAAATTGTGAAATCTTAACCCATTGCAGCGCTTCAAAAAAAGCCTCTAATAGCTGTTCATCACTACCACCACTGGCTAGGACTTGCTCAGCCTGAATTAAAAAAGCTTCTAAACTTTCTAGTAATTTTTCCTGCAAATCTGCTACAGCAACATCTTTGTCTTCGTGTTCTTTTTTTATTAATAAAAGTTCGTGATTGACTGCTTTTGCCGTATTCCAAACCCCGTCATGCTTTCCCTTATATTCTCTGGCAAGTTGTAAGAATGAAGATTTCGAGATTTCTGCTGAATACATGCCGCGCGCACGATCTACTAGATTGTGCGCCTCATCCATAAGGAGAACCGTACGCTTTTTCTGTTCTTCAAACAATCTTTTGAAAGAGACTCTCGGATCAAATACATAATTATAATCACAGATTACGCTGTCTGATGCATACGCAAGATCTACAGAAAATTCAAACGGACAAACTTTGTGCTTTTGTGCATATTCAGAGATTACTGCTCGATCCATCACCGTCTCATTTTTCAAGATATCAAGTACTGCTCCATTAATTCTGTCAAAATATCCATCAGCAAACTCACAATACGAAGGTTCACAACGGGTTTCTTCTTTAAAACATACTTTATCTTTAGCCGTGATGGTCGTACTTTGGAGAAACAGTCCATTCTCTTTCATCAACAAAAGTGCTTCTTCTGCGTTTTTTCGGTTCAGTGTTTTTGCTGTTAAATAAAAAATCTTTTCTGCTTTTTCTTGTCCGATCGCTTTAACAGCTGGAAAAAGTGTCGAAATGGTTTTTCCTGTACCAGTTGGCGCATTCGCAAATAATGTCTTTTTATCCAAAATCGTTTTATAGATTGCACCAGCAAAGTTACGCTGGCCATTGCGATATGACGGATATGGAAAAGCTAGATCTTCTATACTTTTATTCCTTTTTTGCTGATTTTCAAGACGCAACTCGGCAAATGGTGCATACGTTTTTATAAGTTGACACATGAAATTCTCTAGCTCTGTAAACGTAACATTCTCTTGAAATTTCTTCTGCTCACCAGAATCAACATGTACATACGTAAGCTGTACCGTAACTTTCTCTATATTTTCTTTTTCCATGTATATGTAGGCATAAACCTTTGCTTGAGCCCAGTGAACAGGATAGGATTCATCTGTAATCTCACTTAGATTTCGCGCAGTTGATTTGATCTCGTCGATCGTGACTGTATCATTACGCAAAAGAAGACCGTCACATCGGCCTTCTACCCAATATTCAAGATTATTATGGAGATAGCTCGTTTGTAGAAATACTTCTGCCAGGTCACTCTCTTCATATGTTTTTTGTATCGTTTGATGAGCTTTCGTTCCTTCTACTAAGGATGAGGTTGACTTAAAGCCAGATTCGATACTACCCGAACGGTATACATATTCAACTAAAGACCGAACAGAGATCTTAACAGCATCAGTCATGGTTTCACCTACCCTTATTTCCCAATAGATTTTATGTATTAATTGTAGCACAACTGCTTCTTTAAACTTTTACAACAATAAAAAAAAGCCCCCTTATTCAGAGGACTGTCTCACAACAGCGTCATCATTTAAATCTGCCGTACAGCTTTGACATTTAACGGCTCTCAATGGGATTGTAGATAAACAATATTTGCATTCTTTTGTATCCGGCGCCTTTACTTCTTCTTTCCTCTTTAGACGGTTAATCTGCTTCACTACTAAGAATATGACTAAAGCAATGATAAAAAAGTTGATCAGCGTGTTTATGAATAATCCGTAATTAAGTGTCGCCGCTCCCGCTTTCTGGGCATCTGCTAAGGTGGCATAGTCGCCTTTTCCTAAATTTATGTAGAGATTACTGAAATCTACTTTTCCAAGTAAAAGACCAATCGGAGGCATGATGACATCATCAACGAGTGAAGTGACGATTTTACTAAATGCTGCTCCGATGATTACACCGATGGCAAGATCGATCACGTTGCCACGCATAATAAATGTTTTAAATTCGTTCCACATGTACCCTAATTCCTTTCTGTATGACTAGTATATGTATAACCATACAGCATCTACTTTCAAACGTCATCCGATATCAATTCACGTCACCTTTTTTCAATTTCACTGTCAGAATATCCTTCACATCTATGCATATATCTGCTTCATACGTTAGTTGTATAAGTGCGACACTTTCAATCGTTGCATGAAAAGGCTCTAAGTTCCTTGCTGAATAATCAAACGCTTTAACTAAGTCTTCATGTGATAAGTTCATTACTAGCGTGCAATGAGGCACCCAATAATCAGGAATATATAATGATTGTTGATTTATCTCTTTCTTAAATTGGTCATGATATCGCTGATGAAAATCTGTCAGCACACTGTTTTTAGTTGGTGCTGCATATAAAGTTCCGCTGTTTAGGAATATGGCTAGGGTTGGAAAGAAAAGAGGTACAGCACCAATGTCGTTAAAGTAATTCTGGAAAGATACTATGAAAGACTCAATATCAATGTCTGGATGCGTACTAAGTGTCACATGTGGTCGCATACCATGACCCACGATTCCTTCTTTTCCAAGTCCATCCCTGAGATCATTTATCTTCTGTTCAGTCTCACTGTCTAAATAAGCAATTACACCGTACATGTTATCAGCTCCAATAAAGTTTTGTTCATAAAATTCGATCAACTTAGTTAGTTCTAGTGTAATTATACAACAAACCACATTTTGGTAAATATTTTCTTCCATAAAATAAGGCTTCCGCTCTTGTCCCGAAAAAATGGGCTAATTCCGCCCAAACCTTTAACTTGTACCTCTAATATTCTGTCATTGTAAAGAAGGAGGTGGGTTAAATGGGATATAAGTCTTACGGAAACAGCTTTGCTTTAATCGTAGTTCTATTTATCTTGTTAATCATCGTTGGGTGTTGTTGGTGCGGTGGTTACGGTGGCGGACACGGCTGGTGCTAATCAGTTCATTTCCTGATTGGAAATCACTACTGATTCATCCGATGTGATCAATTGCATTAAAACCTTTTGCTTTAACAACCCCTCGTATGATAACAGAGAGAGAACCTAGAGAGAGAAAAATAGAGAGAGAAAAGACCTGCGCTCTTGTGTGTGCAGGTCTTTATATGTATAGCTACAAGAGAACTTTCGCCCTATTGTAACGACCACTTTAGTTTTCTAGTATAACTATATACATATATTACAAATTCCTAACATTACATTAATATTTTTCCATTATTGTAAACCTGTAGCCCGAAACTCATGTATCAAAAATTATTTTTACAGGAGGAAAAGATGAAATTTTATTGGAAAAAGCTGTTGCCGTCTGCCCTTGCCCTCATTTTAGTGAGCAGCACATTATCACCCTTTAGAACGTCTGCATTAGGTGAATTTGATCTCGTTTCTGAAGTTGTACAAACCCCCATTAATGAGTACCGCGCAAATATTGCGCCTGGTGTAGAAGAAAAGCAATACAGCTTTGAAAGTAAAGAAGGTAAAAAGATTGAGAGTTTTGTAGTTGAAGTAGATGTACATAATCCGAATGTTGCCATTGAAGCCGGAACACCTAATGATGAAGATGCATTTAGCCTACAGCCTGTAAGAGCACAAGCGAATGCGGCCAATGGAGAGAATCACCAAGTAGTTGCAGCAGTAAACGCTGATTTTTATAACATGGCTACCGGGGAACCACATGGCGTGGTTTATAAAGACGGGCGCGCTATTAAAGGGACAAGCGGGCGATCATGGAACTTTTTTGGGATAAAGAAGGACGGAAACGCTGTTATCGGTAATTCTACAGAATTCGAATCAATGAAAACCGATCTTCAAGAAGCTCTCGGCGGTAACGCGATCCTAGTCAGAAACAGCCAAATCTATCAAACTCCTCAAACCGGTCAGGATAAAGAGCCACGTACAGCAGTTGGTATTAAAGAAGACGGTGATGTTTTCTTTGTTGTCATTGACGGCAGACAAGAACCCTATTCATCAGGTATTTCAATGAAAGACTTAGCTCAATTAATGATTGATCATGGCGCTGTTCACGCTCTCAATCTTGACGGAGGCGGCTCCTCTACTTTTACTACCCGCAAACTTGGTGAAGATGTAATAGAAGTGGACAACCAGCCCTCTGACAGAAATGAAAGAAGTGTAGCCAACTCTTGGCTTGTTGTTACAAAAGAGCCTTCTGATCATGTCTTTCATTCTGCCCACATCGAACCTTATGACAAATCGTTCACTCCTGGCTCAACGATTGATTTTGACGCAAAAGGGATGGACAAGTCTAAAGCTTCTGCACCACTCCCACAATCAGGGTTAGCATGGGAAGTATCTGATCCTTCGTTTGGATCCATTAATGAAGACGGAACTTTTGTCTCAAGTGGAAAAACGGGTCAATTTCATATTCTGTTAAAACATAATGGTATAGAAGTTGGAAAAAGCATCATTGAAATCGAGACACCGAATGAATTATTCTTTGGTTCTTCTGAATTAACTGTAGCTAAAAACAGTAAAAAAGAGATAGATCTCGTAGCAAGATTTCAAAAAAGAAATGTGAAGTGGAACCTTCATGATATTGCATTTGATATTCCAGATGGTATGGGAACCATTGATGAAAAAGGAATTCTTCATACGGGTGATCAAAATGTGAAAGGAACCATCACGGCTCGATTAAAAGGCACACCTCTTGAAGCAAATTTAAACGTATCTGTTGGACAGCTTCCTATCGTACTTCATAACTTTGAGGATGCATTAGGCAGCTGGAAAACGTCCACTGCAGGACGTGGAGAAAAAGGAACCTTATCACTTTCCGAATTCCCAGATCAAGTACGCTTTGACAATCAGTCATTAAAGCTGGATTTTGATTTTTCAAGTGCGCAAACAGGAACAACGCTCGGTGTTTATGCAGGACCTGGATTAAATACTCCTGTTGAAGGTAATCCTTCAAGCTTTGGCATGTGGGTATATGGAACGCCAGAGGCACAAGGATATTGGCTAAGAATGCTGATTGTAGATGGTAACGGAAAAAATCAGACGATCAATCTAACAGGTGAAAAGCCGGGAATCGACTGGACAGGCTGGAAATACATCGAGGCGGAGATTCCATCATCGTTTACAGGTCCGTTCAAGTTATCAGGAACACAAACGATTCGCTTGATGTCTACGAAATCTGGAATCACTGGCCCTATGACAAAAGGATCCATCTATGTTGATAACATTCGTGCCGTTTACGGTGAAAAGGTGGATGACCTCTACCCTCCTGTCATTCAATCTGTTAGCACGGACGACAAGATTTTTACAAAAAATGATGTAACCATCACGGCAAGAGTGAACGAATATGAAGAAGATCCTTATAAAACTGGTATTGATTGGGACAAAATCCGTATACTCGTAGATGGTAAGAATTATGCAGAAGCAGAAGGACACTTTTCTTATGACATGGACGGATCCGTTTCATTAAGTGGTTATCGCTGGGCAGATGGAACACACAATGTAACGTTGATTGTTCCCGATAAATTCGGAAATCAAGCTGTTCATACAAGCTACTTTTCGGTAAATACAGGATCAGCAAAGATTGAACTTGTAAAGTCACAAGAAGAAGCATATTTAGGTGATACCTTTAATCTCGGAGTGAAAATGACACATACGGATGAGATTACTTCTGCTGCTATTCGTATGCAGATGGATAAAGGATTTCCGGTTAAAAATGTTGTGTTTTCTGAACCTTTTCAGGACAGTACTTCAAATTACGATTCAGAAACCGGAATCTTAACTCTTAATCTAATCAACAACGGTGAAACATCTTCAATGGCAGATGTTGCAACGATACAGTTAGATATTCCTGCATCCACAAAGGAAGGCAGCGAAATGAAGTATGAAATGTTAGAAGGAAGTATGATTTTTAGTCAGCCGAAAGCGGAAAACTTTATTTCTACGTTTTCCATGAATCCAGCTCGTGTCCCAGTAAAAGCAGCAATCAGTTTGACACATGAGCCAATTTTATTAGGAAAACCAACAAAGCTTTCGGTAAAAGATAATAAAGATGAGCCCGTTGTAGATGCTGAACTGTTTGCACATATCGATGGTGAGAACGATCCCGTCTCCTTTGGAAAAACAGATCTCAACGGAACTTTGTCGGTGGATTCTTTTACAGGTGAAGTGAAAAAGATTACGCTGTATGCAGTTAAGGATGGCAAGTATTCCTTTAAGATCAACACACAAACATACCCAGCACTTGCGACCGAAACAGAATTTAAGAATATGATATCGACTCCAACAGGTAACCCTTATCAGACGAAGGGGTTTACTTGGATGTCGAGCCCTCTTGCAGGTGATCAATCAGCAGTTGTGCAGTATGCAAAAAAGAAAGACTATGAGCAAAAAGGCATGGCGTCATTAAAGACTCAAAAAGCAAGTGGAAGTAACCAATTGTTTTCAGGAGAATTGGACATCAAGAAAAACGGTATAGTGCGTGTTAATAAAGTAGAGCTGCAGAAATTACAGCAAGACACTACTTATGTATACCGTGTTGGTGATGGAGATCATTGGTCAGAGTTCATGGAATTCACAACATTAAAAAGGATGCAAAGCTTTGAGTTTGCGGTACTAGGGGATACACAATCACCTTCCGACCTTACTCACTTTAATAAAATTCTTGGAGATCTCAACAATAAAGATTTATCATTTATGATTCACGTTGGTGATTTGATCGACGAATCTTCTAAGTTTAAACAATGGGATGATTCGTTAGCAGCGCTGAGTCAGTACAGCAACATTCGCGCAACTGACTTAGTTACGGCCTTAGGGAACCATGAGTACATGGGTGATGCAGACGGATCGCTGGCAAAAGCAATCTTAAACTTACCGAAGAATGGACCGGATGTAGATAAAGGCGGAACCTATTCAGTGGATTACAACAACATGCATATTGCTGTACTTGGATACACATCTGATGCTGATATATTAAATCAACAGCTAGAGTGGTTGAAACAAGATATGAAGAATTCGGATAAACCTTGGAAAATTCTTGTGACTCATAAACCGCCATATTACACCAACCCGTTCGGCGGTAACGAGATTATGAAAGAAAAGATTCCTCCTGTAGCAGACGAACTTGGAATCGATCTTGTTTTCTCGGGCCACGATCATTCTTATGGCAGAACAAAGAAACTGAAAGACGGAAAAGAAGATACGAATGGCACGATATATGTAGTAGCCGGAACGACAGGTAACAAGCATTATGACGCTGTAGCTGATGAGAAGTTTGAGTTTGTAAACATGGATAACATTGCCGTGTCCATGCACGCAAAAGTAGATAAAGACAAAATCACCTTTAGGACTACTTCTTCTGATGGAGAGTTGATCGATGAATTCACGGTAATAAACGAGGATTATGAAGAAGAGTAAATAAGAGAAAAGCTGGTTGAAAGCAGTCATTTGTTGACCTTTCAGCCAGCTTCTTTCTTTGATTGTATGATTTTGCAAATGAGGTTTTTTTGCTCGATTACATTAAAACATACACTAAAAAACATCGCAGGAGCCACTCTGCAATGTTCGGATAACCACTTTGATGGAGCTTTTTTCATTCTATAGATTTATTACTTTTTTAAGTAATGTATCCTTCTGTTCTAGCTTAACCGCTTTTTTCCTCTCCTTTCCCGCCACCTCATAAACAGCCAGTTCAGGGTTTTCTTTTAATAGAGTTGCCGTACTCACTTGACACTCGATCAGAAGAAAAACAAGCTCTTCTTTTATTTCTTGTTTTAAAATTTGTACGTCATCCGTTCCATGAAAGCTTACAGATGAACCTATGACTACATACTCTCCAACTGATGTGAAGTTTGTGTCTTCGCTACTATTAGCAGCATGCTGTTCTACTTTTTTCTTTCTTACTACAGAATGAGGCTGCAGCACATAAGTCAAGTCTTCCACCATGGCGCTTGCTGTTGGAAGTTTTCCTGCTCCTGCTCCTTGAACCGTAACTTTTCCTGCGAGACTCGTATCGATCGTAATGGCATTTTGAACGTCTTCCACACCATATAATGGGTGATCTGCGTCAACCAAAACGGGTTTTACTGATGAAATGAATTGGTCGCGGTCACGGCGGATCCGCGCCAAATGCTTCACCTTATATCCCCAGTCTTTGAATACCGAGATTTGCTCTCTCGTTACTTCTGTTATTCCTTTGCGTTCTACATCCTCCCATTTTGGCGTCTCACCAAACGACAACTCACTTAAAATCATTAACTTATAAAATGCATCATGACCTTCTATATCATTTGTCGGGTCAGCCTCTGCATAACCTAGTTCTTGCGCAGATTTCAACACCTCATGAAAGGGAAGACCTTTTTCCCTCATATTCGTTAAAATGTAGTTGGATGTGCCATTAAGTATAGCTTCAACTGCATGAATTTCGTTCACTTGAAGAAGCTGAGAGATGCTCCGAATGATTGGTGTTCCACCTGCTGTTGTCGCTTCGAATCCAACAAAACGATCACGTGTTTCCGCTTTATCGAGCAATGTTCTTCCATGTCTCGCAAACATGACTTTGTTTGCGGTGATCACATGACAGCCTTTATCAAGTGCACGACTCAAATAAGTAAAACCTGGCTCTTCTCCCACGATTGCTTCAAACACGACCTCTAGTCCATCAATATTGAGGATCTCATCAAAATCAGTAGTTATTAAAACATGTTCATCCACTTCACGTTTTTTTCTTCCATCTTTAACTAATATCCCTTCGATCACAACCTCTTTACCCAGCACAGCTTGAAGTTGTTCTCTATGCGTTTTCAGTGCTTCATATACACCTTGACCAACGGTTCCAAAACCTAGCAGCGCCGCTTTAATAGGTGCCATATTGCAGCCTCCCTTCTTGTCTCAATGCTTCTCTTACATGTGGTCCCCATTTTTCAAATTCAACTAAAAATCCATCATGACCAAAGTCTGTTTCTATAGAATAGTAGGTTCCGAATCTAGTATGTTTTACAAAATTCTCAATCACCTCAGGAGGATATAGAAGGTCTCCTTCATAGCCAAAAGCATGTACTTCAGCTTGAATTTGTGATGCTGCCCGCTCCCAGCCACCAAGCTTATCGCCAATATCGAAAGCGTTCATGGCATATAGAAGAGATACATAGCTATCCACATCAAACCTTTTGGTCAACTTTTCCCCCTGATACGTAAGATAGGAATCTACTTGAAAGAACGGTTTACCTTCGTCATTTTTTTCTTTGATCTCTCTATTAAATCTCTCATTAAATAGCTTAGGCTGACGGTATGTTAATAACCCCGCCATACGTGCGATCTCCAATCCTGCTAATTTCTCATCGCTTTTATAATGGCCACTCTTATACACAGGATCACTTTCTATCGCGTGAAGGGCAAGTCTATTAAAAGCGACGCCATAATCACTTAAAAAAGGAGTTGCCGCAAAGATAAACACTTTTTCTAAGAAATACGGAAACTGCACAGCCCACTCAAGTGCCTGCATACCGCCGAGTGAACCTCCCATGACGGCAAGAAGTCTAGGAATCCCTAAAATGCTAAGTGCCTGTCGCTGCGCGCGAACCATATCTCTTACCGTTACAAAAGGAAATGACTTTCCATAGTGTTCTCCGGTTTCAGGATTCGTCTTTGCTGGACCAGTTGAACCGCTGCATCCTCCGAGCACATTAAATGTGATTACTTGAAACTGGTTTGTGTCAATATATTGATCAGGACCAACTAATCCACGCCACCATCCTGGATCTTGTTCTGATCCGTATGCATACTGATTTCCAGTTAACGCGTGGCAGAGTAAGACAACAGGGCCTTTAGCGTTACCTGTCTTCTCAAAAGCTAATTCGGCGTTCGGAATTACTTTTCCTGACTCTAGAGCAAAGTCACCGATTCTAACCTTCCCTATCTTTCTCGAAGTTTCAAGCAAGTTTTTGTAACTCACGGGCTTTCAGCTCTCTTCGCAATATTTTTCCGCTGATCTTTGTTTTTGGAAGCTCTTCTACGATTTCGATCTCGCGAGGTGCAGCATGTGCAGCTAATTCACCTCTAACAAAGATTCGGATTTCATCCAAAAGCTCTTTACTCTCTCTAAATCCATCTTTTAAAACGATAAAGGCTTTTACGATCTCTCCGCGAATCGGATCAGGCTTGCCGATTACTCCAGCTTCGGCAACTGCTTTGTGTTCGATCAGTTTGCTTTCGACTTCAAATGGTCCGATTCGTTCTCCGGAGGAATTAATCATGTCATCTGAACGTCCTTGGAAAAAGATATAATCATCTTCGTCTTTTATGGCAAGATCTCCAGACACATACCACTCGCCCCAGCTAAAATACGAATCATATTTTTCAGGATTCTGCCAAACTTCTCTCATGATTGCTGGCCATGGTGCCTTGATCGCTAAATGACCTACGGCATACGGAGGCAGTTCATTTCCGTCTTCATCCAATACGGTTGCGGTTATGCCGGGAAATGCTTTTCCCATTGAACCTGGCTTTATCGGCTCTGTTGGAAGGTTTACAATAAGCTGAGCGCCAGTTTCAGTCATCCACCACGTATCATGAATTCTTTTTCCAAGCACGTTCTGACCCCAATAGATGACTTCTGGATTCAATGGTTCGCCTACACTCAAAATGTGTCGGAGCTTTGAAAGGTCATAGCGTTCTGGAAGCTGATTTCCTTTTGCCATCAACATCCGAAATGCAGTTGGTGCACTATACCATACTGTTACACCTGTTTTTTGTAAGGTTTCATACCAAGTTTCTGCTTTAAATCGTCCACCGTGAACAACAATGGTGGCTCCGTTTAATAATGGTGCAAAAACGCCATACACCGTTCCTGTCACCCATCCAGGATGAGCAGTGCACCAATACACATCATCTTCTTGAATATCTAACACCCATCTACCTGTAAGATATTGCTGTACCATCGCTCGATGAGCATGGATGATTCCTTTAGGTTTTCCAGTAGAACCGGATGTGTAGTGGATGTTTAGACCATGTTCAGGATCTACCCACTCAATCTGACTCTCTGTGTTCTCTACACTCTTCAATTCTTTTTGAAGCGAGATTTCTCCGTTTTCTCCTTCACCATCTGTTAAAAAAACCGTATGAAGGCTTGGCAGATCTTCTCTTGGTACTCGCTTATACAACTCTTCATCTGTGATTAAGAACGTTCCTTCACAGTCACTGATCCGGTCTCTTACCGCATCCGACATGAATGCTTCAAATAATGGACCCACAATTGCTCCTAGCTTAATAGCAGCTAACATTGCGATATGACAATGATGGTGTTTTGGCAAGAAGACAAAAACAAAATCTCCGCTCTTTACACCATGCTTTTTTAAAACCGCCGCCCACTGGTCAGTCGTTTTCTTTAACTCGTTATAACGAATTTTAATATCCTGTGAGTCGTCAATATAGTGAAGAGCTGTTTTCTCACCTCTTCCTTCTTCAACATGACGGTCTACACATTCATACGCCATATTCGTCTTACCATCACTTCGCCTATTGAATCTTTCGGTAAAAGTTTCCCAAGAAAAGGATGTATCCCTTTGGTCTTCTGAAATATTATGTGTTCCTCCGACTGGATCAATGGTGACTAGTTTTGTCATTGATGTTCACCTGCTGCTTTCTTTTCAACGTTTAATAAGTTTAAGATATGTGCTTTTAGTTTAGAGAGGTAAGCGTCTCCTCGGGTTCTTGGTTTTTCTTTATCTACCTCAATTTCGCTGTACAATTCACCTGGCTGACCTTTTAAGATGAGAATTCGATCACAGAGATAGAGCGCCTCATCAATATCGTGAGTGACTAAAATCATCGTTGTTTTCTTTTTTTGCCATATGGATAACAGAAGGTCTTGAAGCTGCATTTTTGTAAAAGCATCTAACGCACTGAACGGTTCATCTAACAAGAGGATTTCAGGTTCAGTGATAAGCGCTCGTGCTATTGCTGTTCGCTGTGCCATCCCACCTGATAAGTCTTTCGGGTAATGGTTTTCAAAATCCGTTAATCCTACCAGGTCCAAATACGTTTTATATTTATCACTGTGTCTCTCTTCTTTTTCCAAACCAAATGAAATGTTCTTCTTTACAGACAACCATGGCAGAAGGCGAGGTTCTTGAAACATCATACCGATCTGGTTGTTCGATCCATTCTCTATTGAAATCGTTCCTTCATATTGTTGATCGAGACCTGATAACACGCGGAGCAATGTGCTTTTCCCACAGCCGCTCGTGCCTAGAATCCCAATGACCTCACCTTCCTTCACAGAAAGATTAATGTCTTGAAATCCAGCCGTACGTTGATTAAATGTTCGTTCTAAACGATTCACTTTCAGCATCTGTTTCCCCTCCTTCTATCCTTGGTTAGTTATACTGTCTTGCCATTTTAGTGAGCGATGTTCGACCCATTTTAGTACTGCGTCCGTTATTTTACCTAAAGCTGCAAATAGCAAAATGCTCGCAATGACGGTGTCTGGTGAGTACGTGTTCTGACCTACTACTAGCAGATAGCCTAGTCCTTCACTTGCTCCCATAAGCTCTGCCGCTACTACAAACATCCATCCAAGCCCGAGACCGCTACGCATACCCGTAATAAACGATGGCAATGCAGCAGGCAAAATAATGCGTTTTGTTAGCTGGTAGGGTGTTAACTGATAAATTCTTCCGACCTCGATGAGCTTGCGGTCAACACCTTGAATTCCAGCAACAATATTTAAATAGACAGGAAAGAATACACCAACTGCGATTAGCGAAATCTTAGAAGGTTCGCCGATCCCCATCCAAAGAATAAAGAGCGGTACCCAAGCTAGAGAAGGTATAGAACGAATGGCTTGAAACAACGGATCTAATAGTCTTTCTGCTGTTTTTGCATAACCAACGATCGCGCCAATTACGACCGCTGCTCCCGTTCCAATCGTAAATCCTAAGAATACCCGGGTCAGTGTAATAGAGATATGGCCGAACAGTGATCCATCTTGATACATACTAATAATTTTCTCTAAAATAATGGTTGGTGCAGGCAACAGGTGCGCAGCCAGAAGTCCCATTCTAGCGGCGATTTCCCACGCAACTAATAGAATGATAGGCAGGATCGAACCTACCAAAATCCCTTTACCTAATTGAAATAAACCTTTCGATGAAGAGAGCTTTTGAGGGGAAGCTCTCTGTGCTACTTTCCACTTATGTGTTTCAGAAATCATCGACACTTCCTCCTCTCTCTCATTTATTGGTTGATCACTTTTTCTGCGAACTTCGGATTGATCAATTTTTTCACAAGATCTTCGATGTTAGTATCTTTTTTGACAATCTCTTCTTTTTGGAGAACTTCGCCTGCAGCCGATATAGCTTTTTCATGCTGTGATCCTGGAACAGGTTCCTCGAAGTTGTTTCGTTGGAGTTGTTTTTTTGCGACATCTTCTTTAATCCCCGCTTCTTCAGATAAAAGTTTTGCTGCTTCCTCTGGATTTTCAATCGTCCATTTTCTTGCTTTTTCGTATAGTTCAATCACTTGTTCTACTTGCTTCGGATGGTTCTTAGCAAATTCAGAGCGTACATTCAACGTGCCATACGTATTAAAATCTGGATTGCGGTAAATATACGTTGCACCAGATTCAACTTCTGTTCTAGCCATATGTGGATCTAAACCAGCCCAAGCATCCACTTGCCCTTTTAGTAGAGCGTTCGCCCCATCTGCATGTTGTAGATTTACAATTTGTACATCCTTTGCAGAAAGGCCAGCATCTGCAAGTGCTCGTAGTAAAAAGATGTGCGGATCCGTACCAAACGTTGCAGCTACTTTTTTGCCTTTCAAATCCTTTACATCTTTAATCGTTGAACCATCTGCACCGACAAGCGCTGTCCATTCTGGCTGAGAATAGATATAAACCGACTCAATTGGAGCACCTTTGTCTTTTGCGATTAAAGCTGCCGCACCAGCTGTCGATCCAAAATCAACGCTATCTGAATTTAAAAACTCAAGCGCTTTATTACTTCCTTGACTTTGAACCCATTCTACTTCTATGCCTTCTTTTTTAAACGCCTCTTCTGCCCAGCCAAACTTTTTAAGTGCCAGACTTGTTGGAGAGTAAAAGGCATAATCAAGTCTGATCTTCTCTGGCTTTTCACCTTCTTTAGCACTGCTAGAACAGCCCGCTAACACTAAAGCGCCAGCTATGCTTAAAGCCAGTGCTGCTTTCTGCCAAATCTTCTTCATGTATTTCCCTCCACGTTTATCCCTTTTTGTATGATTATTTTTGTGAGTTACTTTTGAAAGTCGTTGACTTGTGCTCCATCAGCAATTCTATTTTTAAAGTTCACACGCATACGTTGAAATGGTACCTCTTAGTCGTTGTGCTTCTTTATACGTACATCTGTTATGCACCACATCAATTCCAGCTTCTTTCGCTATTCTTGCGGCTTCTGGGGAGATGACACCTTCTTGTAGCCAGAACACTTTTGGCTGTGTGATCGCTGCTTCTTTTGCAAGCTCAATCGCTGCTTCTGGACTTCTAAATACTTGAACGACATCAATCGGAAACGGAATGGATTTTAAATCTGGATATGCTTTTTCATCAAGTACTTCCGTTTCTCTTGGATTAACAGGAACGATTTTATAGCCAAGACGCTGCATTTTTCTAGCTAATCTATGGCTAGGTCTTGCTGGGTTGGAACTGAGTCCAACAATCGCTAGTGTTTTGGGACGCTGAATTTCCTGACCGTTCTCTACTGCTCTATATAGTGAGGATTGCAATGCCCAGCGGATAACACCTTCATCATTAATCGTGATCTCCGTATTATCCGATCCGATCCCTGTTGCCGTTTGTATCGCACGATCAAGATCATTCGTAAGATCTTTTACGGATTCAAGTCCAATCGATAACCGAATAAGTTCTTCTGTTACGCCAGTTGCTACTAATTCGTCTCCGCTCAGCTGCTGATGAGTGGTAGAAGCAGGGTGGATGATCAATGATTTTGCATCCCCAACATTTGCAACGTGTGACCATAATGAAATGTTGTTGATGACCTTACGACCTGCATCACGCCCACCCTTGATTCCAAAGTTTACGATCGAACCAAAACCATTGCTTAAATATTTTTTAGCAAGCTCATGACTTCTGTGCGAAGAAAGACCAGGGTATGAAACCCAATCTACCGCTGGATGTTTTTCCAGATATTCAGCCACTTCTTGTGCGTTTTTCGCATGTTTTTCCACTCGTAAGTGAAGTGTTTCTAAACCTTGTAAAAGAAGAAATGCATTGTGTGGACTCAAGCATGCTCCAAAATCTCTTAACAGCTGTACGCGTAATTTAGTCGCAAAAGCTAACGTTCCAAAGTCATTTGCGTATCTTAATCCGTTATAGCTGTTATCTGGCTCAGTGAATCCTGGATATTTCTCTGAGTTCCAATTAAAGCGTCCTCCGTCTACCACAACACCGCCAATGGCTGTTCCATGTCCGCCGATCCACTTTGTTGCTGAATGGATTACGATGTCCGCTCCAAAGCTTATCGGTTTTGTTACATATGGCGTTGCAAATGTATTATCAATAATTAGAGGTACACCGTTCTCATGCGCAATATCTGCCACTGCCTCAATATCTAATACGTTAAGACTCGGGTTACCGATCGTTTCAGCAAAAAATGCTTTCGTGTTTGGAGTAACCGCTTTTCTGAAATTCTCTGGATCCTCTGCATCTACAAACTTTACGTTAATTCCGTATTTCGGAAGAGTAGTAGAAAATAGGTTGTAAGTTCCTCCGTATAGATTCGTAGCTGCAATAATTTCATCTCCTGCATGTGCGATGTTTAAAACGGCAAGCGCGATTGCTGACATTCCAGAAGAAGTAGCTACAGCTGCAACCCCATCTTCTAGAAGAGCAACCCTTTTCTCGAAAACATCAACCGTTGGATTTCCGATTCGACTGTAGATATTTCCTGGCTCGTCGAGTGCGAAAAGGCTTTGCGCATGATCTGTATCAGAAAAAACATAGGAAGTAGTCTGGTAGACAGGTACTGCTCGTGATCCTGTCGTTGGGTCAGGCGCTTGCCCCCCATGTAATAGCAATGTTTCAATATCGTATCCATCAAAAGATTTTGTCATTATAATCGCTCCTTCTTATTATCCAAATTAAATCTATAGGAAAACTAGGGATAAAGATTAATGCTTTTCCCTTTTGCTATATTCGATTTTAAAAATGAAATAAGTGACTAAGTGATGTTTGTACGTGAAGTATGATAAGGGGAAAAAAGAAAAACCCCCTTCCTAAGAAGAGGGTTTTGGTCCTCCTCTTATCTTTCAGATCAAAAAAGATCTGTAGGAATTGGCACCTTTCCAAACCAAATGTGGTTTGTTGGTTGCCGGGCTTCATCGGGCCTAGTCCCTCCGCCTCTCTGGATAAGAGATATTCAAATTATGTTTAACACATTAACGTGCTGATGTTTGTTTTGTTCTTGAATAGGATTATAGAGTAAGATGTTTTAAAAAGTCAACCGTTTTTTGAAAAATCATAAAAGTAATACAATAGAATGAGTGTTCAACTGTCAGCTTTGAATTAAGATTATGCCCATGCTATGCCGGTTATGCTAATTTTGTTCCACTTTTTTCATCCAACCATTTAAACTCTTCGATCTTTTTTACAAGTACCGTTATTCGATTGGCAATTGCTTCTCTTTCTCCGTAACGAATTTTCTGTTCAGAGGTTAATTCATCAGTCTGAAGCAGATGCCAATGAAGAACAGTTAGATCAGTAAGTTGAATAAACTCTTCTTGTTTCACTCGACGCTTTATAGCTAGATCTCCATTAGAATAACCTTCTAAAAATCCATCAGCTATTCTTTTCAAACGGTCTTCAAATCGATCAAATTCATGTCGCGCATAACGCGGTGCATTAAAGAATGTTGGGAACAAGGTACGGTAATTATTAAGAAAATTCCCCGCGAGCGAATCTCCGCTATATAAGATTGGTACAGGATCGATCAAACAGACAGTACCATCTGAATGCAGCAATATATTCTCTGGAGATGTATCTTGATTAGTAAGTACAACCGTATGATTTTCGATCTCTCTATCTTCCATGCAGGCTTGAAGATCAACTAAAGCTGATGAAGAAATCGACCCCTCATACGTATCTATAAAATTCTTAAAATCATTTATGTAATCAGTGTTTTCTTTCTTCATAGATTCTGAAACATCTGAGTGGTATTTCCCTTCAATATGTTTTCCGTTCCATGAGAGATAACCGAACCCTTTTAAGCCATGATGTGCAGCATTCATCTTGCGAAAGAACTCACCAAGTTCTGCTCCGATATGAAACGCTTCTACAGCCGTTAGTTGATCAAGCTTGATCGCCTTTCCCGCATAAGATTCAACGGTAAATGTTCTGTCTTTTTCTACATGATAGTTGAAAAAAGCAGGGCAGATTCCTGGTTTAACTTGATTAGCTAGCTCATAATATGCTCTAGTCCCTGCATATTCTGAGTGAATGGCTTCTTCATCAAACTCAACGTTCCTTCCATAGGCCTCCGTTTTCGGAAAACGTACGACCACAGCATCCCCAGTGCGCAGCTGAACAAAATAAGCAAGATGCCAAGCTCCTTCACCTAAATATTGAACCTGAGTCGGATCTTTAAGTTCCTCTAACCCGCTTTTTTGCAGTGCATAATCAATCAAGTCAAATGTCTCTTTCATAAGAAGTTCCTCTTTCTAAAATTGAAAATACGTTTCATGAAGCATATATTCGGTAAATGTCGAAAAAAATCCTTTTTTCTTAAGTTATCTTGTAGGTCTGAAGTCTTATGGAGGGATAAGAAACGGCGTTCAAGAGAAAATAAAAAGCGGAGGAGCTTCCATTTTTCATATGGCGCTCGTATTTTTCATATGGCGCTCGTATTTTTCATATGGCGCTCGTATTTTTCATATGGCGCTCGTATTTTTCATATGGCGCTCGTCCAGCATGCTTGTCAGCCGCTGGACGAGCTTTTTTAGAGCTTACATACAAAATTCGGTCGCCATCAATTTACATATGTGACGATTTCTTCTACTGCTTTTCGCGCGAGTTTTTTTGGTTGATCTTGTGGATGTCCGAGTGAAATAACCATGTTAATCTGTTTCTTTGATGGAATATGTAAGAAGTCGCGAATCGCATCTTGCGCCAACAATACGGGGCCAGTCATTGGGCAAGTCCCAAGTCCGCGAGCATGGGCTGCGAGCATCAAGTTTTGAATTGCTAAGCAGCTGCTCTTGATTCCTTCTTCTTCCCAGACTGTTTCTTCGGCAAGTTCGATCGGATCAAAGATTTTTTCACGAAACTTAGATTCGTAAGGAGTGGCTAAACAGATGATTAATACGGGTGCTCCAGAGAACGCCGTTGCATAAGGACCGAAAGAGCGCGTCAGCAATTTCGCTTCCTTCGTTTTGCCGTTTTCTTCAGCCCTTGCTGCCAATTTATGAATAGCATCCCACGTCATCTCTTCGATTTTCTTTACTTTATCTTTGTTTCGGATTACGATAAATTCCCACGTTTGTGAGTTCGTGTCGCTCGGCGCATAACGAGCGCAATCCATGATTTCATAAATGTCTTCTTCAGCAACTGCTTGATCCGTAAACTTTCGGACACTTCTTCTGCCGTGCACGATTTCTTTAAAATCTTCGTATTTCATGATTGTCTCCTCTGGCACATGTATTGGATATTCTATCTGTATTATACAAAAGATTGGAACTCTCTACAAAATACGTAAAAGAACAGTGCCTATTTTGCACTGTTCTCAGTTGTTTCTATTTCTTTTTTAGTTTTAATCCTTAATCCGATCAAGATAAGTGCAGCTCCTAATAATACGCTAACGATATGAATCGGATCCATATTAAGTGACTCTCTTTGGACATTTAACTTCTCTACATACATTCCGAGCAGATAGGTACTGATCAGAACGATTAGTCCAGCGGTAATGAGTCCAGCTTTCACATATGGTTTCATGGTAAAGCCACCTTTTCGCTTTTACATTCAACTTATTCTTAGGAAAAGATAGAATACCATTATTATTAAAAAACATAATAAAATTACTAATTTGCTTTTGCAAGATTCATCCGTTCTTCAACGAAAGAACGCACTTCATCCTCCGCTTTTTTCTTGATAACAAATTCTACATACCTTTCACCCGTATGAAAGCGAACTAACCCCCAGCTCGGGTAACCTGGGTTTTCAGCTTGAATTCCTGTAATCCAATCTACTGAATCGATCTGATTCCAATCATAAAATTTAGTAGCCGATACAACGCCTTTCTTACCGATTGCACCACGCCATATTTGAGTAAAATAAAGCAGTGTGAGGAACACCAGTAAGCAAATCATTAAAACATTAACGGGCATTGAAAGTTTCAACAAACCAAACCCTTGTGTGATGATGACCACAATCATAATCTCATGTGTCCAAAAGTTCTTCTGAGTATACTCTCCACTATAAGAAAGTCCATAGACAGGAACTGCTCTTTTTTTGTCCTTCACATTTTTCAAAAGGTAAAAAACAGCTGCAATGATTCCTATCACGATCAAGATTCCAAAAAATACATTTAAGAAGAGTTCCATGTATTAACACCCCACGTATCTTATATATATAAATACGATTAAAGAATGGAAAAAGTTTCAAAATATTAAAAAGACACCTTCAAAAGGTGCCCTTTAAATCAAACTGTTATTTTCGTTCAACCATAACTAAAATCTTGCCATCTTGTAGATCTTGCATATAACTCTCAGCATCACTTTCAGAAACGTCCATATTTAGAAGAATTTCTTTCATATCCGTTTCATCGTTATCAAACATAGAAGCAAAAGGTCCTGCTGCAAGAAGTGGACCTATGCCTGGCGTACCCAATCCCGGAACGGCGATACCTCCCCCGATACCAGTCAGAAAGCCAGCGATTGTGCCGTATGTTGCACTATCTGCATCATCTTCTGTAATTTTTCTTTCGTTCACATGGGTTTCGTCTGCAACGCTATCAATCATTTCATCATCTTTTGCAACGATCGAAATTTCAGATGGATGATAACCTTTTTCGACCAAAGCTTTGATGGCTCCAACCGCTTCTTCTTCTTTTGTGTATGTACCGATGATATCTTTTTTCATTTGGTTTCCCTCCAAACGTTTCTTTACAAGTAGGTTCCCCTGTTAACCATTTTTTAAACGAAGCTCAATCTTGTTCAAACCAACCTTTTTTCTTGAACCAAATGGACATGCTTGCACCCAATAAGACCATAAAACCGAGTACATAAAAGTAACCATTCTTCGTTTGAAGCTCTGGCATGTTTACAAAATTCATTCCATAAAGACCCGCAATGAACGTTAACGGCATGAAGATTGTTGTAATTACGGTTAAGGTTTTCATGATATTGTTCATACGGTAAGAGTTAAGAGAGATGTAATTATCGCGTATATCCGATGTCATTTCTCTGGCGGAAGTCATCATATCTGTCAACCTCAGTAGATGATCGTATATATCATGAAAGTACGATCTTTCTTCCGCATCTAAGCCTACCCGTTTTGACTCAAGCATTCGATACAGCAACTCGCGCATAGGTACAACTGTTTTTCTTAATGTTAAGAGATCTCCTCTTATATCAAAGATCTGGTTTATGATTTTTGGTGCTTCATCATCTTCATTGCTTTCAATAGAAATTACCCGTTCTTCTAATTCATGCATAATGGGAAAATACATATCTACCAGTTTATCCATTAGCTTATGAAGAAGTTCATTTTTACCCAGTTCAGGTGGAATAGTCTCTAGTTCACTTAAATACTTCCATACAAAATCAATCTCTGGAACGTTTGTTTTATGAAACGTAACAACACTGTTTTTTGTTGTAAAAATATCAACCTCAGTTGCTTCAAGTGTCTTATTGTCTAGAGCGTGCAACACATAAAACAGGTGGTTTTCATAAAATTCAACCTTTGGTCGTTGCAAGGCATTCACACAGTCCTCAACAGCAAGGGGATGAAAGTCAAAAAACGTACGCAATAGATTGGTTTCACCCGGAGTTGGACTGTCAAAATCCACCCAGAACCAATCAGGCTTCATTTCATTGATTTGTCTAAACGGTGGATTGATGATTACTTTATGATCGATGATAGCGATTGTTCGGACCATGATTACACCTTCTTTCTCTTATTATCATTTCCCTAATCTCATTAACTTTTATCAGGGGTTTGAAACATTTATTAGGAATGCAGCATTTATCTACAATAAGCTATGCTTTTTATTTTGACAATGAAAAAACGGTACCTAGTGATGGATAAATAACTTTCATATTTCCTTAATCTGTTAAAATATAATGTAATTATGAGAGGTGGAGTGTAGTATTGAAAAACAGAATCGTAATTTCTTTTGTTTTAATTATTTTGATAATTTCAAGTGTCGCAATATATAAGTACGTGCTAGAAAAAGATCGTTACTCATCCGTTTCCATAGTTCCTGAGAATCGCAACGACCTCCCCCTATACGATGGATTAGAATTTCAAGAACATCATTACTTGATAAAGGGAAACTATTGGTATGATATTTATGAATTTTATAGAGACACTCTTCCGAATCATGGCTGGAAGCTCGTTTTTAAACAAGCTTCTATAGAAGATTCGGGAGGCTTTATGTTGAGATTTCAAAAAAATGATAAAGAACTACATATTGGTGGTGGCTGGAACCCTTATGCTAACGAAACTGAGACTACTTTTGACCTAAACCCCGTTTTGCATAAGACGATGTGGATTGATCAGAAACCCAGAAGCATTTGCGTTTACCTTAATAAGAACGCAGTTAACTGCAATAAGATTACCGATCAAAATAAGATAGAACAGTTTATAAAAATGGTCGACGAAGACGCTGTAAATAAAGACGATGCTCCTTTACAAAAGGAATTTGGGATTGTTGATGTGAACGGGGAAAAGATTGAGATTCATTATGATCCCCTTCTATCCTCTTATACGTTAAAAACAGCCGATGAACGAAAACAGTTGAAACCTGAGGCTTTGTTGGAACTTTTAGGCCTGACCCACTTAAAGGAAAGGTAATGAATCAATCAATTTAAATAAACCCTCGGCCGTAAAATGGGCCAAGGGTTTTTATCTACGCGTTCTTTTGACTAGCTTCTAGTAATGGCTCGTACATCATGATGGCATGGTTCTCGGTTACATATTCATCATCGATCTGTTTTCTTTGGCGGTTAAATACTTTGCGATGAATTAAGTTATGCCTTAAATATCCACCCCAGTAAGCTGGTGTGATCCAATGTTCTTTTTCATACACTTGATACGAGTGCAAAGGTTCTTCGTCTGTCCGCCATTCTCCAACAAGATGAGTATCGGTTAAGTATAGGTGAAGCTGGTAAGTCTGATTAGTCGTGTTCTTAATTTGAAGGTCTAGGTAGTTATAAGCACAAGTCGCTCCGCTTCCAAAAGGCTGGGTGCGCTTCGAATCTGGAAACACATCATAGCTATGACGATGACGCTCTGTTACAGAAAGCGGAGTATGCAATGTCATCCAATAGATTAAGTTTGATAGCTGACACAGCCCTCCCCCCGTCCCCTTCTTAAACTTACCGTAAAACAAAACCATACCATCGACGTACCCTTTCGATCGCGTTGTCGTCCCAATGCTTTTCCAATACGAAAAAGTTTCCCCTGGTTCGACTACGATTCCGTTTAATTGTTTGATAGCAATTCGGAGGTTTTTAACTTTGTTGTGCTGATACCACATATCTACATCTTTTAATTTGCGAAGAAGAATCGTCTGATGCGAAAAATGAATAAAGGAAAGTTGTTCACTCTTCTTTGTTTTGGCATAAGTCTTTTCATCTGTAAACCATTCTATATATCTTCTAAACGTATAATACTTTTTCCCTAACGAGATTCGTAAAGGCGATCGCCGCTTCGGCCGCAGGTCAAAATGGTTCATTTGCTTACTCCTTTTGCTCAATTTCATTATGGGAAATAAATTGTTTGGGGTCAGACCCTATTTCCCATTATCTTCTAATTCTTCATTTGTCATTTATTTTCCTTTGGTGCTTGCGTTATAGTGGGGATATTACAAATTAAATTTACTTCATAAAGTTTATCTTTTATGATGATAGGTAGTTTATAGAGTTGGAGGAATTATCGGATGCTCGACAAATCGTTTTTACAGATGAATACCGTATTTATAAGCATCCTCATCGAGGCACTTCCGTTCGTTCTGATCGGTGTGCTCATTGCTGGTGTCATACAGATGTTTGTCACTGAGGAGATGGTGGCACGCATTATGCCCAAAAATAAGATAGGTGCTGTTCTGTTTGGAACTGTTATAGGTGCGATCTTTCCTGCGTGCGAGTGCGGAATCGTACCGATCACAAGAAAGCTGATTGAAAAAGGTGTCCCTGTTTTTGCGGCCATTCCTTTTATGCTTACAGGTCCGATCATCAATCCTGTCGTATTATTTTCAACGTATGTTGCGTTCGGCAACAGATGGGAAGTTATGATCTATCGAGGCTCTCTTGCCATGATTGTTGCTGTTTTATTAGGTTTTATTCTTGCCGTTCAATTTAAAAATGCAAAAGTACTTAAGAATGAAATAGGTGCTGTTTCCCGCTCACCGTTCAACAACGAAACGGCAGCAACGGTTTCAGCACCAAAGGTTTCTTTTTACAACAAACTGAAAGGTACGTTTGTGCATGCCGTAGAAGAATTCTTCTCTGTCGGAAAATATTTAGTGATCGGTGCTTTGATTGCAGCGAGTATGCAAACTTACGTAAAAACATCAACGCTCCTTGAGATTGGTCAAGGTGAAGTATCATCTTCACTTGTAATGATGGGATTAGCCTTTATACTCTCTCTCTGTTCAGAAGCTGATGCTTTTATCGCGTCTTCGTTTCAAAGCACGTTTACAATGAGTTCAATTGTTGCGTTTCTTGTCTATGGTCCGATGCTTGATGTGAAGAACGTCTTGATGATGCTTGCGGCGTTTAAGAAAAAACTCGTGTTTAGTCTTGTTGGATATATTACGATCCTTGTTCTACTCGGATCTCTATTTCTTTAAAGGAGGTGCACATCTATGATTCGAATCCTGATTTTAATCGGATTTACCTTTTTGTTCATGCACCTGCATGCTACAGGTGATATTAGCAAATATATTAACATGAAATATTCATATATCTCGTTCTCTGCCATATTTATTCTTGGCTTTCTTACGCTCGTTCAGTTCTATATTTATGGAAAGAGTGATGATGGTGAACATGAACACGATGATTTATGCACCCCTGATTGTGGTCACGATCATCATAAGAAACCTTCTCGATTAAAGAATATCACGGTAAACAGTATACTCATTTTCCCGATTATTTCAGGGTTATTCTTTCCTATCGCATCTCTTGATTCTGAAACCGTAAAAACGAAAGGTTTCCACTTTAAAGGTCTTGAGAACGAAGGGGATTTTGGTGAGCACCAGTTCTTAAAGCCTGATACGAGTGTTTATTACGGAAAAGAAAGCTACAATTCAATCATGGATCAAGAACTGAAGCCCTTTACAAAAGGAAATCAGGTTGTACTAAACGATAAGAATTATCTAAAAGGCATGGAGAGTATCTATTATAAACCTGGTATTTTTCTCGGAAAAGAGGTTCAGTTCAAAGGGTTTACTTACAATGCAGAAGATCAAACTTCAAAATCAAACGAACTTTTTCTTTTACGTTTTGGAATCATCCATTGTATTGCCGATTCTGGTGTGTTTGGCATGATGGTCGAATTCCCAAAAGGCACATCATTTCCTAATGACAGATGGATCAAGATTGAAGGGAGTATAGAAACCCAATATTATCAACCCTTTAAAGCCGATATCCCTTATGTAAAAGTGAAGGACTGGAAAGAAATCGAGAAACCAAAAGAAGAGTATGTGTATCGAGGATACTGAGAAATAACCGGACATCTTTCGTCCGGTTATTCTTCTTTCATTATATATTTTGCGATTGTATTAAATTCACTACGATATCACCGAGCTGTCTTCCAAGTGATAATCCTTCATCATTATCTACTTTAAAATGGACACCTGCATATAATCTAGACATCGCGCACTCTTCCATAAGAAAGTGAATGCGGTTTCTTTCTTGAGGAAAATAATAGCTCAATATGGGTTCCGTACAACCCGCCATAACGGCATGTGCGGAAGGATATCCTGGAAAACTCGGAGTCATTAAAACTGTCTTTAAGTTTCGGTCGTATTGACAAGGACGAGCTACATCCCAAAGATATTTAAAATGCCACGTTATGACGAAAGCATCATTGATTGCAGCTTGATAAAACGCTAAAAATCTGGCCGCTCTTGTTGAAGCAAGTCCATATGTTTCCATCATTTGAAATACGATTGGAATGATCTGTTTATTCACTTCTCCTGCAGCCCACATTTGTGCAATGCGTATCTGTTCAGGCGTTATCTGCTGCATCACCTGTTGCACAATTTGAAGTTCATTGGCCCAATTAATTGAATTTGGATCCTTGATTCTCCATGTGATTTGGTTTCGAAATGGATCCAAAAATCTATTACCATCTCGAGCAATGAAAAACATCGGCCAATTACCTGCTTCTGGGGTTACAGGAGTCGGGGGATTGCTCTCACCCGGATAAGGTATTTTTGACCACCTCAAATAACTTCTCATTTCATCCCCCCTGTTTCATGTAATACCTCATGTTATGTAAAGGGACAAAAATTTTAGAACAAGGTATTGATCTTAATAAGGGTTAAACAAACATTTTTTTATATTTTGAGAGATTAACAGCAAATGAAGTTCCTTAAGTACCGTGTATACATATAATGATATATAGTTGACCAAGCTCTAACAGCTTGTGGCAGCTTTTTTAAATGGAAGTTGGTGGATGATTTGAAGAACGTTACAAAAAATGATGTATCCTTTAATGTGTCTGACGATAAACAGTTTGCATACTTTTGGCACACTGTGTTTCCCAATCATTGGGAAGACTTTACATTTGAAGTCTTGGATCATTTCTTACATCCTGATCGAAATTATTTAGATATCGGCTCTTGGATCGGGCCAACTCTACTCTATGCAGCGAGTCTAGCAAAACAATCGTTTGGCGTTGAACCAGATCCAGTAGCCTATGAAGCATTGAAGGCGAATATTGAGTTGAATCAAGAACTCAAAGAGAAAATCACGACTATAAACAAAGCTATGTCTTTTAAGTCAGGAACGATGAACTTATATAAAAGAACACGATTTGGTGATTCTAGTTCAAGTTTAGTTCGATCATTGTCGGATGATTTTCAACCTGTTTCCGTAAGCACCCTTAAAGACTTGGTGTCTGATTATCAGATTACGGATTTGTCACTTATCAAAATGGATATTGAAGGCGGAGAATATCTACTCATACCCGCTATGCGGAAATATTTAAAACGGTACAAGCCCCCCCTTTATCTATCTCTTCATCCCGAATTTTTAAAAAGCTCGATGAAAAAGAGATGTCCTAATTCTTCAGAAAAGAAACTACAAAAAGCCTATTTTAAAAAAGTAAAAAAACTTATTCAAAGCTTAGATATGTATGATTATATTTATCTTTCATCTTCAGAGAGAATTGAAAAATCAAAATTAGTTCAAGCTCTTTTAAAGAATGATAATCCGATAGAACTACTTTTTACAACTACTTCCTTTAATTTAAAACAAAGTTGAGGTGTTGCCGGATCCGCACCTTTTTTCCTTCCTCTATTCAACCCGCCTTTCTTTTGGTATCATTTTCCTTAAATTATTGGGAGCTGATTTTAATGACTTCGCTTAAACAATCGTTTAACCTTGTTGCTGATTCGTATGAAAAATACCGACCAACTTATCCAAAGGAGCTTTTTGAAGATATTATTCGTTTTGCAAACCTTGATGTAAATCACACTCTTTTGGAGGTAGGAAGCGGGACTGGTAAAGCTACAGAAGGTTTTGTAAAACACGGCCTCTCGAAAGTTACATGTATTGAATATGGACAAAACTTAGCTGAGCTGACTCGAAAAAAGTTTTCACCGTATCCATCTCTTCAAGTGATCAACTCTAGTTTTGAAGAATGGAATAATCAAGAAAAAGTCAAATTTGACCTTGTTTATTCTGGGACTGCTTTTCACTTTATTCCTCATGAGACTGGGTATAAAAAAGCCGCTTCTCTGTTAAAAGATAGTGGCGTTCTTGCGCTCTTTTGGTTTGTTCACATTCCTTCTCATGAACCCGTCTACCAGTCCATTCGAAATGCGTATGAATCCTTTGCTCCACATTTAGAAGACAGCAAGGTTCCTACCCTAGCTGAATTTATTGAAGAGCGTAATAAACTGACGCTGCAGTCAGGAGCCTTTCAAGATTTGTGTACACATACTTATACGTGGAACCAAACCTATACAGCCGATGAATATGTAGGACTATTGAACACACATTCAGGTCACCAAATATTGTCTCCTGAACGTAAAGAAGCTCTCTATGAAGCAATCAAAAACGCGATTCTGGAACAAAATTCAGGTGTAATCTCTAAAAAACATGCAGTTGCATTATTTCTTGCCAAAAAGAAAATTGTTTAGTATTAAAAAAAGTTTGTCATCCCCCTTCAAATGTCCTGTTTTCACTTTATCCGATACGTTCCTAGGAAAGCTGTACTATTGTTTCGACAATTAAGAGGATATTTATCGATTGAGAGAGAATTATGGAGAAAACTAAGAAGGGAGGAATAGAAAATGAGTGAAGTGATCATCCGTCATCTTGTGAAACGTCATTTCACAAAGAAAAACATACAAGATCAGCATCTTCAACAGCTGCTTGTGCATTTTCTTCTTTCAGCAAGGAAAGACAAACATTAAAAAAGATAAAGATATCGCCATCATATAATTTCTTTATTAAACAAGAGTATCTGATTTTAGCAGATACTCTTTCTTATTTAGTCGTACTTAATGATTTAGTTAATATTTTTAAAGCTTGTATGATCGTGTTTCTTTCAAATTCAGAGAGTCCTTTAATATTTTGATTTAGCCGTGTGCTTAAAATCGTATTCAAGTGAGATATCGTATGAACACCTTTTTCTGTTAATAGAAGGAAAGAAATTCTTTTGTCATTTGGATTCACTCTTTTTTCAACAAGACCTGTTCTTATTAGTGATTTAACTTGCCTGCTGAATGTCGTAATGTCTACACCAACGTTATCTGCAATGTGCTGCATAGAAGGCTTTGAGTGTTTACTGATTTCATAAAGGATATGACTATGTGCTAATGTTAAATCTTCTTCTACCAAACGACAGCTGTTCTTTTGCAACGTCTCATATTTTCTACTCAAATTCTGCAGCAGATCTCTGACATCCTCCATTACTGAACACCACCTTATTTCCACTATAAGTTATACCTCCGAAAATTAAAATAATTTTCAAAAAATATACTTAATAGAATTTTAGGTTTATTTACCTACAAATCCTTCAATGAAAAGAGCTGATTTTGACGTATTCTGTAGATTAGAGAGTCTTTTTAGTATAAAAGACTTATTCATATGCAAGTATTTAGGTTTAATTGTTATTCTATACGGGTACCCCATAATTATAGAGATAAAATGTGTGAATAAAATGTTTGGGGGTATCATTGAATATGTACAGAGTGGAGCAGAAACGCAGCAAACTAGGTATGTGGCTCAAACAACATAATAAAGATACTGATTGGTTAACCCGAACGTCTGGTATCGAAAGACAAACGATAGAAGAGCTTGCCTACAATCCAAATAAAAATCCAAGAATGATTTGTATAAGAAAAATTTTATATGCGGTTAAAAAAGTGGATCCTACTACTAAACTAAGTGATTTATGGGATATGAACTAAACCAAGCACCTCAGATTAAAATGAGGTGCTTGGTTTGTTATATTAGTCGTTATGCAATAAATCCGTTACTTTTGACTTCATTGAAGTTATTACTGTTTTTTTGTATCGAACAGCAAGTAAAAGCACTTTTAGCTGTTTACTAAGAGGCAGTTCACGAAAACGTGGATTCTCTTTTACGAAACGCTTGATAATTGACAGTGCAGCTGGACTCATCTTCTTAATAAATTTCTTATCTTGTTTCTTCCCCTCTCCTCTTAAGTTCTGTAACCAATTCTTCATGTCTGTTTTTCTAGGATTTTCATCGACCATACATAGAGCATATTTATTTTTTGTGTGCTTTGTTAAAAATTCATAACGGTCATTTCCGCTAATAATACTGAATCCATCTTCCTTATCTCTCTTAACTACAAGCATATGCATAGAGTCCCACATTCTATTTTTAAGCATCTTCACATGATCCGTTAATTTTATTGTATAATCTGGCTTAATTTTAGATAGATGAATATATTGAACATTCAACTTCATCCTATATCTCCTTCTTTCCTGTGGAGTCATTGTGTAAGTATACTATGAAAGTATGTATGCAAAAGGTGCCTATAGGAAGATGCGCGTCTGAGTTGTTTCAGAATTACCTGGATTTGTTGAAATTTCGAAAACGGAATTCCAAGTAACAAGTAAAGCTCCTTTCTATTTCTTCATTGAGGGTTGATTGGAGTGGAAGGTGCTTGCCTACCACCTGTGAAACTTCTAAGCAAAGTATACGGCGAGAAAGCGACCAACCTGGAGCAGTAGACAACTACTTTCGAGGAGCAACAAGGTCTAACGAGTACAGTCCAAGCAAAAAAGCCACTCCCCGCACGTTTTTAATTAACGTAGCGAGTAGTGACTTCTAATGTTTTTATGCTGCTCTATTTTTGCGAATGAAATTACGAATATCACGATTTCCGATAAACTTCTTAGACTGCTCACACCATAGCTTAAACGTTAACGATTTTAAGCTAGTAAGAAGAGTAAGCGTTGGTACATCTTGAAGTCGCGGATCACTTTTGTGTGCTTTTTCCAAGTGATAGTTAGGCACACGAGAGTTCAAGTGGTGCACATGGTGAAATCCGATGTTCCCTGTAAACCATTGTAATACTTTTGGCAACTTATAGAAGGAGCTTCCTTTAAGAGCGGCTTCCACATAGTTCCACTTTTCGTTATGTTCAAAATAACCATCTTCAAACTGATGCTGAACATAGAACAACCAAACTCCGGAGAACGTTGCAATGTAGAAGATCGGCAGTTCAACCAATAAGAAAGCTTTCCAGCCAATCGTAAATCCAACAGCCAATACGATTGTGACTAGTGCGATATTCGTTAACCAAACATGCACTTTTTCTTTCTTAGAAGCATTCTTTGCATTAAATCGATAATCGATTAAGAAAATATATAGTGGTCCGATCAAGAAGAGCACGATCGGATTTCTGTAAGTTCTGTATTGTAATCGCTTAAACCAAGAAGCCTCTGCGTACTCTTGAAGCGTCATTGTCCATACATCACCAACCCCACGTTTTTCAAGGTTTCCGTTCGTTGCATGGTGTGTTGCATGGCTATTCTTCCACTGTTCATACGAACAGAACGTAAACAGGCCTGTAAAAATCCCTACAATCTGATTGGCTTTTCTGCTTTTGAAAAAAGAATAGTGTGTGCAATCATGAAAAATGATAAAGGTTCGAACTAAAAAGCCGGCTGCTGGCACTGCACAGAGCAGCGTTAACCAAAATGATATATTTAAACTCAAATAAGCCAATACCCATAAGATCAAGAATGGTCCTACTGAATTAACTAACTGCCAAACACTTGCTGATATACGCGGGCGCTCAAATGGTGCTAATTTTTTCTTCCATTCACGAATGTCGTACTTCGAATGTTCGCTCATTAAATCAGTCTCCTTTAACTTCACATCTTCCCTATCTTATCACACATTTTGAATTTAGCATCCACCTATATTTGTCGAATTGTGAACTTATTATATGACTTGGTACTAAAACCACGCAAAAACCGGCCTCTCGCAAGGAAAGAGACCGGAAAAATTAAATTTTATTTTTTATTTTTTTGCGTTGATGTAAAGCTTGCCTGTTGCTCGTTCGCTTGTTTTGTTGCCGTAATCATCCGAAGCAATCACTTCAACCACAGCACCTGGTGCTTTAACGTTTGTCGTTGCTGTGTAATAGCCTTCGTAATGTCCCTCAGACGTTTCACGCATCGGAAGCTCTGTTGCGTTCGTTACTCCTCCTGCATTTGTCAGAGGCATATGGATCACGAATACGGCATCCAATCCTGGCTCACTGTCAAATTCAATTTTCACAGACTCCCCGCTCTTCAGCTCTTTGTCTGTGTCTGGTTTCAAGTTCTCAACTACTGGAGCTTCGAACTTTGCATAAACGGTTACAGTCTTTGAGTGACGATTTCCTGCTTTATCAAGCGCGACCACTTTAATCACATTTTCTCCTTCGTTTAGAAGCATGCGGTGACTATAGTTGCCGTCTTCGTCAACTTGCGCTTTTTGTCCGTTAACTTTTACCCAATCAAGGTTGGTTTCATCAACTGTACCTTTTACGGTTACAGATTCACGGTTTGTTTTCATACCGTCAGCCGGTGATGTGATACTCACTTTTGGCTTTGTTTGATCAAGTGTCACTGTTACCGGAGCTGATTCATCTGTTGAACCACTATCTGTTACTGCTTTTGCTGTCAACGTATTAGCGCCCTCTTCTAGCGTAACTTCAGCAGAGAACGTGCCTTCATCCGTCGTTTCGGCAGTTGCTACTTCTTCTCCATCTTTGTAGATTTCGACCGTAGTTGTTGGAGCTGCATTACCTGTTACTGTTACATTTTCTTCATTTGTAAACGACCCATCGACTGGAGAAGTAATAGATGGTGCAGTTACTTCATAATTTACAGTCGCTCTGATCATATAGTTACCTTCTTCTTCTGGAGATTGAGACCACGCCCCACTCAAGCTTTGAAAGCTTCGACCGGACCACTCTCCATCTTCATCTGTTGCCAGTCCTGGTGTGTTCGGGTTCGCAAAGTTTTGGATGTACACCATATAGAAGTCTCCTTCTACCATGATGCCGTGCTGACTTAAGTCAACATGCGTCCACTCTCCATTACGTAATGCTGTAGCATCAAACGGCCCAGCGAGCTTTTTACCTGGTGTCCCATCCGGTCCACTTGCATCGTATACAGCTACTTGGAATGCTGTTCCACCCGGTACTGGCCATTCTGTATCCCAGAATCGGAACAGTCCTCCTGTTACAGCTGCTTTTTCATTACCATTTGCGAGTGACATTTTTACTGCCCAAGCATTTCCTGCAGCGTTCCATGCACGAGCATTTTCAGCTGTACCATCGTCATACCCAATCTCTCCTGGGTAACCGATGAAAGGTTTTAACGCGATGTCTTGATCTGTTGTTTCGCCGCCAGTAACGGTAACAGAAACTTCTTCTCCATAATAAGAAGGTGCAAGTACTTTTAGCGTGTATTCGCCTTCATATGCAGAGATTTCATACGTACCATCTTCATTCGTTTGAACAGGTGCAATTGCAGCATCTTCCATGAGCATCACGGTAGCTCCTGCGATCGGTTCTCCTGTCACTTCATTCGTAACCGTACCTGACACTGTTCCTCTTGGAATTTCTTCTAGTGTAAAGTTTGCACGGGCCGTTCCGTCTGCTTCAAGTGTGACTGATTGTGTTTGCGAACGGAAACCATACGCCTCTGCTTGGACAGTGTATGTGCCTGCCGCATGCGTTAAGCTATACGAACCATCTTGAGGATTCGTATAAACAGAACGTCCTGTTTCTAGGACACTAACTTCCGCACGCATCGGAAGAGCTAGTGGTGCAGCATCGCCATCTTTCGCAGGTTCTTTTTCAGAAGAAGGTTTCATCGGCTTAATTTTTGATGGATCTACTTTTGGTTTTGCTTGAGACATTGGTGCTTTTTCAACCGCTGGAGATCCGCTAAGTTTTGCTTTATTTGCCGGTGTAATCGGTTGGTCATGCAGTTTTACATCATCTAAATACCATCCAGCCTTCACGACAGAACCATCAGAAGTTACATTGAACGCAACGTAAATGCGTTGTCCTGCGTATTCACTTAGATTGACTTCTCCGTCAATCCATCCTCCAGAAGTGGAATTAACGCGTAGCTTTTGCGTCCAGTTTTCCATATCCGTTGAAACAAACACATGTCCATAATCATAGTTACGTTCGAGATCGTGCCACTGTTTGAACTGAAGGTAAGTGTTGCCTTCAGGAAGATCCACTGGAGGCATAACAAGTGTCATGTTAGAGCTGTTCGCATAGTTTCCAGCAAGATTTGAAGCATATACTTTTTCACCAGAGAATGCTGCACCAGGTCCGCTTGTCGGTACACCATGCTCCCAGCTGTTATTTGCTCCAAAAGATGTCCAGCCTGTAGGATTTCCTTCAAAATCCTCACTGTATCCTGAAGAAATTCCAGGTAACAGTGTTACTGTGTAGTTATCTGTTGAAACGGAACTTCCTCCAAAATCAATAGCTGTCCATTTATAGACGATGGAATCACCTGTTAATGCTGATCCTGGAATAGAAGCGCTATACGTACCTGACTTATAATCTCCACCTGTACGTTCTGCAGCCACGTCAGTCCAGCTTCCGTCTTCATTCTGATAGCTTAATGTAACAGAAGTGACACTAATGTTATCTGACACTTCGGCTTCAAGATTTAATGGCATCTCCTTGTAAGATTCAGTAGGTCCCTCATGTGTGATAGAAGGAGCTTCACTATCCTCTCCTTGTTTCGTTACAGTTCCCTCAATTCTTCCTAATCCAGTTACTACTGAGGATACGGCTGTAAATGCGTTCACAAGTCCATGTCCATATCCATTGTTCGGAGATTCAGGGAAAGTCGCATCTGTAAGAGGAGTGGCTGAATTCAACAAGATCTCTTCAAGCTCTTCAACAGTCAGACTCGAATCAGCTTGCTTCAATAAAGCAACTACTGCTGAAACGTGTGGTCCGGCCATTGACGTACCATTCCAACCACCTTCATATGCACTTCCAGGAACCGCTGACCGGATATTCACTCCCGGTGCTGAGATTTCAGGTTTTGTCTCGTCATATGGAGAAGGTCCTTGAAGTGAGAAACTTGCTAAAGTGTTATTGATATCTGTTGCACCTGTTGCAAAAGATTCTGGATAGTTTGCTGGAGTTGCAACTGATCCAGGCCCACCTGGGTTAAAGATCGTCGTGTTACCTGCAGAGAATTCCGGGAAAATCTCAGCAGATCGCCAAGCTTGAACCATCTCTCTGTACCATTCATCAAGTCCTGCTCCGCCACCCCATGAGTTGTTTACAACATCTGGCGCTTTTTCAGGGTGCGGATTACCTTCTGCATCTTTTGGCGCTAAGATCCACTCACCGGCTTCAAGAAGATCAACATCTGATCCACCTGAAGCAGAAAATGCTTTTACAGCAATCCATTTTGCTCCTGGAGCAACACCGATCTGATTGCCTCCGTTCGGTTCAGCACCTACCATTGTTCCCATCGTATGTGTACCATGTCCATCATCATCATATGGAGTAGCTTGATTACCAACAGGATCGAACCAGCTGAACTGGTGATCTGCTGCATCTGGATTTTGAGGATTGTATCCGCGATACTTTTCTTTTAGTGCGGGGTGGTTCCATTGAACACCTGTATCGATATTGGCAACAACTGTACCAGCTCCATCAATACCCATTCCCCAAACCTCAGGAGCACCTACACGTTCGATATTCCATTCAATAGAAGAAGTATCGTTTTTCGGTTGAACCTGTAGAGATGATTTGGGAAGTTGATTTTCTGGCAGCTTTACAGAACTTACGGGTTGAATAAGCTGTCTTGTTTCATTCGGAAGTACTTTTTCAACTTCTGGGAAAGCTGCAATCTCTTCCATTACTTCTTTTGTAGCCGTTACGGCCATACCGTTAACAACATAGAAAGATTGGATTTTTTCAGCTTTACCTGCTTTTTCTTGTTTTTCTAAGTATTGTTTCGTGTGCTGTTGAGTTTCAAGCGCATTGGCGCGAAGTGTGGAAACGATCGTAGAACGTTTCATTAATTTTGTTTGATTAGAAGAAAGTTTTTGAGATTTAGCTTCTTTAGCAGCTTTTTTTGCCACTGCAGCCGTATCTACTTGTTCTTTGAACTTAATGAGGAATGTAACTTTATCCTTCTTGCTGAATTGCTCGTTCAGTTTCTTTGCAACCTTGCTCGTCTTACCGTCTAATGCTGCCTCTTTAGCTGAAGTAGAAGCCTTACCTTTAGTAGTTGCAGCATTCGATTGAGATGGGAACATCATTGGAACAATCATTAAAAAAGCTAAAAATACGGATAGCCATCGTACTTTTCTTCGTTTTTTACTCATGTAACTTTTCCCTCCCTGGTCTATTTGTTTTTGGTTGATCTAACCTAGCAAGAATTCTGTCACACCTCCTGTACTTTTTATGAAAATATAGTAATTCTTTGTTGTTATATAAAGGTTAACGGAACGACTCTGTAAAATTATGTAATAATTTGTCGCGAAAAGTACTAGTAATTGGAAAATAAATCCTTTGTATGACTGCTAATCTACTAACCCGTGACTTTTGATTAGCCATTTTTTTCTTTACATTTATTTTTCCTAGATTGTAAAACTTATGGCACGGTACATAACTACTTGTTTTTGTAATATAAAATAAGGCGCCGTAAAATTGAGGACTCAGTCCCTTTTTTCGTATTAAAAAGAAACTAGATTACTTCCAATATTTTCATTGTGATTTTATGATGGCAGTGATTCAGGAAGCTTTACGAATTCATTAGTGAGACATTGTTCCTTTATTAGATGCAGGTCTTATGTCGGAAAAAACGTTATATCTACCTATTAAAAAAATAGTAATCGAATATTCTAAGTATGATCGTTTGTAAAAATAATTGAATTTCGGACTCTATCTAGTGTCGTTTTTTGACAAGGTTCATCTCGTAAATCAATTGAAAACAACAAAAAACCTCCCTCTAACGAGGAAGGTTAAAAACTATTCTGGCCGTTCTAGCGAAAAAGTCTCTCCAAGCTTTACGTAATTCGATCCTGCTAATCTGCCAACTGGCCTTAACTTATCAGCATCTATTCTTCCATCCTGATAGAGTTCATCTGAGATATGATAATGAACAACTCTTCCGATTAACAGATCAGTGGATGGTTTGTCTGGTGTACCTCCAAGAGGAATGATCTGTTCAACTACACATTCCATGCGTATTTTCGATTCAGCGATGCCTGGAACATCCACCTTTACCGATTGAGCCTTCGTCAAATTAGCAAGTTCAACCTCGCTTTGATCTGGCTCAAGGTTAGCAGCGGTTAGGTTTACAGCTTCTATATACGTTTCGTCTGGAATGTGAACGACGAATTCTCCTAGCTCTTCTGCATTCCGGGACGTATCCTTTTGAATACCATCCTTCCTCCCAATGGAGATGGCGATTAAAGGAGGATTGGAAGTTAATGCATTAAAATAGCTAAATGGAGCAGCGTTAAGCACTCCTTCTGATGAAAGGGTCGTAACGAACGCAATCGGTCTAGGAATAATGCTTCCGGTTAGAAACTTATAATTCTCTTTTATCGATAAATCTTGAGGATCGATGGACTTCAAGAATCTTCACCCACTTTACTCAGTTTTTTGTATGATGAGCATATATTCTTATGAATGAATTAATCGTAACAATTATCGATCTGAATGATCTATTTGTCTTAGGATGTGACTTAACTTTAACAACAATGACTTATAGCAAGTGTTTGTTAAACCATTCAGCCGCTTCTTCTACTTCAGCTCTTGATAACTGATGCCCCATGTTATCCCATTTCAGATGTACTTTTGCCCCAGCATTGTTCAACAGGTGCTCTAACTCTTCAGTTTCTTGAGGTGAACAGATTGGATCGTTTTTTCCCGCACCGATAAATACAGGAAGTCCGTTTAGCTTCGGAAGCTCAATTCCGCGTCTAGGTACCATCGGATGATGAAGGATGGCTCCTTTTAATGAATTTTCATAGTGGAAAATTAAACTTCCTGCAATGTTAGCGCCGTTCGAATAGCCGACAGCTACTACTTGATCACGGTTAAATTCATACTTTTTTGCTGCTTCTTCGATAAACTCATAAAGCTCTTTTGTACGAAAGATTAAGTCTTCTTCATCAAAGACTCCCTCTGCTAGCCGGCGGAAAAATCTCGGCATACCGTTTTCAGAAACATTTCCTCGAACGCTCAATACGGATGATTCTGGTGAGATCATTTCTGCTAAGGAAAGTAAGTCGTTCTCATTTCCTCCAGTACCGTGTAATAACAAGAGTACAGGCTTGTTTACATCTGTGCCTTTTTTAAATAGATGGATCATCGGATATCCTCCTTTAAAATTCTTGCTTCAGCGGGTTGTAGATGATTCTCAATCTGTTCTCGGTGAGGCTCAAGCCATGGTGGAAGTAATAGTTTCTTTCCTAACTCTTCTTCTGATTCATCACGTGTAAACCCTGGTGGGTCAGTTGCGATTTCAAAAAGTATTCCGCCTTCTTCACGGAAATAAATAGCGTTAAAATATTGTCTATCAATGATTTCTGTTACTTGAAATTCCCTTTGTTTCACATGTTGCTGCCATTGTTCATGTTCTTCATAAGAAGAAGCTCGCCAGGCGATATGGTGAACCGTTCCTACTCCACTCACTCCTCTTGCTTCAGGAGATAGTTTGATATCAATTACATTTCCAATATCACTTTTTGCGTGAAACCTGATGTAATCTCCGTCTTGCCCCACTTTTACTAACCCCATCACTTCTGTAAGGACTCGTTCTGTCTCCTGTGGAGCCGCTGAAAGTAGTACCGCTCCTCCAAAGCCTTTAATTGCATGTTGAGCAGTAACCTCGCCAAATGACCATTCACTATTCTTACCTTCTTGTCTTGCTACAATTTCTAGACGCAATCCATGAGGATCGTGGAATTCTAGATATTCTTCTTGAAAGCGGACAGTCTTTTTATACTCTACGGAGAATTTCACAAGCCTTTCTTCCCAAAAAGGTAAAGAACCTTCTGGTACAACAAAGGATGTAGTTCCAACCTGACCTGAACCTACTCTTCCCCTATAAGCATCCGGCCAAGGAAAAAACGTCATGATCGTTCCCGGGCTTCCTCCTTCGTCACCAAAATAAAGGTGATACGTTCCTGGGTCATCAAAGTTTACAGTTTTTTTTACAAGTCTAAGCCCCAGAACACCAGCATAAAAATCTACATTTTCTTGAGGATTACCAACAATCGCAGTTATATGGTGAATTCCATCTGTATGCATCGTCATATTCAAAACATCCTTTCAATATCATGTAACTTATTTTTTGTAAGTTAAGTATATAATTCATCACTTACTTTTGTCAAGTAACTATATTGTTTTGTTTTAAATAATCTAAAATATGTTTGATGACTATTTACTCCTACTCATTATGTACGTACAACCGTTTACTTAAGCTTATACCCTTAATAATTGAGTGATACAACATTCCTAAGGTTTATTCTCGAATATCTAAGAAATAAAAAAACCACGTAGAATCTGTAGATTCCACGTGGACGAAATGTGAATTTTTGTATTTGTTTGGGGTCAGACCCCTTCTTAAAAGTCGAAGTTGTCTGGGTCTGGACCGATGCGACGATCTTCATTTAACGCATCAATTTTCGCCATATCTTCTAGAGATAATTCAAAATCAAAGATATCTGCATTCTCTACGATACGGTGTTGTTTTACAGATTTCGGAATCGTTACAACGCCGTTTTGAACATCCCAACGAAGGATGATTTGTGCTACAGATTTTCCGTGCTTCTTCGCTAGTTCCACCAATGATGGCTCATTTAGCAACTCACCTTGCATTAGCGGGCTCCATGCTTCCAGTTGGATGTTGTTATCTTTACAGAATAAGAGAAGCTCTTTTTGTGCCAAACGCGGATGGTATTCTACCTGGTTGACCATCGGTTTGATCTCACAAACTGCCAAGATGTCTTCTAGGTGGTGAACTTGGAAGTTCGACACACCGATCGCTTTTACTTTTCCATCCTTATAAAGCTTTTCGAGTGCACGCCACGTTTCTTTGTACTTTCCTTTTACCGGCCAGTGAACCAAATATAGATCAAGATATTCAAGACCAAGCTTGTTCATACTCTCTTCAAAAGCGGCAAGTGTTGACTCATAGCCTTGGTCAGCGTTCCAAACTTTTGTTGTGATGAACAATTCTTCGCGAGGAACACCCGCTTCTTTTATAGCTTGTCCAACACCTTCTTCATTTTTGTAGATAGCTGCTGTATCAATGCTCTTATATCCCGCTTCGATTGCCCATTTAACAGAATCGATTACTTCTTGTCCATCTTCAACTTTAAATACACCAAGTCCAAACCATGGCATCTCAACTCCATTGTGTAAGACAGTCGTATCTTGCAATGATTTAATTGTTGTCATCTGTTTAATAGCCTCCCATTTTAAAGCCAAATTTTGTTCCCTAAAAAGATATTGTCACATTCTGCTGTAGAAAGGAAACATTTCGACTTTTAGAAGGTATTTAAATCCTTCTATGGAAGTAGTATCCAACACAATTTAAAAATGGGGTGTTGATGTGAAGGACAATCTGATTCAATTTAAGACTAAAAGCGAATCATCTAAATCTATGCCTGAACAAGAATTTACCCTGATTCAGGAGATACGTGAACTTTTATCAGAGTTTCACTGTAATTATCCTTTGGTAACAAAAAAAGCGATCCTACTTCGTATCGATCAACTAACAGATGAACTCATCTTCAATAAACGATAATTAGAATGAAAATTGTCTTTGATACACATTTAGCAAAACATCTAACTCTTGACTGCATTTTACCGTTTCATTGCTGGTTAATCCATTGCGATCAGCAACCTCTACCAGCTTCTCTTTTTTTTCTTTAATACATTCCATGAGAAGAGAGTTATTCCATTCTTTTTTCTCCACGAAAATCCGCTCCTCTTGTGTCATTTTTATACCTCTCGCTTATTATGACTGCTTTTCTTATTCTTGAAAATAGATTCACCAAAAGAAGAAGTAATCTTACAAAAGCGGACATTTTTTTACATGACGTATCGTCAGAAAGACCCATAATTTCAACCAATATGTTTCAAGATTCAGCCGCATTCGCGTACTTTCTTAGCCGTAAAACTAGCAATTCCACTATTAATGCAGTGTTCTTAAAGGCTTTAAAACAAAGAAAAAAGGATGGGCGACTCCCATCCTTTTAACCTTTTTTATCATTGTAGTAGTTGACAGAGTACATAGCCCCTTCTTCAACCATCTTGTTGTCATCAACATCCATTGGATCAGGGTGGCCTGCTTTATTGATAGGTAGTTGCGTACGATCAATGTGATGAGGGCGAACTCTGCGTTTCATATCTTTAAATTTCATTTTTGTTTTAATACGGTTTGGTTTGAAGGAGAGCCATACTAACGCTCCTGTACCTAGACCAATCAAGGCCCATGATTGTGTTTTCAATAATTTACTCGTTGTTTTCATTTGAGTTTGAGTTTGAGTTGTAGTTTGCATGAATAACGCCTCCTTGCTTACATTTACCCCATTTCCACACAATCGTAACATCACAATTTCTTTTCAATTATTACATCTGCCTATTTCCTCAAAATCTAATCATTTGTCCATACACGCTTTCTGGAGTTTACATATAATGTATCGAAGTCGAAAGTACACTTTTAAGGAGGAGTTTTTAGAATGTATGCAAATTCACCGGTAAATGCTTCACTTGCAAACGCACCAGTATATGGTGGCGGATATGGTTATTGTGGTGGCGGAGGTTATGGCAAGAGTTTTGCGATCATAGTAGTTCTATTTGTCCTTCTCATAATTGTTGGCTGTTCGTGGGCATATAAAGGCAAAGACTGCTAATTTTATGTGCAGCATAAAGAGGTGCGGGTATGAAATCCGCACCTCTTTTTTTTGTATAAATGGTTTTGTTGTTTTCTTTAGATGTAACGTCCTTACAAAATCAATGAGTCTAGTGCTAATCCATTGCCCCATGAATGCGAATAAATCACCTGAGAATCAAGGTGTTTTACAAGATAGAACACATATAAACAGGAGTCGCAGCATATCTTTTTAATGATTACTCCTTTTTAGAGGAATAGGGCCCTGTTCATCTCTTTTGCGGGAATAACACGAAATGTGTGAGCAGCAGAAAGGTGGACAAGAAAATTGACACAGCATAATAAAAGGGAAATTGAGATGCTTGAGCAAAAAGCGCGCGAAGAGCACAAAGAGGCTGAACAAGCACGGTCGGTAGTTGTAGATGTCTATATTAAAAAGAAATTTCATGATAGCCGATCAACTGTTAAACCTAAAAATAACAAATAAAAAAAGCAGTCGAATGGCTGCTTTTTTTTAATTTATCTTACATATTTTTATGATAATGAACCTGTTCCTAAACTGCGTAATGCATCAACTGCACCCCTGCTATCCTCTCCAGTTGCAGAAACGCAACAGACCCCTTGCATGCCATTTAAAAGACTCATACTAAGGTGGCTTTTTGCATTGATTCTTAACGTATTGCATTCAAAAAAGATCTGGCATTGTTCAAACTCATTCGCTTTAACCACCATCTCATGAATCCAAGTAGGTCTGATTTTTTCTTGTACCATAAAGTAAGTTTTCATTGTATGACCCTCTTTCAGTCCTCTTCATTTTTTATTTTACTAGCGAAATGTAAAGAGCGTTTTAACTCCATGTTAGAGTTTTATTGCTTATGCATTCAATTTATGAAGAAACTGAAAAATAATGGTATGAAAAAAGAACTAAATTGCAACATTATGAGTATGACTTAAAAAGGAGTAAAAATTATGGCCTATTACATAGCATGCGATTATGATGAACCCGATCGCCAAAGTTACAGAGGAATCGTGATCATTGATACACTAACAAACGAGGTAGCACACCGTTTCTTTTCGGGAGACTTTAATCAAGATTTTCAAGAATACAGAAGCTGGCTAGAGGATACAGAACCTTTTTACTTTGAAGGTGACAGTTTATTAAATTTCGTTGGGGATTTGCATGATCCTGCTTTAAACGAAGACGATGAATATTATCACTAGCAATTGTTTTACCTCAAAAAAAGCAAGTAAAAACACCATTCATGAGAAATTGGATGGTGTTTTTTCAAATATATCTAGTCTTTATTCGTAGAATCAATAATTCGGATGGGATTCCCTGTTGCATCTCGATAGATCGCATACCTTCCTGGAGGAATTGTACAAGGTAATTTAACAAAATTCAGCTTTCCCTCATGTTCATGATAGAAGTCATCTACACTATCTACTAAAAACACTCCGCCTGGTCCTAGATCATGCTCATCTTCTTCTATCATCAGCTGCACTTCACAATCTTTCATCGACATCCCTAGTACTTGATTACCTTCACGCCAGGCTTCAGTCATGCCTAGCCCTTCATAATATTGCTGTGACTCTTGTAAATCTTTTACTGGGTGAAACAAAAACGCGAGCTTCATACCACTACCCCCTCGTAAAAAATTCGTGATCATTTGCTAGATTTATATTCATTTTTAATTTTATGTATTCGTTAAATTCCCTCTCTTCTTCTTCATTTCCTGCTCATTTTTGTAAAAAAGGTTTATTTTATAAGGCGGTTTTCGTATACATTGTTGCTCTTTAAAAGAAGTTGTTTTCCGCTGAAACGCTCGCTTCCATGTGACGTGTGGTGTGCCTCATGCAAACTTTACTCCATTAGAAGTCTCTTAGAAAACAACCATCCATAAAGAGCAAAATAAAAGACTGATCCATCTACACTTAATGTGTAGTATGAACTCAGTCTTATAAAACTTAATACGGATACGGTGGATATGGATATGGCGGATAGACAGGATAGATTGGGTACGGTCGTGGTGCTAGCGCTAGACCGGCGATGGTTCCTAGTGTTAGTCCTACTAATGCAGGTGCAAAAAAGAAGCGGTTGCTGCTCTCGTCCTGACCTTCTGAACTATACGGTAAAATATACGCTTTACTCTCATCTACGTGCTTAAGAACACCATGATATCTTGTGCCACAATGACAATCAATATATACCGATCTGCCTAAATAACTACGGCACAGGTGATATGTTTGGTATGACAATGGGGTAAACCTCCCAGCTTGTTTTTGCCTTCTCTACACCATATGTCCAACCTGTTATTTTGACAGAGACAAGAGTCTACCATTTTTTATTTTTCTACTTTTGGCTGCAAAACGAGATGCTGATCCTTCGGCCATTTTTTCTGATCTAGAACGGTTTCGTGATACTTTCCTGTTGCCCAATCTTCAACCTGATCCTCATACCAAGGGCTCAGCACATGACCAGATTGACCTGGCCCTACCACATGAAACGCTCTCGATGTATCAGACATATCAATCACCATTCGCCAAGCTCCCCCGTGAGTAATGCTACCCGTTTCACGGTCCCAGCCAGCTACACCGACTGACACTCTACTTCCGCCCATACTTTGAGTACCAGGATTAAACAATAGATGTAATGGTTTAATCGCAGCAAGTGGATGTTCAAATGTTAACGTATGAAAGTTTCCCCATTCCCACTTTGATGGATCTTCACCAAATTTTTCTGATAGAAAAGTTATCATCGATTCAAAAGAGTGTTGGGTAACTTTTTCTAACCCGCCATTTTCTCTAATCCATGGACCTGGATCCCCAGAGTTCGCCTTTCTTATCAGTTCGTCCACCACTTGTTCTCTGCCATCAAACATCTTCAGCATCTCTTCACTGATCTCTTCCTTAAACAACTCATCACTAAAATGACTCATCCAGATATGGAAGATTAATGGAGCAGCACTTTTCTTACTATCAACATTGTTCCATTTTTTCAGAAGTGAGATGACTTCCTTTTCCTTATCGTTCAATGGTTTTTTCATAACCTGTTGCATCAAAATAGGCAGCATTTCTTCTGCTTGCTTGTTTTTTTGATCGAATTGCAAGGATTGCATGTCTGTTGCCGTAAGCTTTTCTTTCCCTTCAAGAACTTCTACGATTCGTTGTTGTCTATAAGGTTGAGCAAATGTATCCGAAATATGATAAGGATAGGAATCAGCAGTAACTTTATTGTTCGCAGTCGCTATATATCCTTTTTCAGGATTAACACTTGTTGGCAGTTCATTCCATGGGATGTAGCCTTCCCATTCATATTGATCTGTCCATCCTGGAACAGGAAGTGACGTATACTCTTGTTTGCGAATAGGGATCAACCCGTTTGCTTTGTATGCAATCGTTCCATCTGTACTAGCAAAAACAAAATTCTGCGCAGGGGTATGAAACGATTGGAGCGCTTTTTCGAACTGATTCCAGTTTTTAGAGCGGTTCATCATAATGACAGCCTCGAGCTCTTTTGAAGGTTGAAGAGCTGTCCACTTTAATGAAAGGGCTGTACCTGGTTTATCGTGATGTGCAAACTCTGAAATAACAGGTCCGTGTCTCGTGATAACAACTTCATGATCCACATCTACTTTATCCTTTACTTTAATTCTCTCTTTAACGACATCAGCTTTTTCCCAGTTTGCCAAGTATTGAAATTCATATGGATTCTTTGGATTTCTTTTTTCTACATATAGTTCTTGAACATCTGGACCAACGTTCGTAACACCCCATGCGATCGTCTTGTTATTGCCCACAATGATACCAGGTATTCCTGCAAATATAACACCAGAAACTTCATAATCTGGAGCTTTTAGATGGGCCTGATACCATATAGAAGGCGTACCTAGTGAAAGGTGAGGATCGTTGGCAAGAAGCGGCTTACCAGATTTCGTCTTCTTGCCCGCAACTACCCAATTGTTACTTCCATTATGATAGTTTGGTATAACGGATCCTGCGAAACTTTTCTCAAAATCAATACCTTCTGTTTGCAGATCTTCTAATATGGATGGTGCGTCTTTCGGATATCCTGGAAATAAATCCAGAGCTTTTTCTTTTGAGAACGTTTCTGTTAAATAATATCGAAACGCTTGTCCTTCCCAATGTCCCCCAAGATCGAAAGCCATATATTTACCGATTACGAGCGAATCAACCGGGGTCCATTTCTCTGGCTCATACCCAACGAGCAAAAATTCAATAGGTAGCGTGTTATTTTTCTTCGCTTGGTCCATATAAGCGTTCACACCATCTGCGTACCATGAAAGATATTGTTTCATTTCTTTAGAATACTCACCATAAGAGGCTTCCGCTGCTCTTCTCAAACCAAGTGTTCTAAAAAACTTATCACGAGTCAGTGTCTTTTCCCCAATAACCTCACTGAGCATTCCTGATGCTTGTCTTCTGCTTAAATCCATTTGAAACATCCTGTCCTGAGCCGTTACAAATCCTTGAGCCATAAATAGGTCTTTCATCGAATTTGCTTCAATATGGGGAACCCCATCTCTATCTCTGTAAACATCTACCGTTGCATGGAGTCCGGTTAGCGGTATTGTCCCATTTATTACGGGCTTACTTTTTTGAAGCAAAAAATAGGCAGTACCTGCTGCCGCTACAAGAATCACGACTATAGCAATTCCGATGATAACTAAACTTTTCTTCCATGATAATCGTTTAACAGACTTTTTTTTCTGAAGCGTACTCTCCACCTATAGACCCCCTGCCACTACAATCTTCCTAATTACATTCTATAATATGACGGATTTCCCCTGTAAAAATTTGATAAAAGTAAATGTATTGAAAAACCTCAATACTTTTCGCCTAATTTCTCTATTTAAAGACAGGATTTTCAGGAAAATGTCGAATACCTCAACAAGCAGTCTATGACATAAATGAAAAGGAGAATTAAGATGGCTAAAATTGTAGTGGATTTCCAGCTTAGTCATGGTGAGGAAAGAATTACAGAAGGAAACATCGTGATTTTAAATATTTATCCCAGCAAAGCCAATCTCCACAAACAAGTAAAGGAGCTGATCGCCGATCAATTCAATTGCTCTGCTACGATCATCTCCATTAAACAAATAAGAATGAATGCATAATTTAATATTAATCGTACAGAATGTGGCTCAACGCTTGCTCCACAGAAAGCGGTCGCATGGAATGGAAATTAACTACTGCCCAAATTACAAAAAACCTTTAGATAAGAAAAAATCAATAAAAAAAGAGGTGCTTCTCTGAAGGAAGCACCTCTATATGTATAGGGGACTTTATTATCTCATCGATTTCTAAATCTCGTAAGTTCCATTAGACGTATACCGCTGGGCCTATGTTCAACCCTTTAATCGGTAAATTAGCCGGTGGTTGGACAAGTTATCTTGCTTTTGTCATGCTAAAAATACATTTTAATTATATTTTCAATCTCATCATCCTTCATTCGACCTGCAATTCCAGGGGTTTGAGCAAAATATTTTACCGCTTCACCGCAAGATAGACCTATCTGACTAAGCCCTTTTGCAATCGTAATGAGATAAGTGGCTGGTGGTGGATTCAAATCCTGTTCATGCATATCAAGGTTGCAAGTGAAAGTAACCATGGGATATCCTTGATCCTCACCTAGATAGACCATTCGACTATACCATCCTTGACCAAAGTGGATATGTCCTTTTTTGATAACCTCCTCCAAATCAGCTTCTATCTCATCACAGCTGTTTTCTTGAGCTGTAACATCTAAAAATTGCTCAACAGTGACCAAATATTTTCTACCATACGTCTCATATGCTTCGTTTTTTTCATGTCCGATAAAAGCAACTCCACCTTCTCCCCATTTTGTTCGCTCTCTTGCAAAGTAAAGGGGATATGGCAGAACTGCTTTACCGTTCTTCAGAGGCATTGCTGGATTTCTGCAGCCTCTCTCCCGTTGAGTAGAACCTTCTGGCTGATCGCCAAGTATATAACATAAAAAACGATGCTCCATTAGATTAGATCCATAACTTACATACCAAACATAAGATGTGTCCAACGATTAATCCTCCTTAAAATTTTCCTTGAATAATAGTCATGAAGAATATCATTTTTTTATACATTGATATACACAAGGGGATGAAAAGAATGAAAAAAAAATGCTTGCTTTACGTTCTGTGTCTGTTTATATTTCTTTTCGCGATATTCCTGGCTACACCTGTTATCTAGATGTATTTATAATTGATTTTTTTATAGGTCTTTTAGTCCACCCCGGCAAAAATTAAATATGAATTCGTTTTCTGCTCCAAAATAATATTGGTAAAATAATCCTATTTACCTAAATAAAGTAATTAGAAATAGTCTTTCCGATTCTTGTTTCATTTTATAAATCAGGATAAAATGGTAAATACACAATACTTTTCCTTCTCTAGTTTCTGTACGAGTCTTGCTCCTAATTTGTAAGGAGGGATGGGGATGACAGTATTTGAAGCGATGTCGCTCATGATTGGTTTTTCAATGCTTGTTCTTACCATAATCCGCTCCAAAGATAATTCATAAAGACAGAGAGTTTTGTTTCTTATCATTCTGCCATGCAGAGGCATGGCTTATTTTTTCGGATAAATTTATTTAAATGCTCAAAAGACCCTATTTATCAATAGTAAAACAAAAACCTTGCTGGAGATAGTCTCCAAGCAAGGTTTTTAGTTTTAGCTGTTGCTTCGAACCTTCTTTATAGCAACCCTTGACTAGCCTTACGCTTTTTTCACAACAATCTGTCCTTCAGAAACATTTACTGTTAGCTTTCCTACATTCTCATCATCTAAGAGAACATCTGCAATTTTATCTTCAATGTGTTCTTGAATGATACGACGAAGTGGTCTTGCTCCGAAAGCCGGGTGATAACCTAGTTTAGCAAGTTTTTGTTTAGCTGCAGAAGTTACTGAGATCGAGATGTTTTGTTCTTCAAGTTGAACAGAAAGCTCTTCCAGCATCAAATCAACAATCTTCACAAGGTGATCTTCTTTTAAAGACTGGAATTGTACGATGCTATCAAAACGGTTAAGAAACTCTGGTTTGAAATAGCCGCCTAATGAGTCTAAAATCTGCGTCTCTTTTTCAACCTCTTCTGTATTAAAACCAAGTTTCTTTGTCTGTTTTACAGCTGAACCCGCATTACTTGTCATGATGATCACAGTATCTTTAAAACTTACTGTACGGCCTTGGCTGTCAGTCAGTCTACCGTCTTCCATGATCTGAAGAAACATGTGCTGTACGTCTGGATGAGCTTTTTCGATCTCATCAAGCAGCAAGATGCTGTATGGCTTACGGCGGATTTGTTCTGTCAATTGTCCAGCCTCTTCATGACCCACATATCCTGGAGGAGAACCGATCAACTTGGATACGGCATGCTTTTCCATGTATTCACTCATGTCGAGACGAATCATGCTTTCTTCATCACCAAAGATTTCTTTAGCTAATGTTTTCGTTAATTCTGTTTTACCTACACCCGTTGGTCCTACAAATAAGAAGGAACCGATCGGACGTTTTTTCGCTTTTATTCCTGCGCGACTTCTGCGGATTGCTTTTGCTACCTTTTCCACCGCTTCATCTTGTCCGATTACTTGAGCTGAAAGTTTTGCAGCAAGCTCTTTCATTTTAGACTGTTCATCACTTTGTAGTTTACGAACTGGAATTCCTGTTTTCTGTTCAACGATAAGTTGGATGTCTTCTACTTGAACAATCGCTGCCTTTTTATCTTCTTCTTGTGTTTTAAGTTTCTCATCGAGTAATAATTCTTCTTGTCGAAGCTTAGCTGCGAGTTCATAGTTTTCATCTGCTGCAGCTTTTTCTTTTTCTTTAACGAGTTCCTCTAGGCGCTCTTCAATAGATGATTTTTCGATCGTAATATGTTGAAGATTGCTCTTTGAACCTGCTTCATCCATAAGATCGATTGCTTTATCTGGCAAAAATCTGTCTTGAATATAACGATGCGATAAAGTAACACAAGCTTTTAAAGCTTCTTCTGTAAATTTAACTTGGTGATAATCTTCATACCGAGTCGCAAGTCCTTTAAGAATTTCAAACGCTTCATCCGTAGTTGGTTCGTTAACGATAACAGGCTGGAAGCGTCGTTCTAGGGCTGCATCTTTTTCGATCTGGCGGTATTCTTTAAGGGTTGTAGCACCAACCATCTGCAGTTCACCGCGAGCGAGTGCTGGCTTTAAAATGTTTCCTGCGTCCATTGATCCTTCAGCAGAGCCTGCTCCTACAATCTGATGAACCTCGTCCACAAAGAGAATTACGTTCTTGCGTTTTTGAAGTTCGGCAATGAGTTGTTTCATTCTTTCTTCAAACTGCCCTCTTACACCAGTATCTGCAACGAGTGAAGCAACATCTAACAAGTAGACTTCTTTGTTCAGAAGCTTTGCCGGAACATTGCCTTCTACAATTTTAGTAGCTAAGCCTTCAGCTATTGCAGTTTTACCTACACCTGGCTCCCCTATTAACACCGGGTTATTTTTTGTACGGCGATTCAATATTTCAATGACACGACGCACCTCTTGATCACGCCCGATGACCGGATCGATGATTCCTGCCTTTGCCGCATCTGTTAAGTTACGGCCAAATTTATCTAAGAAGCCTCCGCCTCGTTTTCCGTTTTGAGTTTGTTGATGCTGATGACTATTAGCTTGGTCTGCAAATGCTTGACCATTCATCATCTGTTGAAAAATATCATCGAAAGAAGAAAAATTCATGTTCATTCCCCCTCCAGTAGTCATTTCTTGTTTTACTTTATGGTAACAATTAGAGCAGAGCACAAATTGTTTCTTTTCCTTATTCATAGAGATACTCATTTGAATCGTAGCAGGATTAACTTCACATTGTTCACAACGCATACTTGTAACCCCCTATTAAGATTTTTTTTTGAAAATTTGTATAAAGTATTTGCGATTATAACGGTATGCATTTCGTTACGCAACTTATATGATTAAGGTGCCTTGGTCAGATTATTAAAAGTTTGACTTTGACTTTCTTTGACCTTTCGCCTTTAATCATATTATACTTTGACCTTTTTTGACTTTCAAGTATTTTGTTTGACTGTTAAAAATAACAAAAAGAGATGAGCTCTTAACTCATCTCTTCCCCAAATTAGTTCCAATTAAAAGTGATTTTTTGTCTGTAATCTTCTGTTTCCCCGGTTGGAGTCAACCATACTTCAAGTGTATGAGACCCTGGCTCAAGGTTGTTCACTAAAATATCCTGCTTAAATACATCTCCTTGTTTCAATTTTAATGAAGTAAGAACCTGCATGAACATATGGTTTTTAGAGTATTGGTAAACAATTTTATCACTCTTGTCTTTAATCACATAATCAAATTTTTGACTAGATGAAAATTGGAACACCTTTTCTTTTTCTGTTTGATTTTTTAATTCATATCGAAATAATATACCTTTTGCGTTCTGCTGTTCTTGAACCTTAATCGTGCCTTCCATGTTCCCAGCAACGATGCCGTTCTGACCATCTTGTCCAGATCGCTCTTCTTTGCCATCCTTAGGACTTTGTTGGTTCTTAGTGTCTTCTTTACCATCACCTATCACCGGTTGCTCTCTCCCCTCGGATTGGTTTTGGCTGTCGTTGTTTCCACAGCCTGTAGCGACTATCGAAATACATAATATGATCAGTATAACATGCCATTTGTTTATCCTACATTTTATCATCGTTCTTCACCTCACTTGTTAGTTTGGGCATATATACGTAATTTCATGTTAAAAAAGGATTTTTAGCTTCGTTCATGTAAAATAGAAGTTAACTCATACGTATAAGGAGTGTGTTTCTTTGGAAATGACAAAGTCAGACCTTTTGCTTGAAATGCAGAAAATAACTTCTGAAAAACGTGCCACACAAAATGAAACGATCCTTTGGCAGCATAGCCATGATGAATCTTATCACCACCCTGTTTCTCCTGATGTAGTTGTATACCCTAATTCATCCGATGAAATTTCTTCTATATTAAAATTCGCAAATGAAAACAAAATCCCTGTCGTGCCTTACGGAGCCGGTTCCAGTCTTGAAGGTCACTGTATACCCATAAAAGGTGGCATCTCTCTTAACTTTCAAGAAATGAATGAAGTACTGGAGATTCGTCCAGATGATTTTTTAGTAAAAGTACAACCTGGCGTTACACGTACTCAGCTTAACCTAGCCTTAAAAAAATTCGGTTTGTTCTTTCCAGTCGATCCTGGAGCAGATGCTACGATCGGTGGGATGGCAGCTACGAATGCAAGCGGAACAACAAGCGTAAAATATGGAATCATGCGCGACCAAGTCAGAAATCTTCAAGTAGTACTAGCTGATGGAAAAGTCATCCAAACTGGCGGAATGGCTGCTAAATCGTCAGCCGGCTATCACTTGACCTCCATGTTTGTAGGCTCAGAAGGTACTCTCGGGGTTTTTACTGAGATTACATTAAAAGTATACGGCATTCCTGAATCCGTTCTTGCAGCAAGGTGCACATTTCCATCTGTTCAAACGGCAGTTGAAGCAGCAAGTGCGGTTCTTGGCTCTGGCACCGGAATCGCGAGGATGGAGTTAGTCGATGAACGTTCGATCGTCCAAGTGAACCACAATAGTGATACGGCGTATACGGAAGCACCTACCTTATTTCTAGAGTTTCAAGGCAATCCAGCAAGTGTTACATATGAAGCAGCACTAACTAAGGAGTTGCTTGAGAGCTTTGGAGGTCTAGAATGGGTAGAGGAACGTGATTCAAAAGCTCGTGCCAAGCTTTGGGAAGCCCGACACCATTTAGCTTATGCATTTAAACATGGCTATCCTGGAAAATCAATGATGTTCACGGATGTTTGCCTTCCACTCTCTGAATTATCTGGAGCAATCGTACATGCGAGAAAAACGATGGATGAGGTGGGTGTTCCAGGTGCAGTGCTCGGTCATGTAGGGGATGGAAATTTTCATGCCATTTTGATGTATGATAGCTCGATTATAGAAGAGCGCGAAAAAGCAGATACGGTGAACACTCGTATAGTGGACTATGCTCTTCAAAAAGGCGGTACTTGTACAGGAGAGCACGGTATTGGAATCGGAAAAGCAAAATATTTGGCTAAAGAACATGCTGACACACTTCCCATCATGTTAGCTATAAAAAAACAATTGGATCCAAACGACATTTTAAACCCAGGTAAGATCATAATATAGAAATGAAACGATAGGCTTGTATGATTCGTAAATAGAGTTATCACAAACCAAGGAGGCGTTTTTCATGATCGTCGTTACCACTGAGAATATAAAAGGCTATGATGTGAAGGAAGTAAAAGGTTCTGCTTTTGGAGTTGTCGTACGTGCTCGTGGAATCGGAGGCGACATTATGGCAGGACTGCGAGGCATAATGGGCGGAGAGATCAAAGAGTATACGAGCATGCTTGAAGATGCCCGTAAGCAAGCAGTTGACCGTATGGTTAAGAATGCTACGGAGATGGGTGGCAACGCAATCATCATGATGCGCTTTGATTCTGGTGAGATGGGCAATAATATGAGCGAGATTGTTGCTTATGGAACAGTTGTTGTCATTGAAAAACAATGAATATCATAAACATCCTTATCGGCTGGCAGGTTCTGTCTATCCTCTTCTTAATTGTCTTAGGCATCATCTCTTGGCTTTATTTTGATAAACGATACAAAAAAAGTGAAACAAAAGTGCCCTCAGGCTATATTTGGACAGATGAGATATCTATCGATCCTACTTCAGGAAAAAGAGAACGCGTCTATTATAATCCAGATACGGGTGATCGGTTTTATAAAGAAGAGTAAATTATTTTGTATAATAAGCAGCACTTTTTGAAGAGCTGCTTTTTTGTTTGGCCTTTTTATTTATAGTAGAAGAATATTATGAAATTTACAGTACGTGGTTTTATATTCTGTTACACGTTCGCCGCTAAATCACCTACTACCAACTGAAAATCATGATTGATCACCGGTAAATGCTCTATGACCACCTGGAGGTTACTGCTTTTCACCTAAAACTACTCTCTTACCACCGATAAAGCACTCCTACACCTTTTTAGATCACGCACTTTACCTTAAAAATAATCATTCTTCAGCCAAAACTTGATTTCAAACAAAAAAGCCACCCATTTTAGCTGGATGGCTTCACTTTCCGTCAAATTTTACACTTTAAATTTATTTATAGCTTCATTCATCTCTTCAGCCAGCTGTGAAAGTGCATTTGATGAAGACGAGATCTCCTCCATGCTTGCTAGCTGTTCTTCTGCAGAAGCAGAAACTTCTTGCGTGGACGAAGCTGCTGTTTCTGCCATCGAAGAGATCACATCGATCGAGCCAACGACATGTTCTGTACTAGCTGTCATCTGCTCTGTTGCGGCTGAGATATCGCTTACTTGATTAGAAACCTCTGCAACTGTTTCGTACAGACTTTTAAAGGCTTCTCCTGATTGATAGACGAGTTCCCTACCGTCATTTACTTCTATCGCACCGTTATTCATTGCGGTAACAGCTTTTTCAGTAAGTTCCTGAATGCTAGTAATCAGTTGACCAATCTGAGATGCAGACGCTGAAGATTGCTCTGCTAACTTTCGAACTTCATCTGCAACTACTGCAAAACCTCTGCCTTGTTCTCCTGCACGTGCTGCCTCGATCGCTGCATTCAGTGCTAGCAAGTTGGTCTGACCTGCAATATCCGTGATCACGTCAACAATATTTGTAATTTCCTGAGACTGTTCACCAAGATCCTTTACAACTTGAGAAGTGCTGTCCATAGAAGTATGAATTGCATCCATTTGGCCGATCGTTTTTTGAATCGTATCATTGCCACCTTCTGCTACATGCATAGAACGAGATGATGCTTCAGACATGTTCTGCATACTAACTGCAATCTGTTGAATGCCTGCAGAAAGCTGGTTCATGGCTTCAACAATATCGTCTACTGTTCGAACTTGTTCTTGAGATCCACCTGCCACTTCACCAATCGTTGTTGCGATTTGTTCTGTTGCCATACTCGTTTGCTCAGCCGAAGCCGTTAATTCTTCAGAAGATGCTGCCACTTGTTCTGCTGTGGCTCTTACTTGTCTAATTAAGGTTGCAAGGTTTGTTCCCATATGGTTGATGCCATCCGCGAGCATACCAATCTCATCTTTATTTTTTACCGAGATCGGATCCATGGTCAGATCACCGTCTGCAATATCATTTAGCATCTTGGACATTCTCACCACAGGTCTAGAGATCATGAGCGAAATCGTGTAACCGATTACAATTGCAGACACAACAATAACGATTCCTAAAATTGTGATGAGAGAGACAACAAACTTCTCTTCGTCTGCAACGACTACCCTGCCCTCAGCCATTAGATTTGCTTGCCTCTTACCCATCTCTTCTGTAACAGCTCGCATTTCTCTGCCTAGTGGAAAAAGAGTGCTTTTCGCATATTCATTTGCAGCTTCCATGTTACTCATTGAATTTTGCAGAACGCGGTCTGATTCAGTTTTGTAATCATTGTTTAGATAATAAATCTTCTCAAGTCTATCTTTATCTGCTTTAACTTTAACCAGTTTCATCGTGTCATTTACGAGTGTATTAATCCTTTGATTTGCGTCGGTCAACTTTTGTTTGCTTTCAGTCGATTGCTCGAGCAAGTACTCGCGAACACTATTATTTTGCACGGTCGCTTGAAGTTCAATCTCTTTAGCATTGTTATAGATTACCGTTCTTCTGTCTAATAGTTCACTATATGTATGTTGCATATCTTTTAAAAAGTAAAAGAAAACACCGCAAGTTGCAGCAAAAAGTACGGCAATCGTTAAAAAAGATCCTACTAGCTTTTTTCTCAACGTCAGTTTCATACGTCACCTCTTATAAATTTCTGTTTCTAAAAATAACAGGACAATTTAGCACAATGATTAGGTGATCATCCTGCTTAGAGACTCCTTGTATTAACGAGTCCTCTTTTGAACGAAAACTTCCTGGTGATTGTATGGAATCTACTTCGATATCAATAACATCGGTTGCAGCTTCAGTTAAAAGTCCTAAAAAACTTTCTTCGTTCTGCAAAATAACGATTCTAGTTTGATCTATGATTTCAGTCTTTCCTTTGCCGATCAGCTGTCCAAAATCAATGATCGGAATAACTTTCCCTCTTAAATGAATGATTCCTAATACATCTGAAGGCATCTCTGGCATAGGTGTTATTTCCAGAACGCGCTCAATTGAAGCCACGTGTTCAATCGACAGCCCATATTGTTCAACACCAGCTGTAATTACAACAATCTTTAAAGTTTGAGTGCTAAGTGACATCTCACTTGCTCCTTTTCTAGGTATTTCTTCATTAAACTATAGACATAAGTCCTCTTCTTTTTATCGGTTAAGAATTTCAAATGTTTTAGTCTCAAAATGATAATAAAACTACTAGTCATTTATAGAGTTTCTTAACTTATCTACCATCAATAAAAAAACACCTGAGCAAATTTCTGCTCAGGTGTTTTTCTTACTTATCTTTTTAATTCTACATTCTCTACCGTATTTGGTGGAATGGTTACTTGCACCTCTACGAACTGTTTCGAACCATATAATTGTGTTTCAACTACTTTACCAACAGAAGGCGTGTAGGTGCCTTGTTTCATATAGAATGGGATATTAACGGTCAAAGATTTATTTAAACGATTCGTAATTGTAGCTGTTTGGGTAACTTGAGATCCATCGTTTGGCAGTTGAAACTTATTTTCAAATGAAACAACTCCAGCTGACGTATTCCCATTTTGATAAACCGGCATGGATCGATCTGGACCTTCATATACGTATGAACTAAATTTATTATCAGCTGCATTCTTCTCAAACAAACGATAGCCTACCCATGGTTTAGCTGATAATTCAATAGAAGCAGTCGTGGAATACAAAATACCGTCTTGCTCTGTAATGTTATCGATGTGCGTATGTCCATGCAAAGATATATTAACGTTGTTCTGCTTCATTATATCAATCAGTTCATGAGATCCTTCACCATGCCATTGCTGATCGTATTTAATACCGAGCGCCTCACCTTTTATGAGTGTTGTTAAATGCTGAGGATCATGCTTAGCATCGTATTCTTTCCAATACTCGTTTACATGCGGATCTGTTGACGGCCATATGTCACGATCACGCCATAATGGATTATGGTGAGAAAATAATCCCCTTACTTGTTCAGGTTGTGCACTGGATTTGTTATCTGCTAAATCTTTTTTAATCCACTCCATCTGCTCATCACGTATTTGTCCACCCCAAGTTGGAACAGATACGGATCCGTGGCCTTGTCTATCAAACTTGTGCCAATCAAAAGAGTTGTATCCGATCATGTGAGCATATGGTCCATAATCAAATGAGAAATACTGGGGACCGAAATATTGTTCCCAATACTTAGCACCATCAGTTAGTGTAGCATCTTGTGCATAATAATCATGGTTCCCTGGGACGATATACACAGGAACATCAAACTGCTTCAGCATGCGGTATGTTTCTTCATATTCATAGATATATTCTTTCGGATTCATCTGACCATACATTAAATCACCAGTCATCACCACAAAATCTGGTTTTAACAAATTCACTTGTTTAATCGTTTTTTGGAGATATAACCAACGTTTCGTTCGATCTGGGTGCCACAATCCAGCTTCAGTAATATTAGCAGGGTCTGCAATATTACGTGGAGAGCCAACATGAATATCCGTTAGATGCATAAACTTAAATTCTTTCTTGAACTCTTTAACTACCTTTACCGAGTTTGGTTCATCATCTGTAATACGCGTTCCATTCCCAGTATAAGAAACTTGCAGATCAAATAACTCTTCTGGAACCTCATCTGGAATTTGTACCGTAACTTCATAAATAGAAGAGCTGTCCTTCCAATAAGAAGATCCTTTTTGCACATTTTTTACAGGAAGAGTAAATGTTCCATCAATATTCGCTGCTTCAGTTGGATTTAAAGAAACTTCCCATCCTGCAGGTTCTTTATCTTTAGTATCCACCTTAATCGTCAGATCTGATCCGTTCTTTTTTATTGCCGGAGTTGACATAAGTGGATAAATAACATTATCTACTTTTGGATCTAGTGCCAAATTAGGTACATGATCCAAATAATTTTCAGTGTTTCCAATCCCACCATCTTGTTTGTCTATACCAGACAAGAAGGCATGTGCTTGGCCAGCAGGTATCGTTAAAGCACCCGAAATAACAAGTGCTGTTAGCTTCGTTCTCCAATTCATGTGTAACTCTCCCTTCAAAATAACTTGCATCTTGAAAGTAACAGCACAACGTAAATTTCATGTAACAGCACATTAAACATTTTATGAATAAATTATTTTACTATATCTCTTTCAATCTCTTTCTTGCTTCATTTTCTTCAAAGGAACTATATACCCGATAATCATTTTGATCAAGAATTCGGAAATGCTGACTGATTACATTCTGCTGAAGCCGGTAGCCTTTAAGTGAATCTATCTCTTTCCACCAGACATGTCCACCCCATGTTTTTTCTTTAGATCTCGCTACATACTCATGGACGACTAGTTCCATAACATCAAGCGGATTTCCACCAAGCGCATGATTAAGAATGTCAGAATTTCGAAATAATGCACACATAGCAACGATTACAGTCCAGCTCGCTTTGATTCTTTCTTTTTCGATCTGTACTAGCGTTTTCTTTGAAATACCTAATATATCGGCCATCTTGTCTTGTGTATATCCAAGTTCAGTTCGAACAAGTTTGATTTTGCCTGTTAACAAATCTACAATTTCGTCTTGCGTCATAATCAGAAATTCTCCTTTTATTCTTTTAGGAACATTTTACACAAAAAAACTCCTTTCAACAAAATGAAAGGAGCTTCAGCTGTACGTATATGGTTCCCAATGAGCGAGATCATAGTGGCCAGAATTAATTCGTGTGCTCTCTGCCTCCAACAATGACAACAGTTCAATAGGAAGCTCACTGTGATGATTCACTAGATTCATCTCATCGTTTGGAGAGGAAATCAGAACCGTGAACAACTTCTTATTTTCCATGTTCATCCCATGCACATGAATATAATTTATATCTTTCACTCTATACACAAAAAAGATACGGTATTTATTCATCTCTCCCACACTCCCTTATGAACAGTGTGGTCGGATTTTACACACATTAAACCTTATTTCGATGAAGATGGTGCAGTTGGAAGTTCTATTTCTACTTTTGTTCCTTCGTTCTCAACCGAAGAAAATTGAATAGCTCCACCGTGCTCTTCAATGATCTTAAAACACACCATCAATCCTAATCCCGTGCCCTTTTCCTTCGTTGTATAGAAGGGTTCTCCAAGGGTTTTTAAACGTTCTGCTGGAATACCACAGCCTTGATCTTTTAACTCGAGAAGGACAGAATCGTTTCGTGTTCCGATCTTAATATGGATCTCTCCGTCCTTCTCCATACTTTCGATCGCATTCTTTAATAGATTGATGAAGAGCTGTTTAAGCTGATTCTCCACTCCATATACAAGCGGAATGTTATCTGAGATGTTTACCCAAATCTGAATGTTTTTCATGATTGCTTGCGTTTCTAGCAATCTTACTACACTATAGATCAATTCTTGAATGTTCGTATGTTCAAAGCTGACTGCCTGTGGTTTAGCTACAAGCATAAGCTCACCTACGATATCGTTGATTCGATTCAATTCTGACTCCATGATTCTTAAATATTCTAGACGGATCACATCGTCTGCATCTGTTAAAAGTTTCGTAAACCCTTTTAGTGAAGTTAGTGGATTTCGAATTTCATGTGCGACTCCTGCAGCAAGCTCACCTAGAACAGATAGCTTCTCTGATTTTAACATGAGTTCTTCTGTCTGCTTTGCTTTCGTTACATCTCTAGCAAACGTAACTAAGCTCTCGACATGACCTTCCTTTGTCATTACTGGAACACCGCGCGCCTCCAATAATATCCAATCACCATTTTTATGCAACAGCCTGAACTCTGACTGGAAAGGTTCTTTTTTTACAAGTGCTCTCATGAACTGATCAGAGAGACTCTCCATATCATCGGGATGAACCATCTCGAGGATAGCACCTTTAATCTCACCATCTTCGTAGCCAAGTACAGGCAAATGTGATGGAGATACATACTGAATAATACCTGATGGATCAATAACAGTAATCAGATCTGTAGAATGTTCTGCGATCAAACGATATTTCGCCTCACTTTCCCGTAGAGCACGCTCTACTTTTTTCTGAGAAGTAATATCACGGTATACAATTACAAACCCCATAATTTTACCGTCCATGTCACATATGTTTGAAAAAGAAGCGGATACGTCAAATACGGTTCCGTCTTTGTGTATACGCTGTGTTTCATGAAGCGGAACGGATTGTCCTTGTTTTAAAAGATCAATGATCTCCTTCGATTCACCTTGCAAGTGTGCTGGTGTAATAACAGGATAATCGTCATTATCCTCCGAGAAATCTTCTTCGGCCCAGCCGAACATCTGAATGAATGCATCGTTCACCTTAATGACTTCTTGTCTTGTATTGATGATGAGAATGGCATCTGTTGTTCCTTTTAAAACTGACTCTAAAAGGTCTAGAGCAACACTCAGCTCTTCTTCCTTCTGTTTATGAGGTGTTATATCACGTCCTGTGATGACCAACACTTGTGGTTTACCATCACTCGTAAAGGTTGGTTGCTTGATGAGCTCTAGCATCACTTTACGACCGTTCTTCATGATAATCTTTTCAGCGGTTTTTATTGGTTTTCTTGTTTCCCAAGCTCTCTTATCGGAAAGGTTACATCTTTCAATTGCTTCATATGAAAGTCTTGTTTCAAGTTCCTCAAGACTTTTTCCTTTATATTCATCGTGGTTGATTCCATAAATATTAAGAGCGAACCGGTTCGCTTCTGCCCATGTTCCATCCGGATACCTTAAACAAACAAATTCGGGCAGGACATCAATCATTTCTTTTAAAGTGGCAACTGCAGGTAATTCGTCCTGACTCAATACTTTCATCTTATCCACCCTTTTTTTACTAAAACTTTCTTAACGTCTATAAATTAAATAAAAGGGGCTATTTTCCTTTATTTTTTTCGGAGATTCGCACGTCAAATTCGTTTATTTTTCGCCTAAATATGACAAAAAGACGCTTTCCCAGTGGAAAGCGTCCTTTGTATATGCTGACGATTAAACGGCTTTTACCGCTTCTTTTAGCGATTTACCTGGCTTGAAAGCTGGCACGTTACTTGCTTGAATCATAATTTCTTCACCAGTAAGAGGATTGCGTCCTTTTCTTGCGTTACGGTTTCTTGTTTCAAATGTTCCGAAACCGATAAGCTGCACGCTTTCACCGTTTTTCAAAGCATCTGTAATCGCATCTAGCACAGCATCAACGGCAAGCGCTGATTCTTTTTTGTTCATACTCGTTGCATTTCGAACTGCATCTACTAAATCCATCTTTTTCATTATAAGTTGCTCCCTTCAAACATTAAATGAACTGCTTGTGTAGCAACATTATTAACGAAAAAGATAGGTTTCATACAGAAAGATACAAAATTCCGAAAAATATTTATATAGTTTAATAATTCATTTTCTAATCAGAACCCTTGAATGGTCATTCCACCATCAACAAAAAGTGTTTGACCGTTCACATAATCAGCTGCTTCACTTGCTAAGAATACCGCAGGTCCCACAAGGTCAGGTAGTTCTCCTACTCTTCTTTGCGGGGTAACAGCAAGTATATCTTGCAGATATTCCTCGTCAGCTAGAAGTTTCTCTGTTAATGGTGTCTTAAAATACCATGGCCCTATGCTGTTCACATTAATTCCGTATTGTCCCCACTCAAGTGCTAAGTTCTTTGTCATCTGTATGATAGCAGCTTTAGTAGAGGCATATACTACACCTGTACGAAGAGCAACATGTCCAGCAACAGAAGAAATCGTAATGATCTTTCCTCCTCCAGCTTCCTTCATTCGTTTCCCTGCTTGTTGTGAGAACCAAAAAGCTGAACGAAGGTTCGTGTGCATGATCGTATCCCATTCCTCATCAGAGACATCTAAAGCTTTTGATCGGATATTCATTCCAGCATTGTTCACAAGTACATCGACGCTGATCTGCTCTGAATCTAGTGTTTCAAAGATTCCTATCACCTGATCCTTGTTCGTAACGTCCGCTTCAAAAAGATACGCCTTTGTTCCTGCACGTTCGATCAACTGTGCTGTCTTTTCCAGATCAGATTGTGTTCTGGATACAATGATCACATCCGCTCCGGCTTCTGCATATCCAATCGCGATCGCTTGTCCGATCCCCCTTCCAGCACCCGTTACGAGTGCTGTTTTGCCTTTAAGTGAAAATGACGGTAGATACACGTATATGACCTCCTCTATTTAGTTAAAAAGTTCCGGGGAAATGATGAAGTAACGGACTTGATCTGACTGATAGGCTCCCGCTCCCATAGCATTCATCGTATTGATGCTAATATGATAAGCTTCAAATTCCGTTTCTTCCTCGGTTTCAGAATTGTCTTCAGCAGTTACAGCTACTGCTGTCTTTTCAGTAATACCTGATCTCTCTATATTCCATAGAGAGCTGTTCTTATCAAGGTGGATTGCATCAGAGTTCGTAAAACTCACGTAATAGGAATCACCCTTTGGCACCATATTTTTTAAGCCATGCAGATCGAGAGCTTTAAAATAAATGCTAGGTGAAGAAATAAAGTTTTCACGATTTACCATTTCGAGCTCTTCATCCATAACATGTGTACTTATTTGATAATTCCCATTATGCAACGAGATCCATGCATTCATATCTCTTCCATCTCTATAATAAGAAGTTTCATAATTAAACTGCCGAACTTCTCCATCGCTATTAAAGTTGATTTCCACATTGTTTATAGCAAGCTCTCCCTCTGCATGTAGCACTTTCTTTACCTTCTCATACTCATTATAAAAATTCATCTCATACACATTTGTTGCTGCTTTAACATGAAGCATTTCTTCATAAAAAGCCGCTACTGAGTGATTCACAATGATGCTTGATATAAAAGATAACACCCCAAGAGAAGCAGCCCACTTTTTTGAATCTTTATTAACGATAAGTTTAGGAAGAAAAAAGAGTAAAAAAAATCGCAATACCTACAGGCAATACCAGTGATTCAATACGAAACGTAAACGTCCCCAATAAAAAGTAACCAATCAGTTTCCACCCAATATTAGATTCTTCACGATTTGCTTTTTTCGTATAGATAAGGAGTAATAATACAAGAAAAATAGCTGACATTCCCCAAACTAGAAACGATTCCAGTCGCATCGTTCTCCCCCTATTTTTTGGATAATACTATTAGTTTATCAGAAAATTCACGAAAAAGACGCTGCTATAACATAGAAATTGAAATGCATAAAAAGCTTTACTCATAAGCCGTTCTTTAACATTCAACAACTAAACTATCCTGTAAAGTCCAATAAAAAAGCACAGCTCAACGGCTGTGCTTTACTTACGATTCTACCCACTCTTTTCTCAGCGTAAATAGATCTTTTAATTCGTCTGTTGATAATTCTGTAATCCAATTCTCACTCTGAATGACTTTTTCTGAGAGTTCTTTCTTGCTCTCTAGCATCATGTCGATTTTCTCTTCTAATGTGCCAAGCGTAATCATCTTATGCACCGTCACGAATTTTTTCTGTCCAATACGATGGGCACGATCTGTCGCTTGATTTTCAACAGCTGGATTCCACCATCGATCGTAATGAATAACGTGATTTGCTTCGGTCAAGTTGAGTCCGGTTCCGCCAGCTTTTAGAGATAATATAAAGATAGGATGCTCTCCATCTTGAAAGCTTTCGATCATTTGGTCACGTTTTTGCTTGCTTAAACTGCCATGCAAAAAGAGTACGGTCCGGCCAAATTTTTTCTCTACATACTTCTTTATTAATTCACCCATAAAAATAAACTGAGTAAAGATTAAACACTTTTCATCCTTTTCAAGAATAGCATCGATCAATTCAATCGTCTTAGCGAATTTTACAGATTGATCCTCAAGTTTACCTAGCTTGTCGTTCTTTGTGTATAGTGCAGGATGATCGCATATTTGCTTTAGTTTTCCTAGCATCGCGAGTAATAGTCCACGCCTTTGCATCCCTGTAACCTTTTCCAACTGCTCAAACGTATCTTGTACAAGTCTTTCATATAGAGAAGCCTGTTCTTTTGATAATGGACAATATTCTTTGATCTCTTGTTTCTCAGGCAGATTAAGCTGTACCGCTGGATCCATCTTCGTCCGTCGCAGCAGGAATGGTTGAACAAGCTGTTTTAACTGCTGTAAACGCAGCGTATCATTGTCTTTCTCAACAGGCACCACGAACTTTTTCTGAAACGATGGTTCGCTCCCTAAATAGCCTGGGTTCAAAAAATCAAAAATCGCCCATAGTTCGAGAAGTCTGTTTTCTACAGGAGTTCCCGTTAGCGCAATCTTGTGGCGTCCGTTAAGTCTACGAATACTTCTTGATTGTTTTGTATAGCTGTTCTTGATGTTCTGTGCTTCATCAAGCACGATCGCTTCCCAATACGTTTCACTCATCTCACTAAAATCAAGCTGGCATGTTGTATAAGAAGTGATAACAACATCAAATTTTTTGTACCACTCAGCAAATTGATCTCCTTTTTTCCGGTTCCCACCGTAATGAAGACCTACGGATAAAGTCGGTGAAAAGTTTTGAAGCTCTTTTTGCCAGTTACCGATTACAGAAGTAGGACATACGAGTAAGAACGTACCTTCTTGCTTTTCCTTTTCTTTCACTTTTAAGAAATAGTCAATGGTCTGAACTGTTTTTCCCAATCCCATATCATCTGCTAAACAACCACCAAGGCCGAATTCTCTTAGAAAATACATCCATGAACTTCCTGTCTTCTGATAGTCTCTTAACGTTCCGATCAAGCTTTCAGCTTTAGGCTCAATAGGAAGTGTTTTGATTTCCGTAAGCTGATCCATCCAGGCGTTTAATGGTTCATCCCACTCTATGTCGAGCATTGGTCCATCTGACTCTATTCCTTCAAGACCATCTTCAGCAGGATTCGTTTCCATATTCAAAAGATGTTGTTCTAAGACGTCCTTCAATTGAATTCCTGTACGATCCACGTTCTTTATCAGATGACGTACTTGTTTCATCCACTCAGGATCTACTCTGTACCATTGACCGTTTCTTCTCACGAGCCTTCTACTTCCATCAACCAGTTTTCGAAACTCTTCTTCCGTTAGCTCTTCGTCCCCCGTTGACATTCGCCAATCAAATTGCATAATCGCATTTAATCCAAGGAACGACGGTGCTCCACCAGATTGCTGCGATTTTGTTTTGATCTTTGCCTTTACTTTTGGTTGAAGTTCTTGAACGGTTTGCCACCATGCCGGAAGGACAACAGTAAGTCCGATTTGTCTTAACAGATCACTTTTTAGCGTTAAAAAATCCCAAGCCTCTTTTTCAGTTATTTCATTTCGTATTTCTTTACGCGCATTTGGTTTTAACCATGAGATTAATTTCGTCACGAGCTCGATATCAGATTCTAGCATCTCTTTAAAAGGCTTCCATTCCTCTGGTAGAAGAGTGCTCTTTCCAAGATAGGGTACAGCTATTCCATCTTCTTTCTCTTGAAGAATAACGTGTAACTTCCATATATCTTCATTATCTTCACCATCATTTGCTGGTTCAGACAGTTCAAATATAATATCAAAGGGCTTCGGATCCCTTCTCCAGCCAATCTTAATCAGCCATTCCTCTTCACTTAAATGGTTTAAGGCGGAAATGATCTGACGAGGTATACCCTTCATACGATCTCTGTTAAAGCTTGAAGGCATAGATGTGTTTCCGTCTTGTGGCAATGTGGAGAGAGCTTCGTTTACCCAGGCAGATTCAATTCTCTCTCCATCCGTTCTCCATGCCCATGACCCTGTCTTCCATGCCTCGTAATCAGGAGTAACCTTTTCTTTTTGCATCAAACGAAAGACAGCATTAGCCTCTTCTACAAAAGTCCAAGAATCATCTTCCCAATTGCTTTTCGTTAAAAAAAAGTCGGGATATCGATTAAAGAGATCAAAAGCTTCTCCTGCATCTAAATATACATTCTGGTCATCATCAACATCTAGCATCGTCCCATAGAATGAAGGCTTATGCCATGTAAATAAAAGAGGTTTCCAGTCGTTTACATGCACTCTTTTCGAATGTTTAGTGGCCCACAAAACCATGTTTCCATGAAGCCATTTCGCGTGTAGCAAAAGATTGCTTGTATCGATCATGAAATAAACTTTCCTTTCCTTAGCTCTTCCTGAAAGGCTCTAAGCCGCCCGTAAACAGTAGCAATCTGGTTGATATACTGTGAAAAACGTTCTTCTTCACCAAGATCAAAATATAAGGATCGAAGTGTTTTTAAATGTTTAATGGCCGATTGATACGATTTTCTAGTCCTCTCATTAATCAGCCTATCAATCGCTTGATGATAGATTGGCAATACAGATTCTTTTTGAAAGGAGACGACCTCTTTTAAATCCTTTCTTTGAATCAATTCAGGAGAGTAGCCCATAATCACTTGCAGTTCTACCCATCTCTCATGCTCACCGATCACCATCAAATATTCACCGTACTCATAAAACGTAATAGGTAAAAATTCAATGAGCATTTCTTCATACTGATCCTCGTCACCAGTGTGTTGAGCGTACTTCCAAAAATAGCTTAAGTACTCATGAAAAAATTCCCTAGAATCGGAATGGTAATAGTACGTCCCAACACCTTCTAAAAAAAATGGCTTTAGGTCTAGGAGCCATAATAAGAGACGATCCCATTCTTGTTTATCTACTAATAACTTCATCCAAACAAGATAATGAACCATATCTACTTTCTTCTCACACTGAGTTAGTCGTTTAAAAGCAAGTTCTTCATTTCCACTCGCAAAGGCAAAATGAACAAGAGCTAGTTCAAGCATTTGAGATGTTTTTCCACTCTCTTTTTCTTCTAAAAGCTGCTTTTCATATTTAGTAACCCAAGCTTGTTCAATATAAAGTAACGACCAGCTGATCTGAAATAGATAAAAGAGAAGATGTCCCCACTTAGGAGGGATTTCATAAAGACTCTGAAAGTTTCTTAAACTCTCTTCCACAAGCTTTTTATTCTCATTCAGTAACTTTTTACTGTCGATCTTTTTTAATGTTATATACATCTGATCACATAGTTTCTCCACGGTAGCATCAAAGTTTGACTGCATATATGTGGCTATGCCATATTGACCTTCAAATGAAAACAATCGGATCAGCGTTTCAATCTGTACGTGATATTTATATAATAACGCAATATCTTCGTCGAAGAATTGCCCTGCATTTAAAAGCGCTGGGTAATAATCGCGATAGATATGAACAAACGTATAGCTCGTATCTTTTCCGTCAACGAGATCTCGAAAGGAGACGGTTTGCAATTTACGTCTCTCGAATGTTTCGAACCGTTCTGAAAAATATTCTCGCCATAGTTGCACAGAATGTGTGTTTTGCACTTTTTGCTCAGGTGTTTCATAATGGACTTGAGTTTCGCCTTTGTCTTTTTGTTCTTCAGTTGGTTTCATTCCGTCTCCCTCCTTTCTTTTTATTACCAATTATAGCAAAATACATCTGTACTCATTCATGTATATCATATCTATTTTAAAGGAAACCGTTGAAATTGACCAAAGATACACATTAAACTTCTTAAACTATTCCATTTTTTACCGATAATATGAAGAGAAGAGTCTGTTTTTAGACATTTAGTAACAATACAAAAATATATGGAGTTAGGCCCATCTTTAATGATATGCCTAAAGTTACCATAAAGACTTCTTCGTCCTTACAACCTGAAAGGAAGTACTAAATATGATAGAAAAAAGTGTTCAAGAACGAATCCGCTTATTAAGAGAAGAATTATACAGCATTTCAAATCAACTAAACTATGAATTAACACACCCTAAACTTGTCACAATAAGCCAGCAGCTCGATCAACTACTAAACCAGTATGCTAAAATTGAACAAAAAGCATAAAAACGACCTCTAGCTAGGTCGTTTTTCACATTCGAGTAATATCTTCTTTTTAACCAAAAATCCTCCCGATTGGAATTCGACATTCTCTCCCTTCATTTTTGTAGCTTTTTGTAACATTATCACTATTTTAGACGAAACCCTTTTTCTTTTTGTAAATTTATTGCATATTAAGTGAAGACAAAATCTCTCATGAAAGTTGTGAATGAAACATGCTATTGCAATTAATTGAGGACAAACGTGAAGTTTTGCTATGTCTCGGCAAAACATATGGATTAACGGCAAAAGAAACAGTCATCTGCAGTCAGGAATTAGATCAGTTGTTAAATCGCTTAGATGGTTTTGTAAGTGAACAAAGCGATAACTCGTAATTTTTTGTCTATTTCCTGGGAAATTTGTCGTTTGGAGGCCTAATTTCCTACTTATTCCTACCCTACATAATCAATATCTATTAATTTCCATAATTACCTATTATTATATGAAAATAGTAATGTAATCTCTTTGTTACCTTCTCCTAACGAGTTTGTTACATTCGATTAGTATAATTGGCAACCGAGGCGTATTTAACCAATTATACATATTAGGAGGAGTTATCATGATAAAAAAATGGGTAATTACAGGAGCTCTAGCATTCGGATTGCTCGTTTCTGCTCCCGTTAGTGGATTTGCAGCAATGGGGGATCACACTCTCCGACCGGGTACTTGGGACAATGACGTGTATGAACTTCAAGGAAAACTAAAAGCGTTAGGATTCTATGATTTTGCTGTAACAACAGGCTATTATGGTCCCGTTACAAAACAAGCCGTAACGGACTATCAACGAGCTAAGAGTTTATCAGTAGACGGTATTGCTGGACCTCAAACGTTTAACAGCATTCAAAATAATGTTACAAAAAAGAGTATGACTGTATCTGCGACTGCCTATACGGCAAGCTGTGAAGGCTGCAGTGGAACAACATTCAATGGTACAAATCTAAAAGAAATCCCTTATGCAAAAGTAATCGCTGTTGATCCTAATGTGATTCCAATAGGATCAGTCGTCTATGTTCCAGGTTACGGTTATGCTGTAGCTGACGATACAGGTGGTGGAATCAATGGGAAAGAAATTGATATATTTATGAAAAACTATTCTGATGCCGTTAATTGGGGAAGAAAAAGCGTAAATATTACAATCTTGAACTAAATGAGATGGAGTCACTGGCCTCATCTTCTCTTCGCTCACAGCTTAAAAATTTGCTGTGAGCTTTTTTTATGATTACATTAATTTCAAAAATATTACATTTTTCATTTTCTAAATATTATAATAATGATAAAGTTAAATTAATATTTTTGAGAGGATGTACATACATGAACATGAAGGATCAGATGACGATCATAAAAAACGCAATAGCAGAAGTATTAACTGGAAAAGATGAACTTGTCGAATTAACGATGATTGCGATTGTCAATAGAGGTCATTTATTGTTAGAGGATGTTCCGGGAACAGGAAAAACAGTACTCGCTAAAAGCCTCGCTCGTTTAATAGGTGGAGAATTTAAAAGAATTCAGTTCACACCAGATATCCTTCCAGCTGATATAACAGGTATACAGTTCTTTCATCCAAAACATCAAGAGTTTGAACTGCGACCCGGTCCGGTTATGACGAACATCTTATTAGCGGATGAAATTAACCGTGCAACACCTCGTGCTCAATCCAGTCTATTAGAAGTAATGGAAGAAAGACAAGTTACGATTGATGGCGAAACGCTTCCCCTTCCGTCTCCTTTCCTAGTTCTAGCAACTCAGAATCCTATAGAATCTCATGGAACATTTCCGCTTCCTGAGGCTCAGCTTGATCGTTTTTTTATGAAATTGCCGTCTGGCTTTCCAAATTACGACCAGGAGAAAGAAATGCTTCATATGTATCGCAAAAATAATCCTCAAGACTCTTTAGAACCTGTCTTCTCTTTAGAAGATATATTAGTCATGCAAGAAGAAGTGAAGCACACTCATGTAAGTGATAGCGTTGAAAACTATTTACTATCCATTGTTCACGCTACTCGCATTCATGAGTTTATTGAGAACGGTGTATCTCCTCGTGGCACTCTTGCTTTCATGAGAGCAGCTCAAGGTGCTGCTTATGTTCAAGGAAGAACCTTCGTTACTCCGGACGATGTTCAATTGGTAGCACCGTATGTATTAACTCACCGATTAGTATTGACGATGGAGGGCACGATGAGAAAGACGAAAGATCAAGTGTTGAAAGAAATCCTTGAATCTATAGTTGTCCCTGTAGAGTCTGAGGCGGGTAGATAATATGCAATGGAACAGCGAGGTGTGGATTAAATCCACCTTTCGGGTCTTAGTTGTTTTCAGCCCATTAATATTTGTAATTGGTTTTTATCGTAATATTCCATTCCTGTTTTTATTAGGGCTGGCCATCATTTTTTTATATGGCACACTATCGCTGCAATCTCGTTCAGCTATAAATGAGATTGTATTAGATACTACAAAACAAGTTCATCGCTTGTTTCCTGGTGATACAGATCAGTTCTATGTAAAACTTCTTCACAAAGGAAGATGGCCTTCTTATAGAGGAGAACTCATCTTCACACACCGAGCACCGATATCTGTCACAGGAGATGTTGAATCGAACAACACTGCAAAAGGAAGAATTGAAGTTAAACGGCATTTTGCGCTCTATCGTCAAACATCTTTTACACAAACAGTACATTTTACTGCTACAAGAAGAGGAACAACAAGGATTTCTAACCTGACACTGCAAGTACAAGATCCTCTTTCTCTAAGTGGGCAAGCCTTGACTTATAAGGGTATCTTTCCAACTGAAATTGTTGTTTATCCAAGACCACTTCCTGTTCATCGCATTGAGCACCTGTTTTCTCAAAGCAGTGGTGAAGCTTTAAGACCTTTTGCTTTATTCGAGAACGTATCTCTTCCTGCTGGGAATCGAGAATACGCTCCTGGAGATGCCTTTCATAAAATACATTGGAAAGCTACAGCACGTTCAGGCTCTCTTCAAACGAAGGTATTTGAAAAAACGGTTGTGTACCATTGGACATTTGTTTATACGATACTCCCTGACCATAAAGAGATGAAATCTTCTGAGGATATGGAGAGCGAGATTAGCCACTTGGCATACATGTGTCAGTATGCTGCTGAAAAAGGAATACCCTTTGAAGTATACATTAACTTTAAAGTACCTGGCCCGATGGGAATGTATCATGTACCAACTGGGAGCGGAGCGGTACACTTAAGCAGCATACTTGAAGGTTTGGCGAGGATAGATCGTTCCAATGTCATCGTGAAACCTCAAATCATGTGGAATAAGATGGATCGTAATTTTGTTGGCACGAGTCCGTTCGTCATCTTTTTAGGCCATATTCCTACCGATCCGAATTCTCAGATCTTGATTAAGAAATGGTATAGATCAGGTGGAAGAACCTTTTATGTCGAACACAACGAAGAACATGCCATTCTGATGCCATATCTTTCATCGGAGGCCGCATCATGTTAAAGAATAGTCAGCAGTTTACTCTTTATGGAATGAACTTAAGCTTTGACGCCATGCTCATTTTTATTTTGCTGACCATCTTTTCAGGGGGAGCAACTTGGCTTGAGTTCGTATGGTTCACTGCAAATCTAATACCGCTTATCGCAATTAGCGGGGCTTTATATCTCTTCAAACCTAACTTATTCAAAATAACACTTGTTTGTATTGTGATTCTATCATCAGTTCTGATTTGGTACATGACTTCTTCTCTCGTGTTATCAATTCTGATTTCAATCGTCCTTATGTGGAGAAGCGCAGAAAATTGGAATGATCTCTTTAAGACTGATTTAGAAGTAATCTTAGCGATTAGCGCTGTTTTAACAGTCGTTCTTTCTCTGTTTTTTAAGGATGGCTATACGGTGATGTATGGAGCTGTATGGATTCAATTTTTGCTCATGATGCTCATTAAAATGACTCTCCATTATAATAAGAGTAATTCTTCTATTAGTCTTGTAATGAAGGATTTTGCTGTTCCTTTAACACTGGTTGGGTTAAGCGGATTGATTCTAGCTGTATTAGGACCTTTAAAACAACTCCTTTATTGGGTATTAGACGGCGTGTTCTTTATCCTGTATTATATTTTGGCAGTTCCGCTCTGGAAGTTATTTTCCCTTCTTCCCCCAATAATCCAAATGCTTAAACAATTGCTTAAAACGGAAAAAGGCGGAAAGGTGGATACAGTAAATAAGCCAGACGTATTAGAACAGCGTCCTGAAACGCTCGGGGAATCTCCGATGCTCTTATACACAACAATCGCAATACTTATCATCATTGTTCTTTTCTTTCTTTGGAAAAAGAGAAATGTGTTCAACAATCAGTCCAGCTTAGTGCTTAACGGAAACATTTCAGTTCTTGATAATTCTTATGCTAACAGCCAGTTGTTGGGCAAAAAAAGATGGCTTCAGTCCAAAGACAGAACTAGAAAAAGGTTTTTACACTTTGAAAAAGTAATGGACAAAAAGGGATTCGGAAGGCAACCTGGTGAATCTGCTACAAATTGGTTTATGAGACTTGATCTATCCGGAAAAGAAGCAGATTCTGTTTTAGATGCTTACGAGAAAGTACGTTATGGTGAAGAAAGCATTTCTGACGATGAGTACGATCATTATGTAAATGCATTAAAGAAGTTCGAAAAGTCAGAGCACTTGAAGAAGCCGAAATAAAACGGCTTCTTTTTCTGTTCAGAACTCTCCATATAATATAGACTAATAATATATTATTAGTCGGAATTCTTGCATTCAAGGAGGATATTATGACAAAGAAAATATATGTTATTCATGAAAATAGTGAATGGACAGCCCCGTTATTCCAACGTTTTGAAGAACTAGGGCTTCCCTATGAAGATTGGCATATGGCAAAGGGACACATTGATCTGACAGAAGCTCCTCCACAAGGTATCTTCTATAACCGAATGAGTGCCTCTTCTCATACGAGAGGACATAGATATGCCCCTGAATATACGTCAGCGGTACTGTCTTGGCTTGAAAGTTATGACCGTAAAGTATTCAACGACTCTAGAGCACTTCAGCTAGAGATCAGTAAAGTGAACCAATACAGCGCATTAAAAGCATTTGATATCCCTGTTCCAAGAACGATTGCTGCCTACGGAAAAGATGAGCTGCTACACGCTGCAACGAAGTTTAACGGCCCTTTCATCACCAAGCATAATCGTGCGGGTAAAGGTCTTGGCGTTCAGTTGTTTCAAACACAAACTGCTTTAGAATCTTATGTACATTCGGCGAGTTTTGATGAATCAATCGATGGCATCACATTATTGCAAGATTATATTGAAGCACCAGAACCATTTATCGTACGGTGTGAATTTATTGGTGGCAAGTTTTTATATGCCGTTCAAGTGAATACTTCTGATGGATTTGAACTTTGTCCGGCAGATGCTTGCCAGATTGGTGATCAGTTCTGTCCGATTACAGATCAGCCAGAGGAACCAACACCAAAGTTTAAGATTCTTAAAGATTTTGTTCTACCTCACCAGGAAAGGTACGAGGCGTTCATAGACGCAAATGGCATTACGTTTGCCGGCATTGAGATTATTACGGACAAAAGTGGAAACGTGTATACTTATGATGTAAACACAAATACGAACTACAATCGTGATGCTGAAGCAGAAGCCGGCATATATGGCATGAAGGCGATCGCTGAATTTTTAGGTAGAGAATTATAAATGAAAAAGGTGAGGGGCATTTTAGAATACCACTCACCTCTTTTTTAAGTATGATCTGCAACAGCAGGGGTCTGATTTAAACTCTCCCATAGATAATACGTGATATATGTACGCCAAGGTTTCCAATCCATAGCAAGCATCCTTACCTCTTCTTCTGATGGTTGATCAGCTAACTTCCAAACTTGACGGATAGCATTTCTTAATCCAATATCTGCAGCGGGCAGTACATCGGTTCTTCCCATACCAAAGATTAAAAGACATTCAATCGTCCATTTCCCTATTCCTCTTATAGGCAACAGCGTTTGCATCACATCTTCATCTGACATACTCCATAAGCTTTCAAAATCCATAGCACCCTCTGTGATCAGTTTGGCTAGATCGATGATATATTCTGCTTTTCTCTGACTGAATTGAAGCTCGCGTAGGTCTTCATACTTTAGCTTTGCAACAGATGTTGGAGTTGGAAAGACCTGAAATGTACTTCCTTCTACCTTAACCTGATTCCCAGCAAGCTCAATCAGGTGTTCTGTCAAGGTTCCAGCAAAGGTTAAATTCACTTGTTGACCAATAATAATTTTTACAATGGATTCAAACAGGTCGGTGTCTGTTAGAAGTTTTAACCCTTCAAAGCGTTGTAGTACGAGATCCAATCTCTCGTGTTTGGAGAAGTGCTCATAAAGAGGAGAAAGATCGACTTCTGTTGAAAACAGTTGCTGAATCTTTTTCTTAACTGCTTCTTCAGATACATGACCATTTAAAGGTATAGCCTTACAGTTCAGAATAGGGCTTGTAACGGTTCCGCTTGATACAACTTTTACAAAACAAGAAACCTCTTGGATTCTAATTATTTTTTCGTATTCTGTAAATTGTTCATTGAGTTTTATGACATGAGTTTTCCCTGTAACCGTTAATCGCTGCATCATCTTTTGAAAATCGAACGGTGGTTTCGGTTCTATCACAAACTTCATCCTTATACCTCCCTTCTTATTAATGCTCCTTGCCTTCTTTTGCTTCCTTCTCTTTCGTTTCATTTTTTAGATATGGATTGTCGTCTAACTGATCGATCGTATGTTTGTAGGAATACCCTTTTGTGATGGCGGCCGCAAAAATAATGACGACAAAGATGATGATAACGAGGGTAATTACTATTGAAATGGTTAATGTACTCATACTGACTCCTTACCAAACTGATTTTACTTGTATGATAGCACATTTTCACATCAAGCAAACTTAGCACTTTGTGTTAGTAAATTTGAAAAAAGCAGCTATGCCGATATAAGGCACAACTGCTTAGAAGTAAACATTTATTTTTCTTCAAATTTATCATGCATCACAATGCGATTGACATCAAAACGCTCTGTAGGTTTTGCTGGACCGTCAGCATATCCTAAAGTGATCATCATTACAGGAATGAAACGTTCTGGGATTCCAAGTGCAGGCACTATAGCAGCATGATCGAATCCTGTCATCGGACATGAATCAACTCCAACTGCTTTAGCGGCAAGCATAAGCTGCATCGCACCGAGTGATGCATTCTTAAGTGCTTCTCTCTCACCAACTGCTCGCCCTTGTGAATAGGCAGAGTTAATATTTTTCAATAAAATATTTCTTGCTTCTTCTGGAGCTTTTTCAAATACTTCTGCAGCAACTTTATCTGCTTCTGTATCTCCTAAGACAACAACAACCGCAGATGCATCTAAGACATGCTTTTGATTATAAGCAATCGGGAAAAGTTTCTCTTTTTGTTCTTGAGATGTTACTACAATAAAACGCCAGTGCTGCAGATTCCATGCTGATGGAGCTTTCCCAGCCATCTCAAAAATCTGGTGAAGTGTTTCGCTCGGAATTTCTTTGTCTTTCTGATACAAACGGACAGAAGATCGTTCTTCCATAACTTTAAATGTTTCGTTCATTTCTTCCACTCCCTATTCCGCTTTTTCTATACATCTCTATAAATAAAGAGGTGCAACTTTTGGTTGACACCTCGTTACTATTCCACCAATTATAGTGGCTTATCAGTTGAAGTCAAAAATTATGCATTGCGTTTAGCTAAGACTAATTCCTTAGCTAATTCTGTAGCTCTTTCTCTTGCATCCGCCAAAATTTCTTCCGCACGATCTGGAGCTGCTGCCATACCTTCTGTAAATACATGATGATAATCAGTAATTCCGATGAATGCCATCACGCCTTGAAGATAGCCGTTCGTGAACTCAAAAGCTTGAGCAGGACCTTCAGAATACACACCGCCACGAGATTGAATATGCACTGCCGTCTTTCCACCTAGTAAGCCAGCTGGGCCGTTCTCTGTGTATTTAAACGTCTTACCTGCCATCACTACATTATCGATATACGCTTTTAGCATTGGCGGATAGCTCAAGTTCCACATTGGTGTGTTGAATACATACATGTCTGCTGAAAGGAATTGTTCTAAAATTTCTCCCATACGGCTTGTTTTTTCAACTTGTGATGGAGAAAGCTCTTGACCAGCAGCTAATTTACCCCAAGCATCTAAAACATCTGCATCGATGAATGGAATGTTCTCTTCATAAAGATTTACCGTTTCGATTTCAATGTTTTCGTTTTGATTTGTTAATTCGTTTAAAAAGTGACGTCCTAAACGAAGTCCGAACGATTGATCCATAGGTTTTGGATTAGAGTTAATGTAAAGTACTTTCATTTGTGATTCTCTCCTTTTATATCTGTTCTAATTAGTGATTAACTTCTCTTTAGTAAGTTGATTCCTTTACATCATAATTCCATAACTTACTTTTGTCAAGCACTAAACTTTTAATTATTATCATGTTTTATTTTAGTGATTTTTTCCATTAAAAAACGCTTTCTAGCTAATAGCCAGAAAGCGATAAGGGGGAGCGAGTTGAGTGTTGCGTTAAAAGGAACTAGTACCTTTATAAAAATTATATTCTTCAAGGCCGTCAAAACATTGCAAACGGTCACCGATCGTTAAACCAAAATCAATATAAGCATGACTCTTTGCTGTTAACAGATTTTTATCTTCAACAATCTGCTTTGCTTGATAAGTTCCATTCAACCAGCTGTTTGTTTTAGCAAATTCATCTTCGCGTAAAGAAACGGTATATGACCTGCCGTTTAAAATGCCGGCTCGTCCTAGAATGACAGCTCCATTTCCAATAGCTGCAATCTTAATATTCTCTCTGTTGAACACTTGCAACAGATGCAGAAGTCTCGGATTTCCTTGTGTAAATGCTTGTTTTCCTCCTGGAATAATAAGCATCTCATAATCAATAGGACTAATATTCTTCATCTTAATCGTAGGCTGCATCAGTAAACCACATTCACTAGTAACAGTTCCTGGCAACAGCGAGAAAGGCAGCACTTCATATTTTTTACCGATGATAGATAAAGTCGTCATTACTTCAACTTCTCTAAATTGTGGATACAAATAGACAAGTACTTTCTTTTTCAATGGTATTCACCCATTCCTGTTACTTTTCTACCCGTCTTGCAGGGAAGAGGGGGTATAATTATTGTAACAGGATGCCGACTTGCTTTGTATTGGGAAAATTGAAGGAGAACATGTGCTTTCTTTTTAGTAAAATACAAGCAGTTTTCCCAACTTATTAGATAGAAATGATAGGTTATCTATATAACATTTTGCTCTAAAGGAGCTATTTTCTGGTCAGAATGTAGGACCTTACGATTCAAAAATGCGATCGAAAAGGAAATCAGAAACAGAAAACTCACTAAAATATATGTATCACGAACTCCAAATTTTTCTGCAAACCAACCGAGTATTAGTGTCGCTATTCCAAATGTCCCATACACGAGAGTTCCATGAGAGGCATAAACTTTTGCAAGCTGCTTATCTCTATAGGATTCTTGGATTAAAGTGTTTTGGGAAACATCTCTAGCCATCTGCGGAAAACCAAAAACAAATGACACCAATAAAGCAATCCACGCTGATGAAGTCAATCCGAACCACACATTTAGTAACATCAAGCAAATAGTTGATGTCATAATGACAAAGCCCAGATATGATTCCATTTTCTTAGAAAACCGATATACTACAAGACCCGCTACCATCATTCCTGCAAAAAAAGACGCATTGATGTAGCCCCACCACGCTTCTCCTTTTCCTATCGCCGTTTCAACATACACATAAAGGATTGCCGCTATCCAAACCCCATGACCGAAGTTTTCAAGCACATCCATAACCGTTAAAGTGGTTAGCTTTTTAGATTGAAAGATCAGTTGCCATCCTTCTTTCATCGCATCCCACTTAGATTCTTGTGTTCCAACTTTCTCTGTTTCCTTTACCTTTATTTGTGTTGTAAGTAAAGTCGCAGCTACAAATAAGAAGAAAGTAACCCATAGCATGTTTTGTTCACCCCACATCACTAAGAGCACACTCCCAAGCGGCCAGGATAAAAGCATTGAGGTTTGGTTTGCGATACTAATAAAACTGTTTGCTTTTACAAGCTCAGAGCTTTCTACAAGATCTGGTACCATTGATCTTCGTGCAGGATTTCCTACCCCTTCAAGAAGGGAAATTACCACGATTAATGCATATAAAAGGGTAAATGTTATAGCGGTATGTATGCCATATAAACTCAATAAACACAAACAGAGTAAAAATCCCGTTTTAAGAAATAGCGTATTGATCAGCAAACTTGTTCGTTTGTACTTATCAATAAATAGAGGTGCTATAAAACCTGATAGGAGCAATGACATCGTCTTCGCAAATGGAATAAGTGCCATATGCAGGACGGATCCCGTTTCATTATATACAAGTGTAATCAGACAAATAATATATAGAATATCTCCTAAATTCCCGAGTGTCTGTCCGCTCCATAAAAAATGAAAATAGCGATTAGCTTTGTTCATATATACATCATCCTTTTTATGGTAATCCGAAGCAAATAAAGTGTACCACAGGAGAGATGATTACGTCTTTGGCCGTGTTTGAGTAGTTGACGAGAGTGTCGAATAAAAGTGAGATCTTTGTAGAGGTGTGGAACTTGTGGGGATCGCTAGGACATTTCCCAGCACGATCATAAATTCTCGGTATCGATCATAAAATCTCGGTGTCTAACATAAATCCTTGGCATCGATCATAAATCTTGAGAATCGATCATAAATCCTGAGAATCGATCATAAATCCTAAAACACTGGACCCCTCTTCAAAAACCTCTCTTCACTTCCCTAACTTTAAAAACACTCAAAGAAAACTGGCCTATAAATAGGCCAGCGAGCAATGTAATAATTTATTTATTAAAATTATTTATGCCCTCTACCTTTTGTTAGATGGCATGGTACGCCTTTTCCTATAGCTCCTGGTTGAGACATTCGTTCCATGTAAGCCAATCCTCTTACGCATTGTGTTTTACATGCGATGCATGTTTCACTTGTGACCATCTTTTGTGTGTGTTGGTATTTATTAACCTGACTGTCATATTTATTTTTTGTCGTTTTCTTTGCATTTTTTTTGGCCATATCTGTGCCCTCCCCCTCAAATCCTAAACACAGTGTATGTAGGAAGAGTGGCTTTTGACATACGCAAAAATAAAAAAACTACCCAATGTACAGGTAGTCTTCATCATGTTCGATTTGATATTGAATGCTTTGCCGTTCAGCAAGTGACATGATGTAGTCACTGTCTAATTTGTCATACGCTAATAAAAACTCGTGTAATGGCATGTTATATTTGTTCCAGACCACTTCCATCAGCCACTTTTGGCTAATCATAAAGTACTCACCATTATAACGATCTACTTTTATGGTATTGCCTACATACATCCATAACACTCCCTTTCAAAGAGGTTAAATATGCATTAGGTCTTACGGTTGTACCTCCATTATATTCCTTTTATCAGAAAAGTCAAAAAAGAATAATCTGAATATATAATAAACGGGTACATTTACTACTTGACGCAAATAGTGGCAAAGAAATTTTAACCGTACTTGGGAAGACTAGACATAACAATAAATTGAGATAAAATTTATAGTAGAATACGTCTCATGACCTATGACAAATAAACCATAATATGGTAACCTCAAAAGGGTGTATTTTTAAACGTGTAAAACCTTTTAAAACGGGAATATGTTATAAAGCTGATGAAATAGATAAAGGAGTAGTTCGTATTGCGTATCATAAAAAAGAATATTTTAGCATTATGTCTTCTCCTCTCTATCCCTTTACTGAATATAATTTATCAAGTATTAAATCATGGGGAACGCGGGGCGAGGCAACTTATTACAGCAGTGGATCACCAAATCCCATTTGCGGAGATTTTTATCGTACCTTATGTCCTTTGGTATGCTTTTATTTTTCTAATGTTTGTTTACTTTTGTGTTTATGACAGAGCCATTTATTATCGCACCTTATTAAGTTTTTGTGTTGGAATGCTGGTATGTTATGTGATTTACTTCTTTTTTCAAACCACTGTTCCTCGTCCGGAATTAGTTGAAGGTGGTATCCTCACAAAGATGGTTCAGTATGTGTATGGAGCTGACCAACCGTTCAACTGTTTTCCGAGTATCCATGTTTTAAGTAGTTATCTTATGATATTAGGGATACGCCATAGTAAGATGTGGACGATCAAAAAAGATATCATTGTATCAACTATCGCATACAGCATTATTTTGTCGACACTTTTCGTTAAACAGCATGTTGTATTGGATGTTGTAGCTGGGATTTTATTAAGCAGCCTGCTTTTCAAATTGTTCTATTATCTTGAGGCTGAAACGGTCTTCAGCTTTTTCAAACGAATGTTCAAAGCAAAACTGCAAAGCACAGAAAAAAGTTAAGGTAAAGAACTGCTTTTATAGCGGTTCTTTTTTTGTCTTCTCTTTATTCAGGCATAACTAGGGATGGAAGTAAATATGAATAACATGGGAAGGAGTGATAACATGAGCTACGAGCAACATAATTCAAATGAGCAAATTAGGGCTGACAACATGCATCAAAAGTGTAAGCAACACATGTATTATCATGTAACGATTAAGACCCGAGACGGGCAAGAAGTTGAAGGAATTATTACTGATCTAGACAAGAAAAATGTTTACATGATGGTTCCACAAAACATGATGCCTGTAGAAGAACAGCAAGAAAGTCCACAATCTGCACAACAGCCTGCAAATCCCCAACAACAGTCTCAGCAAGTCCAACAAAATACTCAACGAAATCAAAGACAATGGTATGGTAATCCGTATTATCGAAGATTTTACCGTCAGATATTCCCGTTAGCATCCATTGCAGCTTTATCGTTATATCCTTACTACCCGCCTTATCCGTATCCTTATTATCCACCTTATCCATACCCATATTATTAGAAGACCGCCTGAAACAGACAGGCGGCTTTTTTTATGATTTCATTTTGGTAAAAACGGGAAGTGTACATAAGTCAAATTAATTAAGGAGGTCATAGAATGGCTAACATTTTAGTTGTGTATTATAGTTCTTATGGTCATATTCATGAGATGGCACTAGCTGCAGCAGAGGGTGTAACACAAGTTGACGGTACGAAAGTTAAAGTCGTAAAAGTTCCTGAATTTGAAGTCACAAAAAAATATATGTCTCAACAAGATGCTTATGTAAAAGCACAAGAAGCACAGGCTGATATTTCTGAAGTTACATTAGATGATTTGAAATGGGCAGATGGCATTCTTTGGGGAATTCCGACGCGATATGGGATGATGCCAGCACAGATCAAACAATTGCTTGATTCTGCAGGAAGCCTTTGGGCGAATGGTGACTTAGAGGGTAAACCGACTGCCGTAATCACAAGTTCAAATACAATTCATGGTGGACAAGAATCTACCGCCATCACTTCTTTCGTTCCACTCATGCACTTCGGGATGATCTATGTAGGGCTTCCTTATGGAGAAAATCCAGAACAGATGACATCAGAAGGCATCGGTGGTTCACCGTACGCAGCTTCTACTGTCGCTGGAGCAGATGGTAGTCAACAGCCTCAGGATGCAGAAAAAACAATGGCTACTCGTTTAGGAAAACGCGTGGCAAAAGTGGCAAAAGCACTTAAAGGGAATCTATAGAAGCTGATATATAAAAAGCCCCTCCATTCCATTTGGAGAGGCTTTTTTCACATTACTTTACATCATATCCTTGATCTTCAATCGCTTCACGCATGTCTTCATCTGTCACTTTCGAGGAATCCACTTCAACTTCCACTTTTCCTGTTTCTAAGTGAACCACTACGTTTTTCACTCCTTCTAGTTCATTCAGTGCATTTGTTACAGCTGCTTTACAATGTCCACAAGTCATACCTTCTACATTTAGTGTTTTTGTTTCCATCATTTTTTCCTCCTAAATTTTATTTAAGTTTAAACGTTTTAAACGCAATGCGTTCGTAACAACGGATACAGAGCTAAAAGCCATAGCCGCTCCGGCAACCCAAGGTTCGAGCAAACCGAATGCAGCGATTGGAATCCCTGCTGTATTGTAAAACAATGCCCAAAATAAGTTTTGTCTAATATTCCGCATTGTCTTTCGGCTTAACTCTATCGCTTTTGGAATATGATTGAGATCCCCGCCAACGAGCGTGACATCAGCTGCTTCGATCGCTACATCTGTCCCTGTTCCGATCGCCATTCCGATGTTAGCAGTCGCGAGTGCTGGAGCATCATTGATTCCATCACCTACCATCGCAACTGTTTTTCCCTTATCTTGAAGCTCTTTTACGATACGCGCTTTATCCTCGGGTAACACCTCAGCAAATACTTCTTTAATACCTACTTCTTGTGCGATTGCAAGTGCTGTTCTCTTGTTATCACCTGTGATCATATACACTTCAATACCCTGATCTCTCAAAGTGTTAATCGCATTTTTTGATGTTTCTTTAACCGTATCAGCTACAGCTACAATCAGAACGAGCTCTCCATCTACCGCTCCAAGCATGGCTGTTTTTCCTTCGTTCTCATATGCTTCAAGAAGGGCTTCGTGCTCTGTGTATTCTACTGCTTTTTCTCTCATGAGCTTTCTCGTTCCGACGAGTACGTTTTTTCCACTCACAACAGCTTCAATCCCATGACCCGGAATAGCATGAAAGGACTCCGGTTCAATGAAAGGAATATTCTGTTTGTTTCCGTACTCAACTAAAGCTTCCGCTAAAGGGTGTTCAGAGCTTTTCTCTGCGGAGATCACTTCAGAAATAAAACCTTCTTTTAACTCTTTGAGATCCGTCACTTCTGGTTTTCCTTTTGTAACCGTTCCTGTTTTATCAAGAAGTACAGCATCAATTCTTTGTGCGCCTTCTAAGTATTCTCCACCTTTAAACAAGATTCCCTGTTCTGCTCCTTTACCTGTTCCAACCATAATGGATGTCGGGGTTGCAAGACCAAGTGCACACGGGCAGGCGATCACTAAAATAGCAATGCTGACTTCAAGAGCTTGAGGCAGGTTTCCTGGATCAACAAGTAAATACCAAGCCATAAAGGCAAGTAGTGCAATCCCTACTACAATCGGCACGAAAATCCCAGAGATATAATCAGCCATACGTTGTATAGGTGCTTTTGATCCTTGAGCTTCTTCCACAATCTTTATGATTCCAGCTAGAGCCGTTTCTTTCCCTACCTTTTTAGCTTCCATACGGAGTGTACCGTTCTTGTTGAGTGTAGCTCCAATAACGAAATCACCTATTGTTTTTTCAACAGGAATTGCCTCACCTGTAATCATACTTTCATCAACGGCCGAATTTCCAGAGAGCACGGTGCCATCAACCGGTATTTTTTCACCCGGTTTAATAAGCAGCGTATCTCCAACTACCACTTGATTTAGAGAAATCCTCTCTTCACTTCCATTTCGAATGACAGTTGCTTCTTTTGCCTGCAGATTCAATAGTTTAGAAATGGCTTCTGTTGTTCTACCTTTTGCAAGAGTCTCGAAATATTTTCCGACTAAGATGAGTGTGATTAAAACAGCGCTCGTTTCAAAATACAGTTGTGGCATATATTCTGGATTGCTGATCGTTTTTATGGCTTCAACAACGCTATAAAAAAACGCAGCAGAAGTTCCTAGTGCAACAAGAACATCCATGTTCGCACTCTTATTTCGAAGTGCTCGATATGCCCCTACATAAAACGGACCTCCAATATAAAATTGAACAACTGAAGCGAGAAGAAGTTGAAACCAAGGGTTCATTAAAACAGAAGGCATTGGCAAACCAAAATCCCAAGGCATATGAGCAATCATTGTGTATAGAAGTGGCAGAGACAAGATGACAGAAAGAATTAACTTTCTTTTTTTTGACGTGATCTCTTCTTCCTTCTTTGTCTTTTTGGTTTCCCGATCTTGTTGAGTAGTCGCATGATATCCAAGTTTTTTTATCTTGTTTAACACATCATCTACCGAAACGATCGAAGGATTATATTCTATTGATCCTGTTTCATTCGTTAAGTTAACAGTGGCACTAGAGATACCTTCCATGCGATTTAAACTTTTTTCAATACGTGTAGAGCATGCTGCACAGGTCATTCCTGAGATATCAAGATCCACTTTTTCTTTAACTACTCCGTATCCTAGCTTCTCAATTCTTTGTTCGATTTCTTGAAGACTGACCGTTTCAGGATCAAACGTTACTGAAGCTTTTTCCATGGCTAAGTTTACGTTAACATCGACATGTTCGATTTTATTCAACACTTTTTCAATACGTGTTGCACAAGCTGAGCATGTCATGCCCGTGATTCCTAGATTCACTTTCTTTTCGCTCATGGTCTTCACCTTCTTTTAAGATTTAGAGAATTGTTTAATGACTCTCATCAATTCTTCTATAGAGTCTTCCCCATCACCTGATTTAATCGCATCAGCAACACAATGCTGAGTGTGACTTTCCATCAATTGATAACCCACTCTTTTTAATCCTGCTGTAACAGCTGAAATCTGAACAAGAACATCAATACAATATCGATCATCTTCGATCATTTTTTGTAGCCCACGAACTTGGCCCTCGATCTTTTTCAAACGGTTGTTTAAATCTTGTTTATCACTCTCACAGCGATGTGTTTTTTGTTCCATCTTGTTTCATCCCTTCGTTTTGGATGTTTGTAAAGTTAGTATATACTATACCCCCCTATAGTATCAAATGATATGATTAGTTTCTTCGTTTTGTTACAAAAATGTATATACCCACTAAGGCCGCAACTCCTAAAATAATTTTCCCTTCTGTATTCCATTCCGTTACGCTATACACCGAATATGCTTCAATCACCAATGCTGGTATCTTCCCTAATGAGCTGGCTACAACAAAAGTCCACGCTGAAACAGCCCCGATCGCACTAGCAAACGTAACGAATCCTGATGGGACAAAAGGCAACAGTCGCAGTGAAAGGATAAGGATGAATGCTTCCTTCCCACTTGCATCTAACAACCTTACCACCCTGGGGTACCCTTTAAGCTTCTCTCTAGAAAATTCTTTAAATCCTTTTCTATATAAAAGAAACGCTACCACAGCTCCTAATGCCTCTCCAATAAATGAAAGAATCGTTCCATACCAAAACCCAAAGAACATCATGTTTGCAGCTGTTATAAAAACGGAAGGAACAACACCTAAGATCCCAATTAATATATTTAGTCCTAGTGAAATCATAATCGCCCATTCGCTATACTCTTGGAAAAATTGAATAACCGTTTCTGACATAAGATGCGTCCTCCTTTTAAAAAAACTCATACCCCTTCATGGTACTAAAAAAGCCATGCTGCTGCATGGCTTTTCACGTTCATTATTTTCTATTGTGAAGCAGGACAGTTAGACTGATTAATGTTACAAGTATTGTAGCACCCATGTCAGAAAGGATTGCAATCCAAAGTGTGAGCCACCCCGGAATCGTAAGCAAGAGAGCTAGAAGCTTCAACCCTAGGGATAATCCGATGTTCCACTTGATGATTTTATTTACTTTCCTTGATACCTGCACAGCATCTGGAAGTTTTCCTAAATGATCTTGCATCAGTACAATATCTGCTGTTTCAATCGCACTATCTGTTCCTTTTCCCATCGCTATACCGAGGTCAGCCGTAGCAAGTGCGGGTGCATCGTTGATTCCATCGCCAATCATAGCTACTTTTCCATGCTTCTTAAGCGATTTAACCTTATTCACTTTATCCTCTGGCAACAACCCGCCGAAGAAAGAAGACACCCCCGTTTTTTTTGCAACTTTATCTGCAACAATTGGGTGATCACCAGTCAGCATGACCGTTTCTTTTATTCCTTTTTCATGAAGTAGAGAGATGATATCAGGACTTTCTTTTCTAATTTCATCTGCAATAGCAAACACACCGAGAATTTCCGTGTCACTGGCAACAAGAACGATCGTATTACCCTCTTCTTTATAAAGATCGATAATATTTTTTACGTCTTCACTCGATTCTGTTCTGCCAATTATTTTTTCATTTCCTAGTCTATAGGTTTTATGATCGACTACTGCTTTAATTCCTTGGCCACTAACTGTAGTGATTTTATCCGCTTTAACTTCTTCAGTACCCATTTCGCGGCATCTTGCAACTACTGCTTTAGCGAGAGGGTGAGATGATGAGCTTTCAATCGCATAAGCGACTTTGTAAAAGTCAGGATGAAACGCTTTTTCCGCCACAACATGAGGTTCTCCGAGTGTAAGTGTTCCTGTTTTATCAAAAGCAATGATATTTATCTTACCGAGCTGTTCAAGGTATGCTCCACCTTTAATCAGAATCCCGTTTCTTGCATTGACTGTAATCCCAGAAAGGATCGCGATCGGTGACGATAGAATAAGTGCACAAGGACACCCCACGATCAATACCGCAAGTCCTTGGTAGAACCATTCACCCCACGGATCATTGAACAGAAATGGTGGTACTAACATAACAAGTGCAGAAACAACCATAATGATCGGCGTGTAATAGTTTGCAAACCGATTAATGAAAAGTTCCGTTGGTGTCTTGGATTCTTGTGCTTCCTGAACAAGAGCCAGTATTTTAGAAAGTGCTGACTGATTATAAGTCTTCGTTATTTTCACATGAAGTACACCTTCATTGTTGATGCTTCCACCAAATACGGTCTCTCCACTCTCTTTTTCTACAGGAAGCGATTCACCCGTGATCGCAGCTTCGTTCACAGAGCTTTTCCCATATACTACGACGCCGTCTGATGGAATCTTTTGACCTGTTTTTACGAGTACGACATCGTCAACTGCAAGTTCTTCGATCGAGATCACTTCTGTTTTCCCGTCTCTTAACAGAAGCGCTTCTTTCGGTGCTACCTTTAAAAGGGATTCCATCGAGCGTCTTGCTTTTTCCATTCCGTAAGATTCAAGCAGTTCATTAATTCCAAAAAGGATAGCCACAAGTGCTGCTTCTTTCCATTCTCCGATGGCTACCGCACCGACTAAGGCGACTGTCATTAAAGTGTTAATATCAAATTTAAGCTTCGTCAGGTTTCGAAGACCTTTTAAAAACGTTGAATAACCAGAGAAAACCGTTGCAACAGCATAAAAAATAATGGAGACATACGTAGTGTTCAACACATGTTCTGTTATAAGTGCTGCTATAAAGGAAGCAACTGATACATACAACCCGATCATTAACCAATTTGGACCTGTAGGCTCTCCATCTGATTCAAAACGTACATTTTCAGTCGAAAGGATAGAACGTACTTTATCCATGTCCATTTTTTCATCTAATACAACTTTACTTGAATTAAATTGTACTTTTGCTCGCTCTCCCCCAGGAAGTTGTTGGATCTGTTCTTCAAGCTTTAATGCACAATGGCCACAAGATAATCCGGTGATCTTATGCTCTTTCATTTTGCTCCCTCCTTTCTAGTCGTGTCTCGCATGGTGTATAGATTGATGCAGAAGGGTCATCACATGCTCGTCATCTATTGAGTAAAATAGTGTTGTTCCAGCGCGCCTGAATTTTACGAGTCTTAAGTTTTTCAAAAAGCGTAACTGATGGGATACTGTTGATTGCATAAGTGACAGTTCTTCAGCAATTTCAGAAACATTGCATTCTCTCTCCCCTAAAAGATGCAAAATTCGAATTCGGGTTGGGTCCGAAAGTGCTTTAAATGTTTGAGATACGATGAATAGTGTTTCCTCATCGAGGTGTTCGTATTTGTTTTGTTGGTCAGACATGTAAACAGCCCCCTAAATTCCGGCTTTGTTTATTATATGAACATATGCTCATATATGTTACTTAGAGTGTACCTAAAATTTTGTAATTGTGCAAAACAAAAAGAAGCTAGATTTCCCAGCTTCTTTAACCATTGCTTAATTTGTGTCTTTTTAATCGCTGTTTTCGACCATATGTCAGAGAACGCCACACCCATTCAAGCGGTCCCATGTAATACCTATGCATCCACCACTTTGAAAATAGAACTTGGATAGAAAAAATAACACAAGCAAAGATGACACCAACCAATGGTCCGAATTCACCGTACAGACCAAATCCATAACTATAGAAGAACGTTGTTGCAATTATCGATTGAGTTAAGTAATTGGTAAAAGCCATCCGCCCTGTAAATTGAAAGTAGTTAAACAAACGTTTACATTTTCCACTTCGATAAAGAAGAACGATGCTGCAAATATAGAAGATGCTCATCATCGCACCCCCAAATTCGTATCCCCATGACATCGCAGTTTCATAGCGCCAATCTTCCCCTTTAAAAGGAAAGAAGATAACAGCGAGTAATTTACTGCCGGGACCAAGAATCAATGTTAACAGCCAAATTTTCCATAAGCCTCTGTTCGTGAATGTTCTTTTCTTAGCTGCATAGGCACCGAATGAAAACATCGGCAAAAGTCCCGCTATAAAAAAGAGAAAGTAACGGTTCAAATCTCCCCATTCATGAATTCTTTCCTTCATGATCTCAAGATATGTACCATCGCTATACACTTCAATGGATTGAACGATTTCTTGTTCATTGAGCTCATTTTGTGTACTCTGATAGGTTATCGCTGCGCCACTACTCCAATAATCATACGTCAAGGTTGTCATAAATAAACTGTAAACCGTTATCAGGGCAAATCCAAATGTAATGAGAAATTTCTTATTTAAACGATAGAAGATTAACATGAGCAATCCTACGATTGCGTACATAATTAAAATATCACCGTACCAAAAAAACAGAACATGTAAGATTCCAAATAGAAGTAGAACAAACTGTCGTCTTAGAAAAACAGGAACAAACCTGGTATTTTTGGCTTTTGCTCTTTCTGCCATCAAAACGATACCAAACCCAAATAAAAAGGAAAACATCGTTATAAAGTTTCCTTGGACAAAAAACTCTAACAGCACATTTGTCCAAACGTTATACGGCTCGTCAAAATACTCATAACTTAACGCACGGATTGGTGAATCAGGTCCTGAAAATGACTTCATATTTACAAGTAAAATGCCAAAAACGGCTATACCGCGCATAATATCTAACGATTGAATCCGTTCTTGATCTCCGACTGGCTTCCAATTCATGATGTACCCCACTGAAATTTTTTTTTCATGATTCCACTCCCTTTGGTTTATTTTACCGCAAATAGGCAAAAAAGTTAGAATATGAGTCATTATTTGCTATTCTATAAAGAACAGATCACGTATTTGGGAAGGATGAAAGCGGTTTTGAGAAAATATACCTTAACGATCGTTTCGATTGTCTCTATTGCAGCTACGCTTTTATGGCTGTTTGGCTTAGGCTGGACGTTACAAGATCAGCTCTCAGCTAATGAAAAAGTTATGCAGCTCAAAGAAAAAACAGAATCCACTTCAACCAAAAAACAAGACGGAACACTTACGATCTTTGCATTAGGGGATTCTTTAACTCGTGGAACTGGTGACGCTGATGGAAAAGGTTATACCGGCTATCTAACTGAGCGCTTAAAAGAAAAAACAGATCAAGATATTAATCTGCTTAACACTGCTATTAAAGGAGAAACATCTAGAGGTCTTCTTAAGCAGCTTCAACAAAGCGAGATCAAGCGTCAAGCCAAACAAGCAGATGTTATCGTGATGACGATTGGCGGGAATGACCTTTTTCAGCAAGGCGCAGCACTTGAGAACTTAGACACTAATGCGATTAACGGTAAAAGACAGATCTATTTAAGCAATGTAAAAAAAATCTATACTCAGCTTAGAGAACTGAATCCGGAGGCTGTCATCTATCATGTCGGATTGTACAACCCTTTTAGCAATATGCCTGATTCAAAAACGACTTCTTCCATCGTTAGAGACTGGAACTTTCAGTCTGCTGAAACAGCAGCTGGGTTTGAAAACATCGTATATGTACCTACTTTTGATCTCTTTCAGCTTCAAGTAGAAAACTATTTATATACCGATCAATTTCATCCTAACACGGAAGGTTACCAGCTGATTGCAGAACGTGTAGCCTCACTGATCAACTTTGAACAGAAGGAGAAGGAATCATGAGTCAAACACCCGCATTAGAAGTAGAGAATCTAACTAAGAAAATCAAAGGCAAGCAGATTATAAAAGGTGTGTCCTTTACACTTGTTCCAGGAGAAGTCTTTGGTTTTCTTGGGCCGAACGGTGCTGGGAAAACGACAACGATACGAATGATCGTCGGTTTGATCTCTCCCACTTCTGGAACGATTAAAATCGGAGGTAAGAATGTAAGAACTGAATTTACCGAAGCGATGAGACATCTCGGCTGTATTGTTGAAAATCCTGAACTGTACCCGTATTTAACAGGTTGGGAAAATCTTGTACACTTTCAAAAAATGGATTCTTCCATTCCTAAGACGAGATTGAATGAAGTAATTGAACTCGTCGGATTACAAAATCGGATTCACGATCGTGTGAGTACCTATTCACTCGGTATGAGACAGCGTTTAGGAATTGCTCAAGCTCTTTTAGGAAAACCGAAAGTACTTATATTGGACGAGCCGACAAACGGACTAGATCCTGCAGGTATTCGCGAGATGCGTGAATTCATAAGGCAGTTAGCAAGAGATGAAAACTTAAGCGTTCTTGTATCCTCTCATTTGTTAAGTGAAATTCAGCTTATGTGTGATCGAGTTGCGATCATATCAAAAGGAACGGTATTACGCACAGACTCTGTTGATAACCTATTGGCTGAGCAGGAACGTGTGATTTGGCGTGCTGAACCTCTTCCACTTGCTAAAGAGATTCTTTCTCTGGAAACAGAAGTTACAGAAGGTCCTGATGATACATTAATCACTTTGTATAACGAGCCACTGCTGCCAGAATGGAACGAAAAGCTCGTAAAAGCTGGCGTGAGGGTAAAAGAAATGAGAACTCAGCTTCCTTCTTTAGAAGATCTGTTCTTAGAAGTAACAGGAGGCGAAAGTATTGATTAATCTTGTCCGTAACGAAATGTTAAAGCTTCTTAGGAAAAAACGGTTATATGTCATCATCCTGATTATCGCGTTCCTTGTTCCTCTTTTTACATATGCTCAGTTCAAAGAGATTCAAGATCAACGTGAGAAGTTGGGGAATCAAGATTGGCGAACCACGCTGCAGCAAGAGATCACTGACACACAAAACCGATTAAGCTCGAGCCGTATTCAAGATGAATGGCGTAAGTTTCTAAAGATCAGACTTTCTCAGCAACAATATTATTTAGAGAATGATATTGATCCACGTGCTCCAGGTGCACCAACGTTTATGCGTATATTCGTTGAGAACTCGATCGATCTACTTCTTCCATTGCTTGTGATGGTAATCGTGGCAGACCTCGTTTCTTCTGAATCAAGCGGGGGGACGATTAAGCTCTTGCTCACTCGGCCTGTGAAACGATGGCGGATTCTGCTCAGCAAATATTTAGCGATGCTGCTCTCAATTTCATTTATTGTTTTATCCGTAGCTGTTCTATCGTATGGAATATCTGGCGTCGTCTTCGGATATGGTGGATGGAACATGCCACTATTAACAGGCTTTACGGTCTCTGGAGATGAACTTTTAACTGAAAATGTTCATATCGTTCCACAATGGCAATACATCCTGATGGAGTTTGGACTCGTATGGTATGTGTGTATGATCGTAGGAACACTCACCTTCATGCTATCCGTACTGTTAAGAAGTACGGCCGCTGTAATGGGAATCATGCTCGCGTCACTCATCGCTGGAGCCATTCTAGCAAACATGGTATCTTCTTGGGAGAGCGCGAAATATTTCTTTATGGTAAACCTGAACCTGACGAACTATGTGAGTGGAATGGCAACTCCAATCGAGGGGATGTCGTTAGGATTCTCGATGAGCGTTTTAGCGGTCTGGGGAATTGCTGGATTCATCATCGCTTTCGTAACATTTTCTAAGAGAGATATCTATTAAAATAGAAAAAGAGAAAGGAAACCGAAGTCGGTTTCCTTTTTTATGTGACACGTTTCTAGGTTTTGAAGGTAATCTGTCCGTTCTCGCAGTTAATCTGTCGGATTTGGATGATAATCTGTCCGGTTTAGCCGATAATCTAGCCATTTGACGCCTTTATCTGTCCAACTGCAAACTCTACTAGATCTTGAAGTGTTTAATCATCTCAGTCAGCGCTTCGGAAGCATTGTTCAATTCTTCGGCCGACTGTGAAACCGTGGATAGTGCCCTCACTTGCTCTTCAGAAGACGCGCTGACTTCTTCACTCGCTGCTGCAGATTGTTCGGCTACTGCTGCGATACTTTGAATGGACGCTACTACTTCCTCTTTATAATTGTTGATCATTTCTACTTCACTCGTAATCTGTTCGATAGACTTCACCATATCAGCCATCGTACCTGAGATTTCGGTAAACGCAGACTCTGTGTCTGTTACGGTCAAGTTTTGATCGTGAGCAATTCTTTTTGTGTAATCCATCTCTTTTACAGCTCGCTCCGACTCTTCTCCGATTCCGGAGATCGTCTTTCGTACTTTATCTGCTGCAATAGCAGATTGTTCCGCTAATTTTCGTACCTCGTCTGCAACAACCGCAAAACCACGCCCACTCTCACCCGCTCTAGCAGCTTCAATACTTGCATTTAAGGCGAGTAGATTGGTCTGATTCGAGATCTCTGTGATTGATTGAATCACTTGTTCAATCTCTTCTACTTTAACAGCTAGACCAGAAATGACAGATTCAATGTTTTTCAGAACTTGGTTGCTTTCTCCCGTTTTTTCACGCAAAACATCCATTTGCGAGATTCCTTTTTTATTTGCATCCTCAGCTAATAAGGACAATCGTGTCATTTCTTCTGCTTGTTTCTTTACTTTTTCAATCTGTAGCGATAAGTCCATCGTCCGACGGTTTGTTTCATCAGCATCTTCAGCCTGTGTTGTAGCTCCAGAAGCAATCTCTCTGACAGCTCTCGAAACCTCCTCGCTCGCTGCAATGGTTTCTTCTGACACTGCGCTCAAGTTAGAGGTAGATTCATTAACAGTTACAACAGAATGACTAACAGACGTTATCAGTCCCCGCATGTTTTCAACCATAGCGTTAAAGTGATGAGTGAGTGTCCCCACTTCGTCTTTGGATTTAGCTTCAACAGATACAGTAAGATCACCTTCAGCTACCTTCTGTACTTGTGCTTGTAATCTAGCAATCGGATTTGAAATACTTTTCGCCAACATATAGGTTACACCTAAAGCAACGATGACTGCGACCGAGGTGAAAATTAGTATCATATTCAAAAGCTCTTCAGCATCTTTTAGTAACTCTTTTTGGTCGTAGACAAAACCAAGCTTCCAGTTCGTGTCGGCTATCGTGGTGTAATAAAGCTCTCGGTCTTTATTCTGATAAGTATAGGAAACATTTCCTTTTTCATTTTTGTATATTTCTTTAATAAAAGTCTCTTTACTTAAGTTTTTTCCTTGTTGTGTCGGATGAACGAGTGCCATACCTTTTGGATCAAGAAGCACTGGATATCCTTCAAAGCCGACTTTTGTTTTGTTGATCATGCTCGTAAGTCCAGCAAGATTTAAATCGAGACCAACTACACCAAGCACCTCATCGGTTTCAGGATCTAATACCGGTTTTGTAACCGTTACAACATATTCACCCGAACTGGCATCCTCGTATGGTTCTGTCCACATCGTCTTTTCTGGTGTTTGTTTAGCCGTTTGATACCAAGGACGTCCAGTTGGATCAAACCCTTCTGGAAGCTCAAGTTTAGGAGTCGTTTTAAACTGTTTGGTTTCTGCACCTATGTATAATACCGCAACGTTTTTATTAAGATCCAAAAAGTGTTTGAAGTCCTGATCTACAACTGGCCAAGCTTCATTCAAACCTTTTGTTTCATTCGTTTTTAATGTTTTTAAATAATTGATAAGTCTGCTGTCCTGGCTGTATCGATCAATCGTATCTCCATAAGATTTTAGATACAGCTCTGTTGATGCTTTAACTTCGCTTGAAAGACTTGTTGCTTGTTCGTTGCTGTTACTTTCAAGTTGTTGTTTTGTTTGAAAATAAGAAAATAGCGATACAGATAAAAGTGTAATGGCAACTAGAATACTTACCGAAAGCATGATTTTTGTTTGAATTTTTTTGAACATCTGTTCAACCCCCATTTATCATCTAAAACCCCTTATCTACATATCGACAATTAGTTCTAAATGATTTAAGAAATAGGTCCAAACAGGTACAAAAGAATCATTTTCAATTTAAAATCTTTCAAGACAAGTGCTTTTTACCCAATTTAAGTCATGATTTATAAATGAACGCACAAAAAAAACCGCACGAGGCGGCTTTCTTAAGCTTCTTTTCTAGCCAGCACCTTTTCAGATGCTCTCTCTTGAGCAATTTTTCTTTTCTTAAGAGTACCTAATCCTAGAACAAAAAGAACCACGAGAACTTCAAATCCATATTTCACAAATCCATTCTCAAAATAAGGAGCCATGAATTTTTCTCCAACGATCATTTTAGAAGCCGTCCAAGCAAGGACACCTGCTCCAATTGTGATGATGAACGGGTATTTATCAATGACCTTAAGGAATAATGTACTTCCCCAAACAACAATCGGTACTGAGATTAATAAACCGATCACTACTAGTAAGAAATCACCATGTGCAGCTCCTGCAACAGCAAGAACGTTATCAAGACCCATTACCGCGTCGGCAATAATTATTGTTCTAATCGCTGCCCACACACTATTCTGAGCTTCAATATCATGATCTTTTTCTTCGATCATCAACTTATAAGCGATAACGACAAGAATTAATCCACCTGCGAGCAGCAAGCCTGGAATCTGTAGTAGCCATACAACCGCAAGCGTTGCAGCTGCACGGATTACAATTGCTCCTACTGTTCCCCAGATGATTACTTTCTTCTGATTTTCTTTCGGCAAGTTTCTAGCAGCTAAGCCGATTACAATTGCGTTATCACCAGCTAATACTAAGTCGATAACAACGATCGCCAATAAGGCCGACCAAAAATCTGGTGTTAAAAAATCCATTCAAAAAATCCTCCCTGTTAAACATCTGTTTAATTACAAATAAAAAAATAAAAAATTGAGTAATTACGCACACTTTATGCCCTGCCAGGCTTATCCACTTCTACATATAATAAGAGCAAAGGGGGTGTTTTTATGCGTTCATGTTCATGCGGATGTAAGCCTAGATGCCAATCCTGTGTAAACTTTTGTGGCGTTCCATTATTTTGTCGAGACATTCATCCCTGCTGTTATCCTTTCATTCAGCCTCAACCTACACCAGTAACCTCTCCTTTAATTGTTGTTTGTAGATGTCATCGTTGCTCAAAAAGACACAGGTAACACGTTTTAACAGCATTTAGCTTGTAACTTCACATCACTGATACGATTGAGTGAACGTTTTGTTTCAAAAAAAGCGTTCTTTTTTTTGATTAAGGGAATAATGCAGGATAGATTGATAAGATCCATTTTTTTGGGGGTGTCCTCGTGCGCTGGTTTATGAAACAGTGGTTTCACCGTTTCTTTCAAGATAAAGTATTTGATCTTTCTGCACAGCTTGCTTATTACTTCCTCGTTTCTCTTTTTCCTTTTGTTTTTCTCATTTTTACGATACTCAGCTTTTTGCCTATTTCTTCTTCTTATGTACTATCACTTTTCCAGTCTATTGCACCAGAAGAAGCATATGCTTTACTAGAGTATAATCTAGTGGCTGTATTGGACGAGCATAGAGGAGATGTATTATCCGTTTCATTAATCATCATGATTTGGTTAGCTACAATAGGGACGCACGCCATAATACGTGTTTTCAACCAAGCCTACCAAGTTGAAGAAAGCCGACCTTTTATAAAAGAACTTATATTAGGTATGTTCCTTACGTTCGGTCTTGTGATCGCAGTTATTACTGCTCTCCTATTGCCGGTCTTTGGAAGAAGCATCGGGATTTACATATTTGAAAGAACGGGATTCTCCCATCCTGTATGGCACATATGGGAAACAGCACGTTATCTTATTGGGTTCTCTGTGCTTCTCTCCATCTTCTCAGCTCTCTATCGTTTTGCACCAAACGTAAGATTAACGTTCAGAAACGTTTGGCCAGGAGCTATTTTTTCAACTGCAGGCTGGCATCTATTTTCTTATTTATTTTCTTCATACGTTCTTATTTTTGACTACGGACAGATATACGGAAATTTAGGCGCAATATTAACATTAATGGTGTGGTTCTATCTATCTGCCATGATCTTAATCGCTGGTGGACAGTTGAATGCGATCCTTGCATTAAAGAGGGAATTAAGAAAATAAGAAGATTTTTGAAAACTTCAGTTTCTGTGATTGACATTTTCACATTATCGTAACATCATTGTGTATATATGAAGAATTAACATCTTTTTTTCCGGTCATAATGGATAGTAACGAAAAATTTGCTGACCGGCTAAAATTACGGAGATCGGGGCTGGAAAATGACTGTAAAAAACTTAATCTTATTACTCATTTTGCTTGCCGGAATCGTCATCTTTGTCTTTTACAGTATACCTCTCCTTCTCGCATTGCTAACTGCAATAATGCTAGAACCAGTAGTAAAATTGTTTATTAGACTATTTAAAGGCAGACGATTGTTGGCCGTCACTGCTACTTTTATCTTGTATCTTGCAGGACTTGGTATTTTCTCTTACTGGCTTACAACAACACTTGTTATTCAGGTCATCGAGTTTATAACCGTTCTTCCATCCTATTCTGTTCATCTGTTTGAAGTAGCAGAGAATACGTTTTATGAAATGGAAAACTTTTATGCTAGCTTACCTCCTGAAGTTGTAAGGACGCTTGAAGAGGGATTAGTAGGTTTGAAGGATTATGGCGTTGAAACAGCAAAGAATCTAACATCTGGTATATTGGGTCTAATTACAGCCATACCAGGATTGTTGATCTACTTTATTATCTATGTCGTAGCCGTTTTCTTATTTTCACTGGATCTTCCACGTTTGTATGCTGAGTTTCTTAACCTGTTTACAACAGCAGCCCGCGAAAAGGTTGAATTAGTCTTTAGTCAACTGTCTAGAGCAACAGTAGGGTTCTTTCGTGCTCAGATCATCTTAAGTGTTGTTACATACGCATTGGCTTTGATCGGACTCATGATTTTAGATGTTCAGTATGCGGTTATTCTTGCTCTATTAATTGTTATTGTTGATATACTTCCAATCCTCGGAACAGGATCATTCCTTGTTCCATGGGCAGCTTATTCTTTCTTTATCAACAACAATGACCATCTTGCATTCGGACTTCTGATCATGTTCGGAGTAATCACGATCGTTCGAAGAATTATTGAACCTAAAATACTCGGTTCAAGTCTTGGCATATCTGCACTAGCAGCTCTTGTATCCTTATATATTGGATTCCAGCTTCTAGGCTTTATCGGATTGATCGTTGGTCCTGCTATCGTCATCATCTATGAAGCATTAAGAAGTGCTGGATTTATCAAAATAAAGATCGATTTCTAATGAAAACGTGTTTCCTGTAATAGGAAACACGTTTTTTTCTATTTATAGGTTAGAAACACCTGCAATGTTGGGAATTATAGAGAATAAGTAAAAAAAATGAGAAAATCATTCGAATACTTTATAAGGTGAATAATTATTGGAGGAATATCGATGAGTACTGCTACAAAAGAACGCGATTATTATTTCGACAACGCAAAGTTTATTTTAATCTTCCTCGTCGTGTTCGGGCACTTTATTTCCCCGATAAAAAGTCAAAACGAGTGGCTTTACACGATTTATAACTTTATATATACCTTTCATATGCCTGCATTTATCTTAATAGCAGGATTCTTTACAAAAGGAGTTTGGCGTGATGGGTATCTTCCAAAAATCTTTAAAAAAGTTCTGATTCCTTATTTGGTATTCCAGTTGATCTACAGCTTTTTCTATTACGATCTGTACGGTAAAAGTGAAGTTAAGCTAGACTTCTTTTCACCACACTGGACGCTTTGGTTCTTGCTAAGTTTAGTTTTCTGGAACATTCTTTTAAAAGTCTTTGTGAAAATGAAGTATCCGCTCGTTCTCGCCATTGGTATAGGAGTGGCAGTGGGCTATATTCATGATATTGGTACATTTTTGAGTCTCCTTCGCACATTTGTCTTCTTCCCTGTTTTCTTGCTTGGACATCTGCTTGAAAAGAGAGACTTCAAAAAGATTTTACGTCCTAGAGCCAAGGCAGTCTCTGCAGCCTTCTTAATCGTACTATTCGTGACCTATCATTTCGTATTTCCAAACGGTACAAAAGAGTGGCTATTATCGTCATCTTCTTACTCAGAAATTCTAGGATACAACGATTGGTATGGCGGTATTGTCCGACTTGCTATGTACGGTGTCATGTTTGCGGCAACCTTTAGCTTTTTAGCACTTCTTCCGCGTAGAAGATTGTTTTTCACTGAATTTGGAGAACGAACATTATATATCTATCTGTTGCATGGTTTCGTGCTGAAATACTTGTTTACAACAGATCTGTTTGCATCTATTGAGGAAAACGGCGCATACTTTATGCTCCTGTTCCTAGCTGTTATCGTAACCCTGTTTCTAGCAAGCAAGCCAGTTATCGCACTAGCACAGCCGTTTATAGAGTTACGCTGGTCTAAGCTTAAAAAAATGATAAAACCAAAGCCCTCAAAAGCCTAGAGAGAGCTAATGTTCATAGCATAAACACCGCTAAGCAGAAATCGCTAGCGGTGTTTTTTCGTTATTTAAAATAATAGGGTGATAAATATAAAGATAAGAGTGCGTAATGAAAATAAAACTTTAGGAACCATGCTTATAGTAATTTTGTTTTGCATCTGCTAACACACGTAATGGAAGTTTGTCAGCGAGTTTAAATGCTTCTTTTTCATTTAATTCCAATGTCTTTACGAGCTTTTCTATCTTTTCTTCAGAAGGAATCATTCTTCCCTTTTCAATATCTGCCATGTATTGAGGTGTAATACTTAATCTTCGTGCGAGCTCTGATTTGCTCAAGCCTTTTTGGTTTCTGGACATTTCTATAAACTTTCCGAACTCACTCATTTTTAACCCTCCCTTCTCTTTGTATAAAAAAGTGTGAATTGTATGATGATGTACGCTGCTAATCGGCTCGTCATGTTACGAAAATCTAGGGTTGGATCAATCTCTACGATATCCATTCCCTTAACAGATGACTCTTGTGCAAGATATTGTATTCCTTCAATTAATGAGTCACTGTCTAATCCACCTGGACCGATCGCAGGACAACCTGGCGCAAAAGCCTGATCCAAAACATCCATGTCGAGAGAAATATATATGTTATCTGTTGTCTGTTTTAACTGGTCAACTGATTTTTGTAACAAAGAAAGCAATCCATTACTTTTTACATCACCCATCGTATGAATTGTAACTCCATGATCCTTGGCATAATCATGATAGAGTTTTCCATTTGAGAAATCTCGAATACCAATCTGAACAAGTTGGTCGCCTGTAATCACACCATTTTCAATAAGCTGGCGAAACGGTGTACCGTTTGATGGTCCACCGTCCTCGGTGTTACGAAGATCAAAATGCGCATCAAACTGGATGATGCCGACCCGTCCCCTCGTTTCTTGGAAAGCTTTGATTGCTCCGGCAGAAACTGAATGATCACCACCAAGAGTAATCAAACATGCTTCTCTATGCTGAGTTCCAATATCTTTTAAGACCGAATGGATACGGGATTGTGAAGTAAAGAGATCAGTTACATGCATTTCAATATCCCCAAAATCGGTAATGCAGTAATCCCAAAGATCACTTTCTTCTTCAATGCTATATGTGGAAAATGAATGCATCATCGCACGGATGGTCTGTGGTGTGAGATGTGCACCTGAATGCGAAATAGAAGTCTTAGAGAGAGGAGCACCGGCTATTGCTACTCCTCTCACTTCATCTCCTGACCAAGGTTGTAAAAGCTGACCTGCCTTTTTAATCCCTCGATCAGTAAATGGCGCCTCACCCGATTTACGTAGAAAGGGTATAGTTTGCATGAATATCTCCCTTTCCAACTACTAACTTACCGTTCTTCCAAACTTTATTAACGTGGTTCACACCGTAGTGATAAGGAATATACTTATAATTTGGTACATCCCATAGAACTAGATCTGCTTTTCTTCCTACTTCTAGACTACCTGCTACATGACCGCGTCCAATCGCATAAGCGGCATTGACGGTTACGGCGTTCCAAATTTCTTCTGGCGTCATCTTAAGCTTTAATGCAGCAAGACTCATAATGAACTGCAAATTTTCTGTCGGTGAACTTCCAGGATTAAAATCAGTCGACAGTGCTACTGCTGCTCCACTTGAGATCATGTCCCGTGCTGGAGCGAAATGATCTTTTCCTAAATAGAACGTTGTGCCTGGAAGAAGGACTGCGATAGTATCAGATTCACCGAGCATACGAACCCCTTCTTTACTTGCTCCAACTAAGTGATCAGCAGAAACCGCACCGATCTCACAAGCCATCTCCGTTCCACCGAGAGGATCGATCTCATCCGCATGAATCTTCACACCAAATCCTGCAGTTTTTGCTTTTTGAAGAAAGGCTTTAGACTGTTCTACCGTAAACACACCTGTCTCACAGAAAATATCTACAAACTCTGCAAGACCCTCTTTTGAGATAACACTCAACAAAGAAAGCATCTCTTCTAAAAAGGCATCTGGTCTACCTTTATAATTCTCAGGAATAGCATGAGCTCCCAAAAAAGTTGAAACAAGATCGATCGGGTGAGTTTCATTCAGCTGTTTTGCTACTCTCAGCTGTTTTAGTTCAATCTCTTTATCCAATCCGTACCCACTCTTTGCTTCCATCGTTGTAACACCATATGTTAAACACCTGTTTAAATGGAACATTCCCTTTTTATAGAGAGCATCTTCAGCTATTTCACGTGTTGCTTTGACCGTTGAATGAATCCCGCCGCCTTGTGCCAAGATTTCTAAATAAGGAACTCCTTGTTGCTTCAAAGCGAGCTCATGCTCTCGTGATCCCCCAAACACAAGATGTGTATGAGGGTCCACTAAGCCGGGTGATAACAGTTTTCCTGCTGCATCAATTGTATCTTTTGCCTTTAGTGATGCCGCTTCTTCGGCCGTTCCAATAAAAGCGATCACTCCATCTTTTATGCCAACTACTCCGTCATCGATGATGCAAAGTTCATTCATCTGTGTACCTCGTAGTGCTTCTCCATTACTTTTCGGAACTACCACCTGTCCAGCAAAAATCAATGTATCTAGCATTGGTCACACTCCTTTTTATTTCTCGATCATTGGCAAATCTACGCCTTTTTCTTTTGCCGTTTCAATCGCTAAATCATAACCTGCATCAGCATGTCTCACGATTCCCATTCCAGGATCACTCGTTAGTACACGCTCAAGACGATGAGCAGCTTCTTCTGTTCCATCTGCTACAACGACCATTCCAGCATGAAGAGAATAACCCATACCAACACCACCGCCATGGTGCACAGATACCCAGCTTGCACCATTTACCGCATTGATCATCGCGTTTAAAATCGGCCAGTCTGAAACCGCATCACTGCCATCCAACATTCCTTCTGTTTCACGATTAGGCGATGCAACTGAACCACAATCCAAGTGGTCACGCCCGATGACGATTGGTGCTGACAATTCGCCGCTAGCTACCATTTCGTTAATAATTTTTCCAAACTTCGCACGTTCACCATACCCTAACCAACAGATGCGGGAAGGAAGACCTTGAAACTGTACTTTGTCTTGAGCCATCTTGATCCATTTGCAGAGGTGCTCGTTATCACTAAACTCTCGTAATATCACTTCATCTGTTTTTCTGATATCTTCTGGATCTCCCGATAACGCTACCCATCTAAAAGGCCCTTTTCCTTCACAGAACAGCGGTCGAATAAACGCTGGAACGAACCCAGGGAAATCGAAAGCGTTTGTAACTCCTTCATCAAGCGCAACTTGTCTGATGTTATTTCCATAATCAAATACAACGGAACCCTTCTTTTGCATCTCAAGCATAGCCTGAACGTGAATCGCCATTGATTGCTTCGATTTTTCGATATATTGCTCAGGATGACGTTTACGAAGTTCTGCTCCTTCTTCCATAGAGAAACCTACTGGTAAATACCCATGCAGCGGGTCATGTGCAGATGTCTGATCCGTAACAAGATCCGGAATCTCTCCCATCTCAATCATCTTTGGTAAAAGCTCAGCAGCGTTTCCTAAAAGACCGATTGATAGTGGCTCACCTTTTGCCGCGTATTCTTTTGCCATGCTTAATGCTTCGTCTAAACTCGTTGTCATTTTATCTAAGTATCTCGTGTCTAAGCGGCGTTGGATTCTTGTTTCGTCTACATCGATCGCTATCACAACACCATCATTCATCGTTACTGCTAGAGGTTGTGCCCCACCCATACCTCCAAGACCTGCTGTGAGTGTAATCGTTCCTTTTAGTGATCCGTTAAAATGTTTGCGAGCAGCTTCTGCAAACGTCTCGTAAGTACCTTGTAGGATGCCTTGTGTGCCGATATAGATCCAGCTTCCTGCTGTCATCTGGCCGTACATCATCAGTCCTCTTTTTTCAAGATCACGGAATGTATCCCAATTTGCCCATGCAGGAACAAGGTTGGAGTTCGCAAGTAAAACACGTGGAGCATCTCTGTGTGATTTAAATACAGCGACTGGCTTTCCAGATTGCACAAGAAGAGTTTCGTCATTCTCTAAACGCTCTAATGTTTCTATGATCTTATGATAAGAATCCCAGTTGCGGGCAGCTTTGCCGATACCACCATAAACGACTAGTTCATCGGGATTCTCCGCCACTTCCCCATCTAAGTTGTTCATCAGCATTCGGATAGCCGCTTCTTGAACCCACCCTTTTGCTGATAATTTTGTACCTCTAGCAGCTGATATAGAATGTTTTACGTTTGACATGTAAAAATACCTCCTTTTAATGTGCTAACTTTTGAATTTTTGATCCGATTAAGATGTCATTCCACGATGTATCAAGAATCCATGAAGCAACAGCTTCCATATCTCGGTGGAACATGCGGTCACATTGTATCGTTGGACAAACGATTCTTCCTTGTTCATATACTTTTCTTGTTTTTGGTGCGAGCTTTTCAGGTCCGCGGAAATCTGCAGCCTGCATCGCACAGATTAACTCAACAGCAAGTACACGCCTTGCATTTGCGATTATTTGAGCCGCATGCCTAGAAGCGATCGTTCCCATACTTACATGATCTTCTTGATTGGCAGATGAAGGTATCGAATCAACACTTGCAGGATGAGCCAATGTTTTGTTTTCTGAAACAAGTGATGCTGCTGCATATTGCATGATCATCGCACCAGACTCAAGCCCTGGATTCGGACTTAAGAAACCTGGTAAGTCACTTAATTGAGGATTGACCATCCGTTCGATCCTTCGCTCAGAAATATTTGCCCATTCTGCTGCTGCAAGCTTTAAGAAATCCATAGCAAAAGCGATAGGCTGACCATGAAAATTTCCACCTGATATGATTTTGTTTCCTCCATCAAAAATCAGTGGGTTATCCGTTGCAGCATTCATTTCGATCTCAAGCTTTTCTTTTACATAACCAAGAACTTGCCACGAGGCACCATGAACTTGAGGGATGCACCTTAAGGAGTAAGCATCCTGAACCCGGATCTCTCCTTGTTTCGTTGTAAGCTGGCTGCCTTCTAAATATTCTCTTAAACGCTTTGCAACATCTACCTGCTCTTGATAACCTCGAGCAAGATGTACGTCCTCATCAAACGCATCTGTTATACCTCGTAAACTTTCTGTGGTAAGCGCTGCAATCGCATCTGCCATGAGTCCAATACGTTCCGCTTCTATATAGGCAGCAATTCCTTGTGCTGTCATGGCTTGCGTTCCATTTATCAGGGCAAGCCCTTCTTTAGCGGTTAGGACAACAGGCTCAATGCCCGCTCTCTTGAGAACTTCTTGGCCAGGCATACGTTCCCCTTTGTAATACGCCTCTCCCTCGCCAACTAATACAAGTGCCAAGTGAGAAAGCGGCGCAAGATCTCCACTCGCGCCAAGTGATCCTTGCTGCGGAACAACAGGGTGTACACTCTTTTCGACCAACTCTAGCAGCCTTTCAATCACTACTGGTCGGATCCCAGATAAACCTTTTAATAACGCGTTCGCCCGCAAGATAAGCATTAGGCGAGAGATCGTCTCTGGAAATGGATCTCCTATGCCGCACGCATGACTGCGGATTAGATTGATCTGAAGCGTTTCTACATCGTCTCTAGAAATAAAAACATCGCTGAATTTTCCGAAGCCCGTAGTGATTCCGTATACGACTTTACCTGCAGCTACGATCTCCTCAACCGCTTTCCGACTATCTGCTACTTTCTTCATGCTAAGCGGGCAAGCTTCTACGGGTTCGTTATCATGCAGAATCCGCTTGATCTCTTCCATGGAAAGCGTATTACCTGTTAATGTAATCATCTTCATCCCTCATTTACTAAGACTGTTTTTATTATCGATTTTTATAGACTCGCGGATATACGTTAAAAACTTGCGGAATTACCTCTGAAACTCGCGGGATTATAGTCAAAACTCGCGGTATTAACTCTAAATCTCGCGGGATTATTGCTTATTTTCATTCTTTCGCTAATTGAGTATCCTCTATTTGCCTAAGCTCTGACTCGTCTGATGCCGAATTAATCGTAAAATTCGGGAAAGCGAGCACCTGGAACGGAAATCAACCACTTTCAGGACATCAGATGTCGCTTTCTCACATACAAAAAGAGCGCACCCGAAAGAAAACTCTTTCGAATACGCCCCCTCATCACTAGTTACTATGGGCACTATTTAAATATGATTGATTCCTAGACCGACCGCCTCATGCTCCAACCCTTTTACAGGAGCACCGATCGTTCCATAGAGAGCGACTGCTATCCAGTCACCTTCTTCTTTCTTCTCATACGGATTACCGCGGACAACAATGAAACGTAAACCTACAGTTCTAAGAACGGTTCCAAGCTGAACCTGTCCTCTTGTCACGCCATGAAAAGCTTCCATGATGGCATGATATAAAGAATGTGTTTCACGATAAATTCTGCTTTGAATCACATTTTCACTTTTGGCCGCTGTCTCAATGGCAGCTACTACCTTTTGTGAATCCATGGAACCGGCTTTGCCTACGCAAAACTTCCAGCCCAATTTTTCAATTTCAGGCAGATAACTTTCATCTAAAACCCCTAACATGGCCATCTTTCCGATCAAACGTTCATTTGATAATGCCATTACATGAATCACTCTTTCTCTAACGGCTAGTAACTATCTATAGTGTATGCGTTTACAATTTGTCCGTCAATTCCCTTTCAACAACTTATCACAGCAGTTTAGTAAAGAAAATGACACGTATAATCTATCAAACTAGCGGTAAGAATGATAGTAAGAAATATAACGGAATGAGGGTTGTTACATGTTAAACGTACAAAAAGAAATTGCACTTGCTTCAATGTCACGCACTCCACAGTTTGAGGAAGATGTGAATGACTTTTTTATCGCTTATGACAAAGGACATAATCCCTTACTGCTCTTACCTACAACTAGAGGTTTTCTTCCAGAAGGACAGGTATATGCGATCGCATTTATAAAAAAGGAAAACAATTCTTATCAATTTACTCTTTCAGATAAAATTATGCCTTTTTCGATGGATGAAGCAACACTCATTCATGATCAGCTCGGATTTTTCTTCGGACCTGAAAACAATATGCTTTCCAGCTTTTTTAAAGGTGATACGTATGGCGCTTATGTTGTTTGGACAAAGCATATGGTCACCCAATTGATCAACGAGACTCTTCAAAATTGGCATAACACATCAGATGATTCTCAGCGTGAAAAACATAAAACGCGTCTCACTATGCTTCTTCAAGCTTAAGAAAAAATTAAAAACTGACTGCTTATTCCTTTGAGATTTAGGAAATGAACAGTCAGTTTTTTTATTTGTGATGCATCATGTAGTAGGTGATGCCTGTTCTTTATTATTTTTCTTAAAACGTTTTTTAATGAAAGTCATAACAAATAGAAGTGGAATATAACTAATAGCTAAATAAAAACCGATCTTGTTCGTGTAGTTATTTAGCATGTTAATTTTGAGTCGAGTGTCTAGATAGTAACAAGCAGCCAATGTGATTGCTAACAATATGATGAGCGTGATATGTTGTCTAATATTCAACATCAGTTTCCCTATACGGCTCGAACACCATATCGCGAGTGTAATGTTTGGCAAGATCACAAGACACCACATTGAAACGAATACAAAATCAAATCGTTCCACGAATGAAACTTGAACGATCTTCACCATAGAGAGAGTTGCCCAAATATTTCTAGACAGTTGCTCTTGGCTAAAGAACGCAAACGAAAACAAAGTGACTAGCAAGTACATCATAAATGTAAATAGATTAGCATGATGGGCAAATTTTTGAGATCGTTTAGCGTTTTTAATAAATGGATAAAAAACAAGCAGCGTTTCAAAACCAAGATAACTAAGCATCATATTTTTAGTTGCCGACAAGTAATCCCTAATATTTTCATCAAATACAGGCAGAAGGTTAGAAAAATGAGTAAATTCCAATGGATACACGAGTAACACGATCAGACCTAACGGAATGACCACTCCTAAAAAACAGATTCCTGCAACCGTTCGAAAACCAGATGAAACGACATAATACGTTAATAAAAGGAATACAGCTGCAATTTTCCATGTACTTAAAGTCGGAAACATCCATACTTGAATAACTTCAATATATGTTCTTAACACAGTAATCGACCAGAGCAGAAAATATAAAAGTAAAAACAGGTTGAATAGATTTCCAATAAACCCGCCAAACAATGATTTATGTGTTGTCACGATATCCCCATCCCCGTTATCAAGCACATAATAGATCATCCATATGAGAATATGTACGAAAACGGCCGCTATGATAACTGATATCCAAGAATCATAGCCTGCGTATTTAGCAATGATGCGTTGATACCCAAGAACCCCTACCCCGACTTGTTCAGAATGGACGAGGAAAAAGACAAGAAAGGGAGAAACGAGAAAAGCTTCTTTAATTTTTTGCATGATGCGTGCTCTTCCTTTCTATAGACTAGCTATAAAATCTTGTTTTAGCTTTCCCTAGAGCAACGCAAATAACCCATAAATAACCAAAAAAGCTAATGCAGAATGAAGGAACTTCTCCTCACTGCATTAGCTTTCTTTTCTTTATCCGGTGAACACTTCACCGTCTGGATACCTAATATTATCTCTTGTTTGTTTTGCCAAACTAAACGCTAACGTCAGTGGCCCTAATTTACCGAAAACCATTACCACACAAATCACGATTTTCCCGATCACTGTGAGATCCGGGGTTAGCCCCATACTCAGTCCAACCGTACCAAACGCCGAAACAACTTCAAACACGATCACCATAAATGATGTATCTTTTTGAACAAAAGTGATTATAAACAATGCTGCAAATATAAACAATATTGAAATGGTTGTTATAGCAAGAGCTCTGTATACCACGGCGTTTCGGATTGTGCGTTTCATTACGACTGTATCTTCTTTCCCTTTCAAGAAAGCTGCTACGGTAAAGATGATTACAACAAAAGTTGTGAGCTTGATCCCCCCACCAGTGGATGTGCTCCCCGCTCCAACAAACATCAGGAGTATCATTAACAAAGACGTGCCCGGATTTATTGCTGTCATATCAATCGAGTTGAATCCTGCTGTTCTTGGTGAGATTCCTTGGAAATAGGAAGCCCAAAATTGCTCAGCTCCAGAGAGCATTCCGATCGTCTTAGGATTGTTGAACTCAAACAGATAGAAAAACAGAATCGCAACAATATTTATTATCAGGGTAGATAACAACATCACTCTTGAGTGCAAAGATAGAGTTTTCCACCTTTTACTGACCCATATATCCACTAAAACTGTAAAGCCAATCCCACCCGTAATAATCAGAAATGATATTACAATGTTCATCATCGGGTCCCCTACATAACCCATTAATCCGTCAGACCAAAGCGAGAATCCTGCATTGTTGTAGGCAGATATAACGTGAAATATACTATAGTAGATTCCTTTACTTACACCTAAGTCTGGTACTAGCCTTAATGACAGAAAGAAAATAGCAACGATTTGAATGCTTATAGAAAAAATAAAAAGATTACGAACCAATCTTATTACTCCACCAATTGATGGTTGGTTCAATGCTTCTTGCATTAAAACACGTTGTTTGATGGAGATTTTTCTTCCCATCATGATAACCACTAATGACGCAAAAGACATTACACCAAGTCCGCCTACTTGGATTAAAAATAAAATGACAACCTCACCAAATAGAGTAAACGTTGAGCCAGGATCAACTGTAGCCAAGCCTGTTACTGTTGCTGCTGAAGTTGCAATAAAAAAAGCATCTACCCAAGACAATGACTCTTCATGAGCAATGGGCAGTTTCAATAAACACATACCTACAAAAATTAGAAATAAGAATAACGTTGCTAAAAATTGTGGAGGACTTAGCTTAATTGGATTGTGCAAAAAACGTTTATGCTTTTTTACATGTAGTGCCAAGGCTTACACTTCCTCATCCTCAAAGCGATTTAGATCTTCGTTACGGCCGATCACGACAAGTATATCCCCATATTGAAGTGATACGTCAGCAATAGGTGAAACGAGTATCTCATCTCCACGTTTGATTGCGACAATATTACATCCATAACGTGCCCGAACATCAAGGTCTGTTAACGTCTTGTTAACAAGCTTATCCGTTACACCTATCTCTACAATACTGTGTTCATGCGAGAGCTCAATAAAATCAATAATCTTTTCAGAAGAAATGAGTTGAGCAACGCGAAGCGCCATATCACGCTCTGGGTGAATAATCCGGTCTGCTCCTAGCTTTTCCAACACTTTATGATGATAATCATTCTGTGCTTTAACCCATACCTTTTGAACACCTGCTTCTTTTAGAAGTAAAGTCGTTAAGATACTTGATTGAATGTCTTCTCCAATTGATACGATGACGTGGTTAAAATTTCGAATCCCTAAAGACTTCATGACGTTTTCATCGGTTGAGTTCGCTTGAACGGCTTGAGTAGCTATTGTTGCAAACTCGTTTACTCTTTCCATGTCTTTATCTATAGCTAAAACATCATATCCCATCGTGGCAAATTCTCTACAGATACTGCCTCCAAAACGTCCTAGCCCAATAACTGCAAACTGTTTTTTCATTATGGTCTCCCCTTAAAATCCATGAAGTTTTTGCTTCGTTGTTCTCTAGCCTTGCTGGATAAGAGGTTTACAAATTTAAGTAAAAAAACGCAAAAAAAGACCACACAAAAAAGCGGGTCCGGTTTTCCACCAAATTGACCTCTCCAGTGACATGACGCTTACGGGGTTAGCTGTCGGATTAGGGATTGGAGTATCCCTTTTTGCTAGTAGAGCAAAATTCACCCCAAAAGATTGGTTCCCCCGTTTTACAGTAGTTTCATCATAAAAACAACTGTAAATTCAGCGATCTAAAGCCTGCTAAATTTTGAATTACATATACTGTAATCCTCTATCTTTTAAATGTCAATCCATTTTTATAGGGTTAACAAATACTTTACATTTTACCTGAAAATTGAAGAATCAATACAACGATTCCAATCAACCAAACATAAATAGCAAACCCTTTTAACGTACCGGTTTGAAGAAGTCTAATCATCCACTTTACCGCCACATATCCAAATAGAGCTGACGCCAATGTACCCACTAATAAAGCTGAATAAGAGATAGGAGGATGTGCTCCAGCAAATAGATCTTTAGACTGCAATACTACTCCACCTGCAATGGATGGGATTGAAAGTAAAAAGGAGAAATATGCAGCAGCTTTTTTATCAATCTTACAGAAAAGAGCCGCTGCGATTGTGAGTCCTGAACGTGAAATAGCAGGAAGAATGGCTGCTCCCTGAAACGTGCCGATCACAAGTGCATCACGTATAGAGATATCCTCAATTCCTTTGTATCCATTCCGTTTATAAGAGTCAGCCCACCAAAGCAGAAAACCTGTGATTAAAAACTCCCACCCAACCGTGATTCCCGTTTTTGAGATCTCTTCAAAAAAATCTTTAAATGCCAGTCCTATTATAGCGGTCGGTATCGTACCAGCTATCAGCAGAATGCCCGTTTTGCTGAAGGGGCTTTTTATCACTTTTAGAATTTCTCTCCAATACACCGTCATCACGGCAATAAGTGTTCCGATATGAAGCATGCTATCCAAAAATAAACCGGCTTCCTCTAACTGAAACATTTGCCTGCCAAGAAGCAGGTGTCCTGTAGAACTTACAGGTAAAAATTCTGTTACCCCTTGCACAATGCCCAATATTAAGGCCTCGAGCCAATCCATAAAAAATCCCCCTCAACTTACACGGTCTCGTACAACCTATTCCTGAGGAGGATTTTCTATTCTTGTTTTTTTGTATCACAGTAGGAGCTTTACAGAACCCCTGAGAATAAACGAGCAAATGATTCTTTTGTACGTTCCCATAAACCTCTTTTGTAAAACTCAACGGGTTTAACTCTAACAGATTCGACCATGTCTTCTTCGTATTGTTCTACGAGATCACCGACAGATCCTGTATTTAGCAAGAACACGTTCACTTCAAAATTAAGATGAAAACTTCGCATATCCATATTAGCAGTACCGATCGAAGCTGTATCACCATCGATAATGATAACCTTTTGATGAAGAAATCCTTTTTTGTAGGAATAGATTTCTATTCCCGAACGCAGAAGTTCTGGGAAATAGGAACGCGTTGCATATTGTGTTAAAAAGCCATCATTGATTTCAGGAACTAATAATCGTACCTGAACTCCTTTTTTAGCAGCCACTCTTAAAGCTGTTCGAATCGCTTCATTAGGTACGAAGTATGGCGTTGCAATCCAGATTGATTTCTCTGCACATGAGATCAGCGAATAGAAAAGATCACTCATGATTCCTAGCTGGGTGTCTGGACCACTAGCAACAACATGAACGGTTCCGTCTCCTTCAGCAGGGTATGAGGTAGTAAGGTGATTATCTTCTAACAGATCTTCTCCACAAACATATTCCCAATCCATTAAAAAGATCGCATGAAGAACTTGAACACCTTCTCCTTCCATTACCATGTGAGTATCACGCCAGAAACCAATTTCAGGATCCTCTCCTAAATATTCGACACCTACATTCAATCCTCCAACAAATCCAACCTTACCATCTATAATGATAATCTTACGATGGTTTCTGAAATTGAGTTTTTGGTTAAAGAAGCCATATCGTACTGGTAAGAAAGCTTCAACTAAGATTCCTGCTTTTTTCATTCTGTCGATGTCATATTGCTGAAGAGAAAGACTTCCTATTCCATCATATAGGAACCTAACTTTTACACCTTCATTGGCTTTTCTAATTAACAGATCAATAATATCTTTACCAAGGCGATCTGAGCGGAAAATATAATACTGAATATGTATATACTCCTTGGCTTCTTCCAACCTCGCAAAAATTTCAGGGAATGTCTCTTGGCCATTCTTTAATATTTTTGAACTTGTTTTTCTGTTCAAACGCGTAAGGGTAATATGATGAGCGTGGGTTGCAAAGCACTGTTGATGCCTTTTTAAATCACTAAAATCAGGCTTTTCTTCCTGTTTAGATACTCTGATCCATTCGTCCCTGTCTTTCTTTCTTTTTGATTTAAAAAGATGACCTTTTAAATAAAGTTGGCCAGAATACAGATAGAACATATATCCGATAAATGGAAACAATATCAATACATAAATCCATAGAAGTGTATGTTGAGCTGTTCTGTTCTCGAGCATCAACGAATAGATCGTATACAGAATCACTGCGATGTAAAGGAGCCCAAATACTGTTTTGATGATTACATATCCTTCTGCAAAGAAAACGATGTATAAACAGACGAGTAACAATAGTGTGAGAAAAAATTCCCATATTCGTTTCATGCACGTGCTCCTTTTTACCAATCTTCTCTTTCTCTCTTTTATTCCCTTCCCTTTGTAATTAAAACAAGTGACTTCTCTCTTTTTATACCATTTTTTTATAGGATTTGCAGATATGACTGCTTATATGAAGTACGACGCGCAAATACATTGTGAGGAATTAAACGAGAGTGAATCCACGAGTTTTGACGCCCTATCCAAAAATTTGCAGCTCCAATCCAAAAATTTTGTTCATATATCCACAAGTCGACAATCTACGACAAGATGATTTGTTATTTAAACAAAAGACTCTAGAGGTTTATCGTTCCTCTAGAGTCTTTTTATACTAAATTATTCTTTTTTCGCTCCATTTTCTTTCCAATAGTACTCTGCAACTGCTTCAGCCACTGCTTCTGCACTTCTGTACAGCTCATCCATGTTGTTATCTACACCGCCAAACTCGATTAGGAGAGCGTGGTCAGAAAGGTCTTGATTATAAACACCATTTCCCTGTGTTTTGTTTTTTCCGATAACTCCACGGCTTAAGCCAGGGTATTTTTTATCTAAGATCGCATTGATCTCTTGCGCTGCTTTTTGGTTGTTTTCAAAATTAGGGTTCGCTTTACCGATAACGAACAAAGTACGTGCGTAAGACTTCCCATTAATTTCTGTAGTTGTAGACTTACCTCTCATCGAGTCTCGATGCAGGTCAAAAATCAAGTCAATATCTTGGTTGCTCGACATCGCACTTTGGACGAGTGTACGTGACATTGGGTAACTCTTACGGTAATCCGTGTTATTCTTTCTTAAAAGCTCCGTCATGTTAGTCATGTCAACGGTTGTACCAATTCCTCTCGCCTCTAATTCCTCTCCTAGCTTTTTCCCTACCATCGTGATGTTTACTTTAGAATGGATGGCATGGTCAGGGTTTGTTACACCTTTTAAATGTGGCAAGAATGATTCCCAACTGTGCGAATGATAGATATAAGCGATCTTCTTTCCGCTTGTTGTTTGACCTGGTGGTTTTTCTGAATCAGAAGGATCTGGATCTTCCAATCGCTCGATATCTTGAACTTCTGCTTCTTCACCACTTAGAAGGAGCTCCATAGGCGGCGGCGACTCGTACGCTAGGTTTGTGTAATCCGTTCCTTCCCCAGCAACAATGATCGTTGAATCATAGAGCGCAAATCCAGGAAGTTCGTTTCCCAACAGACTTCGAATATCTCCTGGCTTAATGCTTGTAGTTAGTTCAAACAAGACACTCGATAAAGCCGGCGGTTCACTCTCTTTTGGAAGCTCTTGCGTAAAATATCGATTTTCCCACCCTATAAAATAAACAAGTGCTTCACCAGAAAATTCCGTTAACCACTTATGCATGGTTGATGAACTCAATCGATATTTGTGCTCAAAGGATGTGATAAAACTAGTGGCAACGACGATAAATAGCATGGCTCCGGCAAGTAATAAAGGTAAACGCTTTATATTCAATTGCGGGGTGAACATGTATAGCCCTCCACTTCTTTTAACGTTTCTATCACATCCTATGCAGTGAAGAAATTAAATAGAATCGAATCTATGAAAAAATAATAGAGAACTATATTCGCTTGCTCACTGACCTTTTCATCTGGTTAGTTGATGAGTGAGGTTTTTTGAAAGAAATAAGGGTTATGTGCACAAAAAAAACCAGTTCCTCAACTGGTTTGTGATGTAAGGACGATCTCGTCTGAGTTTGAATGATTTCCGCTAGCAAGCTTTTCATAAATATCAATAAAAATACCTAATTCCTCAGTAGATAAATGATTTAGATAACTACTAATTGAATTTACTCTCTCATTTTCAGCCTCTCGTAAAATTTCGTGTCCTTCGTCAGTAATCTCTAAATAAACAATTCGACGATCTAGATCACTACGATAACGACTTACAAATCCACGCTTGTACAAACGATCCGCACCAACAGTTATCGCACTTGGTTTTACACCCATATAGTCAGCTAATTTTGAAACGGTCCATTTATTTCTAATACACAACGTCTTCAAAAGTACAAACTGTGTTTTCGTTAACTCCTTTTCAATAGCAATTTCCGGGTGTAAACGCTTTGACACAATGTAATGCACTTTCTCCAATCTCTCCACATAGGACTTCAAATCCTTATTCCCCATACTATGAACCTCCAGCCTCTAAGTTGTAATGCGAATATTATACTAACATTATACAAGAATTTTCATAACATTTGAACTATTATTTACAAATAATGTGTAAAAGTGTTGACGACTCGCATATAATTAAGATATATTACGTTCAAATATATTTGAACGTTTCAGGAGTGTTGAACATGAAGGAAATTTATCAGATACGTGAAGTTGAGCAGTTAAAGGTTATCTCTGACCCACTCCGGATCAAAATTCTATGGGAGATCTTAGATGATGCTAAGACTGGAAAGATATTATCAGACATTTTAGAAGTTCCCGCACCGAAGATTCATTACCATCTAAAAGAACTTGAACGTGTAGGTTTGATTAACGTTGAGAGAACCGAAGAAAAGAATGGCATTATACAAAAGTTCTACAGACCTGTTGCTCATTCATTTTCGATTGCCGAAATATTGCCTGATCAACGGCATGCCGTGAGAGATGAACTCTCAGATGCGCTAAAAGAAAATATATTAGTTTCACTCGAAAAAACAAAGTCTATGGTTCGTAAATTAGACCCTGAAGTACTAGCTTATTCAGATTCTCCTCTTAAATTTGGTTATAGACATGTAAAGCTTTCTTCGGATCAGGTCAAACTGCTTCATAACAAAGCAAAAGAAATATCAGACTTAATCTCAGAATTTAAAATGAATGAGAGTGACGATGGTGAGATCTATCACTACTTTATGCTCTCATTTCCATTGAAAGAGACACCTTATCCGGAAGAGGAGCTAGAATAAGATGGCTGAAACAATTGCTGTACACCAGAAAAGTAAAACAGAGTCCCTGTTCAGAAAGCGTTCCTTTTTATTCATATGGGCGATAACGATTTGTTCTTCTTTTTCAATCGCTATTTTTCAATTCTCACAGAGCTGGTACGTCGTAAAAACTTTAGACAAAGAAGCTTCACTTGGCATTGTATTTATTGCAGCCAACGTACCTCGTATTTTATTTATGGCTATTGGCGGGGTACTGGCAGATCGAATGAGTCGAACGAAGATTTTGTTCGTCGCTAACTTTTTAAGAACCTGTTTGTTAGTTGGCTTGTTGATCATGCTCGCAACAGGACATCTCTCCCTCCTGTCTTTTATTATTTTTGGTTTGTTTTTTGGAGCACTCGATGCATTCGTATGGCCAGCAAACGGATCTCTTCTACCTAATGTTGTCGACCAATCTCAATTAACACGTGCAAATTCAGTCATTCAGACCACCCAACAAAGCTCACTCATACTTGGACCAATGATAGGAGGCCTTCTTGTTGCAAGTAGTGGGGGATATATGCTCTCGTTCGGTGTGCCCGCTGTTATGCTGTTACTCGCTGCAATTCTTGCTTATTTGCTAAATGTCCCTGCTACCATAAGTTCAAGCACAGCAAAACCTGGCATGTGGCAATCTATAAAAGAAGGGATTGATGTAGTAAGACAATCTGCTTTTTTAAAGGCGCTCTTTCTTAGTACGATATTTCTTAATGTTTTCGTGATCGGGCCGTTGATGATGGGCTTGCCGATCTTCGTAAAAAAGGTGCTCGATGGAAGCGCACTTGACTTTAGCTTTATTGAAGGTGCTATGGCTCTAGGCATGCTCATTAGCTCCGTTATCATAGGTATATTAAACATTAAGAAAAGACGCGGTCTGATGGTAACAGTCTCTTTATTCGCCATGAATATATTCTTTTTCTTATTCAGTCAAAGTTCCTCCCTATATGCATGTATGTTGACTATTTTCTTGATTGGAATTACATTCCCCGCAACCAATATTCCACTCATTTCAGCGGTTCAGTCTTCCGTTGATAAGAACATGCTAGGAAGATTGATGGGTTTGCTTACTATGGCAAGTATGGGGCTCGCTCCTTTATCACTGGCAGCAACATCCATTCTCATCTCTTATGGCTTTTCTATTGAAAACATTATGTCTGGAGGGGCACTCTCTTTAATTGTTGTAAACCTTTTAATCATGTGGAAACTTCCTGCTTTAAGAAAAATGGAATAGGTGGTGTAAATGATGAAAGTATTACTTATTGGGGGCACTCGTTTTCTAGGAAGACATGTAGCAGATTCTTTTAACATCAATCAACATGAAGTAACTTTGTTTCATAGAGGTAAAACCGCAAAGGTGGGTATAACAGATAACGTTCATGAAATAATCGGAGACAGAGATATAGACTTATCCTTAATTGAGAATGGGTCATGGGACATTGTAGTTGATACGTGTGGTTATTTTCCAAAGCAAGTTCGCAAATCAGCTGAAGCACTTATGAGAAAAGGGACTTTCTACATTTTTGTTTCGTCTGTATCTGTTTATGAAGATCAGTCCGTTCGAAACATTACGGAGGACGCAAAAACTGCTGAACTTACTGATCCAAACACCACTGAGATTGGTGAACAGTATGGTTCCCTAAAAGCGGCATGTGAACGCGAGATTTTGGACGTATTCGGAGATAACGCTTTGATCGTTCGTCCGGGGTTGATTGTTGGACCTTATGATTACACGGATCGTTTCACTTATTGGCCAACTAGAGGTGTTCGAGGTGGAGAGATTCTAATTCCTGAGATGAAAGATCCGACCGTTCGATTCATTGATGTTCGTGATCTAGCGAATTGGATTGTACGAATGGCTGAAAATAAAGAGAATGGGATATATCAAGCCGTTGGTGGCGTGTATGATTTCAATGAAGTTGTGCAAAAATGTCTTCTTAGTCAAGTACAAACGACAATCGTACCTGTTACCGAATCATTCTTATTGAATGAAAACGTCGGTGAATGGGTGGAGTTACCACTCTGGATCTCAAGTGAAGATTATCGTGGACTAGATTATGCGGATGATACGAAAGCCATAAACAAAGGATTAATTTTCAGACCGATAGAAGAAACGATTAAAGATACTGCAGATTGGTCTTTAAGCCGAAACTTAAATCCAGATGATTGGAAAGCAGGATTACATCCTGATAAAGAAAAGATGCTTTTGAAAAAATGGCACGAAAGAGTAAAGTTGGGCTAAGGAGACATAATTTCTTCTCTATATCCAAAAATACATGAATGCCCATGGCACTTGTCCATACCATTTGTCTCTTCAGGACATATAGTATGATTGTGAGATACAAAATCTCTCCTGTTGGCAAGAGGCCGGCAGAGCAATTCCCTACCCCCCATTTCTTCATCATGCGTTCGGTTTTCTTTACCATAATCCTTTCTTAAGGATTATGGCTTTTTTTGTTTTGTAATAAAAGGGAGCTTCCGTTATAAACTCCCTCTTGAAACAAAAACCTTTTACCTTGGAAAACGCTTAGGATCATCATTAAAATGAATATATTTTTTTAGATGATCAGGCAGTTCACCTTTTTGAAACACGAATTGAATGTCAGCAAGCGGAATCTCCAAACGTGACAATGCCGGATATAAAGGTAGGATTTCTTTTGGTTCATATGTTTGCTGATAACTTGTGATGGCTTCATTTGTTTCTTTTTCAACCGTTTGACGATAAGCATGTATCTCTTGAATTTGTTTGACCATCATTAAGTACTCTGCTTTTAAACGCTCAAGCTGATGTATTTTCTTTTCCATGCTATTTTTTGCCGTGTCTAATTCTCTATCTCGTGAAGAATATACGGTTTTTAAATACTCAGATAATCGGTCATCACGGTTTTCTTTTAATTCATCCAGCTGTTCCATGGCGTTACGTTCTTTTTCCATAGCTAACAAGTATTTATTCTTTACTTCTGTTAGATCATCCATCGTGATTTTTGAGTTTCTTACACCGTAAGCATTTAATAACTCTTCATATTCATTTGAAGACCATTCTTTTTGTTTATGTAGTTGCTGCCACTTTTCTTGAGCGCGAGCAATATCGATATCGTATTCTTTTTTCATTTGCTTAAAATGGTTTAGTTCAGGATACATAACAATCTCCCTTCGAGTTTCAACATTAATAGTATTCGGGAGGGTTTTGGGTTTAACGTCTCGAATGATTAAACAACTGTTTAAATGGATTGATTGTTTAGGAAATCTGTGGGTTCTTTTTAGTAGTTGATTTCCGTTACAGTTGCTCGCTTTCTGCGGGGCAGGCGGTGAGCCACATTCGAACGTTTCACGTTTAAGTGTCTCACCTGCCCACCTGTCCCGCAGGAGTCTCGCACCCTACATTCCAATCAACTTTCAATGAAGCCTAAGAGAATTAACATCAACACCTTGTTAATAGAATTATCTATTAGAAAGAAGGATGGATTCATGAAGATTACTGCGATTAGACATTGTAAAGCGGAAGGTCAAGAATGTAATGCTCCTTTAACTGCTGAAGGAGAACAGCAAGCCAAAGAACTGACTGCCTTTTTAGAGGGTCAGCATTTTGATTGTGTGATCTCGAGTCCATTTAAAAGAGCCATTGATACCATTAAACCTTTTGCAGAGTTAAATGAGCAATCTGTAAAGATAGATGAACGATTAGCCGAACGGATTCTTTCTGCAGAAGATGATCCAAATTGGAGAGATAATCTAGAACGTACATATATAGAGGAACATTTAAAGTTTCCTGGTGGGGAGTCCACATTTGAAGCAAAGCAAAGAATTACTTCCTTCATAAATGACTTGCAAGCAAAATCCTATAAGTCTGTTCTGATCGTTACGCATGGAAATCTGCTTAGCTTGATGATTAATTTATACGATCCATCATTCGGCTTCAAAGAATGGGAGCTTCTCTCCAACCCTGATGCGTTTCTAATCGACGCTATTTCAAAAGATGTATCCAAGCTGTGGGTGTCTTAAACTGGTACATAATTCCAGACCCCCAACCCTCCTACCGAAATCCCGAAACCTGTACACGTAAGATAAATTATTAGGAGGGAAACATCTTATGAAAAAATTAGTAGTAGCATCAGTATTAGGCGCTTCCCTATTCGGCGCAAACGCAGGAATCTCAGAAGCAGCATCTTCATGCCCATTCGCTTCTTTAAATAATAATCAAACTCAACAAGCTCAAGCAGCTCCACAACAGCAACAACAAGCTGCTCCAGCACCAGCTCCACAACAAGAGCAAGCAAAAGCTCCAGCTGAAGCAGCACCAAAAGCTGAAGCAGGTGCAGAACTTACTGCACAAGAGCAACAAATGCTAAACCTTGTAAACCAAGAGCGTGAAAAACAAGGATTACCAGCACTTAAAGCTGATCCTGAACTAACAAAAGTTGCTCGCGTTAAAGCAAAAGATATGATCGACAACAACTATTTCGACCACAATTCACCAACTTACGGTTCTCCATTTGATATGATGAAGAAGTTTGGTGTTGAATATAAAACAGCTGGTGAAAACCTTGCAGGTAATTCATCTGTAGACGGTGCTCACACTAGCCTAATGAACTCTCAAGGTCACCGTGAGAACATCCTTAAGTCTGAATACACTAGCGTTGGTATCGGTGTAGTAGACGGTGGACAATACGGTAAAATGTTCGTTCAAATGTTTAAAGGATAATGTACTACTAAAAAGCTTTCCCGATATCGGGAAAGCTTTTTTAAAACTATTTTTGGATGGGAATGGTTATGGTAAACATAGTGCCTTTACCTTTTTTGCTTTTCACATCTAACCTTCCATTATGGTGTTTAATGATGTTTGTACTTACCATCAACCCTAAACCAGTACCCTCATCTTTTGTAGTGAAAAAGGGTTTGCCGATCTTCTTCATTACTGTTTCATCCATACCGCATCCATAATCTCGAATCTGAACTTGAAGAAAATCCTTTTTTCTTGATAACTTCATGTTAATTTCTACACAATCGCCTACAGCAGAAGCTTCGATCGCGTTCTTCAAAAAGTTGATGAACACTTGTTTAAGTTGCAGAGAGTCACAGAAGATCAAAGGTATTTGATCCTCCAAATTCTTTTTAATCTCAATATTTTTCATGATCGCCTGCGTGTTTAACAGGTCAACAGTGTCATTAATGATATCGGTCACACAAGACATCTTAAAATTTTGCGAATTGCTTTTGGATAGCACCAAAAACTCTTTGATGATATGTTCAATTCGATCAACTTCAGTGAGAATAATTGTGAGATATTGATCAAATTCAGCCGTTTGATTCTGAATTAATTGAACAAAACCTTTTAAAGAAGTTAAAGGATTACGTATTTCATGTGCTACACCTGCTGCAAGCTCTCCTACTACATTTAACGCTTCCGCTTTTAATAATTTTTGTTCGGTAAGCTTTTGATCCGTTACATCTCTCAAAACCGTAACATGTAAATTATCTACGATATCTTTTTCACAAGAGTATTCAATCTCTTTCGCCAGACCATCTGGTGTCTTGTAGCGAAACTCTCCTTCAATCTTTTTTCCGTTTAAAACTTCTTTCCATTTCTTACGGATTCCTTCTTTACCGTTTCCCACAAAAAATTGATCTGCACTGATTCCAATGAGTTCTTCTTTAGATAGTTGTAATAGTTCGCACGCACGGTTGTTCACTTCTGCAATCTCCATATTGGAACGACATAGGACGATTGCTTCTAAGGCATGGTTAAACAATTGTTTAAACTTTTTTAAGTTTTGAACATTTGTCTGTTCTGTCTCTTTGTCCGATGTTATATAGGATGTACCTACAACCTCCTGAACACCTCGATTGTTCCGAGTTACAGGATATATAGTTGTGCGGATACTCCTAACACCTAAGTTAATATCTGCGGTTTGGGTTGAACCTGAAAATGCTTTTTCTAACGGATCAATCCATTCAGCAATCAACTCTTTAGCATATAGGTCATGAAGATTTGTTCCCGGAGAAGGTTTGAGGGATACACCGAGTTCATCAAGCATAGAACCTGCAGAATAGGTAAATTTATATTCACCTTCAGCATCTCTTCGCAATCCGAAAAGATGGATAGGGCAACGGTTAAGAGAATGGTGAAAATCGGCAATACGTTTAATTTCAACTTCTTCATATTGCTTGTTCATTAAGTAGTCCCCTTCTTATTACAGAATTTCCTTTTCTGTTGCTTGGGCTATTATGAGATTTATCCACTTCACCTTTACTTCACTAAACTTTTTAATTCGACAAATTTATTATTTTCCCTATTGGACGACTTTCCCATTTTTTACAATAAAGTATACAGGTCTTTAGGAGTGTTTTCACAAATTAACTATTTCAACCAAAAATAAAAATAACAAAAAAAGCCCTTGATAAGTCGGTCAAAGGCTTTAATTCAATACTTACCTATTCATCTTGTCAATTTCTCTCTTCAAAAATTTATAATCCATTGGACCTATGTGCGAATTACTAATCATTCCTTTTTCATCAATAAAATAGCTAGTAGGAATCGACACGGCCCTAAACTGTTTTCCGATTGTATTCTTTTCATCAAGAGGAATGGGAAACGACAGCTTATATTCTTGGACAAACTTGCTTACTTTCTCTGTATTTGATTCAGAGTACTCAAGATTTATTGCTAATATTTCTACATCTTTATTCTTATAATCTCTATAGAACTTCTCCATCTCGGGCATCTCCTCCCTGCATGGAGGACACCACGTAGCCCAAAAGTTTACGATCACTTTTTTTCCACGATAATCCTTTAAGTCCACTTGCTTTCCATCTAACGTTCTTAATGAAAAGGCGGGGGCTATACTTCCTTGTTTCAGTCCAGTATTTTCTTCATCTTTAACTTCCGTTGATTGCTCTTCCTTCTTATCCATAGCTGTATAAAATGCTAGACCAATCAAGCCAGCAAATATTAGAAGAATCACGATCGATTTTATTCTCATTACCATTCCTCTTTTCGAGTTCTTTCACTGCATTCATTATAGAGGATTTTGTCCTGATACTGCAAAGTTCCTCCTAATCGTCTTATAGTAGAAGAGTGCCAGCCTAGGAAGTGTATCCATTGTCCTAAAAGATAAAAAAGACAACAACTTATGTTTAAGCTGTTGTCTGCCGGGTACTTATAAATTAGAGGCCATTACAATCGTACCAAGTGGCTTCTTACTATTTGGAGTTGGTTCGTGTGAGATCGCAACAGCATCCCATTTGTGTTCGCCTTCAAATTTCACTGGGAACACCACTGCACCATTTCCATTTTCGTCTGGAGTAAATGTGCCAGCTCGATAAGGTTTGTCTCCTTCGATCAGCCAAACCTGATAAGTCTCTGTTCCTTTAACTTGAGTTAAGTTATTTGTCTGAACAACAAGGTTCATCGTATCATTTTCTTGTACCATTGATGCTACACCTGTCGATTCTGTTTCTTCTGAAGCAAGTTGGACCGTCTTGAACGTTTTGTTGATTTGTTCTTGAATCACTTGTTCATTTTTGTTGTTTTCATTAAAAAGATACGCGTTCGTACCTAGTGATAACAAAAGCCCTGCAGCAAGTACACCCTGTAACCATGGTTTTGGTCTGCGTTGGGAAAGAGGTGAAATGTTTGTCGGATTTTCATCTGTTTTGTTAACAGTCTCTGTTTCTTGTCGTGTAAAGCTTGAATCAGAAGACGTAACATTTGTTAAAATACGTTCTTTCATTCCAATCGGAGGTTGTGCCTCTTCTGATAAATATGGAAGATCAGCTGTGAGGTCTTGCCATTCTGCCCATTCTTCTTGACAGGCGTCGCATTGCTTCAGGTGTTTTTCAAATGCATCTTTTTCTTTTCCTTCTAGCAACCCATTATAATAATCAAGCAAATTACCGCAAGTTTTCGGTTCCATATTTATCCCCCCTCTCTCGATAGATCTTTTTTAAATGTTTCAGCGCTAAACGTATCCTTCCTTTTACGGTACCAAGAGGTATATTCTTTCGCTCTGCGATGTCTGATTGTGAGTAGCCTTTAAAATAGAACATCTCTACAATATCTTGCTGCTCTTCGGTTAAAGAAGACACAGCTTTCTTCAGCCCCTCTCTTTCCTCGTTCCAAGTAACTGTTTCTTCTACACTCTCAGTTCGTTCATGATCTATATCTTTTTCAAGAATCTCAACTTCATTCTTTTGTTGCTTTCGTATTAAATCAATACAAGCATTCCTGGTAACGGTTAAAAGCCATGAAGAAAATTTCCCTTTATCCTCTGAATAGAGCCCCTTTTTTCGCCACAGTTTCATAAAAACGTCTTGAACTGCCTCTTCAGCCAACTCTTTTTGCCTCAACATTTTAAATGAAAAAGAAAACAATAGCTTTTCATATCGGTCATACAGCATTTCAAGGGCTTCTTTATTTTCTTCTTGAACTTTTTGATAAAGTTCGTAATCAGAAGTTCTACCCATCTTTTGTCTCCTTTACTGCACACAGAATAAATCTATCATATCAAAATGAGGAAGTATTTGTCTTTTTTTACGATGGATGTATAAAGATAACGTTAAATAAAGTATTTTGGATCACATTTTTTCCAACTTTTATCATTAAGTTTCCCTTTATCTTTCCGATATAAAAGAAAATATAACACAGGAAAAAGATACAGAATTTAAAGATAAAGTGAGGAACATCATTATGGATCGCACAACATTAATCGGAGTCATTCTAGGCATACTGGCTGTAGGTGTCGGAATGTTTTTAAAGGGCGCAAGTCCAACAGCCTTATTGAATCCCGCAGCATTGCTTATTATATTTGCGGGAACTGCAGCAGCTATCCTCATCGCATTTCCGCTCAACGAGATCAAAAAGATTCCTGCTCTTTTCAAGATTTTATTTAAAGAGCAAAAACTCATTGATATGAAAGAGCTTGTAACGATTTTTATTGAATGGGCAACAGTCGCTCGTAAAGAAGGCTTGCTCGCGTTAGAGCCAAAAGCTGAAGAAGTGGATGACCCCTTCCTTCAGCAAGGAATCAAGATGATCGTGGACGGACAACCCCCTGAATTTATTAAAGATGTCTTAATGAAAGACCTAGAAACGATGGAAGAACGTCATGCCAGCAACGCTACCATCTTTACTCAAGCGGGGACATATGCTCCGACTCTTGGTGTCTTAGGTGCAGTTGTAGGTTTAGTTGCGGCACTAGGAAACATGGCCGACATTACTGCATTAGGAAAAGCCATTTCTGCAGCCTTTATCGCTACTTTATTTGGTATTTTCTCTGGATATGTGTTGTGGCACCCCTTCGCGAATAAATTAAAACGAAAATCAAAAAAAGAAATCATGATTAAAGAGATCATGATCGAAGGACTATTATCTATTCAAGACGGAACTTCACCAAAAATTTTAGAAGAAAAACTGTTAACGTATATTCCAACTAGCGAACGCGATCAATACAAAGCAGGTGGTTCAGTTGGCTAAAAAGAAAAAGCATCATGATGAACATGTGGATGAATCTTGGCTCATTCCTTATGCAGACATGCTCACGCTTTTGTTAGCATTGTTTATCGTACTTTTTGCTATGAGTGAGATCGATGCTCAAAAGTTCAAACAGATGGCAAGTGCGTTTCGGAATGAATTCACAGGTGGAACCGGTGTCATGGAAGAACAGGTCCCTATTCCTTCTCCAGACTCCACTCCTATTCCTGATGCGCAAAAAGAAGTCATTTCTAAAGAAGAGAAAGAACGACTCGAAGCAGCAAAGAAAGAACTTGAACAATTAGAAGAGATGGAAAAAAAGATCAATGCCTATATTCAAACGAACAAGTTAGATTCTAGTCTACAAACTAAGCTAACAGAGAACGGCTTGTTGATCACCATCTTAGATAATGCTTTGTTCGATTCTGGAAGTGCTACCGTTAAACCTGGTTCTGTGGAGATCGGAAAAAAACTTTCAGATCTACTCGTTACCACGCCACCACGTAATATTGTCATCGCTGGCCATACGGATAACGTACCGATCAGTACAGCAAACTTTCAATCAAACTGGGAACTTAGCGCATTAAGAGGCATTAATTTTATGCGCGTTCTGCTCGAGAACCCTGCATTGAAACCGAATCAGGTCAGTGCAAGCGGTTATGGAGAGTACCGTCCAAAGTCAGAGAATAAAACACCGGAAGGGCGAGCAAAAAACCGCCGCGTAGAAGTACTCGTTCTGCCGAATGTTAGTTTGAAAGCTGTGCAGTGATTGGTCTTGGAGCATGTGATGGTATGTGGCGGTGCTAGGGATGGAATATGGGAATCGATCATAAACACAAATCTCACTAAGAGTTGCTTCACACATTAAATACATCCACAAAAAAACTGGCTTCTGAAGTGGCATTTCCACTATCAAAGAAGCCAGTTTTTATATTTATTCCATCTTTTTACTCGTTTTATAGCTATCTAAGAAGTGAATGCGCTCTAGCATGGTAGGATGGCCGTATAAAAACCATTTTACGATCTTTGGTGGGTTCACCTCGCTTAAAGAGACGGTCGCTAGTTCTTGGAATGCCCCTACTGCAGCTTTAGGATTGTTTGTCATCTGAATGGCATACAGATCAGCGTCACGTTCAGCTTTCCTCGAAACTGCATTTTCGACTGGAGATACAGCAAAGCTCAGTAAGGAAAAGATCAATAGCAATGCGGGAAGTGCCGCTAGATCTCCTATTCCCTTTATCCCCCATGATTTTCCGTACTTCTCGACCCATTTTCGATAGATGATATTTCCGAGCCAGAGGCCTAAGAACGATAAGACGACAGATGAAATTAAGTTCCAATACAAATGGTTCATGACATAATGACCAATCTCGTGGGCCATGACAAACAAGACTTGATTGTCACTCAATTTATTTAGTGTTGTATCCCATAGGACGATGCGTAGATTTGACCCGATCCCATTTACATAAGCATTCAATGCATTTGTTTTTTCAGACATGTTCACTTCATAAACATTTTCCGCTGGTATGTCGGCTCTTTCTGCAATATCTAGAATTTTCCCTTTTAGAACTTCATCCTGCAGCGGATAGAACTTGTTATACAACGGATCGATTACAACAGGCTGAATAAAGTAGAGAAACAAAGTAAATGGTACGGAAAGCAGCCAAGCGTAAAGCCACCATCTTTTTTCGTATTTTTTGATCAACCAATACATAACAGCGACCATCACGGTTGTTAACAGCCAGTTGATCCAGAAATCCACTAGTCCATCTCTCATCCAGCTGTGGAAAGATTGAACGGATATATTGTAACTTTTGGAAACAGTAAAGCTGTAGTAACGGAGTGGGAATGTTAACACCCAGCTAGCAAACGAAAGTAACAGTACGTAGAGGCCGGTGTGTACAATAGAGAACCTTGTTAATCCACTAGAAGCTTTTCGGAACCATTTAGATAATCCGAATCCTAGCACAAACAGATAGATCAACCACTCGAGCGGCACAGAAATGAAGTAGATAAAATCTTTTATTCGTGAAAAATCAGTGCTAAGTTCCAGTTCACGGTCTGTCATAAAGACTGCTGGATCAGCAGCAGAGCCTTTTAGATGCACAGGCAAGTTTGCGTCTGCTCCTTGAAACAAGTAGAACCACATCAAACCCGCGTATATAGCAAAGCCGATTACAAACCATAACGATTTTTTCAAAGCATGCGCCCCCCTTTATTACCTACTATAAAGTGTAGGGCGATTTGTCCAAATTAGAACAAGCTTTCATAAAATACTTTGAAAATATTACAGAGCATTCGCTAACGTTGGTACGATATGAAGATTTTCATGATCTACTTCTATGGAATTTGGCTGAATGTAAACCGCTTTTAATCCCATAAGAAGTGCAGGTGCGATTTCATTTATAAAATTATCACCAATCGATACTGCTTCATGTGGCTGTACGCCATATTCATTCAATATCGTCTTTAATTTTCCTTTCGTCTTTAACGGCTTTTCACTTTCCGTATAAAGAGCATGAAACAGGCCATTAAGCTCTAACTCATGTAACAAGCGTTTCACATCTTCTATTTCACTGTTTGTTAAAAGAACCACTTTTTTCTTATCCTTTAAACGATACAGTGCTTGTTTGAGCCCTGGTGTTTTCGAAAGCTGGAACTGATCGGTTACCATGTATTCTTTTGTCGCGTTGTAGCATTCCCACGTATCTGCTTGTTTCAAGCCGAAATGCATAGCAGTAGCATATGGCAGCCACCACCCATCGCCGATCGCGATCAATCTTTCAAAGTCATATACGAGCTCACCTGAAAATTCTGCTTTCACTCTATCCTCTGACCACTCAATTCCATCAAAGGAAGTTACTTTTGTTACTTGCAGGGTCATAGGATCAACCGTAACACTTGCATCATTTTTTATATCATACACTTTACCAATCGCAACAGGGTGTGTTCCTTTCTTCATACTTTCATATGTATCCCAAAAGGCTTGCTTTTTCTCATCAGTCACCCTTTTTTGTAACAATCGGCAGTAATAATCAAAATGGTCTGTATCTTCATATAGAGTTCCGTCTAAATCAAAAATAAGCAACTTCGCATCATCAATAATAGATTTCACGTCTCATCCCTCCTTCTTTCATTGTAGTTATCCTACTCAAAAAAAGTAAAGAAAAGTACGTTGACATAAATTTACTAATCTTGTATGTTATAAGTGTACTATACACAGTAATACACACATATAGTATATAAAGGTGGGATAACATGATATTGAATTTAGATCCCCGAAGCAATACGCCGATATGGGAACAAGTTGTTCATCAGATCAAGGAACTGATCTTGAGAGAAATTTTGTTGCCAGAAGATAAATTGCCTTCGGTACGCGAACTATCAGGAACATTGCTGATTAATCCAAATACAGTGAGTAAAGCTTATCAAGAATTAGAGCGCCAAGGCATCATCGAGACCTTACGAGGAAAAGGCACATTCGTTTCCGCTTCTATCATCCCTAAAGCTGATGATCAAAAAATTACGGAACTTAAACAACAGCTGAAACAGTTAATTATTGAAGCTTCCTACCTTGGTATCAATCATAAAACATTATCAAAGTGGTTGAAAAACTTTTCAGAAGAGCTTGGGGGTAAAGACAGTCATGCTGAGAGTGAATAATATTAGTAAAACGATAGAAGGGTCTCAAGTGTTAGATCATGTGAACATTACACTTGAACCAGGTACAATTGCAGGTTTGGTCGGAAGAAACGGTGTTGGAAAGTCTACGCTGCTTCGCGTGATCGCCGGTATTTTAGATCCTGATGAGGGGCAAGTGCTCTTTAATGATACAGATATTCATCAAGATCCTCAGGTTAAACAAAAGATCACGTATGTACCTGACTCGACTGAGATTTTAAAGAGCTATAGCGTGAAAGAGATCGTAAAGCTTTACGATGCGATTTACGAAGATTTTGATGTTGTGTACTTCTACTCTCTGCTGGACCGCTTTAAACTTCCTAAGAATAAAAAGATCAGAACATACTCTAAAGGAATGAAGGCACTGTTCTTAATGATCCTTTCTTTTTCAACGAAATCGGATCTAATTATTTTAGATGAACCAACAAACGGACTTGATCCTATCGTGAAAAGAAACATCTTGCAATTTATTATTGAAGAAGTGAGCGAGCGACAGTTATGTGTTCTCATCTCTACTCATCATTTAGAGGAAGTAGAGAAGATGGCAGATGTTCTTATCATGATTAAAGAAGGACGAATTGAATCCACAACCTCTATCGAGGATGCGAAATCATCGTTCCGCAAAGTACAAGTTGTTTACAAACACTCTCTGCCTGAAAAGATTGAGCAATTGAACAACGTGAATATCTTAAATCAAACAGGACGTGTCTATACATTGATGATCGAAGGTAACATTGACGCGACACTTGAAAAGATGAACTCAGAGAATCCGCTATTATTAGAAGAACTACCTATGACACTCGAAGATATTTTCATTTCAACACTTGGAGGTGAATCACATGTTTCATAAAGCATTGTGGATGAGGAACCAAAAACTAGGAAGTCCTGCCGTATGGGGAATCTATATTTCGTTGTTTCTGTTTCTGCCATATTCTTTTTTTGGAAAAGCACAAACCATGTTAACTGAAAAAAATAATCCGTATCGTGATGCACCTGAGAACTATTACTTAAACTTTCATTTTACTGGTTCCGATATCGTATTATTTCTCTTTTTAATAGTAGGATTAGCTGCACTTTTAGTGGGCAGTGAACGTACGTCTCATGCTACTGATCTAACGTTCTCACTTCCGTTTAAACGTAAAGATATCTTTCTTTCAAAATGGATCTTTGGAGTTGGTCATATAATAACAAGTCTATTAGTGAACTTGTTAGTTTGTATGCTTATTGTAAAGTTTACCATTCTTTCAGAAGTAACGGATGCAGCATTTCTTTTTGAATTTATGATGATCGTTATTCCGTTTTCTATCGCTATATTTTCTTTTAGTCTTTTTATTGGAACAGTTGCAGGCAGTCTAGTCTCACAATTAGTGTTAAGTGGTATCTTTCTACTTTTCCCGCTTGGTTTCTTATCTCTAGTCGTATCATTTTTAGAGAACCACGGGATTTCTATCAATCACGGTGCACATACTACTCAAGTATTTGGCGATCTAATCAATAGTTTTACATTGCCGATACCTATCATTGATTTCCGCTATGATATAAATCTTTCAACAGAAAATTCTTTTACTGATTTGTCACATACACCTTACGTTATGTTACTCATTCCGTTGGCTTACACGATTTTATCCGTCGTTTTTGGAACTTTGTTCTTTAGTAAAACAAAGAACGAGAACAACGGTAGATTACTTGTTTTTGAAAAAGGAAGAGGATTCTTCACCTTTGGCGTTGTATTATGCTTTGCCCTAACGTTCGGTATGTTAGGTGGCGAAGTATTTGGCGACTATGATTCGAGATCATTGATTGGCTATTACCTATCTGCAGCTCTAGGTGGCGTTTTGGCATTCTTTATGTTAAAAAAATTAATTCATTTCCGTATGCAGTTTGGAAAGTAATGATAAGAGCGGACAACATGTTCGCTCTTTTTTGTTTGCCTTATTTTTGTTTGGGCATCCTGATAACAGCATATATAAATGAGGGATGACGATGGAAGGAATCTTAATTACGATCTACCGTACAGTTCTAGGCTTTGCCTTTTTGTTGATGCTCATGAGACTGCTAGGAAAGAAGCAGCTTGGTGAGCTTACTTTTTTTAACTATGCAACAGGTATTGCGATGGGTAATATCATCGGGGACATGGTCGTTCATAAAGAGATCACCGTATGGGAAAGCTTAGCTTCTCTGAGCTTTTGGGCTTTAGCCGTGTTTGGTATAGAATTTCTCAACAGACATTCACCCCTGCTCACAAAACTAACAAAGAGTCAGCCGACCATCATTATAAAAAAAGGGCAGATCATGCAAAAAGAGCTTAAGCGTATGCAGATGTCTATGGATGACTTATTGATGCTGCTCAGGATTAGTGCTGTCTTCGATATTACTGAAGTAGAATATGCTGTTATGGAGCCTAATGGACAACTAAGTGTGTTAAAGAAGCCTCTCAAAGACTCTGTAACAAAAGAAGATTTAAACATACCACCAGAAGCTCCTCAATATTTGCCGGCTATGCTGATCTCGAACGGAGAGAAAATAGATCAGCCATTCAAGGAATACAATCTGTCAGACGAATGGTTGAATCAGCAATTGAAGAGTGCGGGCTATCAAGATGTCAAAGAAGTCTTCTTTGCACAGCTCCAAGATGATGGCGAAGTATTTTTTGTAAAAAAAGAGAAAAGCAGCTGACACGTGTATCAGCTGCTTATCTTCGTTATTTACCTTTTATCACTTCATGCAGAAGATCAGGGAAGTTTGTGAAAATACCTGTTACACCCCAGTCGATCAGTTTCTGCATCTCTTCTTTTTCATTTACAGTATACGGATGGATTTCAAGGCCGTTTTGAACGGCTTTTTGTACATACTCTTGATCGATCATATCGCTGTTCGGCCCGATTCCCATTGCATATTGCTTGATTGATTGTACTTCTTTATCCGTTAACTCAGCTGGAGAGGTATAATCTAAAAGCTGGACTAGTTTTACAGAGTGGTCAATCTCGTTCATCTTCAATAAGCTTTCAGAGCTAAAAGATTGAACTAACAGTTTGTCTTTATTAATTCCATACTCATTTACTACGTCAACAAGTTTTTGTTCCATACCCGGATATACTTCTGGTGATTTTGTTTCGATATAATAGTTCGCATTCTTTCCAAACGTTTCAAATACTTCTTCTAATGTTGGCACTTGAAGTCCTTCGTATTCCGCCTTTGCTTGTTCTGGATATTTCTCATTGAACCAGCTTCCTGCGTCAAGCTGTTTGATCTCTTCAAGTGTAAAATCTTTAACTTGTCCAGTTCCGTTTGTTGTACGGTCCAATGTCTCGTCATGCATAGCGATTAACTCACCATCTTTTGTCATCTGAAGATCGACTTCGATATAGTCTCCATGCATTTTTTCACCCATCTTATATGAAGTGATCGTGTGTTCCGGAGCATAACCGGAAGCTCCTCTATGTGCAACATTTAAAATGTCTTTATGTTTTTCTTTTGCATCAACCACAGAAAAATCAGCCCCCATAAATGTCAGACTTAATGCTAAAGCTCCTACACCCATTTTAAATATATTCTTCATGATGCTACACTCTCCCTTTGTTGTTAGTGAACTACTTAGTCACTTTAACAAGGGATTATTAACCTGGTTTTGCATTCCTGTAAATCACGTGTGAAGTTTGTGTGTATAAAAAAAGCCTGTCCGAAATGTTCGAACCAGCTTTTGTAAATAATATTATTCTTGTTCTAGGAACTTCTTGATCGCGTACGAGACACCGCTCTCGTCATTTTCTTTTGTGACAAATGCGGCCATCTCTTTCACTTCATCAACAGCATTTCCCATCGCTACAGGAAAACCTGCCACTTCTAACATGGAAACATCATTATAGTTATCACCGATCGCCATCGTATCTTTTAAAGAGATCCCTTTGAGTTCAGCATATCTTTTAACAGCCACACCTTTTTGTGCTTCACTGTTCGTAATCTCTAAGTTGTTATCAGCAGAAGCACTGACTGCTAGAGAATCAACACCTTTTAAATGCTGAAAGGCACGTTGAAGTTTTGCAGTGTCACTAGAAAAAGCAAGGAATTTATAAACCTCAATTCCTTTATCACTCAAGAGTCTATCAAAATCTCCAACAACACTTACTAATCCGAGGCGGAAACGACGAAGAGCTGCTTTTTGAACATCATCATCTGTAGCTTCCGGATTGGAAGTCAATACGATATCTTTCATCACTTCGTATGCTTTTTCACGATTGTCTGTAAATGTTCCTTTGCTCGTGTAGAGTTCAAAATAAATATCTTCTTCGTCCAGAATTTTTTTAATATCCTCGTATTGCTCAACCGTTAACGGAATCGAAGAAAGGATCTCCCATCCTTCTGATCGTATTTCCGCACCATTCACGCATATAAGCGGCAGATGAAGATCAGCATCTTCTAGCGTGTGTTTGGCTTCATCATAAGAGCGACCTGTTGCAATCACAACATGATGTCCCTCGTTTACAGCTTCTTTAATCGTTTCGCTGTTCTCTTCTGTTACTTTTAACTGTCGGTTAACTAAAGTGCCATCCATATCAATTGCGATTAATTTCATCTAAATCATCCTTTATTGCTTAGTCCATTAGTAAGTGTACCCATAATTGAAAGCTTGTTAATCATTATTTGAAGCTTATCAGGTAACAAAAAAAAGAGCTATAGATAGCTCTCCGATTTTACAAATTATTAATCTTTATAGATAAAAGATTGTACAACATCCGTTACAGCATGAAAGATCTCAACGGCTTGAAAAGAGAGTACAGATAAAGCTGACACGGAAAACAAACCAATTAGAACAAAACGAGCTAAATGAGGCATCTTGTATCTCCTCCTTTTAATTGTGATTATACGCCCACCTTTTCTACAAATCAATTAATAAGGTGTATTATTTACAAAGTAAATTATGACAATATCCTACAAAAACGTATAACCGTACAAAACGAAGATAGAAGATAGCACGACAACAATAACATTTAAATTCAACCAAGCGGCGATGAATGCTGCCGCTGCACCTATTCCCCCGTATAGATAACTTTCTGGATTGATGGTTAACACACCAGGAAAAATGAGAGCCCCTAATATAGCATAAGGAACGTTCTTCAATATCCCCTGTATTCTTGGATGTAGATGATTCGTATGAAAGAGAACGAGCGGCAGCATCCTTGGAATATAGGTTACGATACCCATCCCGACAATGACCCATATTAGTTGATCACTCATCTCTCTCATCCCCTCTCATAAAAAATTCGATCGTGACGGCAGCGATTAAAGTGGATAGAATAATTCCCCAGCCGCCTTTTAAAGCTGGAACCAAGGAGAAGATCGAATTTAATACGGCTGCACTTGCGGCAAGAGCGATTACCTTCTTGCTCTTTTTTGCTGCAGGTACGAGCAGTGCGATAAACATCGCATAAAGCGCGATCCCCATACTATCCTGCAGTGATTGTGGAAGTCCCGATCCCATCAGATAACCTACTCCTGAAAAGATCACCCAACAGCTGTATGCAACGAGCCCCAAACCAAGCAGGTAGCTTCCCGTGATCTTTTTTTCGGGTGAGGTTGCAGCTACAGAAAAAGTCTCATCCGTAATGAAAAAGGCATAGATCGCACGTAACCATTTAGGATCATCTTCAGCACGTTCTTTGAGAGAAGCACTCATGAGCAGGTGCCGAATATTCATGATGAAAGTAGTCAGTATCAGTTCTGCAGCTCCACTTAATGCAACAATCATGGATAGTGCGATATATTGGGACGCACCTGCAAAGACAATAATGCTCATACTTATCGTTTCAAAAAGACTTAACTCTGCCGCTTTAGCAAGCAGACCAAAGGTAAACGCAACAGGCATATAGCCAATAGCGATAGGCAATCCAGCTTGAACACCCTTCTTCCAATAGGCAGGTGTTTCTTGTCTATGTACGGCGGGGCTTGGCATCATCTCTTTTTCATCTCCGTTTTTGTAAGATGTGGGTGTAGATTAAATTGTAAGGGGTCTGTCCCCGGGACAGACCCCTTATCTTTACTTCTGTCCTGTAATCGTGCGTAGAATAAGATCTACGCTATCAGAAGCTTTAAATGTGTCCATGTTTTTCTTCATCTGCTCTTGATCAGCTTTCAGATCTTTTAAAGAGGTGATCAATGTCACCTTCGTTAGTTCTTCTTCATAAAGAACGTGGCAATACCCTTGTTTTTCAAACGATTGAGCATTAAGGATCTGATCCCCTCTGCTCGCCGCTCTTGAAAGCGGGATAAGCAGCATCGGAATTTTAAGCGTCAGCCACTCGAAGATACTGTTCGATCCAGCACGTGAAATCACAAAGTCTGTTGCCGCAACTACATCTGGAAGTTCACTTTGAATATACTCAAACTGTCTGTAACCTTCTGTATTTTTCAAACTTTCATCCATGTTCCCTTTTCCACAGATGTGTACGATTTGATAAGAACGTAACAATTCTGGTAGAGCTTCACGAAGAGCTTCATTGATCTTACGTGCTCCTAAGCTACCGCCCATGATTGTGAGTACAGGGAGATGACTACGAAAACCCAAGAAGGACAAACCTTTCTCTCTTGAACCTTGAAGCAGTTCATCGCGAATCGGTGAACCCGTTACAATTGCTTGCCCTGCAGCAAAATGCTTCTTCGCTTCATCAAACGTAACAAAGATCTTAGAAGCAAACTTAGATGAGATTTTATTAGCAAGACCTGGCGTGATATCAGATTCATGGATGTAAACAGGAATCTTACGCATCCATGCAGCGATTACCACAGGTACTGCCACGAAACCACCTTTTGAGAAAACAGCATCTGGTTTTATTTTTCCTAGCTTGAAATAAGCTTGTGCAACACCAGCTGCCACTTTAAAAGGATCCTTTATATTTTTCAAGTCAAAATAACGACGCAGTTTACCACTAGATATCCCATGATAGGGCACGTTCGTTCCATCTTGAATCAAACTTTTTTCTATGCCATCAACAGAACCAATATAATTCAGGTCCCATCCCATCTTTTCTAATTTAGGTATTAAGGCCAGATGCGGTGTTACGTGTCCAGCTGAACCACCGCCAGTTAAAACTAACTTCTTCAAACAGCATTCCTCACTTCTTTTAGATCCGCTGTGCTTTTCTATAGCGGATGTTATCTTATCGCCATTTTAATATATGTAGCCCAAAAAAGAAAATGGCATGTGAGTGATAATTGTTTGTTAATTCTGATTGAATTCATATTTTTGATACTTGGTTTGTAAGTTTCACTGATTTCGGGTCGGGGTGATTCCTTTTAAAGCTTAAATAACCGTCACTTCGGTCATCGAACGATGTTTCCACTGATACCAATGGGGGTATAGGCACAATTAATTCTAGAAATTCAGGAATTAATCCTAGAAATTTCGGACTTATTACGGCGAATTTGGGCGATAATCCGGCGAGTTTCGATCATATATCGGCGAGATGACATAACTCGACAAAATGCAGCTTCCATATACCCTCAACCCCAACAAAAAAACGGCCTAAATATGACCGTTTTTTCACATCATCATCACTCATACAGAGCTTTTCTCTTTCTTACGAGCTGGAGGTACATGAATTGCTCTCCCGCTTGCGTTTTCGATCGCTTCAAGCCATGCTTCGTTCAAAGCTGGATGCGCATAAACCGGGTAAGCCAGATCTTCTTCACGCGCAACCATCTCAAGTGCGTACGTTCCGGCTTGTATCATTTCGACAGCACCGGCTCCCATCATATGAATGCCAAGCACTACATCGCTCTTCGCATCTATCACCATCTTGGAAATACCTTCTTTTTGACCGAGAATGGAAGCAAATCCATTCCCGCTCATAGAAAATTGTCCCGTCTTCACTTCATAGCCTTCAGCTAAAGCTTGTTCTTCTGTCATACCTACTGAACCAATCGGCGGATTCGTATGCACTATATAAGGAACCAAGCTCAAATTGAATGCTGACTGCAATCCAGCCATATGTTCAGCTGCCGTCTTTCCTTGCTTAATCGCTTTTGACGCTAACTTCATCCCAATCGTGCAGTCACCCGCTGCGTAAATGTTTGACACAGAACTTTGGCTATGTTCATTTACGATAATAAAACCTTTTTCGTCTCGTTCTATTGAAATTGCTTCAAGACCAAGACCTTCAACATTCGGCGAATAGCCCGCGGCATACAATACGTGAGAAGCTTCTACCGATACTTTTTCATCACCGTCTTTTTTCAACGTTACGGTAACGGTATCACCAGCTTCCTCAGCGCTATCCCAAATATGATTCTTAAAGACTTTAATCTTGTTTTTCTTTAAAACACGCTGCAGTTCTTTTTCGATGCTAGCGTCTAAACCAAAGCCATCAGCGGGAACGACTATACTGACTTCATTCCCGAGCTGCTTGTATGCCATTGCTGCCTCTAATGCAAAGTAGTCTTCACCATAGATTAATAGACTCCCCGGAACCTCGTTCAACTCCCACAACGTATGCGGTGTCATCACTCGGTTAGATAGAGCTGCCTGTTTCGGCAATAACGGTGAACTGCCTGTAGCAATAAGGGCGTGCTCGAATTCGTACATTTCAAAATGATGACCAGAGTCGATTCCGATACGCTCACTAGACATAAAGGATGCCGTACCCGTTAAATGCTCGATCTTGTTGGCTTTTATCAGCGCTTCTACTCCTTTTTGCAGTCCAGCTACAACAGAAGAATAATAGTTTGTGAACGTGTTATACTCAAAACTCGCCTCTGGAACCGAGATTCCCATGGTTTTTAATTGAGAAAGTCCTGAAAAATTAGCTGCTGTTTGTGTCAGACTTTTAGAAGGAATACATCCTTTATGAAGACAAACCCCACCTAGCTTTTCTTTTTCAATCAGCGTAACTTCCATTCCGAGCTGTGCCGCACGAATCGCAGCATGATATCCGCCAGGTCCGCCGCCGATAATAACAAGCTGTCGTTTTGTTGCAAAATCACCTACAACCATCTATATCAGCTCCAGTGTCATGAAGTAAGGATTCTCGATGAGTTCTTTTACGCGGTTCGTGAACATAACAGCTGTTGCACCGTCTGCCACACGGTGATCGAACGACATGGATACGTTCATCATGGAACGAATCACGATCTCATCTCCAATCACTACAGGCGTTTTCTTCGTCTTATGAAAAGCCATAAGTGCAACTTCCGGATGATTGATGATCGGTGTTGCTGCAATCGAGCCGAGCGGTCCAACATTGGATATTGTAAATGTGCCGCCAGTCATATCTGAGCCCTTCAACTTGTTTGTCTTAGCACGCGTGATCTTGTCTTTCATGTCATGTGCGATGTCTCTTACATTTCGTTGCTCCACATGAGAGATAACCGGTACGATCAGACCTTCATCAGAGTCAGTGGCGATTCCGATATTCACATTTTTCTCAAGACGAATGACTTCTTTTTCTTCATCCAACTTCGCGTTGAAGATCGGGAAATCTTTCAGTGCAATCTGAATCGCTTTTACGAAAAACGCTGCAACTGACACGTTCATACCACGTTTGTTATCAGGATCCATCGCTTTTAACTGCTTCTTCAAATCCATAACAGCCGTCACGTCAATCTCTTCAAAGTGGGTAACGTGCGGGATTGTCGCAAGAGATTGAACCATTTTCTTTGCAATCTGTTTTCTGCGTCCTTTAAATGGAATCTCTTCCGCATTCTTTGTTGTAAATGATGGAGCGGCACTCACTTTTTCAGGTGCTGCAGACTCTATCTTTTCTTCTGAAAATGGCGCTGAGCCATTCTCAATAAATTGATAAACGTCTTGATCTGTTACTCGTCCACCAGGTCCCGTACCGATGATCTGTTCAATATCCACACCGTTTTCACGCGCAATTTTTCTCGTATAAGGAGCTGCAAGAACACGTTTGTTCAGAGTTGCAATACCGCCAGAAAAGGCAGTGTGACTTGGTGCTTTAACGATTTTTTCAACGACCGGCTGTTCTTTACTTTCAGCAGACTCTTCTTCTTTTTGGGAAGATGGTGTCGTTGATGTTGAAGCAGCATCAATCGTTAAGATGACAGATCCAACAGTCACAACATCCCCTTCTTTTACCTTGATGTCTTTGATCGTTCCGGCTGCTGGCGAAGGAAGTTCAGCCGTTACTTTATCCGTTTGAACCTCTACTAAAGGCTGATCAACTTTAACGGAGTCTCCGGCTTTTACAAAAAAGTGTATAACTTCTCCTTCGTGCATTCCTTCACCGATATCATGCAATTTAACTTCTACCACTCACACTCACCTCCTAAAATTGCGTTACTTTTTCAATAGCTTGAACAACACGATCTGCGCTTGGCAAGTAATGATCTTCTAGAGCAAACATTGGAACCGGAGTATCAAAACCTGTTACCCTTTCGATCGGAGCTTTCATATAAAGGAAAGATGTATCATTGATTAACGAGATGATCGTTTCTCCAAGCCCCCCTGTTCCAGGTGCTTCGTGAACAATAACTGCACGACCCGTTTTTTGTACACTTTCAGCAATCATTTCTTTATCTAATGGATAAAGTGTACGAAGATCGATCACGTCACACTTGATCCCTTTTTCTTCTGCTGTCTTTGCAGCTTTCATTACCACTTCAATCATCGCGCCATAAGCAAAAATGGTTACATCGTCGCCTTCCTGAAGCCGAGCTGCTTTTCCAAGCGGAACATTGTACTTGCCATCCGGAACATCCATCTTCGTACTTCTATAACAGCGCATTGGCTCTAGAAATAAAACCGGATCAGGATCTTCAATCGCTGAAACAAGCATTCCTTTTGCGTCATACGGATTAGATGGAACAACAACCTTCATTCCAGGCATTCCCGTAAATAATGCCTCAACAGAATCAGAATGGATTTCCGGTGCACGCACGCCTGCTCCGAACGGGGCCCGAATGACCATTGGCACTGTAAAATGTCCAAGTGTTCTCGCTCGGATCCGAGACGCATGCGTCATGATTTGATTGAACGCTGGATAAATGAATCCAAGAAATTGCATCTCTGCAATCGGTTTGAAGCCGTTCATCGCAAGTCCGATCGACGTACCGATTATGCCAGATTCAGCAAGCGGTGTATCAATCACTCGGTTCTCTCCAAACTCAGCAACTAGGCCATCTGTTGCGCGGAACACGCCGCCGTTCTGTCCTACATCTTCACCAAGCACGATAACGTTCTCATGCTCTTTCATCATCACTCTCATACCATCTGTTACAGCTTGAACCATCGTTAATTTTTTCGTATCAACTGCCGTCGTCATTAGCGATCACCTCTTGAATGAGCGTATGCTTCTTTTTGGCTTTCGATCGGCCAAGGATTCTCTGCAAACACATGATCAAACACATCGTTATAATGTGGTGCTTGTGCTTCTTCCATCTCTTTAACTGCTGCTTCGATCTCAAGCGTTAGTGATTCTTGAAGATCGGCTCCCCATTTCTCATCCCACATGTTTTCATTCTTCATAAATCGCTCTAGTCTAAGAATCGGATCGGTCGTTTCACGACGATTCACAGACTCTTCTTGGTTTCTGTATTTTGTAGGATCGTCAGCTGTCGTATGTGCTCCATAACGCCACGTTACTGCTTCAATTAAGGTTGGTCCTTCCCCTTTTCTTGCACGTTCGACCGCTGTTCGTGTGTGGAAATATACCGCGAAAACATCATTACCATCTAAACGAACGCCTTCCATCTCATACGCTACTGCTTTTTGAGCGATCGTTTTACTTTTCATCTGCTTTTCAATCGGTACAGAAATAGCAAACCCATTGTTTTGATTAAAGAAAACAACAGGTGCGTTAAATACGCTCGCGAAGTTTAATCCTTCGTGAAAATCACCTTCTGATGTTGCTCCGTCTCCAAAGTAAACGATAGAAGCGCGATCTGTACCTTTTAATTTCTCAGCCCAAGCTGCGCCTGTTGCATGAAGAAGCTGAGACGCAATCGGTACGGCTGGAGGAAAGATGTTTTTTCCTTCTGGAGGTATACAGCCTTCTTGGCGACCTTTCCAATAGAGAAAAAGTGTTTTTAGCGAATGTCCAAATGTCATCGTTGCAGCATGATCACGATAAGTCGGGAACATCCAATCGCCTTCACCCATCGCCATCGCACTTCCGATTTGTGACGCTTCTTGTCCTTCGAAAGGAACGTACGTACCGATCCGTCCTTGACGCTGCAGGTTTACCCCTTTACGGTCAAAAAGCCTCGAACGAAGCATCTTCGTGTAAAGCTCTTTCGTTAGTTCCTCTGTGATCTCACCGCGGTATGTTTCGTCATTCCACTCACCGTTCTCATTAATGATCTGCATCTTTGGAAATAACTTTTCCATGGATAAATTCCCTCCTTAGTTTCGAACTTGCCATTTTGGTCTTCGGTTGTGAGCGAAAAAGCTGTTTCGTTTTGAGCGGGCCAAAAGCTTCTCCTCACAGAAAAGATTTGCTGCTTCCATCGTAGATATCTGGTTCTTTGTACTCTCGCTATAAATCTGTATCAGACTGTCATAGATCGCTCTCGTTTTCGTTAATACACGGGCTTTATTCGGTCCATAAAGCTCATCAGCTACCTGAATAAGCCCTCCTGCGTTCACGATATAATCGGGTCCGTATAAAATTCCTTTTTGCTGCAAATAAAGTCCGTGCTTATCTTCTAAGAGCTGATTGTTGGCACTTCCTACGATCGCTTTTACTTTTAGTTGTTCAATTGTTTCATCGTGAATGATTCCGCCGAGTGCGCAAGGAATGAAAATATCAGCATCCACCCCGTAGATGTCGCTTCCTTCAACTACTTCCACATTTCCAGGTAGGAGTTCTGCTCGTTCTTGAATCATCTTTAATGCTTTTTCATTAATATCAGTAACATAGATTTGTGCACCGGCTGCGAGCAGTTGCTCTGCGACCTTAAAACCTACTTTTCCTAAACCTTGTATAGAGTATGACTTACCTGAAAGTTCATCTGTTCCTTCAAGCGTCTGAATGGTAGCTTGAAGTCCGTATATAACTCCTTGTGCTGTTGGAACAGAAGAATCGCCGCTGCCGCCATATTCTTCGGGTACGCCGACGATACAATTCGTTTCTTTTAACGCGTGCATAAAATCATCAGGTGTTGTTCCCATATCTGTTCCTGTATAAAAGCGGCCGTTTAATGAATCTACAAACTGTCCGAATGCTCGGAACAACTCTGGTGTACGATCCGTCATCGGATCCCCGATGATGACCGATTTACCTCCACCGAAGTCAACATCTGCACCAGCGCATTTGTATGTCATACCTTTTGACAATCTCAGCACGTCCTCAAGTGCCTCATCAACCGATCCATACGGTCTCATTCTGCATCCGCCGAGTGCTGGGCCTAATGTTGTGTTATGTATAGCGATAATTGCCTTGAGACCTGTTGATGGATCGTTACAAAACACAACTTGCTCATGCTGTGATATTTTTTCAAACATGTGTAAATCCCCCTAGTATGTCTCTAATTACTCTATTCCTTCTTCACTTTGCTGCTTTAAAGTGTAAGCGCTTTCATTATTGTGCAAAAAAATTTAAATCTTCATCTCTTTAATTTTTTGTGAGATCGCTTCTCTCGGCAGGATATACTGCGTAACTTCTCCTTCACCTGCTATTGCTTTTCCGTTATAGACGGTTACATCACATATGACTGCTTTTCCTTTTACTTCTCTTAACGTTGCCGTTACAGTAAGTTCAGCGCCTTCAGGTGTCGGAGCCATATGCTTGGCTGCAACTCCTCCGCCGATTCCTTCTTCATGCTCTTCAAGATATGGCAATATGATCTGTCTCGCTGCCCATTCCATATGATAGACCATGCTAACAGTTGAATATGCTGGATGGACCAGCTTTCCTTCAAATTGAGCAAACATATCGGGTGTAACGGTAGCTTTGATGGTCGCACTTTGGCCGACCTTCATGCCTGATTTCATGCACACACCTCATATCTTTCATCTAATTTATATAACGTTTTCTTAACGTAATCATAACATTTTGTGTGATATCTGGTCAACGAATCCACGGAATTGTTTGATTTGTAAGAAATATGAAAAATGTGCAAAAATAACGTTGGAGGTGATTTAACTGATGAATGAGTGTTTATTTTGTAATCCGATGAGTTTTCCTGAGCAAAAAATAGTGTTAGAGAATGAGAGCTGCTACTTTCTGCAAAGTCCTAAAGCACAGGATATATTGGAAGGTGCGGGTTTGATTATTCCAAAAGCTCATAAACAGACTGTTTTTGATTTAAGTGAGAAAGAGTGGAGAGATACATATGAGTTGATGCAAAAAGCAAAAAGTTTGCTAGACTCAGAGTTTGCACCCGATGGTTATAGCACGGGCTGGAACGTCAATCCAGCAGGCGGCCAAAGTATTCCACATGCGCATTTTCATATCATCCCTCGATTTGATGACGAGCCGTTTGCAGGAAGAGGCATTCGTTCGTGGATTAAGTCTGAGGAAAACCGCAGGCCGGGCAGGCAAGGTAAGACTTTATAAATTCCTTTTTTATATGATGGACGATTATTTTTATGTGATTCATAATCTTTTTTATGTGATTGATCACCTTTTTTATGTGATCGGCGCTGTTTTTTATATGATTAAGTTTAGCGGAAGCTCCCTACCGCATAAAAAAGCTGATACAGCACATGCTGTATCAGCTTTATCCTTATCATTTCCGCAACTGCTTCAATACTTCGTCAACTTTCGCATGATCTTCAGGAGTTTCATCCATGTGCTTCCACAAAACATCTCCATTCTGATCAAACAACCATGAACTTCCTTGAATGTTCACATCTTGATTTTTCACTGCGCTTAAAAAATGCTTTCTTTCCTTCTTATCTTTAGGCACAATGTCACTTATCTTAACTTCACCTTTTAAGAGATCCGCACCTACAGACATCATGCTTTTCACGCTCGTCATGTGGTGGTTTCCCATCTCCTCGTATAGCTCAAGCTCCGGATCACCATAGATTTCAAACGGAAATGGTCCATGTACATTCATAAATTCTTGAATCTGATCACGATTAGCTGGTGATACAACAACAACCTTAACATCTAAACGTTCAAACTTCTCAAATGACTCACGCAACTGCGCAAGGAACTCTTGATAGTATGGTCAGCCAAGGTGTCTTACTAACACAAAAAATGTTTTATCTTCACCAAACAACTCATGAACCGTAACAGGTTTTGAACCTTCAATGGACACCACTTCTTGATCTAGTTTCATCCAGATAGCCTCCTTGTATTATACGTTTGGATATTCCTGAGAAAGAGGGTGCAGCATGATCTCATCAACGACCATATGTTTTGGTGCGCTAGCCATGTAAGCAACAGCTTCTGCGATATCATCAACTTTTAGCCAGTCTTCTTTAAAATCAAGACCTTGTTCAGAATCAGCAAAGTACGTATCAATAGCTCCTGGGTTAACAGTACCCACACGTACTCCAAATTCTCTAAGTTCTTGTGCAAGAGAACCCGAAAATCCTTGAACCGCGTATTTTGTTGCTGTATAGACGGAGCCGTTCGAGATAGTTCTGCGACCAACGTCAGATGAGATCGTGATAATCGTTCCCTCTTTTCGCTCTTTCATATGTGGAACAACCGCTGTACTACATAAGAATACACCTTGTACGTTGACTTCAAACATTTTTTGAAAGTCTACTAATGAATGCTCTTCAGCCAATTTAAACTGACCGATACCCGCATTGTTTATTAGAATATCAATGTTTCCAAACGCTTCAAACGTTTGTTTAAACAGTTCTGCTACGTCCGCTTCTTTCGTCACATCCGCTTTTATGGCAAGAACATCGAATCCCTTAGCTTTTAACTCTTCTCCCGTTTTGAAGATGCCATCAGATGAACCAATGATCGCTAATTTCGCTTCTAATGTACCTAGCTTTTCTGCTATAGCTTTTCCGCACCCACGAGTTGCTCCTGTCACTACTGCTGTTTTATCTTTTAGCATTGTAATACTTCCCTTCACTTCTGTATTTCACAAATTCTATTATTAACACAAAAAAGACGCTAAAACCAATTATGGTTAGCGCCTTTCTTTCTAATTTTCTTTTTACAAGGCTGTTTTCGTATTCAGTGTTGTCTTCCGAAAGTAGTTGATTTCCGCTTCAGGTTGCTCGCTTTCCGCGGGGCAGGCGGTGAGCCACATTCGTACGTTTCTCGTATAAGTGTCTCACCTGCCCGCCTGTCCCGCAGGAGTCTCACACCTTCCACTCCAATCAACAGTCATAGACGTAAATAAAAAAGATTAAAAAGCAACAATCTTTTAGAAAAGAGCCTTTTAAAAAAGCCCAAGCATGTTAACGAATACGATGATGATCACGACAGGGACCACATAACGGATTAGCATGAGCCAAAGCGCAAATCCTTTTACAGAAACGGAAGAACCTGCTCTAAACTCTTGAAGAAGCATTTCTCTCGGATAACGATATCCTACAAATAACGCGATAAACAGCGCTCCTAAAGGAAGCAGAATGTTACTTACTAGATAGTCGAGTTGGTCAAAGATAATTTTGTCAAATAAAGTGAAATCCGACCAAACTCCATATGACAGTGTTGATGGTACACCAAATACAAAAATAAGGATTCCGATGATCCAAGACCATTTTGCACGGTTCTCTAGCTCACCTTTCGTGATTGATGCGACGATAATTTCTAGCATGGAGAAAGCTGATGTAAGGGTCGCAAACAAGAATAATGCTAGGAAAACGATAAAGAAGAATTGTCCAAACACAATTTGTTCAAACACGGCAGGAAGTACAACGAACAATAATCCAGGACCTTCTGTAGGCTCTAGACCTAATGAAAACACACCTGGGAAGATTGCTAATCCTGCTAATAAAGAAATCAGTACGTTCAGTAATACGATCGTCGTCGCTGATTTTGTAAGGCTTTCTTTTTTGCTCAAATAAGAGCTGTACGTAACCATAACCGAGATACCAACACTTAATGAGAAGAAAGACTGACCAAGTGCAAATAAGATATCGTCTCCACCGATTTTTGAAAAGTCAGGGTATAAGAAAAACTTAACGCCTTCCATTGCGTTATCTAGAGTCAATGAACGAACGATCAATACCGCAAACAACACAAAAAGTGCTGGCATCATAATTTGATTTGCTTTTTCGATACCATTTTTAATTCCACGGCTTACAACAAAAATCGTAATCATCATAAAGATGAACTGAGAGATCAAAACCGGCCACGTGCTTGAGATCGATTCTCCGAACATTTGACTAAAGTCATGGTTGAAGAAATCTCCCGAAAAACTTTTACCGAGGTAGAGAACAATCCATCCACCGATTACACTGTAAAAAGATAATAAGATAAATGCAGTCGCTACACCCATTCTGCCAAGCCATGGCCATGCAGAACCTGGCGCGATCTTTCGATAGGCAGAAACTGCCTCTTTTTGTGCACCTCGGCCAATAACGAACTCAGCCATTAAAAGAGGAAAACCTATCAAAAACGTAAACAATAAAAAGAGAAGGAAAAAAGCCCCCCCACCGCTTGTACCAGCTACATAAGGAAATTTCCAAATTGCACCGAGTCCGATTGCTGATCCTGCTGCAGCTAAAATAAAAGCTAACTTCGACGTCCACTGGTCTTGCTGATTCATAATTACTTACAACCTCCTGTTACAATTACAACTAGCTTACATTAAACGGTTGTTTAATATACTAACTGTTTCTTTCGCTTCTTTCATCATCGTTTCAAGCAGTTCTTTTACGCTCGGTACATCAGTTATCCCACCGGCGATCTGCCCGCTATTGATAAAACCGTTTTCCAAGTCCCCTTTTACAGCTCCTAAAATATGATGATCTTCTGAGGTATGTGCCATAAACTCTTCAGCAGAGACGCCATTTTTTTCAAGTTGAATCAACTTTTGAGCATAAGGTGTATCATAAATTCTTCTGATCTTTCCTGTTTGGCGGCCAACGATTAACGTTTTTGTATCATCTGCCTCTACTAAGGAAGTTTTGTATCTCTCATGAAAAGGGGCTTCCTTTGTTGCGATAAAACGAGTTCCCATCTGAACACCTTGTGCACCGAGAGCAAAGGCTGCTGCCATACCGCTCCCATCAGCAATACCTCCAGCAGCGATGACCGGAATACGGACGCTCTTGGATACTTGAGGTAACAGAACCATGGTCGTTGTCTCGTAGGGTGAGTTAAGTCCCGCAGCTTCATAGCCTTCAGCTACTAACAAGTCTGCACCTGCTGCTTCTGCTTTTTTGGCATGATATACAGAAGCCACAACACAAATAACCTTTAATCCATGTTCCTTTAGTTTCGGTATGTAAGGGGCTGGATTACCCGCAGATAAGGAAACAACTTCCACTTTATGATTGATCAGAAGTTTAAGAATTTCTTTTACATTTGATGCAACGGTTAAAGGTACATTAACAGCAAATGGCTTATCTGTCATCCCCTTTGTTGCAATTATTAAATTTTCTACCTCTTCAGGTGACATCGTCCCTGCACCAATCGTGCCTAATCCACCAGCATTTGATATCGCTGAAGCCAGTTCCGCATTACTAACATTTCCCATCCCACCCTGAAGGATGGGATACTGAATACCTAATTTTTCGCAGATTGAATTCAATTTCTCCACTTCCCATTCTAACCTTTGTTATACTGAACCTATAACCTGTATTGAGGGAGGCTCATTATGAAATACTCATTTGATGGCAAAACACCAGATGTTCATGAAAGCGCTTTTATTGCTCCAGGGGTCCACCTAATTGGTGACGTTACTGTAGAAGAAGGAGCTAGCATCTGGTTTAACTCAGTTCTTCGAGGTGATGAAGGGCCGATCTCCATCGGAAAAAAGACGAACGTTCAGGACAACTGTACGCTTCACCTCTATGAAGGATATCCCCTTATTTTAGAAGATGAGGTGTCGATCGGACACAACGTTATCCTGCACGGATGTACGATAAAAAAAGGAGCTCTCGTTGGCATGGGTTCAACGATACTTGATGGTGTGGAAATAGGTGAACAAGCCTTCATCGGCGCCAACACACTGATCCCACCAGGTAAAAAAATTCCTCCTCGTGTGATGGTCATGGGTTCTCCTGGAAAAGTAATTCGAGAACTGAACGATGAAGATTTAAAGCTGATCCAGCTAACGATCGACACGTATTATGAAAAAGGAAAGCAGTTTGCTTCTGAGTTAAAAAAATAGTGAAAAAGCACTTTCGTAGGTATGTTTGCGAAAGTGCTTTTTACTTGTTTCTAATCCCAACCAATTAAGAACGACTCTCTTGAATGAGAGGGTGGTTCAATGCATCAAACTCAGAATCTTTCTTTAGAGCGTTTCCATCCGAATAGATGCTTTCAAAGAACCGACTTGCAGGTCCAGCTAGTGCTCGGTAATAATCACTAAAGAGCGAAGCCGCGTGATCCCCTAGCCATTCTGCATGAAGCAGTTCCTTTGGAAGACCTGGATCGATGAATAGAAACTTACGGTATTCGTGAACAAGCTTTGTGCGCTCTACGAAGCACTCTCCGTCTGTCATTTCACCTTTCTCAATCTTATTTTTATCGATCACGTACTTTTGAGAATACGTTACGATGAACTCGTTGTATTTCTCGTTGATGTCATTCAGATCCCAACACTCAGAAACTAGCTTTTCATTCTCATTCGGACCATTGTAGACCGCTGTAAAAGAATGAACATAGTCTTTGATCTCATATTTATCGATCATAGATTGAATCTGCTCAGAGTATGCGTGCGGAGAGATCCAGAAGCTGTTAGCGAGTAGACCAAACCCGCTCCAGACCAGTTCTTTTCGAAGCTCATCACGTATGCTTCTTTTCTCTTCAGGAATCGTATAGGTGAACATCATCCATTCGCCGTTCCACGGTTCCTGTTGCGCATTAAAGATTCTCTTTGCGGCTTCATCCATCCGCTTTTTTCCACGCTCTGTTAAAAAATAATAACTTTTATTGCCTTGTTTTCTAGCTGCAATCCAGCCCTGCTTATTCATTCTGGAAATCGCTGCTCTTACTGCCTGTTCGTTGTGACCAAACTCTTCTAACAATCGAATCAAGCTTCCAATCCATATTTCACTGCCATAATGCCGGATATAGTCTCCGTATAATGTGAATACCATGGAGCGTGTGTTTAAACTATTCTGCATGTTCATACCCTCATTTGTACCTGTTATTGTCTGTACAATCGTATCATAAAGAAATATTCGCTGACGTCAAGTTTTCTTTATGATAGAGACAGAAACCAGTTACTCTCCCTTAAATACAGGCGGTCTTTTTTCTCCAAAAGCAACGAGTGCTTCCATTCGATCTTTTGTAGGAATCGTCACTTCATACGCTTTCGCCTCAATCGCAAGTCCTGTCTGAAGATCCACTTCCGTTCCATGCTTGATCGCATACTTTGCTTGCTGAACTGCTACTGGTCCATTCTTCATAATAAGACCAGCATAGTTTTCACAAACAGCCATCAATTCTTCTCTCGATGTCACTTGGTTTAAGATGCCGTATGAAAAAGCTTCTTCCGCCATCATCTTTTTTGCTGTTAAAATGAGTTCCATCGCTTTCGCTTGACCGATCAGTCTAGGAAGACGCTGAGTTCCTCCTGCACCTGGGATGATCGCCCAACTAAGTTCGGTCAGACCCATCGACGCTTCTCTCACAGAAACCCGCAGATCACAAGCAAGAGCTAACTCGAAGCCTCCTCCAAAAGCATGGCCATTGATCGCACAGATTGTAGGCTGCGGCAACGCTTCAACAGCAGAGAACACATCGCGGATCTTACGTACATTTCTTCTTACTTCTGAATCACTCAGTGTACGGCGCTCTTTTAGATCAGCTCCTGCACTGAATGCTTTTTCCCCTGCACCTGTAAAAATCACAACGCGAACATCATTATTGTGATGAATGTCTTCTACGACTTCTTCAAGCTCTTTTAATGTTGAAAAATTAAAGCAGTTCAAAACTTCCGGACGGTTTAATGTAACATAAGCAACATAATCTTTTACTTCGTATAAAATAGCACTCACTTTAGATGACCCTCCTATTCATTGATCGCTTCAACGATGGAAGCAATACCTTGACCAACACCGATACACATTGTTGCTAGACCATAGTGTGATCCTTGCTTTTTCATTTCGTGAATAAGCGTTGTTAAAATGCGCGCACCACTCGCTCCGAGTGGGTGTCCGAACGCTATCGCACCACCGTTTACGTTAACTTTTTCAGGATCTAGTCCCAGCTCTCTCATACAAGCAAGTGATTGTGATGCAAAAGCTTCATTCAACTCCACCAAATCTAGGTCTGCTATTGAAAGACCAGCCCGCTTCAGTGCTTTTTTGGAAGCTTCAATTGGGCCAACACCCATAATAGCGGGTTCAAGACCTGCCACACCGGATGATACATATCGAGCCAAAGGTTTTAATCCTAACTGATCCGCTTTTTCACGGCTCATCAAAAGTAATGCAGAAGCTCCATCGTTGACCCCAGACGCATTTCCCGCTGTGACACTTCCGTCTTTAAACAACGGTTTTAGTGTACCAAGCTTTTCAAGCGATGTTTCAGGACGAGGGTGTTCATCTTCTGTAACCCACGTTTCGTTTCCTTTTCGGTCTACTACTCTTACAGGAACAATTTCTTCTTTAAAACGGTTCTGTCCGATAGCTTCTTTTGCTTTCTGCTGAGAATCATAAGCGAATTGATCTTGTTCTTCTCTTGTAATTCCATATTTCTTCGCTACGTTCTCTGCTGTTTCAGGCATAGAATCTGTTCCGAACTTTTCATGCAAAAGCGGATTAATAAAGCGCCATCCGATCGTCGTATCAAACATTTTCATATCGCCACGAGGATAGTCGACTTCAGGCTTCCCCATTACGAGTGGTGCACGTGTCATACTCTCCGTTCCACCGGCGATGAAGATATCTCCTTCACCAGCCAAGATGGCTCTAGCACCGTAGATGACCGCATCCATACCAGATCCGCATAAACGGTTGATCGTCGTTCCGCCTACCTCTACAGGAAGTCCCGCGAGTAAAGCTGACATTCTTGCCACATTACGATTATCTTCTCCCGCTCCGTTTGCGTTTCCAAATATCACTTCTTCAATCTCGTTGACAGGAAGTTCAGGGTTTCTTTCCACAAGCGCTTTGATGGCCACTGCACCAAGATCATCGGGCCGAACCGTTTTAAGTCCACCTTTATATCTTCCTATAGGCGTACGAACAGCATCAACGATGACAACCTCTCTCATCACTTTTTCACCCCGTTATCTTCCGTGGTATAGTCGTATACCCCTTTACCTGACTTTCGGCCAAGTCTACCCGCCTTAACATACTTGACTAAAAGTGGTGCCGGACGATATTTTTCACCTAACGTTTTATGAAGGTAGTTCAGGTTGTTTAAGCGTGTATCTAATCCTACTAAATCGCCAAGTTCAAACGGTCCCATCGGAAAATTCAAGCCCAGTTTAATCGCTTTGTCGATGTCTTCTGGCGTTCCTACGCCTTCTTGCAGCATATAGAACGCTTCATTCCCAATCATAGCTGAAATCCGGCTTGTAACGAATCCTGGGAACTCGTTAACCGTTACGGTTTCTTTCCCCATCTTCACAGCAGCTTCTTTCGCGAGCTCGACCGTTTCATCGTTTGTTTCATGCCCGCGAACGATCTCAACGAGTGGCATTCTATGCACCGGGTTAAAGAAATGCATGGCGATTACTTTTTCAGGACGTTTCGTAAATGAACCAATTTCTGTCGGACTCATCGTAGAAGTGTTTGTCGCAAGCACGCAATGTTCAGGTGCTGAACGGTCTAGTTCTTCAAAAACAGCACGCTTGATCTCTATGTTTTCTGGAACAGCTTCAATCACTAAGTCTGCACCGCTAACGGCCGCTGAGAGATTCGTAGCATACGAAAGTCTCGCTTGCGCTTCTTCAGCCACACTTTGTGATAACTTTCCGCGAGATACTGCTTTTGAAAAAATAGAATCGATCTCTTTTTTTGCATTTTCGAGTTGTTCTTCTTTTACATCAACGAGTTGAACATCAAAACCGCCGACTGCGCTCACGTAGGCGATTCCTCTTCCCATCACACCAGATCCGATGACTACAGCATTTTGTAACAATAGTCTCTCCTGCCTTTCTTTTAAACAAATGTTTAACGTTTTGTATGCAATACTGCTTTTGAAGGAGGTTAATTTCCGCTGCAAGGCTCGCTTTCCGCAGGGTGTGCGGTGAGCCCATTCGCCGCTTTGCGTCATTGAACGTTCTCACCTGTCCCACTCATCCTGCAGGAGTCTCGCCTTTCCGCTCCAATTAACTATTCAATGAAGTAGTAATTTAAACCTCTTAGCAGCAAATTCTTGTATAAAAAGCGAGCACTAAGGCTCGCTTTTGTTTTGTTCTTTACTAAATAAATCACTGACAGAAAAGCTTTAAAACCTTCTGTTAAAGGTGATTGTAGTGGAAGATGCGAGACTCCTGCGGGACAGGCCGGCAGGTGAGACACTTAAGAGTGAAACGCTTCAAATGTGGCTCACCGCCTGCCCCGCGGAAAGCGAGCATCTGAAACGGAAATCAACTCTCCCACAAGCAACAAAGCTTAAATAAACAGTTATTTTGTTTTTACAGATTAAAAGGATTCAACGGACGTGATCCTGTGTAGGACACGACGCTCTTTGTTTCTGAATAAAGATCAAGTGTCTCAATGCATAGCTCGCGGCCGAAACCGGATTGCTTGTAGCCGCCGAATGGAGTTCCTGGGAATGCAGAGAACGGTGAGTTGATCATGATCGTTCCTGCTTGAATCATACCCGCTACACGTGTTGCCTTTGCGTGATCCTTCGTCCAAATTGCTGCTGCCAGACCGAAGTCCGTATTGTTTGCTAGTTTCACAGCCTCTTTTTCGTCCTTAAACGTCGATACAACGACAACCGGTCCGAAGATTTCTTCTTTAACCACTTTCATGTCTTCGTTTACATCCGTAATGATTGTCGGAAGATACCAATGACCGTTTTCATAACCGTCCACTTTTGCACGTCCGCCGCCTAGAAGGATTGTTGCTCCTTCTTCTTCAGCAGATTTTACGTAGCCGTCGATCACTTCAAGCTGACGCTCTGAAATAATCGCCCCAACATGAGTACCTTGATCGAGCGGATTACCTAGTACAAGTTTTTTCGCTTTTTCAACGAACTTTTCCATGAACGCGTCATAGATACTTTCCTCAATGTACAAGCGAGATCGTGCTTCACAGGATTGCCCTGTATTGTAGAAAATACCGAATAATGAGCCGTCCACTGCTGCATCAAGATCCGTATCGGCAAAAACTAAGTTAGGTGATTTTCCACCAAGTTCAAGCGTTACACGTTTTAGCGTTTGAGACGCCTTAGCCATGATGTCTTTTCCTGTTCCTGTTTCACCCGTAAACGCTACTTTATCTACACCTTCGTGTTCAGCAAGGTATGAACCAACCGTAGCTCCGTCACCTGTAATGATGTTTACAACACCTTCAGGAACACCCGCTTCGTGACAGATCTCCGTCATTACGATCGCTGTTAAAGGCGTTAAACTAGCAGGCTTTAAGATTACAGAACAGCCCGTTGCGATTGCTGGTGCGATCTTCCACGCTGCCATCATCATCGGATAGTTCCAAGGAATGATCTGTGCGCATACGCCTAGAGGCTCTTTTAGCGTGTAGTTCATGAATGGTCCTGGCATAGGGTTCACAGCACCGCGGTGGCTTACAATCGCACCTGCGTAGAACTCAAAGTCTTCAATCGCTTGCATGACTTGCCCTTGTGCAGCACTCAATGATTTTCCGCTGTTCAAAATTTCTAGCTCAACAAGTTCGTTGAAGCGAGAACGCATGATGCTAGCGATCTTATTCATCGTGCGAGAACGCTTGCTTACAGGAGAGCGCTTCCATTTTCCCGTTTCAAAAGCTGTTCTTGCAGCCTTTACAGCAGAGTCCACATCAGCTTTTGTTGCTTTTGCAACTTTCGCTAACGGTTCACCTGTTGCTGGGTTATATGTAACAAAGTATTCTCCCTCAGATCCACCAACACTTTGTCCGCCGATTACCATTTCATATACGTCACGTTTTACCGCTTTAACTTCTGTCTTTGTACTCATGTTCTCCACTCCTTTTAATCTAGATGTCTATTTTCCTGTGAATGCTGGTTTTCTCTTCTCTATAAATGCATGCAGACCTTCTTGATGATCCGCTGACTCACCAGCAATTTTTTGCGCTTGTGCCTCATATTCCAGCACTTCGTTCAGATCGCTTTCCCAGCTTTTATTCATATAGCGTTTGATGAGACCAATTGCTTTAGTCGGCATGTTTGCTAGTTTCTCAGCGAACGTTTCCACTTCAAGCATGAACTCTTCTTCGCTTACCGTTTTTGTTACAAGTCCAAACTCTTTTGCTTGTTGAGCGGTGATCTTTTCACCTAGTACCGCAAGCTCCATCGCTTTTGCATGACCTACTAAACGAGGTAAGAAGTACAGATTTCCAGAGTCAGGTACGAGACCAACATGAATGAATGCTTCTATGAAACTCGCTTTCTCACTTGCGATACGGAAGTCACAAGCTAGAGCGAGACTCATTCCTGCACCAGCTGCAACACCGTTCACGGCTGCGATTACAGGCTTCTCCATGGCAACTAGTGCTTGCACCATCGGATTGTATCCTTTTCGCAGAACATCGCCATAATCAGCGCCCTCTGGTGAACCTGTTAAGTCTTGACCTGAACAGAATGCACGCCCGGCGCCAGTAATAACAACTGCTCTTACATTGCTGTCTTTGTTAGCTTCCTTTATCGCTGACACCATTTCCTTATGCATGAGTGATGTGAATGCATTGAGTTTATCCGGACGATTTAAAGTAATCCAAGCCGTTTTTCCTCTTGTTTCGTAGCTGATCGTTTCAAACATGTTCATATCCCCTCTACTTCCCTTTAAATTCGGCTGGACGCTTTTCAACGAAAGCCTTCATGCCTTCTTTTTGATCCTGAGACGAGAATAATAGATAAAAGTTTTTACGTTCGAACTGCATGCCTTCGTGTGTGGAATAATCAATAGACTTATAAACAGTCTCTTTTATTAAACGAGTAGATAAAGGTGCTCTAGAAGCTACAATCTTCGCATACTTTTTTGCCTCGTCTACGACAAGTTCAGGTGCGATGACACGGTTAATCACTCCGTATTGAAGAGCTTCATCAGCTGTCATCGGGTCACCGAGCCATAGCCACTCGAGCGCTTTTTTCTGTCCCATCAGCTTTGTAAGTTTTACCGTACCACCAGCACCTGGCATCACGCCAAGCTTGATCTCAGGAAAACCAAACTGTGCATTTTCTGCTGCGAAGAGGATGTCTGCACACAAGGCCAATTCAAAGCCTCCACCAAAACAATAGCCGTTGACGGCACCGATAATTGGCTTTTTAATCGTTGCGAGGCGGTCCCACTCTTTAAACTGGTTTAATAGTTCAAGAGAGACGGCTGTATCTTCTTTCATCTCATCAATGTCGGCACCTGCTGCAAATGCACGCTCACTGCCTGTTAAAACAATTGCTTTTACCTCATCATTACGGTCGAAGCTTTCAAAAGCTTCTAATAGTTCCGTAACCATCGGCCTGTTGATCGCGTTTAACACGCGAGGCCTGTTTAATTGAATAGAGGCGATCCCATCTTCAACAGAGGTTAGAATTGTTTCGTAATTACTCATTGATTTCCTCACCGATCATAAGCGTTACAAGTTCAGCCGCAAAGCTCATTAAGTCTTTGCCAGAAGCTTTACCTTCATCAGACTTCATCGCTGCTTTAAGAGCATCATGATCGTCGTAGTACATTTCACAAAGAATGTGGTATTCGCTTTTCCCCATCGGCGAGCCTACGATCTTCGTTACTTCCATTTTGCGAAGTCCAGGAATCTTCTTCGTGATCTCAGTATGATGTCCAAAATAGTGGTCGTCGAACTGCTCCAAGTTTTCAGGTGTTTTGTAAAGTGCGATTAGTTTTACCATGTGTGTTTCCTCCCTATTTTTAAACTCATCATTTGTCTTACCCCATGTCAGCAACAGGTTTCATCGCTTCAAACGGGTTCTTGCACGACTTGCAATATAGGATACTTCTGCAGGCTGTTGGTCCAAAGATGTTTTCCATCGTTACATATGTTGATCCACAATACGGACAATCGATCTCCCAAGGCTCACCCATCACATGGTTCGCTGGTGGAGGTGAGATGCCAAACTCTTTTAACCTCTCTCGTCCCTCTGGTGTAATGCGGTCTGTTGTCCACGATGGTGTAAATACAAATTTCACTTCTGCTGAAGTAATTCCTTCTACATTTTCAATTGCTTTTTTAATATCTCGTTCGATGATGTGCAAAGCTGGGCAGCCAGAGAACGTAGGTAGAACAGAAATCCTTACCTTATCATCTGTCACGTCAACTTCGTGCACCATCCCGAGATCTAATATGCTGACAGAGGCGATTTCAGGATCTTTTACATCCCCAAGCGCGTCCATCACACTATCAGTCATGCTGCTCTTTAATTCGGACACGTGGTTCATCTCCTTTCTAAATCGTCTTACCAGCCAGTTGCAGGATTTGTTGCATAAACTTCAGACAGTGTTGCAGTTGCTTGCTTCAAGTCTTCGGTATGAACGCCGTTTCGACCGTTGCCTCTTTCCATGCGAGGTTCACCCGGATAAGATGCACCTACTTCTTTTAAGACAGCTTCAATCTTGTTGTTCCATCTCTTCTTCATAACGTTCTCATCATCGATGAAGTTCGCCTTTACGATCTCTTCATAATACGGTCCGAGCGTAAGAACGCCGCCAAAGTCTTTCCAAACCTTTTGGATGGCTGCTGTCATTCGCAGGGTCGCTTCATCTGTACTCGTCATCAGCTGTTTGAACCAGATCTCCCAATGCATCAGGTGATAGTATTGCTCTGTCATGATTTTGCGTGCGGCTTCTGCCAAAGGTTCATAGGAAGAGTGACGCAGTGAATCTAGACGTATATGTTTGTGTACAGCGTAAAAATAGTTGCGTACAACAGTGAAGGCCCAGTCGTAATCTGGTTCTTTTAAGTACGTTCCAGGTCCGTTCACTTCTTCTAAGATGATTGCGTTTCGGAACTGATCTGGCGTTCGAAGATGAGCGATTCTGTCAGCTTCGCCTTCACCAAGATCTTCGAGCAAGTTATAGTAAAGGTTTGCGTGCCCCATCATGTCTTGTGAGATCGATGAGAACGCAACATCCTCTTCAATATGCGGTGCAAGGCCGAGCCACTCCGAACCGCGGAACGAAAGAAGAAAATCATCGTCTGCCAGTTGATAAAGCAGCTCGATCAACGCTTTTTTCTCTTGTGGTTTTAACGTTTCCTGTGTCATGAATTGTCTCCCCTTCCGCCAAGGATGTGCTGTTCAGTAAACTGCTCCTGGTTGTAGTCACGCCACTTCTTCTTTAAATAGCCGTACCCTTTGGTTTCTCTATACTGTTTATCGAGGCGTTTCAGCATCTCTCTCTCGTCCTGGTTAAGACCCCTTATGTTCTCTCTTTTTACAACCCAAATGTCAGCAACCGTTTCTCTTCTGAAAAAGTTCTCTTTTGCCATGATGAGCGCCATATCCGCGTTTGGTGCTAAAAGGCTGAAGCTATGCTGAAACGGAGATTTATCTGTTTTTTTACTGAATACTTCATATACGTTGTAAAACTCACTTGTTGATTCGTTCACCTTTGTTTCTCTCCCTTCCGCTGTTAGATCGCCTTTTTAGCAGCGAGTGCTGCGCGTACCCACTCATTATTTTTATATGAACGGCGGCGTAGATCTAAACGATTCTGTGATTGTGGTCCGTTACCTGACACAATCTGTTTGAACTTGCTCCAGTCGGCATCCTTATAGATCCACATTTGGCTATCTTCATCAAAGCGGATCGTATCGTCTGGAATTGTCAGCCCAAGCGACCAAATACGCGGAATGTATTTCGTGAAGAACTCTTGCCTGAGGTCCTCGTTTGTTTTTGTACGGATCTTGTACATGATGTTCTTATCAGCGTTTGAATTTCCGGTTTCTTTTGCTGACTTTGGTCCAAAGAACATGATGAGTGATTCCCACCAGCGATTTAACGAATCCTGCAGCAATTCACGCTGTTCCGGTGTTCCTTCTGCCATCGCTAAAATGATGCTCTCACCGTGTTGTGCGTGGAAAACTTCTTCTGCACAAATACGCTTTAACGCCCTGGCGTATGGACCGTAAGAAGAATCAAGCATCATACTTTGAGAGATGATTGCCGCTCCATCTACAAGCCAAGCGATGATTCCCGCATCTCCCCAAGTTGGAGCATCCATATGAAACACATTATGAAACTTTAATTTACCTGAAAAAAGATCTTCCATGATGTCGTGGCGGTTCTTACCTAGAGGAGCCATCAAATCTTCTGCCACACGAAGCAAAAGCTGCCCATGCCCCATCTCATCCTGAACTTTAGCCATGATCGCGAGTTTGCGGTGTAGAGAAGGTGCTTTAGGTACCCATTCTTTCTCTGGAAGCGCTCCCATAATTTCCGAAATGCCATGCATTGAAATCAAACGAATCAGCTGCAGGCGGTAATCTTCCGGCATCCAATCGTCCGGTTCGATCTTCTCACCGGCATTGATTCGATCAAGAAAATGAGTCATCTTCTCTTCTTCACTAAGCTGATTAAAACTCATACCAACTGTCATGTTGTTCCCCTCCTGTTATATTACGTTTATTTACCGTAATTATAAATTAACGTCATATGATTGAAAAGTAATTATACGCCCATTTTTTTCTGTGTTTTCCTGACGACTCGAATCGCTTTACCTTCAGAACGTGGTATCCCTTTTGGTGGATACACTTTAATATTCATGGATACAAGGCATGTGTCTTTAATTTTTTTTGTGATCGTCTTCTTTAACAGGTGCGTCGCCTCATGATCTTCGTCACCGTTTGTTACAGCATAAAGTTGTTCTGTCATCTCAACATGAAGTTCGATATGCTCCTTTAAGCCTTCTGTTAAAATATGAACTTGATAGTGTGGAACGATGTCCTCTATCGAAAGAAGACAATTCTCAATTTCAGACGGAAACACGTTAACTCCACGAACGATGATCATGTCATCGATTCGCCCTTTCACACGACTCATACGTATAGATGTCCTTCCGCAGCTGCAAGGAACTCTATTGAGGGATGCGATATCTCCCGTACGATATCGGATGATCGGAAAAGCTTCCTTGGTTAAACTCGTAAACACGAGTTCGCCATAATGACCGTCAGGCATAGGTTCGAGTGTATCAGGGTTAATGATCTCAGCTAAAAAATGATCATCCATAATATGAAGCCCATCCTGCGCTTCATGGCATTCCATCGCAACGCCTGGACCCATCACTTCGCTCAATCCATAGATATCCATCGCTTTGATACTAAGCTTCTCTTCAAGCGTTGCACGCATCTCTTCCGACCACGGCTCGGCTCCAAATATTCCATATTCTATCGAAGTGGCTTTAGGATCTTTTCCCATCTCCTCCATCTTTTCTGCAATGGTTAAGATATAAGAAGGAGTGCCGCATATCACCTGTGGTTTAAAGTCTTCGATCAAAAGTATTTGCCGTTCTGTATTTCCTCCTGAAACAGGAACTGTAATCATGCCAAGGCGCTCTGATCCGTTATGAAGTCCGAGTCCCCCTGTAAAAAGCCCGTAGCCATAGGCATTATGAAGCACATGACCAGGCTCTCCACCTGCGATTGCGATAGAACGTGCAACCATGTTACTCCACCGATCAATGTCTCCTTCTGTATAGCCAACTACTGTAGGTTTACCGCTCGTTCCAGAAGATGCATGCAGTCGGACAAGGTGATCTTGTGGAACTGCAAAAAGTCCAAAAGGATAATGATCTCGAAGATCTTTTTTTACGGTAAAAGGAAGCTTTTGAAGATCTTCTAATGTCTTGATCGATGAGGGAAGGATTCCTTTTTCATCAAATGTATTTTTGTAAAAAGGGACATTCTCGTATACGTTCTGTAGCGTTTGCTTTAGCCGATGAAGCTGCAGCTCTTCTTTTTCATCACGACTCATACATTCCACTTGTGGATGGAGGATCATTCTTTCATCTCCCTTTATAATATGTAAGCGATTACAATTGAGATTAAAAAAATATGACGTTTTTGTACCGTTATCTAATTATTGTGTGATGTATTTGGTTTCAGCTTATCATTTATAATAATTTTCTGTCAAATAATTTTGAGTGCTGAAACAGTCGTTTAGACACGACCAGCACTTTACTCTTTTCTGATGACACGCTCTTTGTGTCACAAGAAAAGTGGAAAGTGACCTCGAGTGTCTGATTGTTGAAGCCGGATAATTAAAAGCTGAAATGACCCGTTTAGCCCCGAACAGCACATCCTTTCCTGACTAGGATAGCCTTTTGTATCCTAGTCAGGAAAGAATGTGACCTCGAGGGGCTGGTCATTGAAGCTGGACTGATTTTGAGTGCTGAAACAGCCGTTTAGACACGCAACTTTTGGATGAAATGTTGAAGACTTATAAATTGCTTATGAGGACTTATAAAAAAATTTGAAGACTTATAAATTTTTTTGAAGACTTATAAATCAAACTGAAGACTTATAAACTATTTTAAACAACAAAAACCGCCCATGAAAAGGCGGTTTTCTTCCTAATATAGAAGATCTAGAAACTCCTGACGCGTTACATTCCCGAAATAATGGCTCAAATCAATATCTTCTAACACACTTTCAATCGCTTCACGGTCATAACGTACTCCGTTCAGCTTGTTTTCGATATCTGATACGTCACCTACACCGAAGAAATCACCAAAGATCTTACTTTCTTGAATGATTCCTTTAACGATGTGCAGACGGATATCAACAGAACCTGCTGCAAATCGGTTCGAAAGTTCCACATTGAACTTCGGAGATTTTCCGTAGTTCCAATCCCAGTTGGCATAACGCTCTCTTGAGATTTTGCGGATTTCTTCCCAATCGCTTTCCGTCAATTCGTATTTTGGAACAGAATCCAATTCTTCGAATAAATACGCAAGAAGAGTCTGTTTGAATTCTTCCATCGTCATATCTTCATCCAAGTGCTCACGGATGTTCGTTACACGGCTGCGGATGGACTTGATACCTTTTGACTCGATCTTGTCCATACGCACGTTTAGGGCAGAAACTACATTCTCGATCTCAGAATCAAAAAGTAATGTCCCATGGCTAAACATACGGCCTTTCGTTGAAAACTGTGCGTTTCCGGAAATTTTCTTACCGTCTGCCAAAATATCGTTTCGTCCGCTTAATTCAGCGTTCACACCAAGTTTTTTCAGTGCTTTTACAACAGGATCGGTAAACTTCTTGAAATCATGAAACGAATTACCGTCATCTTTTGTAATAAAGCTAAAGTTTAAGTTTCCAAGGTCATGATACACCGCACCACCACCTGATAAACGACGAACCACATGAATCCCTTCATCACGAACATAGTCCGCATTGATCTCTTCAACGGTATTTTGGTTCTTACCGATGATAATCGATGGTTCATTTATATAAAAAAGCAAATACGTTTCATTGATGTCTAAATGTTTTAAAGCGAACTCTTCTATAGCTAGATTCACTCTTGGGTCTGTAATATTTTCATTATCAATAAAAAGCATATTTCTCTCCTCTTTCAGTCCCTATCTTTAAGCTCCCCACGTCCAGCCGGATGAGGCAAGCTCCACTTTATTGTTATACACCTCTTTTGCCTCTGTGACAAGCTGTGATAACTGACCAAAATGAGGAAGGTGTGTAAGGAGCAGTTCACGTGCCTCAGACTTCTGCGCTAGCTTGCCGCAATCCTCTGATGTCATGTGGCCTGGGCCGCTTCCATCCATTCCTTTGTAAAAGTTGCATTCTGCGATTAACAAGTCCGCATATCGGCTGAACGGAACGAGTTCAGGAATGAGCGCAGTATCTGCCGTATATACGATGGTATGTTTTCCGTCTGTAATGCGCATCGCATAGCAAACCGCAGCATGCTTTGTCAGTTGAAACGTAATCGTAAAAGGGCCGACCTTCAACACTTCATCTGGATGATAAGGAATTCCCTTTGTGGTAGTCCCGTGCGTGAGAGAGCGAAAACCATCTTGATCCTTATCGTGCCCATAGATCGGAAGTGGCTGTATTCCTTTTTGTAAAAACGACTGAATGAGACGACTGTATTGAAGAACACCTACATCAGCCACATGATCTGCGTGATAATGCGATAAAACAACCGCATCTAGTTTTTCTGGCTTTATATACTTTTGAAGTTGTGAAAGCACGCCGCTTCCACAATCAATGAGCAGATTGAATCCCCCACTCTGAAGAAGATATCCCGATGTGGCTTCACCCGCTCCTGGATAACCACCCCAATATCCGATGACCGTTAGCTTCATAACCCGAGCCCTCCGCCTTTTTATTTACTAGTTTACACAATGTCTGACTCTTTACACTAGTTTTTGCGTTTGAGAGCCTCTAGTACTTTTACTATTACAGGGCTGTTTTTATGTTCTACTTTATATGCGGCATAGATTGTGTTTTCTGTGGTTAGCTCAGGAAACAATATCTTTACACGATTTGCTAGCAATGATTTTTCAAATAGATAAGTGGGAAGTATACTCATTCCCAACCCATTTTCAATGCCCTCTAAAATAGATCTTAAATCAGGAATCACGTGGCAAGGTTGAAAGTCTGGCCGCTTTTTAAAATGATCACGCCAATACCTTCTTATAATAGGAAGTTCCAATCCATAACTAAGCCATTTCTGGTTGTTAAGCCATCGTTCAATTTCTACAGCATCATTTCCTGCACCCGTTTCATAGGTTGGTGGTACCACAGCAACAAACACTTCATCCTCAAGTTTTTGATATTCTATTCCTTGCTGCTGTGTTTTTTGAGTCGTCAGAATGAGATCCACTTCATCTCTCTCTAACTTCTCTAGTAACGTACCTGCCACTCCAAACTGAGATAAAAAACGAATATCTAAATCTCGAATTTTAGGAAGAGTTCGTATCGTAAAATATTCTGCAGGCGAACCGATTCGGATTACTGGTGCACGCCCATTGCCAGAAGAACTATGAAGCATTTGAAGTGTCGTATTTTCCAAGTTCTCAATCAGTGGAACGATCTTTGTATACAGCTCTTTTCCTTTGTCAGTAGGTATCATCTTACGGGGAGCACGAATAAATAGAGGCTCTCCTATTTCTGCTTCTAATGCTGCTAGATGCTGGCTCATAGCAGGCTGTGTCAAGATTCTAGCTTTTGCAGCAGCAGAAACAGAACGGTGTTTATAGATGCTGATAAAACTTCGGTACCATTCAAAATCAATCATGCATATCCTCCCTTCTAGAAATCATCATAAAAAACTGCACCGATCTGTATGAGACACGATGCAGAGTTTTATTCTATAGGTCAATGATGTTTAAGCGGTATACTTCTCTTTTCTGAACAAGCGTTTCTATGTTTTTTCGATAATTTTTATAATGATTGGATTCAATATGCCTGTTGAGTGCATCTTCATCAAGCCAGTTTTCATAAAACACAAAAGTCTCAGGATTATCAGTAGATTCGTGCAGAGTATAGCTGATACATCCTTCTTCTTCACGTGATGCATGTACAACCTTGATCAATTCTTCGCGCAAAGCATCCTCTTTACCTGGTGTTGCTGTGAGTATTGCGTTAATGGTAATTGACAAAAAATCATCTCCTTATACAAGCTTACAAACAATCTTGCCTTTAACATGTCTCTCTGAAAGCTTTTCAAGTGTTGCAGGCACTTCTTCTAGCGTGATTACTTGCTCTAGTAATGAAGAAACTTTCTTATCTGCTACAAGCGCCAACAGCTCGTCTCCCATTTTTGCTAAGTCGCGCTCTGCTACTTCGTCATGGTTATGATGAATGGCGTTTAAAGCTACCTCATGAAAAGAGATTACACGTGTAAATGGTTTTACCTTTGTATAATCCGGAGCGCCAGCAATATGTGCAATATGTCCGTTGTATGCAATGAGGTCGAGTGATGCTGTAGCACTGTCTCTTCCTACTGTATCTAGAACAGCATCTACACCTCTTCCGTTCGTGAACTCCAACACCTTTGCCTTCACATCTTCTTCTCTGTAATCAATCACAAGATCTGCTCCTAACGAACGAACATACTCGTGGTTGTGTGTAGAAGCCGTTGAGATTACCGTTTTCCCTGCATTTTTTGCAAGTTGAACAGCAAATCCCCCTACACCACCTGCACCTGCATGGATTAAGATCGTATCGATTGAAGACATAGGTAACTTTCTAAACAGAGCCTGATATGCCGTATAGCCTGCTGTTGGAAGAGCCGCTGCTTCCTCAAAAGATAGAGAATCTGGAATACGTGAGATGGTATGTGCCGTTGTTACTCCGAATTCAGCGTATGCACCTTTTTTGTTGAAATCTCCGTGATACACAACACGATCACCAATCTTCCAGTCGGTTACACCTTCTCCAACTTCATGAATGGTACCTGCAGCATCAAGTCCTAAAATGTGTGGGTATGTCCAGTTTGGATTTCCTCCAGTTGCTGTTTTATAATCAACAGGATTTAGTCCAGCAGTATGAATTTTTACTACTACCTCACCTTTGTCCGCAGTTGGTGCTTCAATTTCTTCTATCTTCATTTCTTTCCATTCATTACGTTCCTTTAAAAGTAAAGCTTTCATCCTACACTCTCCTTTCCCTTGTTCCTTCTCAATGTTCACAAAAAATAAAGCCTGCAAACCTTTTATTATAAAGGTTTGCAGGTTTATCAATTATTATGCCAACTGCTTCAAAACTTCTTTGGCTACAGAAATTGTAGATTGTGGGTTTTGACCCGTAATGAGTTGTCCATCTCTTTGTACATGATCTGCCCAATTCTCAGCAGCCACAAAATGAGCACCTAGTTCACGCATGCGTGTTTCTAACAAGAAAGGCATATACTGATCAAGCGTTGTCGCCACTTCTTCAGCATCTGTGAATGCAGTCACTTTTTTCCCTGATACTAATGGTGTGCCATCAGAAAGTTTCACACCAACCAGACCTGCAGGGCCATGACATACCGCTGCTACTACTTTATTTTGCTCATAAAGGTCGCGGATGACTTCTTGCAGTTTTGTGTTTTCTGGAAGATCAAACATGGTTCCATGACCGCCTGGCAAGAAGATCGCATCAAATCCATCAAGTTCAGTTAACTCTTCTAGCTTCAATGTGTTTTCAAGGTATTTGGCTGTGTCAAGAATCTCTTGAGGCACTTCACCTTCTAGGCTGCGGTCATCTACAGGAGCTTTTCCACCCTTAGGACTTGCAACCGTTATAGTATGACCCGCTTTAGCGAACTCCACATAAGCTTCACCAAATTCAGAAAGCCAAAGGCCTGTTGAATGTTCGTTGTTCATGTGATCAGCCGTTGTAACGACCATTAATATATGTTTAGACATCGTCTAATTCCTCCTAATAAAAAGTAAGTTATTTACCTAACAAAACTTATTTTAGACCCTATCCACCTATAATACAAATTAGAAAATAAAGCACTATGTATAAATATATTTATTAATAAGTAGCCTGATAAAATCATTCATCCAAAGACGAAAATCAATGACTTTCAAAAAGCTTTATAGATAGACAAATATAAAAACCCCCGCTTTATAGCGAGGGCTTCTTTTCAAATCTATTCTTTTACCGCACCTGAAGTTAGCCCTGACACGATTCGGCGTTGGAAAAGCAGAACCATAATTACAAGCGGCACCGTTACGATAACCGTTGCTGCTGTTACCTCTCCCCAAGGAATTGTGAACTGCCCTTCAAACATTGCAATCCCAACCGGAACGGTTTTGAACTCATCATCAGTATTGATCGTTAAAGCGAACAGAAACTCGTTCCACGCTGATATGAATACAAGAATCGCTGTAGTGAAGATTCCTGGTATCGCTAAAGGCAAGATCACACGCCAGTACGTTTGCATAGGTGATGCCCCGTCCATTTTTGCTGCTTCTTCAAGATCAAACGGGATCTTTCGGAAGAACGTGACAAGAAGCCAGATGGATAATGGCAACGTAAATGTCGTGTACGGAATGATCAAACCAAGATAACTGTTCGTCAATCCTAGATTCTTTAAAACGATATAGATCGGTGAAATGGTTGCGATCTGTGGAAACATGGAAACCGATAAGACTAATCCAAGGATGACTGTTTTCCCTTTAAAGTTTAATCGTGCGATCGCATAAGCCGCAAAGCTTGCTACAAGGACTGCATAGACGGTAGTGATCGTTGACACGACTAAACTGTTCCATAAATATTTTAAAAATGGATAGTTTACAAATACGGATTCGTAATTTTCTAACGTCATATTATCCGTAAACGGTATGAACGCACGATCACCAAACAACTCGGCAACCGGTTTAATTGAACTTGCCAGTACCCATAAAAACGGAAACATGACAAGGAAGACAAACACTGTTAAGAATACGTAAAACATTGGGCCTGCTTTTTTGTTCATTTCCTATTCACTCCTTTACCTGTTCCGTTTTTATTTGTCATTTAAAAGGTCTCGTCCAAGGAATTTGATGTAGATCATAGATATGATCGCTACACAGATAAAGACGATAACCGACAGCGCCGAACCTTCACCGAAATTGGTTTGTGCAAACATTACTTTGTAAGCCAGAATCGATATCGTTTCCGTAGAGTTTGCTGGCCCCCCACCTGTGAGTACATAGATTAAGTCAAATACACGGAAAGCATCTAGTGTACGAAACAGCAAAGCAACGAGGATGCTAGACTTTAACAAAGGTAGCGTGATCTTTAAGAACTGTTTCCACTTGCTAGCTCCATCAATCGCGGCTGCTTCATACAATGAACTCGGAATCGTTTGAAGCCCCGCTAATAACAAGAGTGCCATATAAGGCGTCGTTTTCCATACGTCTGCGAAAATTACGGCAAACATTGCACCTGTACTTGTTGTCAGCATATCCGTCATCTGGTCAAACAATCCGATTTCCGCAAAAGCTTTGGCTACAATTCCGTTCTGACCATCATATAGATATTTCCACATGAATGCTGAAACAGCGGTTGGAATCGCCCATGGAATGAGGATCGTTGCTCTGACAAGTCCTCTACCAAAGAAAGCTTTATTGATAAGGAGTGCAATCGCGAGACCTATAACGAGCTCTGCAAAAACGGAGATAACCGTAAAGACCGTTGTATTTTGAATCGCCTTCCACATGCGGCTATCTGTTAGATTTTCTTTATAATGCTTCAGCCCGATAAAGTTAGGTGTGATAACTGAATCCTTTAATGATGCTGAAAGTCCGATCACGTCTTCTGGGTTTTGCAGTTCACCCTTCAATTCTCTAATTCGTTCGGAAGAATCTGTAACAGCTTTCTCCAGATCGAGCGCTACTTCTTTGTCCAAATCAGAAACAGCAAGCTCTTCACTGATCGGCTCCATCACGGTAAGCTTCTCGTCCACTTCATCATACTTGCTACTTAATTCTTGATCAGACTTTAATTCTGCATCTACTTTTTCTAGGTTTGTTTTAATCGCTTCAAGCTCTGTTTTTGTTTTTCCAGTTGCTTCATCTAGTTCATCTTCTAGTGAACTGATTAAGAACGGATAGTTATCTAGATAGGTTTGCAGATTCACTTTATACGACACATACGCTTCCGATTTTGCTGGGTTGTTCAGTCGTAGATCAAACATGCTGTAATAGAAAGATTGAAATACGGGCCAAATGGCAATGATTAAGATCAAGATCATCGACGGGGCGATCAGCATGTAGCCTAGAGAACGGTCAGAACGCTTTTTCTTCGCCTTTTGATTTGTTTTAGTTGCTATTGGCTTTTGGTTATTAGGCATTAGATCAGGTTTCAAACGTGTCAGCTCCTTACTATTCGAATGCAATCGACGGACGGGCGCTGTTACGTCCATCCATTTCACTCTTCGTGTGGAATCGATACCAATTATAAAAGTAAGGGGAGCCTTTCAGAGAGAAAGGCATACCCCTTATCCATTTACGTTTCTTACTTTACTAGTTTTGCAGAGATTTCTTTTTGCATATTTTTAGCTGCTTGTTCTGGTGTGATCTTTTTCGCTACAGCTTGAGAAACTTGTACTTGAATGATGTCAGAGATCTCAGGATAGTTTGGTGCTACTGGACGAGATACTGCTGCTTCAAGTGCGTTTACAAAGCCTTCTTCTTTAAAGTATGGGTTAGCATCTAAAATTTCTTGGTCTTCATAAAGAGAAAGAATCGTTGGCGCGTGTCCACCTTTGATCGCGTCGATCTTCTGTCCTTCTTTACCAGCCATAAAGCTTAAGAACTTCCAAGCTTCTTCAGGATGCTTCGTGTTTTTGTTGATACCAGCCATCCAGCCGCCAAGTGCTGCAGCAGAACCTGCATCACCTGCTGGTAGTGGAGCTACTCCAACTTTACCTGCGATCTTAGATTGCTTCTCATCATTTGCTAACGCGAATTGATATGGCCAGTTACGGATCAGACCTGCTTGACCATTGATGAATGCTGTATGTGACTCTGGCTCAGCAAACGTTGTAACGTTCTGCGGAACAACATCAGAGTTTGCGACTTCTACAAGCTTAGCGATTCCTTTGATCGATTCTGGAGAGTCAACTTTAACATCACCATTTTCATCGATGATCTGACCACCGTATGATGCGATAAATTCAACCGCGTTACATACAAGACCTTCGTATTGCTTCGCTTGCATCAAGTAACCAAACTGTGTTCCACCTTGGCCCTTCGTTTCCTTCGCTTTCGCTAAAAGCTCGTCCCATGTCTTCGGAACAGAACCTTCATCGACTAAGTCTGTGCGATAAAAAAGCATTCCTGCATCAATAAACTTAGGAAGAGCCCATTGCTTTCCTTTAAATTTAGATGCTGTGATTGCACCTTGGTTATAATCATCTGGGTTGATCCCGTCCTTTTCCATAAAGCGGTCTAGCGGCATCAAAAATCCTGCTTGTGCAAACTCAGCTGGCCAGATAACGTCTAGATCAACAACGTCGATCTCATCTGAGTTAGCGTTGAACGCTGTCACATAAGCGTCATGCTGTTTGCCCGTATCAGCAGGCATTTCTTTAAAATCAACATTAATGTTAGGGTATTTCTTTTCAAAAGCTTCCACCATTGCTGTTGTACCTTGTGTATCATCCTTACCACGTGCATAGACGATCGTTACTTTTTCGTCTTTATCACCGCCGGAATTGTTACTGTTGCTGCTTCCTTCTTCTTTGTCCGAACAAGCTGCAAGTACAAGTGACAACGCTAGTGAAGTAGAAATCACTTTTGAGATTTTCTTAAGCTTTTTCATTGTATTTCCCCCTAATCTCCTGTTTTGTAAACGATTACATTTCACCACAAAATGTTATGTCGAGGATCGTTTGATCAACTGAAATGGCAAAATCACTTCTTTTCGACTCAATGGCTTCTTTGCCTGAATTGCTTCTACCATCAACTCCATAGCCTGCTTAGCGATCGTGTCAATCGGCTGTTCAACCGTCGTTAGATCCATTAATGCTGCCAAAGGCTGATTATCAAAGCCTATGATGGCGAGGTCTTCCGGTACTCTCCAGCCTGCGTCAAACGCAGCTTTTGCAATACCTGCTGCCACTTCGTCACTTCCGGTGAAAACAGCTTGCGGCCGATCAGATAACTCACTCAATTTTTTAAATGCAGCAAAGCCGTCTTGCACACTATAGGCGTTGTAAAAGAACCACTCTTCCTTCATCATGATTCCCGCATCATCTAGTGCTTGTAAGAAACCAATCTTTCTGTCTTTGGAAACTCTGGAGCTTTTGTGGTTGCCGGTACAATACCCAATCTTTGTATAGCCTTGGTCGATCAAGTGCTTCGTTCCTAGGTAGCTTCCTTCTATCTGGTTTAAGTAGACGGAAGGTACTTGAGCAGAGTCTGAGTATTCGTTACAAACGACGATGGGGCCGAACGATAAGTATGGTTCAAACTCACTCCAATCGTTTTCTATGGATGTTAAAATCAGACCATCTACTTGTTTTGTTTTTAAAAGCTCTAAGAAATTCCGCTCTTGCTCTTTCTTATAACGGGTCTGACACAAAATCAGCTGATAGCCTTTTTTTGCAGCTTCCTTCTCCATCACTTCAACCAAATGACTAAAAAATGGATTCGTGATCCGAGGTACATAAACAGCAATTGTTTCCGTTTGCTGTCGCCTCAATCGTCTTGCTGATGAATTGGGCACATAATTCAGTTCTTGCATCGCCTGCGTTACGAGACGTTTCTTCTCTTCTGTCACATACGGATGTTCATTGATCACCCTCGAGACAGTTGTGCGGGATAATCCTGCTTTCTTCGCCACATCTTGAATGGTTGCCATCAGATTCTCCTCTTAAACATTTGTGGAATCGAATTCATGAAATCGTTTTCATAATCAGAGTATAGTTCACGAAATATTCACAGGTCAATCCTTTTTTTCAGAAAGTTTTGTAATTAAAGATTTCAATTGAAGCAGGAAATACTACGATTCAACCGAACTTATGATAAAATACATACACGATTTTGTTTTGACATGAAAGGAGCCGGACCATGATTAAAGTAAAAAATTTAAAAAAGTCCTTTGGTGATCTTGAGGTTCTGAAGGATATCAATGCAGAAATAAAAGCACAAGAAGTTGTTTGTGTGATCGGCCCTTCTGGCTCAGGAAAAAGTACATTTCTCCGCTGTATCAACAAACTTGAAGATATAACAGGTGGACAAGTCATTGTAAACGGAACAGATATCACAGATCCAAAAACGAACATTAATAAAATTCGGGAAGATGTAGGAATGGTTTTTCAGCAGTTCAACCTCTTCCCTCATAAAACCGTCTTAGAAAACGTAACACTTGCACCTCTTAAAGTGAAAAGCGCCAATAAAGAGGAAACCCGTGACAAAGCGTTGAAACTGCTCGCAAAAGTAGGATTGCAAGATAAAGCAAACGCCTATCCTTCTCAGCTTAGCGGTGGTCAGAAACAGCGTGTTGCCATCGCCCGTGCACTCGCGATGGATCCTAAGATCATGCTCTTTGATGAACCTACCTCTGCACTCGATCCAGAGATGGTCGGTGAGGTATTGGAAGTAATGAAAGACCTTGCCCGAGAAGGAATGACAATGGTCGTCGTAACGCACGAGATGGGCTTTGCACGAGAAGTTGGTGACCGCGTGATCTTCATGGATGGCGGTTATATCGTTGAAGAGAACGTTCCTTCTGAATTGTTCGGAAACACGCAGCACGAGCGTACGAAGTCGTTTTTAAGTAAAGTTTTATAAGACGAGGCCGGTTCCTGATTTTGAGGGACCTGCTTTTTATTTTGCTTTCTATAGTGTGTGTAACTGTCGAATGGCCTTTATTTTTGATTTTAGACTTAATTGGTTTCAATTTTGACTTAATTTGCTGCTGTTTTGACTTAATAGGATACAGTTTCGGCTTAATTAGTTAGCTTTACGACTTAATTGACCTGCTCCCCCCTCACAAACCATCCACAAACAAAAAAACTGGACTCCTTAATAAGTCCAGTTTCTTACTTTATTTGATCAATCCTTTACTTTTCAAGAAATCCTGCGCTACTTCACGGGGATCTTCTTTATCAAGGTCCACTTTCGCGTTCATTTCTGCCATATCTTTTTCAGAGATCTTCCCCTCTAGCTCATTGAGAACACCTTCAAGCTTCGGATACTTCTTCAACGTATCTTCCCTTACAACAGGTACTGCGAAATAGGGAGGGAAGAATTTCTTATCATCTTCCAAAGTCTTTAAATTGAAACGAACAATTCTTCCATCTGTAGTGTAAGCAGGAATCGCATCTACCTTGCCTTCTTTTACAGCAGAATACATCAAGTTCGGATCCAGACTCTTCTTATCCTGAAAGTTAAGTTTATACGTGTCTACAAATGGCGTATAACCGTCCTCACGTTCAAAGAACTCTGTCGGACCGCCGAAAGTAAGCTGGTTTGACTTCGGCGCTAGTTCAGAAATTGACTTTACATTAACTTGTTTCGCCGTATCAGGATTTAATGCTAAGGCATACGTGTTTTCAAAACCGAGCGGCTTCGTCCACTTCAGATTATACTCTTTCGCATATCCTTCTTTTACAGCATCATAAATCTCTTCAGGCTTCATACTCGGATCATATTTTTCTTTTAAAATTGTTAAATAACCTGTACCTGTGTATTCAACATAAAGATCGATATCACCCTTTTTGATCGCTTCTGTAAGAATAGGCGTCTCACCAATCGCTTCTTTAACGATTACAGGGTAATCTGTTTTGTCTTTAACATATTCAGAAATCACATAAGGCAGGATATATTGCTCTGTCCACTTCTTACCTGTGATTACAATCGCATCTTCTTCACCACCACCACGAAATGCGAAGAAAAGAACGAGTGCGGCAATCGGTACTCCAATTAGCACAGGCAGTTTCCATGAACCACGTTTCTTTGATGCTTTAGGCTCAGTAGCTAACTCAATGCGTCGCAGAATAAAGTCAAATACGATGGCAAGCAATGCAGCCGGAATCGCACCTGCTAAGACGAGCTCATTACGTGTTGTGGATAATCCGCGATAGATTAGATCACCTAACCCACCTGCTCCAATAAAAGCCGCAAGTGTAGCTACACCAATCGTTAATACAGTCGCTGTACGCAGACCAGCCATGATAATCGGCAGAGCTAACGGGAGTTCAATCATTCGTAAAATTTGAGTATTCGTCATCCCCATACCTTTACCAGCTTCAACTGCCGATTTATCTACACCCGTAATTCCTGTGTAGGTGTTGCGTAGGATAGGCAGGAGTGCATAAACAGTAAGTGCAATGATGGCAGTTGTACTTCCGATTCCGAATACTGGTAATAAGAATCCGAATAATGCCAAACTCGGTATCGTCTGAAAAATCGCTGTAACCCCAATAACAGGTTCTGCTACCGTTTTTCTTCTAGAAATAAAAATCCCTAAAGGAACGGCAATTACTGCCGCGATCAAGATCGATACAAGTGATAAAAATAAATGCTGTTGAAGTCCTGTAAGAATTTCTGGCCATCTGTTAACAAACGTATCTTTCATCGTGATCAAAAAGTTATTCAAGGACCGCACCTCCCTCAACAGGGTTTTGTGCGGAAATATTTAACCCTGCTAAGCCGCGCATCATGGATGCACGTGTGATTAACCCGACTAATCTCCCATCATCCAGTACCGGAATCATCCGAACACCATGGGTAGCGAAGATTTCTGCAACTTCGGTATATGTAGAGGAGACGTCGACCGTAATGATTTCTTTTTCCATCAGATCACCGATGGTCTTATCTTCTTCAGGATAATGTTGTTCGATTTTATCAAGTGTAGTGATCCCAAGAAGCTTGTTTTGCTGATCTGTGACCAAGAGGCTGTCTACACCATATCTCTTCATCATCTTTAGAGCTTCGGCAAGTCCTCTTGTTACTTTTGCCGTAACTGGGTTTGGTCTCATAAGGTCTACCGCTTCTGGCATGGATGATTCATCAGCGGACAATCTATTCTCACCAATAAACCCTTTAACAAAATCGTTCGCAGGATGACGAAGAATTCGTTCTGGTGTATCGAACTGAATGATCTCACCTTTATTTAGAATTGCGATCTTGTCAGCAATCTTAATAGCTTCGTCCATATCATGCGTAACGAAAACAATTGTTTTCTTAATCGTATCTTGTAACTTAACGAGTTCATCTTGCAGCTGTTCACGGCTGATCGGATCAAGTGCGGAAAATGGTTCGTCCATTAGAATGATAGGGGGTTCTGCAGCAAGTGCTCGAATAACACCAATACGCTGCTGTTGACCACCGCTTAGCTCAGAAGGATATCGCGTTCTGAATGTTTTAGGATCTAATCCAACTAAATCTAGCAATTCATCAACTTTGCCATCATACTTTTCTTTTTCCCACCCTTTTAAACGAGGTACGAGTGAAATGTTGTCTTCTATCGTCATATGAGGCAATAGACCGATTTGTTGAATAACATATCCAATATTCCTTCTCAGCTCAACGGGGTTTCGGTTTGCGATATCTTCTCCATCAATGAGGATCGTTCCTTTTGATGGCTCGATCAAACGGTTTATCATTCTCATGGTTGTTGTCTTCCCACAACCACTAGGCCCGATTAATGCTACTAACTCCCCTTCTTTAATTTGAAAGTCAATATTTTTCAAGGCCTCAAAACCGTCAGGGTACGTTTTCCCTACGTTTTTGAAAGTTATCAAGTTAGGTTCTCTCCTTTACAATTACATAAAATAAGCTGCATCCATTAGAATGTCCATACCTTATGTTTCCCTTGCTTGCTTGCTTGAAAACTTCTTTTCTAAAAGTTTTGATAACATTGGTGCTATTGCTGCAAATAGACTCATTAATCTACTAAGAAACCTACAAAAAAACACCTAAAAGGATAATGTCCCTTTAGGTGTTTTCTAAAATTATGCTACTGAACCTTCATCTTCCGAATTCTTTTTTCTAATCTGACTTGCAAAGTAAGCCCATGTACCAATCATACAGATCGCCATGAAACCTACCATAATCCATAGATTAAAGCTGAAACTTTCCATGTCTCCGCTTGAGATTACCGCTTTAAAGCCAGAAACGGAATATGTCATAGGAAGCCAAGCATTGAATCCTTGAAGTCCGTTCGGAATAAGCTCTAACGGGAATGTTCCTGCACTCGTTGTAAGCTGTAGGATTAAGATAATAATCGCTACAAAACGTCCTGGATCTCCAAGCACCGTAACGAGTAACTGAATGAGAGCTAAGAAAGTAAGACTCGTGATGATACTTAGTCCAATGAACCCTCCTAAGTTGCTCACTTCAATCCCTAGACCATAAAGCAATACCGCATCCGCAATCAGTGCTTGAACAACACCGACTACTGCTAAGAATGTGAATTTACCAGCAAACCAGCTGAATCCTGAACGCGGGTGTCCTGCTTTATCACGCAATGGGAATACGATCGACATCAACAATGCTCCTACGAAAAGTCCTAATGATAAGAAGTAAGGAGCAAAGCCTGTTCCATAGTTTGGAACATCAGAAAAGGTTTTTGTTTTAACAGATACAGGGTTTGCGATTCGTTCGAACATGTCACTGTCTGGATCAAGCTCACCAGTTTTGTCCGCTGCATCACTTAATGAAGAGGAGAGTTTTCCGCTTCCATCAAGCAGCTTCTGTTCACCGTTATGAATTTCCTTAACATGGCCCGTAACTTCTTGCCAGCCTGTTGCAACAGTGGAAGTACCGTCTGCTAACTTGCCACTCGCACCTAACAGTTGCTGGCTACCTGCAGCCGCTTCTCCCAATTTAGATTGGAACGTTTGCGTACCTTCATTTACTTTCGCCTGGCCACTTGCAAGCTGATCGACTCCGTCAACTAGTTTAAGTTGACCGTTATGAAGGTCTTCTGCTCCTTTTGCAACAGCGGTTTGTGAATCGCTTAACTTTTTAGCTCCTGCAGAAAGTTCATTCGCTCCGCCAGCAATCTTACCTGTTGCAGCAGTTAAGCTATCTAAGCCGTTGTTTATACCATTACTAGCTGCCGCAAGTTGTTTTAAGGATGCTGCCATCTGCTCATCTGACATGTTTCCTTGATTTTGAATCAATGCATTAATTTGTTGTTCTAGTTGTTTTGAACCTGCTGTTGCTTTTTGAGCACCAGCGTTCCATTCATTTACTGATCCTGCGAGCGTACTTGCACCAGTTGATAATTTAGATGCACCGCCTTGTAAGGCTAAGCTTCCGTTCTTAATTTTTTCAGAACCTGCTGTCGCTTGACTCAGTCCACCTTTTAAAGCTTGTGCTCCATTATTCAGCTGACCCTGCCCGTCTGCTAGTTGTTTATGAGCAGCAAGCAATTTATCGATTCCACTATCAAACTCGGTCATTTTTGAATTAAAAAGTACAGCTCCATCTTTTAACTCATTAATCTGAGGTGTTTTTTCTTCCATTCCAGAAGCTAGTTCACCACTACCAGAAGCAGCTTTTTTCAATCCATCCGTTACTTGATTGGAGCCATCTGCCGCTTTCTCCAACCCACCAGCCAACTGCTCGACTTGATCAAACATGACCTCGGCATATGTTTTTGTAAGCTCATTAGATAAACTTTCTTTCATTTTATCAACGGCTGTTCCGCCAATTTGTGCGGCTAGAAAGTTAAAGCCAGCGTTCGGTGTATAAATGATCTCAGGCTTTTTGTTCGAATTTCCTGATAGGGCAGTCGCTTCTTCAGAAAAGTTATCAGGAATCTCGATCATCATATAATAATCGTTATGCTCCAAACCTTGCTTTGCTTTTTCTTCGTTAACGAATTCCCACTCAAACTGTGGATTCTCTTTGAGTTTTTTTACAAACTCATCTCCAACGGTTAAATTTTCACCGTTATATTCATAGCCTTCATCTTGATTGACTACGGCCACTGGCAGATCTTCCATCTTGTCATACGGATCCCAGAACGCCCATAGAAACATTCCGCTGTATAACACAGGTATAAATAGAACCGCTAAGACCGGTACAGCAATTTTTCTGTTTGAGAAAACTGCTTTAAATTGAGCTCCGATACTTTTTAGCACAGTTGTTCACTCCTCCTAATACTGAATGACTATTTTAGTCATTTGGTCATTTTACGGTAAAAAAAGAGACTCTTACAGTCCGCTTTTTCGAAAATGACCGAAATAGAAATTTGGTCACAACTTAATGTAACATGTTTTTCTTCCTTCTGCAATACTATGTTTTCCTTAAACCATCCATTACAAACATCTCCAAAACTTCAAGCATCTTTTCTTTTTGAAGAGCTTCATGATCACGTTCCCAATCAAAAATAAGAGCGATGTATACCTTGACCATCATAAACGCCACAATATCTGTATGACATTCTTTGATCTCGCCTTTTTCAACCGCTTTATCCAGCTCTTTTTGAACAAAACTCAATACCGCTTTTTCGATCCTCTGCAAAGCCTCAGTTACAGGTGAAGTATTTAACTCTTTCACTTCTTGAGAAAGTTTAACGGCTAACTTGTGCGTTTTACGAAGTTCAACAACTTCATACAGTGCATTGTGCAAGTTTTCATAAAAAGGGCGCTCCTCTTTAATTGCCGAAGAAGCCGCTAACTTCGTCTCTGTTACTAGGTTTGTGATAATTTCCGAAAATAATTCTTCTTTGTTTGCGAAAAAAGTATAGATCGTTCCTTTTCCAACGTTTGCGATCTTAGCGATCTGATCCACTGTACTCGCCTTATAGCCGAACATAGAAAAAGAACGCTCTGCTGCATCTAGAATACTTTTTCTGCGGTCCATCATCCCACCTCCTCACCATTAACAATATTTCGTTTCGTACATAACTGCAAGGTTAAAAGGACTCTGGTGCCTTCATTAAGTACGCTCTCATACCGAAGTTTCCCGTCCATATCTTGAATCAGTTTATAAGTTACCATCATACCCAACCCCGTGCCTTTTGCTTTCGTTGTATAAAAAGGTAACCCGATCTGTTCGAGTTCCTCTTCTGTCATACCTTTACCATTGTCTTCAATCGCGATGGTAATACTTCTTTTTGTCACTTTATAGCGATATAGATGGATCGTACCTCCCTCTTCAATCGCTTCTATCCCGTTTTTAATAATATTTATTAAACATTGCTTAAGTTTTGGTTCATCAATGCACACATTGTAAGAACCTAATGGACTAGCGGTGACCTCAACATTATTTATCGCTCCGTATGGGGCTGTAAGGGCAATGACATCTCTTAACACTTTTTCAAGTGGTACTGTCTCAAGCTTAGGAACATCAGGCTTAACCATGGACAAATAGTCTGTGATAATCTTGTTCGTTCGATCTAATTCTTCGATTAAGAGTGGCGAATGCTCTCTCAACTTAGCATCAGTTGTCGTGCTGCCAAGAAACTGAATCATTCCACGAATCGTCGTCATCGGGTTTCTGACTTCGTGCGCGATTGCTGCTGCCATCTGTCCGGCAACTGCAAGCTTATCTAAGTAAACGGTTTCCTTTAACTGCATGTTGATTTTAACAAGCCTCTCGATTAAGAAGATACAAGAAAAGAACGCAATCAAAAAGCTCGAGAAATAGACGAGATAAAAATCGATTGTCAGAAAATCAAGATATGTATGAATGAACAACATATAAAAAAGTGTATAAACCAAAGCGATATAGATCGCAGAAATCCATCTGCGCTTATCTTCATCAAAGAATCCATGATAGATCAAGCAAACCACATATGCTAGTAGGATTAATACAATTCCAAGCCATGCCAATTCTCCACCCACGACTATTCTTGCAATGGCAACAATCAACGAACAAATTGCCCCCGGAAGCCAGCCTACATACAATGTGACAATCATGATTGGAACATTTCGAAGATCAAAAAAAGATTCCTTTAACGTTTCAATGGGAAACAGCATGCAAACCAGTGCACCAGCACCACTGATCAAACCAAAGACGATCTGATTTTTATAACTCGGAATGACACCAGGATGAAGGGGAAAGAACATGTTCAAAAGATGTGTAAAAGAAAATATGATTGCAATATTTACAAATAACGGCTCAATAAATGCTTGCACAGCGCTTCCCCCTTCCTTTTTTTCTCCCTACAGTATAGCAGAAACATTCTACAAGAAAATATAAAAAACGACAAACATATCCATTTGCCGTTTAATTCTTAACATATTTATTATTTTGTTGTTTAGATTCAGTGACTTAACGTTCAAAATCATTTTGAGCTGAACAAAGAATCCACAGCCATTTTTGCTGAATTTACACAATCTGGCAATCCCACACCATCATATGGAGCTCCGGCTAGTTTGACGCCAGGCAGCTCATTCTGAAACGCTGTTCTGAGCTTTTTCACATACTCTTTATGTCCAACTTCATATTGCGGCATTGAATCAATCATTCTGGATACATGATAGAATTCGGGCCGAGCATCCACACCCATGATCTTCTTCAAATCATCTAATACTTTTTCTAAAATAACTTCATCTGGTTGTTGAACGATGTCCTGATCTTCTGCACGCCCTACATAACAACGAAGGACCACTTTTCCTTTAGGGGTCGTATGGGGCCACTTCCGGCTCGTCCACGTACACGCCGTAATCGATGTGTTTTCACTTTTAGCAATAACAAAACCTGTTCCATCAAGACTAAAGTTCACGTCTTCCTCGTTAAAACTCATCGCAACTGTTGCTACTGAAGTTGGCTTCGTGTCGTGAAAACCAAGTGGAAACAGAGATTCGCCAAAGAGTTTCTTCGTGATAGGGTAAGGTGTCGTGACGATAACATGATCACCTATCAGAACCGAACCATCTTCCATCATCACAGAGTAGGTTCCATCTTCAGACCGCTCGACAGCCTTAACGTGAACACCTGTTTTTATGCTCTCTTTTGGTACTGCATTTGATAGAGCTTCAATGAAAGAGGAAAGCCCACCTTTAAGTGTTAAAAAAACACCTTTTTTCTTCTTCGCAATCGGCGCATTCTCTTTTTTAGGCTGTGTCTTTTTCATCCCTATAATTAAACTTCTATATTTCTCTTCCGTCTCTACAAACTGCGGAAAAGTAGACTGCAGGCTAAGTCGATCAATTCTTCCAGCATAAATCCCAGATAACAAAGGTTCGATCAGCCGATCAACGACTTCATCTCCAAGACGTCTTCTAAAAAAATGACCTACAGAAATATCTTGTTGAGCGTTTTTTCGTTTAGGAAGGACAAGATCTAATCCTGCTCTTGCCTTGCCAGCAACAGAGAAAAGAGGCGTGGTCGCAAACGGCATCACTTTAGTTGGGATACCCATTACAGCTCCTTCTGGAATAGGATGAAGCTTCATATTATGCAAAATATAAGCTTGACCTGTTTCATTCGAAACCAAATCGTCACCTAGACCCACGTCTTTAACAAGTTCTGTCATCACTGTTTTTCTAGCAAGATAGGAATCTGGGCCTCGCTCTAGCACAAATCCATCTTCTTTAATGGTATCAATTTTACCGCCAAGACGGTCGCTTGCTTCTATGACCGTGAAGGTTATTGGCTTACCTGTTTCTTTTGCATGCTTCTGAACATAAAAGGCAGCGGCTAAACCTGTTATGCCGCCGCCCAATATTATAACGTGCTTTCGCTCGTTCATTTCTTTCACATTCTTTCTTTTGCTAGTGCGTTTTCAATGACCGTTGCCAAACAGTCTATAAACTCAGGTTTTGCGTTCGGCATCTCAGGACGATAATAGTTAACGCCCAACTCATCTGTGACTACTTTACACTCATAGTCATTGTCATATAAAACTTCTAAGTGATCGGCAACAAAACCAACCGGACAATAGATAAAATGCTTGTAGCCATGCTCGTTATAGAGATCACGCGTTAGATCCTGAACGTCTGGTCCGATCCACGGTTCAGGTGTATTACCAGCACTCTGCCAGCCGATCGTATAGTGCGGAACATTCGCTTCTTTCGCAATCAGATCAGCTGTTTCCTGAAGCTGCGTCGGGTAAGGATCTCCCATTTGAAGGATCTTTTCTGGCAGACTGTGTGCGGAGAAGATCACAACGGTTTTGTCATGCTCGTTCTCTGGAATGGAGTTAAACGTTTGTTTAATCCCATCTGCCCAAAATTGGACATATTTCGGCTCGTCATACCAGCTATCGATCGTCATGAAAGATGGTCCACCTATCTTTGCAGACTCTTCCACTGCACGTCCGTTGTATGATTTTACGCTGAACGTTGAATAGTGAGGAGCAAGTACAAGTGTTACTGCTTCTTCAATTCCATCTTCCTTCATCTGCTGCACAGCATCTTCAATGAAAGGATTAATATGCTTTAGACCAAGATAGCTTTTAAACTCACGGTCGGGGTAACGTTGATTCATCTCTGCTTCAATTTTTTGCGCTTGCTCTTCTGTAATCTTAGCAAGCGGTGAGATTCCACCGATCTGCTCATAGCGTTCCGTAAGTTCTTGTAGCTGTTCAGGAGAAGGCTTACGTCCCCGTCTTATGTGTGTGTAATAGCTTTCTACTTCATCCAGACTTCTTGGCGTACCGTACGCCATAATTAATAGACCTGTTTTCTTATTACTCACTCTTTATCACCCTAGTTTTTTTGACGTATATTCATGAACAAAGGTGGTCAACTGCTTTAATGTTGCAATGTTTACCTCAGGGAAAATACCTTTTCCAACATTGAATATAAAGCCTGGTTCTTCCATACCCTCATCCAAAATTTCTTTCGTACGTGCTTCGATAACTTCCCATGGCGCAAGTAGAATGGAAGGATCTAAGTTTCCTTGAAGTGCCTTTGTCACACCCATCTGACGCGCTTCTCTCGGAGATAATCTCCAATCAAGCCCGATTACATCGATCGGAAGCTCGTTCCACTCCATAACTAAGTGTCTTGCACCTGTTCCGTATAGAATCAACGGAATATTTTCTTCTCGCAGTGATGAGAAGATTTTATACATAACAGGCTGAATGTATTTTCTGTAATCAGCAGCATTTAATGCGCCGACCCATGAATCAAAGATCTGAAACGCTTGTGCGCCGGCTGCAATCTGTGCTTTTGCATAAGCGATCGTCATATCGCCTAGCTTGTCCATTAGCATGAACCAGCTTTCAGGGTCAGAGTACATCAGCTGCTTAGTTTTATGATAATCGCGTGAAGGACCTCCTTCAACCATATAGCTCGCAAGCGTAAATGGAGCACCTGCAAATGTGATAAGTGGCACTTCTAACTGCTGTCTTAAAATTTTGATCGTATCTAAAACATAAGGTACGTCTTTCTCAGGATTGATGGTCCCTAAGCGCTCTACATCCTCGCGTGTTCGTACAGGCTTATCAATCACTGGTCCAATTCCTGATTTAATCTCTACATCTACTCCAATCGCTGGGACTGGAGACATAATGTCTTTATAAAGAATGGCAGCATCCACTCCATGCTGATCTACAGGGAGCTTCGTAACGCCAGCGCACATCTCTGGTCTATGTGTGATTTCAAATAGTGAATACTTCTCTTTCAGTTTATGGTACTCTGGCTGGGAACGGCCCGCCTGTCTCATGTACCATACAGGAATATGTGAATTTTTCTCCTTACGACACGCTTTCAAAAACTCTTCATTCATAGTCAAAACGTACACACCTTTCTATACAAGACCAAAAGCTGCAGCACTATTGTTATCTCCTAGCTGCTGAAACTTAAAACCTTTAACGTCAATATCCATACACATTGTAAGGGAATTCATAATAAAAGTATAGAAGATAAGCTTAATTGTCATGATTTTGGCAAAATGGATGTTCATTGGATGCTGAAAGCCTTTACAGATGCATGCTGCTTAAACCCTATGAGATAAGTAAATGATGGATTTGGTCTTCGAGCGCATCGATTAAGTCAAAAGTGGCATCAATTAAGTCGAAATGAGCAACCATTAATCGGAAACACTCCACAATTAAGTCTAAGATGAAAAATATAGGCATTACGACACCGTTCGACTCCCTCGCTCCACTTCCAACTTCCAAGCTCTCATCAAAAAAGAAGACGGCCTCGCAGACCATCTTCCACCTCTTAATCCTCATTTTTCTTCTTTTTCTTCTTTTCTTTTTCACGATCTTTTCGAATCTTCTCTCTTTCATCTTTCTTATCTTCCTCACCAAAACTCGGGAAAAGGGAGATCGACACCACATTTGACGGCTCTCCTTCTTGTTTTGTAAGAGGATTGTATGGAACGACATAGAAGTCTGGCAGTGTGAAGAGATTCTTGCCTGAAGCACTATACTCTCCTTCACCTTTTAACGTATCTAAAAGAGTAGTTTCTCCTTCATTCACCGCATAAACCTTATATTGCAGACGCTCGTCTTTAGACGGAGTCCAGTTCAGTTTAACCGAAGGAACTCCATAGTCCCCCATTCCAAATGAAGCACGCAGATCGTTTAACTCAATAAGCTCGATTGGCGGCGCTAGATCTTTTACCCCGTCAGGTTTTTTGAACGACAGACCTTGTTGAGACGGCATTTCGTTGATCACTTGTTTAAATAGGAGTGTGGGTAGAGAACTGCCGCTGTTAAGATAAGATTCTTCGGTTGTTCGATCATAACCGACCCATACTGCACCGACTACTTCTGGCGTATACCCGACAAACCATGTATCTTTGTTTCCTTTTTCAACGTTTGGATAGTTTGTGGTACCCGTCTTTCCTGCGATCTCCATATTCTCTCTTCCATCAGATCCTGTTCCATTCTTTACGACTTGTTGAAGCATACGAGTCATGTACCATGCGTTTTGTCTTTTCCAAACTTTCTTTTCTTCTTGTTTTGCCTTTCCTATCAGATCTCCTTCGTTGTTATAGATCTTACTGATCACATAAGGCTCGATCGTCTTACCTTCATGAAGGAAACTGCGATATCCTTTTACCATTTGCAATGGTGTTACCCCTTGATCAATGCCACCTAGCGCGATTCCGAGTCCTTTGTCCTCAATCGGCATGCCAAGCTGTTCGAGGTAACTTTTTGAATCAGATATTCCATTCTTGTTTAATAGCCATACTGCCGATGCATTTACAGAGTGAGAAATGGCGTCTACCATGGAAACTTCTCCATCGTATCTACCGTTATAATTCTTAGGTTCATAACCGTCATAGCTTAATTCTTCATCACGCAGCATAGAATAGGGTTTGTATTTTTCAGTTTCAAGAGCCGGACCATACACGGATAAAGGCTTAAACGTTGAACCAGGCTGGCGATTGACCTGTACCCGATTTAGTCCCTCTGTAACATAATTTCGTCCACCTTGAACAGCAAGCAGACCACCTGTTTTTCCATTCATCAGCACCATTGCGCCTTCGGGTTTTTCCTGGCCTGTACCAACAAAATAGCGGCCGTCTTGAAAGCTCTTATAAACTGAATCTTGTGCAGCGAGATCCATAGGAACGACTATTTTATAACCGCCTTGTCGCAGCTCTTCTCTTGAAATTTGGTATTTTTCTTTTGCTTCTTTTATCACCATATCAATATACGTTGTATAAGCCGGGTTTCGTTTTTCTTGCTGAAAATCAAGAGCGATCGTTTTCCCTTGCGCTCTTACCGTTTCAGTAGGTGTCAGATAATCTTGCTTCTCCATGAGCGTAAGAACGAGATCCCGCCGCTCTTTCGCCTCCTTAAGATTTTTTAGTGGAGAATAATAGTTAGGTGCTTTAGGAAGACCCGCAAGCATCGCACCCTCTGCTACTGTTAAATCGCTGACATCCTTATTAAAATACGTTTTTGCAGCGAGCTGGATTCCGTATGCGCCATGACCGAAATAGATTTGATTCAAATACATCTCCAAAATTTTATCTTTCGGGTATCTTCTTTCCAGATTGATAGCAATAACTGCTTCCTTTGTCTTTCTTAGCCATGACTTTTCATGAGATAAAAAAACATTTTTCGCTAGCTGCTGCGTGATCGTACTGCCGCCTTCGACTTTTCCTCCAGCTAAAATATCTTTATAGATAGCACGCGAGATCGCTTTTACATCAATTCCATTATGCTTATAGAAACGGCTGTCTTCAACGGCCACAAACGCTTCTTGCACATGTTTTGGGATATCTTCAATGTCGACGATCTCTCTATTTTCATCATAGATCTTCGTAATTTTATCTCCGTTCTCGGCAACGAGGACAGTGGCTGAATCCATCACAAGATCTTTTTCATCAATAACATAATCTCCAGCTAAAATAATGAAAAGATAGGCAAAAAAACCTATTATAAGTGAACCCACTAATATACCGAGTCCGACGAGACTTCTCTTTACCATAACCAACCCTCATTTCATTCTAGGTCGAAAAGTTCATTTTATATAATTTTCCCTTAGTTGGAAAGTATATTACAAGTATCCAACTTCTTACACTGTTTAATGTGCTGAACGGTTGGGTAAAACAAAGGTAAATCAATAAAAAAAGGGCAGGGATTCCTATGAACATATATATTACTTATGGGACTTTAGACTATTTAGCAACAATCCAGGAAAAATACGATGGAGCTCTCCTGCTAGAAGGCGACTCTAATTCTGCTCTCGTGATTGAAACAGATGAAGAGAATCCATTTACAGAAAAACATGAGTATGAAGTAATAAACCAAAGAGGCTCCTTAACAGGTGCCGGTTTTGTTGTTATGAACCACATTCCGGTATCAGAAGAAGGACGATCACTTTTTGAAGAACGCTTCCAAAATCGTGCTGGGCTTGTTGAAAACGAACCAGGCTTTACTGGCATACGAATTTTACGACCTCTTCAACAAGATCCTTATATCGTAATGACACTTTGGAATTCACATGCTGACTTTACGAACTGGCAACAATCCAAAGCTTATGAAGAAGCTCATAAGAATAGAGGCACATCAAAAGCACTTCCAGAAACACTTTTTACAGGAAAGTCATTCGTAAAAGAATACATGGTAGCGAAATGACTAGAAATCCCTCAACCATAAAAAGAGCTTCTGTCATACTTAACCCTTCTGCCGGACAAGGTAGGTTGCTTAATCAATGGAATGCTGTGCTAGAGCAGCTTAAAATTGGTTTTGAAGACGTTCAAGTTTATGAGACGACTGCTCCTGGCGAAGGTGCTTCATTCGTTAAGGAGCTAGAAGGTAATACTGATTTAATCATAGCCGCGGGTGGTGACGGTACGGTACATGAAATTGCAGAAGCTGTATTGTCTATTGAAGAGAATCAACCGGCTTTCGGAATCTTGCCAGGAGGAACATGCAATGATTTTTCGAGAGCTTTAGGCATGAACCAAAATCCTATTAAAGCAGCACAACAGCTTAGTGAAAAAAAGTTTAGCCTCATTGATGTTGGAGAGTTTAACGGACATTTCTTTACAAACTTCTGGGGTGTTGGATTGATCACACATGTTTCAGAATCTATTGATCCAGATACAAAAGAAAAGTTTGGCCGACTTTCTTATTATTTATCTGCGGCTAAATCCTTTCAAACGTGGGAGCCATTCCACATCTCTGTTTCTTCTAAAGAGTTCCAATTTGATGGACAAGCTGCCATGTTTCTTGCTGTAAACGGCCCATTTACCGGTGGGATCCGTCCCTTCTTTCCCGATACAGATATACAAGACGGAAAGCTCGATTGCTTGCTGATTGAAGAACCTTCCACATCGTTTATTTGGGACGTCCTCCTGAATCGATTATCCGATACTTCAAAAGAAGGACAAGGGTACCATTATTTTCAAAGCTCAGAGATCAGCATAAAAACAGCTCCCCAACAGCTTATTGACTGTGATGGAGAGCGTCAGCATCGTACACCTGCCGTTATTAAATGTTTGCAAAATCAACTACTCACACTTACTGGGGATGTTTCCTTTTAAAAAAAGGAAGCGTCCTTTTTTGATACGCTCTTATGGATTCACGGCCACCTACACAGAGCAGTAGCCAAACCGTTCCAGCACTAAATCCAGCTGCTATGTCAGATGGATAATGAACGCCTAAATAGACACGGCTAAAACCAATAAGAAGAATCGTGGATATAAATGCAATCGTAAGAAGGATTTTAAGTGGCTTTCCTCTTCTGCTTCTTACGACCAAGTAGCCAAGAAAACCATAATAGATGAGACTGCCCATCGCATGTCCACTTGGATAACTGAAACCTTGTTCGACGATCAGGCTATCTTCTGGACGTATTCTTCCAAACCAATGTTTCAACCCTAGGTTTAAAAGACCTCCTCCGGCAACAGCAATCAAATAGAAAATCGCACCCCAATAGTTCTTCCGTTTCGCGATTAACCAGATAAGACTTCCTACTAACAAGAGAGTTAATATGTTTTTCGACCCAAAAAAAGTAATTACTTTCATTACTTCGGTTAGAGTGTCACTTCTAATATCCGTTACATATTGAATGATCACTTGATCAAACTCAAATACCTCGTTTTCCATCAAGTCTTCCGAAAGCTCAAAAAAGACATTTAACGATAAGAACGAAAGACCTAATCCGCTTATGATATATATTAGAGGAAGGATTGGAAAGGGTAGTTTTTTGGCCAGTTCTCGTAACATAAAATTCTCCTCAACATCTTTTCTTTTTAACTTTTACTTATTTTTCTCAAGGTTGTTGCATAGAAAAGTTTCAATAGCTCTTTTCTATAAATTGTTTTCACCTTTTAATCTTATTAAATCTAAGTTTTCACTCTTTTTTCTTTGGATAAACCACTTTAAAACATTGTCGTTTTTTTAAAGTAGTTTGTAAACGGTCATTGAGGTGAATTTATTGACGTTTTAGCAAATTTTATTGCTTTTACAGCTTTTCAAACGAACGATTACTACCGGCATGGTTTCATTCCATGAATAGATTTCACAAAACATAACTCTCCCTGACAGATAACGACAAGTGTAATAAAAAAAGCCGCTCAGCGATGAGCAGCTTTTACATGTATGCTATTTAACAAGCTTAACTAACATATGAGCAAGCTTATGACGCTCTTCTTGCTCTCCAACTTTCCATAGTTCTTTTAAGAGGTTCTCTTCTGAGTTACGAGGCTCCTCATGGTTAGCTAAGTAATCTGCTACTTTCTCTGCAGTTTTTGCCAATGTTTCTTCGCTCATGCCCATTTTTTCACCAATTTGCACTTTGCCGTGCAAGTAGCTCTTAAATTCATCAAAGTTTGATAAGATCTCGTCTTTTTTGCTCTCACTCATACGGCTTGCTGTTTCTTCTACCTTACTTGTGTCAACATTACGCTCTTCATCAACCATGTGTCTGCTATCCATTTTTGTTACCTCCTTAGAATTTTGTATCACTTTTGTTCAACATTTGTTTCATGCATAGTAGTCTTTTACCGATTTTTCCAATCCCTAAACCTCATTCTACAGTTCCATTGTTTTTTAGTTCGTCTATCCTATAAATTTTGTTTATGGTGGCGAGAAAAGGGGAAGGATATCTCTGTAGAACAAGATTCAGGAGGTTATACAAATGGAAAAAGACTTACAAGCACTAATCGATGGACTAAATGAGGATCTTGCAAACGAGTACTCTGCAATCATTATGTACAACCATAATGCAGCTACGGTTTCTGGTTTGTACCGTCAAATTCTAAAACCTTTCTTCCAAAGTGAAATTGCTGATGAGCAAGGACATGCTCTATATTTAGCAGAAAAGATTAAAACACTTGGAGGTACACCAACTACTCAACCAAAACCGGTTAAACAAGTAGAGAGTGTTCGTGAAATGTTAGAAGAAGCTCGAAACGCTGAGGAAGATACAATCAGACGTTATGAAGAACGAAAAGAGCAAGCATCTAACTTAAAATTGACTGAGCTTGTCGTTCAGTTAGAAGATATGATTGCTGATGAGACGAAGCACAAAGAGGAAATGGACCGCCTATTAAGCGACAGTCGTTTCTAGTATACAAACTTGTACAAGCACCCGCAATTTATTGCGGGTGCTTGTTTTGTATAATCCTCTTCTTTTTTTCATCTGTTAGTAAACGCCATCTAAAACAATTTTTTGCCACATGACCTAAATCATCAAGAAAATGATAGTTCGCATATGCCCCAACAATGGCTCCTAATCCTGGAACCATCTGAAGCATTTTTATTAGATCGATATGATCTCGATAGTCTTGTTGCAGTTCTTGCCAATTCATTTGGTTGATTGATTCAGGAGACTCAGGAAATTCTTGAATTGTCTCTTTCCATGAGATAACCCTTTGAAATGCCTCTTCTCGTTTGTGTGGATCAGAAAAAGCAAGCCGAAATACATGAAGAATAAAGATCCGTTCTTTGTAGTCTCTAACATCCAATCCATAAATACTTGCTGCTTCAAATAAAAACTTCATTTTGATTCCTAACAATAAGGGAAAATCTGCAATGCCGAGCAAAATGCCACCAGCACCTGTTCCCGCTCCTTCTATCGCTGCTGTTCTTTTGTAAAAAGAAAGCCGATCTTCAAATTTATAATCACGCTCTCGTAAATCTGCTGTAAACTTAAACGTTTTTTTAGTCGTATATTCAGAACCGATTAAAGTAGCTTTAATCATATGTTTCATACTTGATGTCATGACATCATGCACTTTTTGCGGTATTTTTTCATTGATCTTCGTTTGAAGAGATTTCGTTGTTTTATTCCATAGCGAGGGCCGTTTGCACATTTCAGTTTCCCATTTTTTAAGTTCTGTTAGTACTTGTTCTTCATAAGTGTTCATCATCTACCTACCTCCCTCCATCTTCCATCTATACGGTAATAGTGTGATCTTAGTTTCGATATTATGCCCTCACATTGTTTTTACATCTTAAAGATTAATATTTGCAGTTGGAATACCTAATGGAAACTTAAACACGTTTTCAGGATCATATTTTGTTTTCACCTCAATTAAGCGAGGCAAGTTAACAAAGTAACATTGTTCAAGCCAATTCTTAATACAATTATCATGAAAATTTACATAAGCTCCATCTGCATAAGGAAGTAAAGAATTCCTTAAACTTTCTACCCACCGTGTATTTATGTTTGCTTCATTTTCATTCTGCCACTTAGTGATATATAACAAGCTGAACAATGCTTCTCTATGAACATAAGCCGTTTCAGTCGGTCCTATACAAGCTGCTTTTCCCGATAGGGCTTGCAGCTGCACTTTATTATCAATACTAGGTGATTTTGATAGAAATTCTTTCAGTTTTTTTATCGCTCTTATCGGTAACTGCATACTCGCAAACGCACCTGTATTCTTAAAAGGATGCGCATCAGGATCACCGTGGTTAACAGCGTACTCCATCATATTAGGCATCATTCCTCCAAATATCTTAACAGCATCGATATATGGTACGCTCTTAACTTCCATTTCCTTAGGCGGATATGCGGTTAAAAGGGGCTTAAGTAACTTTTTCAGTTCATCCGTACTGCCAAGGAATTCACCTAATGCACGCAGCTCACCTATGTCTTTTGTTAGAAGATCAATAATGGCTGTTAATCTATCGTCTGTGTAAGGAGCCCATTTTTGCCATGAATCCACGACTTTTTCAAATCCTTTAAAGTCCCAAGTAATTTTAAAGATGGCAACTTCATCAACGGGAACAACTTGAAAACGAAATGATGTAACCACACCAAAGTTTCCACCCCCACCCCCTCTTGATGCCCAAAATAAATCAGCGTTCTTATACTTATTGGCTATGATAATCTTTCCGTTTGCATCTACCATCTCCAGCTCAAGAAGCTGATCGATCAGCATGCCATAAGGACGGGTTAACATCCCCCACCCTCCACCGAGCGTTAAGCCTGAGAGTCCTACTGATGGACAAGTACCTCCTGGGATCGTGAAACCTTCTTCATACAATTTTTCATATAGTGGGAAAAGCAATGAACCTGCACCAAGTACGGCGGTTTTTGTTTTGCGATCCACCTTTACTTCATTCATATCGCTGATGTCGATCACTAAACCGCCATTTAATGATGAATAAGCTTCATAACTATGCCTTCCTGTACGAATCCGAAACTTAACATTCTTCTTTCTTGCCCACCGGATTGCGTTTGAAACATCCTTAGTAGTTGCACAAAAATTGATTATCAAAGGAAATAAGTTAAAACGAGTATTGAACTCTTCTCGTGCCAGGTCATAGTCAGGATTTCCCGGTGTTACAATCCGTCCTGTTAATCCATAAGTATTCATGAGACCCGCTCCCTTCCATAAAACTTATATGCATAAGCTATGAAAGATGCCCAAAATCTGATTACAAAAAAACTTCCCAGCCCATAAAGAGCTAGGAAGTCAACGTGATATGTTTTTTTGTCATACTAGGCAGTCGTACTATGCTGTAAAGAATTGCTGCTACGGGCATAAGGATCGCGATCAGCCAGTCTCCGGAAAGCAATCCATAAAATAGGCCATAGAGTACCCCTTGTATGATCAGCAAATATTTCAGCCAATTTTGAAAGGCTTTTACTCTTATTTCTTGTTTGATGGGATAAATCATGAATACAACATTCCATCTATACTGTGTGTAAAGTGTGAATAATTGTAGGGCAAACATTTGAAAGAACAAGAACACGACGATCAACTGCCACCATCCTGCAGGAATTAAATAAATGAACAAAAATCCGATCAAGATCAATCGTACATAAAGGCCCAGATAGTCCCCTGAACGCAAGAATGTCTTCATATACAGAGCAGAAAGTGCGTTCTTCTTTTTAAATGAGAAACTTGCTAAGCTGTTCAACCACGGTCGCTTATGTACGGTCTGCTTTAGCGCTGGAACATCCGTAAAATAATTGACGAGTCGGTACCCTTTCATTTTTAAAGACTGCTCCTCGGCTAACAACAATTCCCACTGATAACCATGCTGTTTTTTAAAGACGCCGAAAACAAAGTTCTTTAATACGTACATGATCGCAAAAATTGCGATTAAGAAGAGGTAAGCTTCATTAAAGAGAAGATAGGAATAAACAAAGTTTACGATGAACCTTATGATTCTATAGTTCGTTTGATGACTTTTGTAAGGCAGCCTTCTTTCTTCCCACGATACATATATGTTAAATACTTTTGCTGCGATCAAAAAGAATCCAAACGTGACATACATCTTCCATCCATCATGGATAAAAACTTGGACGATCGGCCATAGCAACGTAAAAATAAATAGAGTCGAAAATGCGCCAGTTGCTGTGGCAGACGAGATCGCTTTTGAGAAATATTGTTTCATGCCCGATTCTACAGGAAGTAAAAATACGAGATCTCCTTCTTTTAACAATGTACGAATTGAGCTTTTGGTCAACCAGATTGAAAAGATGATCGTTAAAATAAAGACAGCAGGGAAATTTTCAGGAAGAGCTTGAAGAAGCTTTGCATAATACACACTTCCGATGACGATGAGCAAAATTAAGGAAACAATCAGTCCGCTGTTTGCCATTAAACTAAAGTATTTCAGCGTTTGTGTAACGTGAGCATTGCGTCGTTTTGTCCATAATTTTTTTACATCAATCATGTGACTTTACCTCTTGCTACATAGAGATAGATCTCATCTAACGTCGCATTCTCCAGCCCGCTTGTTACGCGTAATTCCTCTAACGTTCCGCTTAACACCAGCTTTCCTTCATGCATGATTAAAAAGCGATCACAATATCTTTCTGCCGTGGACAAAATGTGAGTCGACATTAAAACGCCAGCGCCGTTATTTCTAAATTTAACCATATACTCTAGAAACGATTGAATACCTAATGGATCAAGACCAACAAAGGGTTCATCCACAATATATAGCTTAGGTTCCACCAGCAATGCACAAAGAATCATTACTTTTTGCTTCATTCCTTTGGAAAACTGACTCGGAAACCATTTGATCTTGTTATCCATGCGAAACTCTTCAAGTAATGGGCGGACACGTGTTAAAAAGGTTTGTTCTTCAAGTCCGTATGCCATTGCTGTTAGTTCTAGATGTTCCCATAATGTTAGTTCTTCATAGAGAATCGGCATCTCAGGTATGTAAGTAAACTGACTTCGATAATTTTCTGGTTCTTCTCTAAACGTCTGCCCTTCGATTTTAGAAGTGCCTGACATGGGTTCCATAAGGCCTAGCACATGTTTAATGGTTGTACTTTTACCGGCCCCATTCAAACCGATCAATCCTACTATCTCATTTTCTTTCACCGTGAAATCTAAGTGATGAATAACAGGCTGATTAGGTAGATACCCCCCTGTTAGATCCGTAACTTCAAGGATTGGTTTCATACAGTACCTCCTTCTGCAATCCAGCATTTTCATTATTGTTTGCCATTTTTCTCGTTTTACACCTTATGAGGCAGGCATTGGTGTTGGAGTTGGCTCTGCAAATCCTTCTTTATATTTTTCATCGATCATCTTTCTGATTTCAAAGTGCGTCTTTCCATCAGCAGAAGCACTCATGCTGATCGCAGCGATTTCTAAACACGTACCACATTTTGTACCATGATCGTCCCAAACGATTTTTCCATCTTCTTTGTTTTCTGAGACGAAACAATCATAGTTGTTTTTATGACCCGCAGAATCACCACATCCGCAAAAACAAGGCATTGATTCTAGCAGCTCCTTATATTTAGGAACTTCTGCATATATGGTGGAAATTTCATCAGGTTGTTTGTCTAAGAAGCCGGGTAATACATCCATTGAAGCAGTAAGTTCTTGAATATCACCGTTCGGCAAATGATTTCCATGTCCTTCATGAGACGCCTCTTGTTTAGCACTTGATTCCTCTTGGTGGTTTTTATGCTCATCTTCTGATTTATTGCCGCAGCCTGAGATGAGGAAACTAACACCAAGTGTCATTGTTAATATAAGTTGTCTTTTTTTCACGGAGAATCCTCCTTTTTGTCATTCTTTTCTTATAATAGCGTAATTCACGTTTCCTTTACCAATTTTATATGTATAACAAGTAAGACTTCATGGACAAGATAAGAGGGAAGAAGGTATCCCCCCTTCTTCAGGGAGAAAGATGCAAGGTATTAGATTTTTTCAGATATGCTTTTCTTTAAGGAGATGGTTCTCTTGGACTATTTAGTGCTTGAGCAATTACAAATTCTTAATATTGAGGTGCATGGCTAAAAAATCGTATTGTTTTGTTTTCGTGTTCTCCTTTCTTCTCTAACCTCTATAAGAAGAAGGGTTCTATTTTTTGAATAGGACCCTTCTTTTTTATTACCTGTTTTCGTAAACTTTGTTACTTTTGGAAGTGTTGATTTCCGTTCCTGACTGCTCGCTTTCCAATCAACCTGTCAATGAAAAAAATAATAAAACATTCAAAAGCCACTATCCCTATAGAAAAGAGCCTTTTAATAAGATAAAAAGAATACCTTATTTTTTAGGTTGATCATGTGTGATATGATAAGAAAAAAATGAGGTGAGCCACTTGTCCCACGATTCAAACTGCATTTTTTGTAAAATTGTTGCGGGTGAAATTCCTTGCTACAAAGTGTACGAAGACGAGAACGTTCTAGCTTTCTTAGACATCAGTCAGGTCACAAAAGGACATACGCTAATCATTCCTAAAGAGCACTCTACAGATATTTTTGAACTGCCTGCGGAAACAGCAGCGAAACTTTATTCTGTCGTGCCTAAAATTGCCTCAGGAATTAAACAAACGTTTAACCCGATTGGTCTGAATATCTTAAACAACAACGGTGAAGCAGCTGGACAATCTGTTTTCCACTATCATATGCACTTTATCCCTCGCTATGGATCCGGAGACGGTTTTGGTGCGGTCTGGAAAACACAGGATACCCCTGCCGATGAAATGAGCGAAATCGCTCAAAATATTAAAGAAAACGTTAAAAACTAACGTTACATATTAAAACTGCCTTTTTTTTAAAACTGGGCAGTTTTTTCATATTCTTTTTTTGTTTCGCAATATTTAAAAAAGATTTTTGGTTATAAGACATCATTGAAATGTTGATTGTAGTGTAAGGTGTGAGACTCCTGCGGGACGAGCGGTCAGGTGAGACCCTTAAAGGCGCAAAGCGGCAAGGGGCTCACCGGTCGCCCCGCGGAAAGCGAAGCACCTGTAACGGAAATCAACAACTTTCAATTGCTCTAAGAGTTTACTAAAACAGCGTAATTTTATAAGGAGGAGAACGATGACACGCATCTATTTTCAAGCGGGACCAACAACATTGCCTAAAGAGGTTATGCAGCAAGCAAAGGAAGAATGGGATGACTTTCTTGGTACTGGATTAAATATCATGGAGCATAGCCACAGGGGTTCAGAATATGAAGGCATCCACGAGCAAGCAAAAACGCGTATGAAACGTTTGCTCGATATACCGGATACACATGAAGTATTGTTCTTACAAGGTGGAGCAAGTCTACAATTCGCCATGATTCCGATGAATTTTATTCAAGGTGGAAAAACAGCAAAATATGTGCTCACAGGGGCATGGTCTGAAAAAGCCTATAAAGAAGCTCAAAAAATCGGCTCGTGTGAAGCAGCCATCACAGGTAAGGAATCCGAGTATCGCACCCTTCCTGAAACGAATTATGTTTCCAGTGAAAATGACGCTTATCTTCATATTACATCTAACAACACGATTTATGGCACACAATGGCCAGATTTACATGCTTTTACGCATCAAAATCTTGTAGCTGACATGTCTAGCGATATTATGAGCCGACCTATCTCAGTTGAAAATTATGGATTAATCTATGCAGGTGCACAAAAAAACCTTGGACCTTCAGGAGTGACGGCAGTCATCATTCGAAAAGATCTGCTACAGGAAAACAAATCTGTTCCATCCATCTTGTCGTATTCTGTTCATGCAAAAAACAACTCTCTCTACAACACACCCCCTGTATATTCCATCTATTTACTAAACCTTGTACTAGGTTGGGTAGAAAGGTCTGGTGGTGTCATTGAAATGGAAAAGAGAAATCACAATAAAGCTGGAGTCATCTACGACACGATTGATAAAAGCAAAGGCTTTTATAATGGCTATGCGACACCTGAATCACGTTCGAACATGAATATTACATTCACTCTTCCTAATGATGAACTGGAAAAGCAGTTTATTAAAGAAAGTGAAGCAAACGGAATTTACGGATTAAAAGGACATCGATCGGTTGGCGGTTTCCGAGCTTCTATTTATAATGCAGTACCTCAAGATTCATGTGATAGTCTGGCTCAGTTCATGATACATTTTCAGGAAAAATACGGAAAGTAGTTTATAAACCTTTTCAGTTGTACGTACATCTGTTAACATAAAGGTACTTTCGCATTAGGCCAAGAGGGCACTAATGGAAAGAAATTAGGCTAAGATTAGCTGAGGAGAGATGAGAAAATGAATACGAATACCAAATCATTAGCTTTAACATCTGTACTTATTGCATTAGGGTATGTGTTTCACACAGTCGTACCCCCATTATTTTTTGGGATGAAACCTGATTTATTACTCGTGATGATGTTTTTAGCCATAATGCTATCACCTACAAAACAAAACGTGATCATTGCAAGTATGGCAGCTGGTGTTATTTCAGCGCTAACAACAGGTATGGCCGGCGGACAGATCGCCAATATTGTTGAAAAGCCCATAACAGCTTTTATCTTTTTGGCTTTGTTCTTACTAGCAAAAAAAGTAAAAGTAAATGCGATAAGCGCCGTTCTTCTAACGGTAGTCGGAACGATTATCAGCGGTACACTGTTCCTAATGGTAGCGATGCTCGTAGCTGGATTACCTGGTACATTACTTAGCTTTATTGGAATGATCGTTGTTCCAACTAGCATTGTTAGCGGTTTGATCATGTTCTTTATCTACCCGATCGCAGAACGATTATCTAAAAGATCGAATTTAACAGCTTAATCAAATTCATAAAAACAGTAATATAAAAAAGCCAGCTCCTACTATGGAGTTGGCTTTACATATTTATCCTCTTCTTCTTTTTCCTCTTCCCATGCCTGAAAAGCTGAAATCTCAGATGATAACGTTGAAAAAATAAAAGCTAGGACGGTAGCATCATCCAATAGTCCTGCTCCAATCAGAAAATCAGGAACTGCATCAATAGGACTTACAAAATACAGAAGACCTGCGACCACTAATACTAAAGATTTTTTAGAGACATCACGATAGTCGCCTCTTTTATATGACTTTACCATTCGAACTAACGCTTTTACTTGAGAGCCTAGGTTACTTAAACCTTGTTTATCTGGTTGCGAACTTTTTTTCTCAGCTTCTGTAACGAGCTCACCCGTTTGAGTAGAACTTTCGAGCACAGCATTCGCTTTTTCCTTCATCTTATTAAAGTAGTTGCCGATTGTGTTTTGTTTCAACCCATATCCCTCCATTCTTTTTATTATGTATACCCTCTTTTAAACCTCTTCGTCAATTATGAACCTTTTTTTGCTTTTCATTTATTTTATATTATCTTTCTCCAAAGTCAGTCAAATATCTTCTGTTTTAGACAAGTATGGCATTTTTTTATTGTGGCACGCATTGTATCTCTATTTCACTCAATTGCCCGTCACATCTATGTTTTCAAATTTCGACTGTTCTTGTAAGGTATGATCTTAGTTGTCCAAACATGACGAAATCTATCGGGAAATATTTTTATATTCGTCATTATTTTTCATAGGAATATAAGAGAAATTCACGAATTCATTAGATAATAAAAGAATGAGGAGGAATTATAAGATGTCTAAACAAAAATCCATGGTAGTAGGTTTCGCATTAGGAACGGTGGTTACAGCAGCAGCTACTTTACTTTCAACACCTAAAGCAGGTAAAGAAGTAAGAAAAGATCTTAAAGTAAATATGGATAAAATGAAATCGACGTTCTCAAGCATCAAGCGTGATGGCATTCAGCTTAGAGCAAAAATCAGATTTGCGAATAAAGAAAAAGAAGAAGCACTACAAGAAACTGCAGCTTCGACAATTGAAGATGCACCCGAAGAAATGGAGCAAGAAATTAAATAATCCCAAAAAAATTCTCCCTTTCGGAGAATTTTTTTTATCTATACTTCCGAATGTGTGAGAACACTTACTTCAACACCATATCAGCTAAAAGTTATATAACTATTTTACTAAAAAATAAGGAAAAATTGAAAAATTTTACTTTCTTATTATAGGAAATACTGGCATAATGAGGAATAGGATGTGTTTTATAAGATGGAGGGGCATTTTAAAAATGAACAAAGATCAATTATATAGTTTTCAAGAAGCCATGATCTATAGTCACAAACTTTCACAGATTAGTAAAGCTTTATGGAAAAGTGTAGAAAAAGACTGGCAAAATTGGATTAAGGATTATGGTTTAAACATCAATGAACACCATATTCTATGGATTGCTCATCATCTTGAGGGTGCATCAATCTCTGATATTGCAAAGTTTGGCGTTATGCATGTATCCACTGCTTTTAACTTTTCTAAAAAGCTTGAAGAACAAGGCTATCTAACATTTTCTAAAAAAGAAGATGATAAGCGAAATACATATATTTGTCTAACACCTAAAGGGGAAGAGCTTTTACTTCAAACCTTGAATACGTATGATCCTTCGAAGTTTGGTGTTTTCAGTGCTTCTATGCCGATTAAAGAGTTATTTGGAAGATTCCCTGAGTTTCCTGAATTGATGTCGATCATTCGCAATCTATATGGCGATGACTTTATGTCAATTTTCAATAAACTCGAAGAAAAAATCGAAGCATCATTAGATGATCAGCCTGCATCACCCGTGATAGCAGCTGAGGAAATTGCCTCTTCTCATTCGTAACGTACAGATAACTCGTAAAGCTTCTCCATCAAAGAAATATATTTTTCTTGTTGAAGCAATGCAGTAATCGTTTCTCTCGGTGAAAGCTTTGGTGTTAACATGCCTGCAAAATGCAACAACAGCGGTGTGTAATGCACAAAGCCTTCTTCACTCTGCATTTCATATTTTCGTTGAAGCTCATCGCAAAGAAGGAAGACCTTATTCACTTCCTGCTCGGTGAGCTTTTTTTCCATGACCAGTCTAAAAAACGGATACGCTGTAAGATCGACACTCTCAATCGTTAGCTGATTATAAAATTCTAGTCGTTCAAGTCGTTCTTCCACCGTTTCCATACAAAACCCTGCTTTCTAGTCATTGTCTGTCTATAATAATTATAATCCAACTTTCTCCATTTGGGTATGAATAATTGATGAAGAATGAGAAAAGCGCTTCTTCCCTAACGACCAAGGGTAGAAGCGCTTTTTTCTAATTTTTCGTATAGACTCCCAATTTAATAGAGTTTTTCTTGAGATCAAATTCTTCAGCTTTAACAGCATAGCCGGGCTTTGTAGGCATTTCGGTCACTCTCATCAAAATGCTTTCATCTTTCGGATATACATCTACCCACTCAGGAAACTGAACGGTCTTTTGGATTAGTGTAAACACCTCGTCACCTGGTAGCGGAAAACGCCCCACTTGCATGTCTTTTTCCTTCAATAACAAATCCCCGTTTTCAAGAACTTCTGGTTCGAATGTAACTTGGTAAGGAAGCTCTTGATCGAAAGCAATAAAGGATCCGTTAAGAACGGCTTCATCATTTCGTAAATTTACATAAACGTTCACATCTGGCGCTTTTTTGCGCAGTTCCTTATTTAATAGATTCTCCACCTGTTCTTTTTCTGTATGTATGCTCAACAGCTTTTGATTATCTCGAATATCTGTATCTAGTGAACTGCGATCTAATCGGCCACCAGCCGGATCTTTAAAAAGCATAACGGCTATAGCGATCGGTATGATTAAAAATAGAAGCAACAATGTAAAAAATGCCGTTTTCCACTTATTCATGAGTTTCTCTCCCTCTCTCATCTCTTAGAAGTTATTTTCCTATTCATATTCCACATATTTTGGTAAAGTTAAACAAGTAGTTCATGTTGGAGGTTTTCATATGGCAGGCTATATCTTCGTGTTTTTGGCACCAATCTTTTTATTTGTATTTAATTCACTCACTCACAAGTTATGTGACAAAAAGAACTTGTCCTCAAAGCAGCAAGACTCGGCTTATCGTACGATTAACGTTTCTATTACCATTCTGCTCATTTCATCCTATATTTCAAACGTTCTATAGAAAATATAAAAGGGGGAACCTAAAATGCTTCCCCCTTGAGTAACCGTACCATACACATGCTGCACCTTTTGATCAAGAGTAGTAAAACACACATTAACGAAACTGCTAATAAACGTCAAGCCTGATCAGTTCCCCTTCAAAAGAAAAGGTCCTGCTTAGCCGTCATTTATTTTAGCAGAAACATGCAGCACCTACGATAATCAAAAGAATAAACAACACAACAATCAATGCGAAGCCTTTTCCATGCCCGTATCCACCGTAACCCATGAAAGCCACCTCCTTTGATATTCTGTACACTATCCTATGCATGACCCTTTATACACGCATAGGCATTCGCCCTTTTAATCAATTTAAATTTCTATTCACCATCAATAGCAGTAACAAGCTCCAATAATGATGAGAAGGATAAAAAGAACTAAGATTAATGCAAATCCTCCCCCATGACCGTAACCGTAACCCATCATCATACCTCCCTTTTCTTTCTCCATATCATATAGTGATACGCCCTGTTTTGATTAGACGAATGACCCGGTTTTTTAAATTTTTTTATGAAGATCGTGTGTAATACCCGAAAATACTGGATTTATAATGTGTAAATTTTCTCATATTTCATTTATTGAATAGGAATAACCATAACGTTTATGCTATAGTAAGAGTTGTTAAATTATTACTTCACAGTAGGAGTGTTTGAAAATGAAAAAATGGATGTTATCAGTAGGGCTCACAGCGGGACTTATTTCATTATCCGCTTGTAATAATGCTGGTGGTGCTGATTCAGAAGCCATCGTAGAATCTAAAGCAGGAGATATTACGAAAGAGCAATTCTACAATAAGATGAAGGATCAATACGGTGACCAAGTACTTAACCAAATGATCGACGAAATGGTACTTGAAGATAAATATAAAGTAACGGACAAAGAGATCGAGAAAGAAACAGAAAAGATTAAAGAAGAGCTTGGCGGCGAGGAAGCTTTCAAACAAGCACTTGAGCAAAACGGATTATCTGATGAAAAACAGTTAAAAGAACGCATCAAGTCTATGCTTTTAAATGAAAAAGCAGCAACAGAAGGCGTTAAGATTTCTGAAGATGAAATGAAGAAAACATTTGAAGAAAAATACAAAACAGAAGTTAAAGCAAGCCACATTCTTGTAGATGATGAGAAGACGGCAAAAGAAGTTCAAAAGAAATTGAACGAAGGCGGAGACTTCGCTAAATTAGCAGAAGAGTACTCTAAAGACCCTGGTTCAAAATCAAAAGGCGGAGACCTTGGTTTCTTCGGTAAGGGCGCAATGGTTCCCGAGTTCGATAAAGTTGCTTTCACACTTGAAAAAGGAAAAACAAGTGAGCTGGTTAAGTCTGAATACGGCTACCACATCATTAAAGTAACGGACAAGCGTGAAAACAAGTTCGAAGACAAGAAAGAACAGATCGAACAAGAGCTTAAGCAGCAAAAAGCTAAGCCTATCACTGAGATCTTAGAGAGCCTGAAGAAAAAAGCTGATGTTAAAGTAAAAGATAAAGAATTAAAAGAGAAAATGGAAATGAAAGCAGAACAACCGCAAATGCCACAAATGCCTCAACAATAATGGCATGAGTGTTGAAAACCAGGCCCTTGAATGGGTCTGGTTTTTGTTTTGTACTTATGCATAAGGCTATTGCACCACAGTTGGCTGCAATATCTTTCTTAAAAAAACAGAAAAATTCACAGATCACATAAGAATAAGAATTTATCACATAAAAATTGTGGGGAATCACATAAAAAATACACTTCATCACATAAAAAACGCTAATTATCATATAAAATGATGAAATCAGCCAAACCTGTCTACCCTAGAAAGACAGAACAGTCAAAAGACCTGCTGACAGCAGGTCTTTTCCTTACTTCTTATTCTACAGACGATTTAAATCATCATTATAATTATCTTCATCCCCTGCTGCTGCAACTAAATCCTCCGCATCATCATCTTCCGCGGAAGACTGAGCTGATTCCTGAGCCTTCGCTCTCTCAATACGCTCCATATATACTCTGCCTTCTTCTTCTATCACTCTTTGCTCAATTTCACGATCTTCTTGAAACAATGTAACGATCCGATAACCACTATAGATAATGCCGCAAAGCACGAAATACATCCACCATGGAGTCATAGTAAAGAAGTTGCCCACTCCAGCTGAATATTCTTTTAACACAAAGGCAGCTATGAGTATGGCACCGAAAAATAAAGCCGCGTATCCTTTCATCAATTAACTCCCCCTTTTTTAGACAAGCTTTTAATTCAGTCTATGAGGGATCACAAAAAGTTATGTCATGAAAGTGCAGGTTCAGCTTTAGTTTCTTTTTCAGTTTTATTGGACTGAACTTTTTTATCAAACGCTCGGAACATTAAGTAATAGAGTCCAGCACTTATCACTGCTAATACAAAAAGAAGATAAAACGTATTTTCAAAACCAATCCACATCGTTAAAGGAATTGAGATTGGTGCGATCGTACGTCCTATTGTAAAACGCAGACCAGCTGCAGCAAAGTACTGCCCTCTCATGTTTTCTGGTGCAAGCTTAGAAATAAAGCTTTCTTGAATTCCGACTACCATCAGCTCAGCGGTCGTAAAGATAACCATCGCACCAAAGAGAATCCACATCATTGTGGTACTTCCGAACACGAGCATCGACACGCCGTATAGAAGTGCAGAAAGAATAAAGACTCTTCCTTCTTTAAATCGATTCATCCATTTTGCCATCCAAACCGTACATAATGCCACCATCAATCCGTTAAGAGAGATCAAATAACCAAATACTTTTTCACCCGTTAAAGTAATATCCCAGTTTCCAATCGCAAAGAGCGATTGCTCTGGTACTTTTTCCGTTGTATAAACAGCTAAAAGCAGATCCATCTGCATGAAAGTTTGAGCAACAAGAATCCCCGCTAAGATAAAGAGCAAAAATAACTTATCACTCGCGATCACTCGATAGTCTTTCAATTGTTCACCGATCGCTTGAAACCAATTTTTATCTGTCCCTACTTGTTCTAATACTTCTTTCTTTACAGGAACTGTTTCACGGATGTATTTCCCTAACACGACCGCTAACACAACACTCACGAGTAAACACGCAAGCAATAGTTCGAAACGGTAAGAGAAAAAGAAGATACTTCCCAATACAGGACCAAAGACCACCGATATATTTATCGATGTATAAAACACTGCAAACACTTCACTTCTATGCTTTTCTTCTACAACGTCTGCGATCATCGCATGACTAGCTGGCCAATATAGTGAACCAAACAATCCTAACGCTGAAAACGCAATAAACGTTAAAATTGGCGAATCCATCCACGGTGAGTTAGCAAGACAGAAAAAGATAAACGTTGTTGCCTGGCCCCAAGCCGAGATTACCATCATCTTCTTTCGTCCATATTTATCCGCACAATAGCCACCTACAAGGTTTGTGATGACACCGACAACTTGTGACAGGACTAATAAAATACCAGCTGTTGTTTTTCCCATTTCATCCGAAAAGTAAATCGCCATAAACGGGAAGAACATCCAAAACAATAGATTTACAAAAAACTCTCCAATTAAACGAACCTTTAGATTAGCATCCCAATCTTTCCATCTCATGCTGTCCACTTCTTCCTTTTTGTTATTTCCGACACTGTTGATTTATCTGATCCAACTTTTGAGCAGTCACCTTCACAAGCAAGCGTGAATACAGCAATTTTCCAATAAGAGCATAGAAAAAAGCCTATGAGTATACACCGTTACATGTGCATACCATAAGCTTTTCGTTAAAAAGGCTCGGAATGGCACATGGAGAGATTGCTCAAAAGCAGGTAGATCACATAGCAAAATAAGCCTTCCCAAATGGGACTAGCGTTATTTAGCTTGCTTTCTTACCTTACCTTGAACAATGCTTTCCATGAGTCATTGCCTCCTAAAATTTCGTTTCTTGACTTCCAATTCCAAATTTAACATATCTCCCATTTTTACACAATGGGTTAATTTTATTAATATTGGTGCTTCGTGTCCTTGTAAGTTGTTGATTTCCGTTTCAGGTTGCTCGCTTTCCGGGGGGCGTGCGGTGAGCCACTTCGTGCTTTGCACCTACAGTGTCTCACCTGTCACGCTAATCCCCCAGGAGTCACGCACCTTCCACTTCAATCAACTGTCAATGAAGACATCTAAAACCCTTTAGAAACGGGCCTTAATTTTTAGCATACTCCCCTTGGAAAAGGGGCTTGTATAACGATCGATTTTCTAGAGCAAACTGTTTATCCGTAAATTCCCCTGGCTGTACTTTTTCTAAGGCCCGGTCCATCATATTCATTCTAGCATCAAAATTATCGATCATATGAAGGATCTCTGCTTCACGAATCAACGGCGCTTTAGGGCTTCCCCACTCAGGTTTACTGTGGTGACTTAAAACTAGATGCTGAAGAACGGTTACTTCTTCTCCTTCGATCTCTAACTCATCTGCAGCCTTTCCGATCTCGTTCACCATGATTGTAATGTGACCGAGCAGCTTTCCTTCGAGTGTATAAGACGCAGCTACTGGTCCTGACAACTCGATGACTTTTCCAAGGTCATGCAGAATGATTCCTGAATACAGGAGGTCTGTATCTAAAGATGGGTATAGCTTGCTGAACGCTTTTGCCATATCTAGCATGGATACAACATGAAAAGCAAGACCTGAGACAAACTCATGATGGTTTTTAACCGCTGCAGGATATTCTAGAAATTCAGCTTGATGTTTCTTTAGTAAGTGTCTTGTGATTCGTTGAATATTTGGATTCTTCATCTCAAATATGTATTTGGTAATCGTCTCTACCATTGCGTCTTGAGATAATGGAGCTGTTTCGAGAAAATCACTAACCTTAACACCATCAAGATCCGTTGCAGGGCGAATAGCTTTAAGTTTCAACTGCATTTTTCCTCTATAGTTCCCCATCTCACCAGCTAATTTTACAATAGCTTGAGCTGCGTAGAGCTCTTCATCTTCTGGTGAACTATCCCATAGTTTTGCCTCCACATCACCTGTTTGATCTTGAAGGATCAGCGTCAAGAATGGTTTACCATTACTTGCCGTTCCTTTAACAGATGATTTGATAAGAAAGAAACCATCTACGATCTCTCCTACCTTATAAAATGCAAGTCCTTTTTTCATCTTTCACCCCGCCTTTCTTTGCTTTAGTATAGCATATCCGTCTATTTAACTACTTGTCGCAACACTCTATTTGTAAAATTTACAACTAGTGAATAATTCTCTTCTAACCTTTTCTTTTAAGGTTAGTGGTAGGAATTTTAATCTGAAAAGCTACACCTTCTGCTCTATTTTCAGCTACTACTTTTCCTCCATGCAATTCCGCAATTCGTTTTACGATGGCAAGACCCAGTCCAAATTGACCTTTATTACCCTTTCGAAACGGCTGGAAAATCTCTTCTCCTGTTACACCAGTGAGACGTTCTCCATCATTAAACACTTCAATAACAAATTCAGATCCGTTATTAAAAGCTGAGAGTCGAATGGTCTTGTGTGCATAACGTAATGCATTCTGAACTAAATTATCAAGCAGGATGCCCCATTGCTCTTGATCGCCATTGAGGTTGTAATGATTACCTGTAATCTCAAAATTGATATCTTCACGCTGATATCTAAATCGTTCAACAATATCTTCTGCCAGATCACCAAAGTTGAAATTCTCTTTTGTAAGAACATCGAGTTTCATTGCGTCAAGCTTTGTATAGTACAGCATGTTTTGAACACGCTTTTCCATTCTATCTGTTTCTTTTAAGATAACGTCCATCATATCTTCCGTAGTATCCTTCGGCATGATGCCATCTTTTACAGATTGAGCGTAGCTCTTAATCGTCATAATAGGTGTCTTTAATTCGTGAGAAGCGTGCTGAATAAACGTTTTCTGCGCATGATCATGTCTTAACAAGTTTTGACGCATCTCTTCAAACTGTTTGGAAAGAATGTAGAATTCATCATCGCCCTTCCAATGAAACGGCTCCTGCCAGTTCCGTTTAGCGATCTGTTCGAACCGCTTACCTAAGATGATGAGTGGCGATCGTAAATACCGCGCTAACCATATCGCAGGGATGATAGAAAATATACCTGTGAACAACAAAATGAGAACGAGCCTTAACCATAACCTGTTAACCATTTGATCGCGATACGTGTCCCACATATAGGAAATCAAGTACACCTTTTCGCCTTTTACGTTTGTTTTAGTCGTGATCGCATAAAACAAGGTGGCATCTTCATACGTTAACTCGTACCGACCTTTATTCTTCTTTTGTTTGTATGCCTTTTCAGCCATCTCATAAAGAACTTCTTCAGGCACGGGATCTCCTTGTGAGTTAGCATACTTGTCAACAATCACAACATGTCCAACATCACGGGCGGCATTTCTTCTCTCTATAAAATCAGTAGGAGACTCTCCTTCTCTAGGAAGCTGATTGTTTGGATCCCAAACATTCTGCTGTTCGTTCTCAATGATTCTATACGTTTCTTCAGTCAGCGTGTCTTTAATGGAAAGCGGATAGATGATCGCCGTTAAGAGACCAATCGTAAATATCAGCAGTCCGAATGAAAGCCATATACGCTGAGTTAGGTTTAAGCGTATCATGACGGTATGATCCTATAACCAGCTCCGTAAACGGTCTCTAGATTCAATCGTGGCATCTTCTTACGCACTCGTCTGATCACATCATCCACTGCACGTTCAGAACCAAAGTAATCGTCTCCCCAAACATACTCTAGGATCTCTTCTCGCTTACGAGATTTCCCTTTGTTCTCAATCAAATAAAGAAGAACATCGATCTCTTTTCCAGTAAGATTAATCATCTCTCCATCACGTGTGATCTTTCTTGAGATCGGATCGATCATATACCCTGTAATTTCAATGGTTTGAGGCAAGCGGTTACCGGTTTCATAGATTCTCGTTAACAGTTTTCTAACTCGAATCACGAGCTCTCTCGGCATGAAAGGCTTCGCTAAATAATCATCACTGCCTAGCTCAAGCCCGACGATTCGATCCAAGTCTTGGTCTCGAGCCGAAACAAAAATAACAGGGATGTCTGAGGTCTTTTTGATCTCTTTAATAATTTCATAGCCGTCCATACCTGGTAGCATAATATCTAAAATCCAAAGATGCGGTTTGTTTTCTTCAGCGCTTTTTAAAGCATCTTCTCCATTATGAAAAACCGATACGCTCCAACCTTCTTTTTCCATGTAGGCTTTCAGCACTTGAGCAAGATCTTGTTCATCTTCGACTAAGTAAATGGAATACTCATTTGACATGAGCCATTCCCCTCCTTTGGTTACATTTCAGCGGTAACAGACTGGTGTGGCCAATGTATGACAGGGACAGATGGGACGGTAGAAGCAATATGTTTATGGCAGGTAAAAAACAGCACCTGCCGATCAATCGCCGCTTCTTGAATCAGTTGTAAAGTTCGTTTTGTCCTTGCCCCATCAAAGTTAACCGCAATATCGTCCATTAATATTGGAAAGTCTCTCGGTCCTGCATGGTAAGCTACAGCCAATCGGATAGCTAAATACACTTGTTCAGCAGTACCTCGGCTTAACTCATGCGGATAAAACCCTATGCCGTCTTTTACAACCATTAGTTCATTTTTATCTGTGAATGCAATAGATTGATATTCACTTTCTGTTATTTTACTAAAATAAACACTTGAAGTCTCTAAAACCGCTGGCAGCTTTGTTTTTTGATAATCTTCTTTCACTTTTGAAAGAGCATGCTGTGCAAGACGTAAGCTTGCCCACTTCTTCACTAGCGTGTTCCATTCTTCTTTAAGCATCTCATATCGATGTAGGTTCTCTGAGTAACTGCCATCTTCAAGCAGTTTCGTTAATTCCCAATCCAGTTTCCCTTTAGCTTCTACCTTCTCGTCGTACCGTTTTTGCTTTTCTTGCACCTGTTCTTCCAAGATTGAAATATGATGAAGGGTTGTATCATAATTCACCGTTACTTTCTCAGCCATTACAACGATTTCATCTTTTGAAAACCCTAACGATATTAATTGATTATAAAGCGTTTCACGTTCTTCTATTAGTTTGCCGAATCGTTCCTTGTTTTTACCTTTTACATAAAAATCAGCCTCGTTGCTAACTTTAGCAACATCCCATAGACTGCGAATCTGATCATCTATAAAAGAAATCTTTTTCTCAAGCTCATCCTTTTGCTCATTGAGTTCATTTTTGTTTTGCTGGAGGTGCTCTACTCGCGATTGATTTTTAAGTTGCTTCTCCAATTCGGCATAACAAGAGTTGATCCAGCTTTTCGTATCTTCTTGGAATTCTTCTCCCCATGAAAGTGATAGTGAACTGGCTTTTTCCTCATAATTACTCTGTTTGACCGCTATATCCTGCGCTTTTTTTTCTGCTTCATTTCGCTGTCTTAACAAACTTTTAAGCTGAAGGACTCGTTTCATATAACCTGATACGAAAAGACGATCCAAATTCCCTTTGTACCCGTTATCGGAAGCCCATCGTTTTGCGTGGTCCCAGACAGATGCTTCTTCCACTTCTAAATAATCTAGCCGTTTAGCAAGCTGTACATAGATGTTGTTTTCGTTAGAAAGCTGTAGCGAGAGCTCAAGCCACTGTTTCCGTTTTACCTCGTCTTCTAACAATCGATGATGTACGTGTTTTGGCATTTCTTCCCCTGACTGATTTTTCTTTAGATACAAGACGCTTAAAACTAGCGAAATAATCAATAGGAGAACTCCCCCAAACATGACTAGCGAATGGTTTGAAATCCAGCCCGACCACATAAGTAAGACTGAAGATATAATTGGTAATAGTGTTGTGTAGAAAGGAAGCTTTCTTGTTTGATTATGATTTGAGTGCTGATACGTTGCATATTCCTCTTCAGATAGCAGGTTCGCTTTTTGTTTTGCTTCTTCCGCTTCTAAACGCTCCAGTTTTATTCTAGAATCCTCGAGCTCGCCTTCTAACCTAGTCTTTTTATCTTCATTCTGCTCATGCTGCTTGATTAAATCTTCTAAAAGATGAAGAGAAGATAAAGACAGTGAAAGATCTTTAAGTTCTTCTTCAGTCCACGTCTCACCGATTTCATCATAGAGCTCACTTTCTTCATTCCTTAACGAATGTATGTGGAGTTGAAGCTCTTGAAGTTGGTTGAAGAGATGTTCATATTCAGGAAGATAATTAAACAAACGTTTAATCTCATTTTCATACATTATGATTTGTTCATTACTTATCACGGATCTCAGCTCGGCTTCGGCATTTTGAATACGGCTATCTGTGTATGCTAACTCACTTTTTAAGCGTGAGTATTCTTTTCGCCATTCCTCATATTGTAAAAGTCCGTTTTCTGGAAAATGAAATGATTCTGAATCATGAGAGCTTATCTCTACATCAAGCTGCTTATATTTTTGAAGTACAGGCTTTAATTCCAGCAGTCTCTTATTTGAGAAAAGTTCTGTTTGAATCTCTGTAAGTTCTTGTTTTATTCTTTCTAGATCCTTTTCCTGACCGGCTTTTTCATTCGTTAACGTTTGATAGCTCTCATTTTTTTCTTTTAAGAGTTGAAGTGATTTTGCTGATGATGATAGCTGTTCTAATTTTTCATTAATGATTGGTTTTTTACCTGCCTTTTTAAATAAAAGGGCTTGTTTCTTCTCAAAGGTCTGTTCAATGTCTAGTAGATCACGGTCACCTGAGAGAGCCGTGCTTAATAGAAAATTACCGAGTTCTTCTGAAGATAACTTGTCTAATTTTTGTAATCCATCAAGGCCAAAGCAAAAAGCTCCTGTATACAGTGATTGTTCCATTCCGTCCAACAACTGAATCAAAAATGAATATTCTTTCTGGAGACCAGTTTCATCATAAACCGTGACATCACCGGTTACAGTCGATCGCGCAATTCTCTCAATCGTCCATGTGCCGTGTACATGATGCTGAACGGTGATCTTACCGCCCATCCTGTTTCCGTCTTTAGGTTCATAACGGCGTTGATTTTGACTTTTTGTAGGAAAACCATAGAACATACATCTAATAAAGTCCATCAGTGTTGTTTTTCCTGCTTCGTTTTCTCCGTAAAGAACCTGCAGCCCTTTATTTTCAAAGGTAATTCTACAATCCTTTAAACCACCGAAGTGATAGATATGAAGGGAAACGAGTTTCATATTTCCACCTACCTGCTTTTATGAAGTTCTGATAATAATAATTGTTCTGCTTGTTGTTTAATATCTTCCCAATCTTGTTCATTCAACGCTATGTATTTTCTAGCTGTTCTGTGTGTAGACAACTCAGCTATCGCCTGCTGCAATTCAGAATCATCTTCTAAAACACTCTGTAAATCTTGAAAAAAGGCAGACTGTTTCATGGATCGTTCCTCCTGAAGAGAAGGAGTTGTTACATTCTTAATCGAAACAACATGCACAAAAGAAGAATCATAATCTTCTTCACATAAAATTTCTTCTAGATCTTCTACGAACGTTCCATCCAAAAGCTCATGATAAAGCTGTGTTTGACCAGTCAGCTTCAATACAAGGAGTACACCTTTATTTCGTTGTTGATGCATGTTAATCTTTTTTTCACACAGATGGATCACATCTTGCAGACTATCAACTTCAGTTAAATCAATTCGGCATTCTTGCCAATCAATATCAGAAGTGGAATAAAACTTACTTTCAACTTCATTATGGTTTAAGGTAACGATGTAACCACCTTTTTCACCAAGTTCACCACTATGTCTGCCTTGTATGTTCCCTGAATAACGAACGGGTGGTTCTATGTTTAAATCTAATCTTTTATGAATGTGTCCGAGCGCCCAATAATCGTAGCCTTTTTTAAGAAGCTCTGTTAGTAAAAACGGTGCGTATCTGCTGTGTCCGCTATAGCCGTCTGCCTGTCCATGCAAAATCCCGATATGATACAAATCATCATTTCTTTCCGGATAATGCAACGTTCGATCATCTGTAACAGCTGCTGTTTCATAACTAAATCCGTGCAAAGCCGCTACTACTCTTCCCTGTTTTTTAAAGTGGAGAGTTTGAATGTGGTTGCCATCAAAAAAGTGCACATTGCTCGGCCACTCTAGATCTACCCATTGTCCATCTAATGGATCATGATTGCCATGAACAACATATACATTTATGTGATGACTCTGAAGTTTCATAAAACAGTTTTTCAAAAACGATTGAGCCTTTAAGCTTCGGTTCCCGCTGTCATAAAGGTCTCCTGCAATCACTACAAAATCTACTTCTTCTGAGATGGCCACATCCATCAGTCTTTTAAACGATACGAACGTGCTATCAGAAAGTCGCTTAAAAAGCCCATCAGGCAACGAGGAAAGTCCCTTGAACGGACTATCTAGATGGAGATCTGCACAATGTAAAAACTTTATCATTTCACTCATCCTCTTTTTCTACCATTCTTCCCTTCATTTTAACATATATACGAAAGCACGTTCGCTTTTGAACATGTAAAAAAAGAGAGCTTGAGAGCTCTCTTTTCATGATATTAAACATCTGTTGTATTTTTCTTCTCCTGCTTAGATAAGAGAAGGGCTTGCTTAAACAATTTTAAGGAAGGCGCGTTTCCGTACATCAAAACACCTCCGCGATATACACGAGCACCAATGATTGCGAACAAGAAAATAGCTCCGATTAAAACGCTGATTCCCAATGCTACTTCCCAAACCGGTAATGAAAGCATCCCTACGCGAAGCAGCATGAGCATCGGTGTAAATAGCGGGAAGTATGATGCAGCTGCAACAAAACCAGACTCTGGGTTTTCTCTGCCGAACATGGCGATCATAAATGCTGCCACGATTACAATCACTACAGGTGTCATCAAATTATTTACTTCTTCAACTCTACTGATCAATGATCCAAGCATCGCAAAGAGAGTAGCGTATAAGAAGAATCCTAAGATGAAGAACACAAGAGCATAGATGATTAATGACGTTGGAATCTCATTCAGCTTTAGTTCATTTATGATACTCTCGCTTCCGCTAAGCTGTCCGTTTAATTTCACTGCCAGAAACCCTCCAGCAACAAACAACGCAAGCTGAGTTAATGCGACGAGTACGATACCAAAGATTTTTCCAAACATTTGCGTCACAGGTGATACAGAAGAAATCAGTATTTCCATAACACGTGAAGATTTTTCTGTTGCTACTTCTACAGCGATCATACTTCCATACATCATAACGGCCATGTACATGAAAAATAGGACCACGTAGACTAGGATGTATACTTGAGCTGCCTCTTCCTCACTTTTCGCTGAATCAGACAATGACTCTTTAGCAAAAGAAACCGGCGAATAAATAGCAGCGAGCTGTTCTTGGTTCAATCCAATGGACTCAGCGGCTGATTTGTTCTTAATCTGCTGCAGCGCTAACTCTACATCTGCGATCAAGCTCTGTTGTGTTACATCTTCGGCTTTATATGTTCCTGTGATGATACCTGAAGCATCACGATCGAGGATTAAAAAGCCTTCTATCTTCCCATCAAGTACTGCTTTTTCTGCTTCACTCTCTGATTTTGTGAACGCTTCTGCTTTCAGATCATCACTTGTTTGTTTAAGTTGTGTTTGAAGAGCCGGGAGCGTATCTCCTGTTTGGTCGATTACGCCAATTTTAGAAACCTCATCTTCACCGAACATTTTTGTAATCTCGTTCATATTCGTTATTACAAATAGCAGACCGATTGTAATAAGTGTTGTGATCAGGAATGGTTTTGACTTTATTTTAGAACGATATGTATGCATCATTACGGTCATAAACTTACTCATGAACAACACCTACTTTCTCGATGAAGATATCATTTAACGAAGGTTCCTCAAGTTCAAACTTCCTTACGAACCCTTTTGATTGAATAGCCTGGAATAAATCTTTTGCCACTTCTTCTCGATCCACTTGAAGAATGATTCCGTCCCCTGTTGAACGATGCTTGATAACTCCAGCCGTATCTTTTAGATAAGTTAGATCAAAGTCTGCTTTAACAGAAACGTTCTTTTTCCCAAAAGATCGCTTGATTTCTTTTAGATTTCCTTGAACCACTGACTTTCCTCTATGCATGATGCACAGATGCTGACATAACTCTTCTACATGCTCCATTCGGTGAGAGGAGAAGACAATCGTCGTTCCCTCTTTTTTCAGCTCATGAACAGCACTCTTTAGAAGCTCAACGTTCACAGGGTCTAATCCGCTAAACGGTTCATCTAAAATCAAAAGTTCCGGACGATGAAGGACCGCCGCAATGAACTGAATTTTTTGCTGATTTCCTTTAGACAATGCTTCTACCTTCTTATTTAAATACTCCTCAGCACCGAAGCGCTTCAACCACTTATTCGTCTGTTCTTGTATTTGTGACCGCGTCATGCCGCGCAACTGACCCAGATAGATCAACTGCTCTCGTACTGTCAGTTTTGGATATAATCCTCTTTCTTCGGGTAGATACCCTATAAGGTCACTCGTCTCATAAGAGATCTCTTTATCGTTCCATGTAATTCTTCCTTGTGATGGTGTTAATAATCCTAAGATCATACGGAATGTCGTCGTTTTCCCCGCACCATTCGCACCTAACAAACCGAAGATTTCGCCTCTAGGAATCTGTAAGTTAATTCCGTCAACGGCTGTAAAACTACCAAACTGTTTTCTTACCTCGTTAATGGTCAACATGACTATATCCCTCCCGCTGTAAAATATACCATATATTCCTAGTACGGGGTGGAACTCCTTAAGTTTCATACAAATTCTTAAGTTTGTGGCAGGAAAAATTCGTCGAATGTTGAAATCAATTTTAGATACGAAAGGAGTTCGATCATCATGAATACATACGCACTAACTGCATACGAAAGTAATGGGGAAAAAATATTGGATGAAACCATCTCTGCAACTAGCGACTCTGAAGCAAAAGAGCAAGGAGAAGCCCGTTTGGCTGAACTGAACATGCAAGAAAAAACGCATCGTCTAACTTCACCAAAGGGACAGTTGCTTCTTTTCCATCGCTAATGAAACTCATGGAAACGAGGGAGAAAACAGTGAGTGAAGTAATTCTACGAGAAGCTAGATACGATGACAGTTACGAACTTTCTTATTTGATGGGAGAGCTCGGTTACCCAACAAAGCCCGAGGAGATGACAGAGCGATTAGAGACGTTGCTTCCTAATTCTGCTTATGCTTGTTTTGTAGCTTGTGTAAATGACCAGGTTATTGGGATGATTGGCTTAACAAAAGGAATTTATTTTGAAAAAAACGGCTGCTATGCTCGTATTTCTGCTCTTGTTGTAAGTGAAGAGTTCAGAGGAAATGGCATCGGTAAAGAACTGGTTCGTTATGGAGAAGAATGGGCAAAAGAACAAGGATGTACAGCAATCCTACTTAATAGCGGCAAGCACCGAACAGACACGCATGAGTTCTATCGTAGTCTAGATTATGATGATACAGGATTGCGATTTATTAAGGTGATGCTTTAATTGAAGATATTCAACTCTTGAACATAACCATTATTTAAACGCAAAAACCGGATGCTGGATCAAGCACCCGGTTTTTCTTATTTATCCGTTCAATTCTTTGACCCCGATATATCTTGTTGTCTATTTTAGGTTAACCCACACACTCTTTACTTCTGTGTAGTTGTTTAATGCATAAGATCCCATTTCACGTCCGATACCCGATTGCTTGTATCCGCCGAATGGTGAAGCAGCGTCAAAAGCATTATAGCAGTTCACCCACACTGTACCTGCACGTAATTTGTTAGATACATAGTGAGCTGTCTTTAAGTTTTCTGTCCAAAGTCCTGCAGCAAGACCATATTCAGAATCGTTCGCACGAGAGATTACATCATCTAAATCTTCGAACGGCATTGCTGCCACAACTGGTCCGAAGATTTCTTCTTTTGCGATCGTCATCTTATCATCAACATCAGCGAAGATTGTCGGTTCAACAAAGTATCCTTTGTCAAAAGGAGTTGTTCCTCCTGTTAACAATTCTGCACCTTCATCTTGTCCTTTTTGAATGTAACCAAGAACGCGGTTATGCTGCTCTTGAGATACGAGCGGCCCCATTGTAGTATCTGGATCTAACCCAGGACCTTGTTTAATTTTCTTCGCATGAGACACAAGGTCTGCTACTACATTATCGAATGATTTCTTTTGAATATATAAACGTGATCCTGCACAGCAAACTTGTCCTTGGTTGAACATGATTCCGCTTAACGCACCAGGAACGGCACGGCTCATGTCAGCATCAGGCAAGATAATATTTGGTGATTTACCACCAAGCTCAAGCGTTACACGCTTCAATGAGTTAGACGCGTTACGCATGATCAGCTTTCCTACTTCAGTAGAACCTGTAAATGCGATTTTGTCCACGTTTGGATGATCAACTAGCGCCGCACCTGTTTCACCAGCACCCGTTACAACGTTTAACACACCTTCAGGGAACCCTGCTTCATGTGCTAATTTTGCCAAGTAAAGTGCAGAAAGAGGTGTTTGCTCAGCTGGCTTCAGTACGACCGTACATCCTGTCGCAAGTGCAGCACCAAGCTTCCAAGCTGCCATCAATAATGGGAAGTTCCAAGGAATGACCTGTCCAACTACACCAAGCGCTTCATGACGCGTATAGTTGAAGAAGCTTCCTGCTACAGGAATTGTCTGTCCCACGATTTTTGTCGACCAACCAGCATAATAGCGGAAATGTTCAATCGCAAGCGGAACATCCGCATTCATCGTTTCACGAATCGGCTTTCCGTTGTCTAATGTATCAAGCTGTGCTAATTCTTCTTTATTCTCTTCCATTAATTCTGCTAATTTGTAGATTAAGTAACTTCGCTTTGAAGCAGGCATTTTCGACCAGTAACCTGTTTCAAAAGCTGCTCTTGCCGCCTTTACCGCCTTGTCGATATCTTCAGTTCCACCTTCAGATACAACGGCTAGTACTTCTCCAGTTGAAGGGTTTAACGTTTCAAATGTTTTTCCGCTAGCGGAGCTGACCCATTCTCCATTGATAAAATGTTTTTTCGTTCCGTTAAGAAACTCGGCCACCTTTGGTTTTAATTGAAGGTCTAAAGTTTTTTCCATTTGAATCCTCCCTTTGCATTGTGGTTCTTACATAAATATTATTCGTCACGATTCATGAAAACCCTTTCATTTTCTACATTTGTAATAAAACTGAAACGTTTTTTACGAAATTCGACGGGAGGTGTCGAAGTGAGGCGATGTTTATGAAAGGCTGTTTTCGTATATATTGTTGCTCTTTGAAAGAAGTTGATTTCCGCTTCAGGTAGCTTGCTTTCTATGGGGCGTGCGGTGAGCCTAATGCCTTAAGAGGGGATTTCTGTAAACGAGCATAAATCTCCGCCAACGAGCATAAATCCCCGCCAGCGAGCATATTACCTCGTCGCATGCGATCCCTGCACCTTCACTCTGCACCATTCAACAAAAAAAAGACTCCTCTCAGACAAAATGTCTAAAAAAGAGCCCTCTTTATCACCAACTAACTATCTTTTCATCGTCTGGAAGCGCATCTGCTTGCGGAACACTTCTTTTATCATGTACGGAACGCCTAGTTGGTCGTTTGTACGCGTGATCCACTTCGCTTTTCTCTTCACTTCATCAGGTGCGTTTGCCATCGCCACACCTAGACCTGCAAACTCGATCATATCTAAATCGTTATAAGAATCCCCGATCGCTACCATCTCATTTGGAGCGATGCCAAGTTTCTCACCAAGGAACCTTAAGGCATTTCCTTTTGTTACTTTTTTAGCTGTGATCTCTAACTGACATTTGGCTGATGAAGAATACTCAAAATCTGGCATATGTTCTTTTAGATACTTCATAGCAGACTCGCATTCTTTTTCATCAAAGAACTGTACATCCATCTTTGGCGGTGCCACTTCTTGTGCGAGAACATAATCTCCTAGGTTCTCTGTAAAAGATACAGGGTAGAACAAAGGATCCCCCGTGCTCAATGTTAATTTGGCAACAAGCTGACTTTTTTGCTTGAGTTGATTGCCGACAGAGAAGCGCTCATGGACTACACGCATGTGGCATTCGTAATTCCCAAGCACTTCTACTATTCTGTACGTATCCTCTACCGATAACCTTTTTTCTTGAAGAGGTTCATCAAGAGATGAAGCAATGAATCCACCATTATGACTGATCAAATAACTGTCGATCTTTAACGCTTTTGCAATCTTTTGTGTAGATGGAAAACTCCTGCCCGAAGCGAGTGTGACATAGACCCCTTTTTGCTGCACATAATCAATGGCTTCTTTCGTTTCTTTATCGATACGGAAATTGCTTCGCAGTAGGGTTCCGTCGATGTCAATCGCTAGTAAACGGTATACCATGATGCGCTCCCCCCATTTCGCGAAAATATAGTATAAGAACTCGTGTTAAGTTTATGACCTTGAAACATGCTTTAGAACGCGGACAAACATAAGAAATATCATGCAAAAAGAAAACCCCTTGCTACAAAAGTAACAGGGGGTTAAATCAGTACATCATTATTGCTGTTGTCCATCTTCTTCAACCATTGGTCCGTAAAGCTCTTCCAGTGGTTTTGTGATTACCTTATTTAGATCGTTGATGATCATGCTCATGCGTTGCTCTGCAGCCATAAGCTTTGAGATCGTTTCGTTCTGCTGTACATCAGCAAAAAGCTTCTGAGCTTCTTCAATCTCTTCAGGAGTCACTTCTTGACCGTTCATTTGTTTTTGTTGAAGATTTACTTGAATATCACGGAATTTACCAAAAAGTTCTTTCGTTTCCGGATTGTTATTTACTTCATCATAGCTTTGTTTTAAAGCTGTAAAGTCCTCACTATTGCGCAGTGCTTTTTCTAAATCGTAAGCAACATCATATACGTTTGCCATTGGTAAAATACCTCCTATTGATTAACTACGGTACCCACTATAACAGACTCTACAAAAATAGTACAAGGATACCCTGAAATACACCTATAATTCCACCTAAGAGAGCTCCAAGCCATGTAATCATCTTAAGTTCACTTTTTGCAATCGAGATGATGATTTCCTCTAGACGTTCCAGAGAAAATGCCTCAACTTGTTCTTCCACAATCTTAGCAAGATGCATCTTTTCAAGCAGCATTTCTAATCGTGCGACAAATAGGTCAAGACCCGCAGCCACTGCTTTTGGTGTTAGGTCATCAACAACCCAGCTCTCAACTGAACTCGCTAACGAAGAAACAGGTGTGTTTAAATACTCTTCGATCGGAAGTCTTGCGGTAATTTCTTTTGCTAGACCTGTTGTCATTTCAGGCATGTTCAGTAACCCAAGCGCTTCATCCATTCTTTTTTCCATAAAGTTGCGATATTCTTGCTGGATAAGATTCAGCACGGTATCCCTTGTGTTTTCATGTTTCATAAACTTGATCAGTTCTGGTTGTACTTTTTCCGCGATGCTTACATTCCCGAAGAACATAGACACCATATTAACGAGCATCCCTTTGTCCATTAGAAATGCATCAATGCCACTCGCTAGTGATTTCCGGCCTTCTTCGCTCTCTAAATAAAGAACGCCTTTGTTCAAGAGCCAATCTACGACTTCTGGTAGCTTTTCTTCACCTGCAGCAACAAATTTTTCTGGCAGTATTTCTTTCATTTCCTTGCCGTTTGATTCCTGAAGCATTACATTCATTCGAGTACTCAGCCATACTTCAGTTGTCGTTTGGATTCGGTTCTGAACATCGTCCACACCAAAATCTTGTTTAAGCAGTTGACTGATCGTCATATCACTCTTTAAAAAGCGTTTCACTTCTATCTGAACGAGTTCGGTCATCTCATTGCGAAAATCAACATCGTTAATTTTCGCTTGCACTCCTTCTGCGGTCAGAAGATGCTTAGTTACGGTTTCACCAAGTTGAACAGCAAGTTGTTTTCTTCGCTTCGGTATAAGTCCAGGAGTGAATGGAACTCTATATTTACCAATGTATACTGTATTAAACGGTCGAAATAACATCCGGATTGCAATAGAGTTTGTTAATCCCCCAATAAACGCACCGACGATCGCCATGATTGAAATTGAAATCCATACGTCCATATTTTTGTCTCCACTCTAGATTCTATTTTCCTAGTATACGTGAATTATAATTATGCTAAACACTTAGCCTACCCTTTCGGAAGGATATCCACATAATAAAAACGATCTTCATTACTGATCATATCTCTTACCATTCGCGTCTCCCCTAAGGTGTACGTAACAGGAAAGGAAAAGTTCGGTCCATCAAAAACAAAGGTGTGAAATTCTCCGTTTTCACCACATATATCATGCTTGTTCGGATAGTCTTCTATAAACTCCTCGTCTATGACACGGCCAGTAAAGGAGGGATCTATTTTTAGTGTATCAGAGCAACATACAACAGTCTTAAACCCGTTACGTAAGAACTCATCAATAATTTCCTCAGAACTCTCGCCCCATATTGGAAAGATTGGCGTGATCCCTGTACCGTCTAACATTTTTTCGCGGTACTCTTTTACATCTTCTAAGAAAATATCGCCAAACATGATGTACTGTATACCATCGGATATGATGTCATCAACAGCATTTTTCATTCTTTGTTGGTATAGATCATTCGGACAATCTTTAGGTATCCAAACCACTCGAAGCGGTATACCAAGTGATTTTGCCTGCATTTCTAAAAGCTCATTACGAACGCCATGCATGGTTGTCCGCTCATAGTCCTCTGTCAACGTAGTTAGTAAGGAATCAATCTCCCATTCTTCAGACTTCTGTAGTCGATACAGAGCTAAAATAGAGTCTTTTCCTCCACTAAATGAAACGACAATTCTTTTCTTCATCTTGGCCGCTCCCTATTTAACTATTTAGGAGGCAATAAGAACTCATAGCCTTCTAGTTTTAATTCAGAAATCAGTTCATCTAAAATTTCTACCGTTTGCTTTAGTTCATGAAGCAAGATAACAGAGCCATCCTCAGCATGATTCAAGATATTATGAACTATGTGTAAAGGATTCTGTTTGGGTTCCCAGTCGAGACCCGCCACTTCCCATAAGAAAGGGACCACTCCGAGCTCTTTTAGAACTTGCAATGTATCTTCATTAAACTGTCCGTAAGGCGGACGAAAATACTTTACTTTTTGACCCGTTAGTGTCTCTATCTGTTTCAAATTCGTAGTAATATCATGCAGCTGGTCACTATAAGAAAGTCTTGTTAAAACGCGATGACGCAATGAATGTCCACCGATCATATGACCTTCCTCTATCACACGTTTCCAAGGACGATTTTTATGCAACAACTTTGACTGCCAAAAGAACAGCGCTTTGACATTATTTTTTTTGAGAATATCCAGCAGTTCAACCAAAACGGAGGATGGCCCATCATCAAATGTAAGAATCAGTGATTTTGATCCTTTTGGTGGTTCCTGCTTGTCCCAATTTTTTTTATTTGTCCAGATTTCTTTATTATCCCAGTCGTACACGACCGTTGCAGAAGTTACTCAAGGACACGATTTCATGGTGTCTCCTCCTTCTTGGGAATCTGTTAGTTTAGTTAACCACATAACATTGCTATAATAATAGCAAGCTTTTTCTTGAAAGGATATGAAAAAGGATGCTCGATAAGCTAAAGAAGCACTATAAGAATTCCATAACAACAGACCTCTCTCAGCAGCATGGATTTTACTGGTTCCTTTCAGATGACAGCGAACCATTCGGTATTTCTAAATCTGCTGTTTCAGAATCAGAACTAACATTACTTCGATCGATGTTTAACACATATGAAAATGATAATCTTGCAAATACTTTTTCAGCACAGCAGTTAAAATGGAAATCGCTTCTTTTTGATGAAAAAACAACAACGGAAGAGGGTTTCTATCGATTTGTACACTTTTTTAGCAAGCAGCCGATTACCGATTATGCTTCTTTTTCAGAAGCGGTCAATGGACTTTTTCCGGAGGATTCTGTTCTTCTTCTTAACAGAGACCTTAAGAGTGGCGTTATTATCGAGACATCAAAACAGGAGTTTAGTGAAACACCTTATGAAGCGTTAAAAGACATGCTCTCTACAGACTTTTATTTAGATATTTCTATTTATATAGGGTGCTATAACAATCAACTTCATCACGCAAAAGAAACATACGACAGAGAGCAACAGCAGTTCTTAGAGGTTAGAAATTGCTTGATGCCTAAATCCGTGTATACGGTCCCTGATATCGTTCCCTATATCCTTCTTCAGACCGCCAGTCCGATGGCCGATCAAACATTAACATCACTAGTAGAAGAATGGCGAGAAGAAGACGAGGAAACGCTAAAAAGCATCAAAGTATTTGTTGAATGCAACCTTAACGTTTCGTTAGCAGCGAAACAATTATATATTCACCGAAACAGCCTTCAATATCGTGTGGAAAAGTTTTATGACAAAACAGGTATTGATGTTAAGCAATTGAAGAATGCACTCACCGTTTACTTGGCCATTCTTCTTATCGAACAAAAAGATCTTCGCTAGCTTCAAAAATCCTCTTTGTGCACATTGCATAAAGAGTTTTTTTTATTTTAGGCATGTCGTCCATTTACGATTACTGATATGAAAGCGTAAACTTAAAATATTAAGAAAACGTTTACATCGAAAGGGGAATTATTCAAATGGCAGGTATTAAATTAAATAACATCGTCAAAAGATATGAAAATAAAGTAACAGCTGTACATGATTTCAACCTCGATATTTCGGATAAAGAATTCATCGTATTCGTAGGACCATCTGGTTGCGGTAAATCAACAACACTTCGTATGATCGCTGGTCTAGAAGAAATTTCTGAAGGTGATCTAATCATCGACGATCGTGTAGTAAACGATGTAGCTCCAAAAGATCGTGACATCGCGATGGTTTTCCAAAACTATGCCCTGTATCCTCACATGAACGTTTATGACAACATGGCATTCGGACTTAAGCTTAGAAAGTTCAGCAAAGAAGAAATTGAAAAGCGTGTTAAAGAAGCAGCACGTATTCTTGGTCTTGAGCAATACTTGGATCGTAAACCAAAAGCACTTTCAGGTGGTCAGCGTCAGCGTGTTGCACTAGGACGTGCCATCGTTCGTGATGCAAAGGTATTCTTGATGGATGAGCCGTTATCGAACCTAGATGCAAAACTTCGTGTTCAGATGCGTGCAGAGATCACAAAGCTTCACCAACGTCTGCAAACGACTACAATCTACGTAACGCATGACCAAACAGAAGCAATGACGATGGCAACACGTATCGTTGTTATGAAAGACGGACGTATCCAGCAAGTTGGATCTCCGAAAGAAGTATACGATACTCCTGAAAATGTCTTTGTTGGTGGATTTATCGGAAGCCCTGCAATGAACTTCTTGAACGGTACGCTTGAAGACGGATTCTTTAAAGTAGGTGACACGAAGATTGCCGTTCCTGGCGGAAAAATGAAGATTCTACAAGAAAAAGGCTACAACAACAAAGATGTTATTCTAGGTATCCGTCCTGAAGATATTCATGACGAGCCTGTATTCTTAGAGTCATCTTCAAACACGAAGATTGAAGCGAAGATCGACGTTGCTGAACTGATGGGTGCTGAAACGTTCTTGTACTCTACAGTTAGCGGACAAGATTTTATCGCACGAGTAGATTCACGTACAGACATTCGCAACGGTCAGGACATTTCCTTAGCGTTTGACATGAACAAAGCACATTTCTTTGATAAAGAAACGGAGCTACGTATCCGTTAAATCTCAAATTAAGTAAAGGGTTGATCTAAAGATTTCATTCTTTGGGTCACCTTTTTTTTGTGCATAAAAGGATTTCTTGTAATTCCCCTGTTATTTTTTTCTTTATCGGGGAAAATGTTAAATGATTGACGAAATCGTCGTTCGTTTATAAAATTAATTCTATAAAAATTGTCGGGATTGTCCTGACGAGGAGGACTTCAATTGAAAAACACATTTAAATTCCTGTCAGCTCTCGCTCTTTCTGTCATTCTGTTGTCAGCATGCGGAAATTCTGACGAGTCAAAATCAGGTTCAGGTTCAGATAAAAAAGTACTTACAATAGGTACAGAAGCTACATATCCACCATTCTCCTACCGTGATAAAAAGACAAACGAAATCACAGGATATGATGTTGAAGTAGCAAAGGAAGTAGCAAAACGCCTTGATATGGAGCCGAAGTTTGTAGCCACTGAATGGAAGAACATGTTTACTTCTCTAGACTCTAAACGATTTGATCTTGTAGCGAATCAAGTAACCATTACGGATGAAAGAAAAGCTAAATATGATTTCTCTACTCCATATACCGTTTCTGGCGGACAAGTTATCGTCAACAAAGATAACAAAGATATTAAAGGGATTGAAGATTTAAAAGGCAAAGTAGTCGGTACAACACAAGGAAGTAACTATGCTGCTGAAGCTGAAAAAGCTGGAGCAAAAACAAAGTTCTATAAAGGTGCTGCACAAGTCTTAACTGATCTTGATGTTAATCGTGTAGATGCTGCAATGAACGATCAGCTTTTCATCCTGACAGAATTAAAGAAAACAGATTATAACGTTAAAGCTGTTGGTGAGCCATTTAACGAGAACGAAATGGCATTTGCATTCCGAAAAGATGACAAAGATCTAATTAAAGATGTAAACAAAGCTCTTGAAGAAATGAAGAATGACGGTACACTGAAAAAGCTCTCCGAAAAATATTTTGGAGAAAACGTAAGTGAATAACCTATCAGAAATACTGATCAACTCCCTCCCCTATTTGCTGGAGGGAGCTGTTTTTACTATCGTCATCAGCCTTGTATCCATTTTCGGAGCGCTTATTTTTGGATTGGTCATTGCTTTATGCAGGATGTCATCTAATAAATTCTTGTCAGGGATTGCTAAAGGGTATATTTCTTTCTTCAGAGGAACGCCATTATTAATTCAATTATTAATTCTTTATAACGGCTTTACGTTTATTTATGTACCCGAGGGCTGGCAAGCGGCGCTTGCTGGACTCATACTCCACTTTAGTGCCTATATTGCAGAATCGTATCGAGGTGCTATTCAGTCGATCGAAAAAGGGCAATGGGAAGCTGCTTTCTCTCTTGGAATGAACAGATATCTTACGTATAAAGAAGTTATTCTCCCTCAAGCATGGAGAATTTCTATTCCATCCGTTTGGAATTCACTGATTGATATCGTTAAGGCCTCTTCATTAGCATCTGTAATTACCGTACCAGAGCTTACCTTAATGGCCGATCAAATTAGCGCGTCACAACTTATCGTACTTCCCGTTCTCTTAGAAGCTGCAGTCATCTATTGGATTTTAACTTCTCTATTGGATGGTCTTCGAGTATTGCTTGAAAGAAGAATCAAAATCAGCCAATAAACCTTCATGTCTCTTTGGATATGAAGGTTTTTTCACTCCCATTCACCAATGAAAAAAAGAACTTCTTGATGACAAGCATCACAATAAAAAACGTGTGGGCACTGGCTGTCTGTAAAATTATCTGGATAGCCATCCTCTAGTTTTAGTTCATCCACTTCCATGTAGGGGCTGTAATCGTCGAAAAAGTCACTCACTCTTCCTTGATCTTGAACCGCTCTTCCGCATTCTGGACACCGGACGTTTATGGTTTGAAAGTTATTACAGATCGGACACATCGCCATCATTATCAACTCCAGTTCGATTTAAAAAGAGGGTGGATTCCTCCACCCCCCTTTGTATCAACTACAAGCTAAGTTAGCGATTACCGCCACTTAACTGCTGCTGACCCATTGCGACTAAACGTTTTGTCATTTCCCCACCAACCGAGCCATTCGCACGAGCAGTTGTATCTGGGCCAAGTGTAACACCGAACTCAGATGCGATCTCATATTTCATTTGATCAATTGCTTGCTGTGCTCCTGGGACAACCAATTTATTTCTTCTTGCCATGTGTTTCACCCCCTTGCACTTATTGTGTATCTCACCGTGTTCTATATTCGCTCATGGCACTGGCAATATATAGCGATGTTCCCATTACAAATCGGTAAGATATTCAAAAAGGTTGTCTATTTGGTTTATACTGAATTATAGTAAGATGAAATCATGTGATGATTATGAAAAAGTTGGTGAAAGAATATGTCAAATGAATATGCAGTAGAGATGTTCAGAAAAACAATCCCTTTGTTTCAAGCATTAGGTGACCCAGTCAGACAAGACCTTGTCCTGCTTTTAGCGGAAACAGATAAAATGAATGTAACGGATATCGCGAGTCAATCTCCTATGTCACGGCCAACAGTCTCCCATCACTTAAAAATATTACGAGAAGCTGGAATTGTTGGGACCGAGAAAAAAGGGAAAGAGATTTTTTATTTCTTAACTCTTGACCAAACCGTGGTTCAGCTCAAACAGCTCATTCACATTATTGAAGAGGAATGTATTCTGTAGATTTTTGTTAAATTCGTATGTCTTGTGGGGAGTTGATTTCCGTTCCAGGTGCTCGCTTTCCGGGGGGTGTGCGGTGAGCCACCTTGCCGCTTTGCGCCATAAGGTGTCTCACCTGTCACACTGATCCCCCAAAAGTCTTCCACCTTACACTACAATCAACCTTTCAAAGATGCCTTTTTAAAAACTCAAAAGCAACACCTTTTAAAGAACTTAACTGTCATTTCTATTGAAAAAAGACTTCTAAAAAGCGATTCAGCATGATTGGCTGAATCGCTTTTATTTTAGCTAACTTTTCTTTTTGTTATTACTTCATTGACAAGATGATTGAAGTGGAAGTGTCGAGACTCCTAAGGGCGCATAGCGGCAGGAGGCTGACCGTTCGCCCCGTTGAAAGCGAGCATCTATAACGGAAATCAACTACATTCAAAAGCAACTCTGCAAAGCGAAAACAGTTCTTATTTTTTCCGAAGCTGTTTGATGCCTGAACGTATTAATTCAGCCCTCTGTTTGCTGTTTGAAAAATAGGCTTTGATCAATGTTCTTATTTTTGAGTATTTATTTTCATACGGATACCAATTCACTTCTCTTTGTTTGATTCCAGCATCCTTCATCACAGACATCTGACGAGTAAAAATGAACAAGCCTTCGTCTCCATGATATCTGCCTACACCGCTGCTTTTCACACCGCCAAATGGTAGATGGGGATTTGCAACTGAAACCATCACATCATTAATCACTGCACTGCCTGTTACAAGCTTTGAAGTCACACGATTCGCTCTCGTCGAATCCTTTGTCCATACACTTGCATTTAAACCAAACTCCGTGCTGTTCGCCTTTTCAATCGCTTCTTCCTCTGATGCAAACGATGTCACTGGCAGTACAGGTCCAAACGTCTCTTCCTTTATAATGCTCATTTCTTCTGTAACATTCGTTAAGATCATTGGTTCTAAATACATGCTTTCTCCCCAATGATCAGGATGTTTGCCCGTTAGCAGAAGAGCTCCTTTGTCTAATGCATCCTTCACGTGATTTCTAATGATCTCTTTTTGGTGAGGAAAAGTTAATGAACCTATATCCTCACCAAGCTTAAGTTTCTTCGTTTCTTCCACAAGTCGATCGATGAACTCACCATGAATCGCATGTTGCACATAAACTCTCTCGATCGACATGCAGACTTGTCCCGCATTCGTGAATGCCCCCCAAACTGCACCATTAACTGCTCTATTTATGTGAGCATCTTCAAATACAATCATAGGATCTTTTCCGCCAAGCTCGAGTGTATAAGGAATAAAGCGCGTGCTTGCTTCAACACCAATCTTACGCCCTGTCTCTACAGATCCTGTAAAAAAGATTCCGTCCGGCGTACCAGAAACTAAAGCTTGTCCAAGCTCTTTTCCCCCGTGCGCAACTTGAAGGACATTTTTAGGCAGATTTACTTCTCTCGCAATTTTTTCAATCAACAGTCCAATCGTAGGTGTAACCTCAGATGGTTTTAAAATCACAGAATTCCCCGCCATCAACGCAGATATTACAGGTGTCATCGACAATTGAAAAGGATAGTTCCATGGAGAGATGACTAAAACTGTTCCTAAAGGAAAATAATCCACATACGAAGATTTACCGATAAAAAGAAGCGGGGTGGAAACTTTTTTCCGCTTTAAAATTTTTGGTGCGCGCTTTTCATAATGTCCAATGATATCAATAACAGGCATAAGATCTGCTGTTAGCGCTTCAGTCTTCACCTTTCCAGTCGCAGCACAAATTTCATCTACAAGTTCATCCATGTTATCTAGCAGATACTGCTTAATTTTTTTTATAAACGTTAATCGAGCTTCTAACGAACGAGTGGACCAATATTGAAAAGCAGCAGACGCTTTTTCATACATTTCAGGTACTTGATTTTCTCCCGTTTCCAGCCACTGATCAATGGTTTCACCTGTTGCAGGGTGTTTTGCAATCATTACGTTTTTCATGGTGCGCACCTCCTTTGTCAAAATATTCATTTTTCTTTTATCATACCTTTTTTAACTAGTTATTGTTTATTTATTTTTAAAGATATGTTATCATGTTGATATTCTTAAACATATAAACATGATATAAGAAAGGATGTTTCTTATGATAAATAATAAAAATGCTCTCATTACAGGTGCCTCAAGCGGAATTGGTCTTGAATTTGCCAATCTCTTTGCAAAAGACGGCTATCACTTGGTGCTTACAGCTAGAAATGAGACAAAGCTTAATGAAATTGCCGAGCAAATGTCAAAAAAATACGGTATTAACGTTACCGTATTTGCAAAAGATTTAAGCAAAACAGACGCTGCGGAAGAACTGACTGCAGAGATAATTGCAAAAGGTATAAAGATTGACGTTTTGATCAACAATGCAGGATTTGCTGCTTATGGACCGTTTAACGAGACATCATGGAAAGATGAAAAAGAGATGATTCAAGTTAACATTACCGCCCTAACAACAATGACTAAACAGCTCCTTCCTGGAATGATTAAGCGTAATCGAGGAAAGATCCTAAATGTAGCCTCAACTGCAGCTTTCCAACCTGGACCTTTAATGGCGGTGTATTATGCGACAAAAGCATATGTACTTTCCTTCTCAGAAGCAATCAACTATGAACTACGCCATACAGATGTTAGCGTTACTGCTCTTTGCCCGGGAGCTACAGCTACAAACTTCGAAAAGCGTGCAAGCCTTGAATCTTCTCGTTTGTTTCAATCAGGTGCGATGGATGCGAGCGATGTTGCACGGTCAGGCTACAATGCCTTAATGTCTAAAGATTCAATAGCAATTCCAGGATTTAAAAATAAAGCTTTGGCTAACATCGTTCGATTCTTGCCTCGAAAGACCGTTTTAAAAATCGTGCATTATGTACAAGACAAAAAATAAATGTAATAATTTTGAGAACAGCCTGGATAGCTGTTCTCTTTTTGTTCACCTTGTCTAAACATAAGAATTCGTATACACTTTTCAATTTATTGCTTGATAACAAGATTTACTTTGTGTAATATTACACTAAAAGAGAATATTGGTGTTTCGTCCTGTTTTATAAGGACTTTACATATACATGAATTGAGGTGGTAAAACATGAACAAACAATGGATGAGAAAAGAAGGTCAAAAATGGATCGCTGACAACATCATCACTGAAGATCAGTTAGATTTAATCGTTGCAAGATATCCAGATTCCGAAGACAAGCGAAAAGTTACTGGTGTATTACCCATTTTAGCCAGTATTTTAATCGGCATCGGTATCTTATCTTTCATCGCTTCAAATTGGGGAGAAATCTCACCCATCGCCAGACTTTCCTTACTTATCGTGTTTATGCTGAGTTTTTACTTTTCTGGTGAACGGTATTTGAAAACAGGCCATCATTCATTAGGAACTTCCCTTAATCTTCTTGGAATTATTACATTTGGAGCAAGCATCATTCTCTTAGGTCAAACTTTTCATTTAAATGCCGTCGATGCTCGTTTATTCGTATTTTGGAGCCTTCCTGCCATCTTTTATTTATTCAGAGATCGCCACAAGCTTTATTTCTTTCTTCTTGGGCTACTAACAGTTGGAGGGCAACTTTACAGCATAAATGAATTTCAAAGCTTTAGTTATCTTTTATGTATTCTTTTTATAATAGCTGTTGGAGGCTTTGTTTTCTTATATCCGTCCACTCTAAAATCTTGGGTTTTCACGATTGGACTCAGTATTCAAGGTCTCATGTTTATTACGGTTAATGATATTAATCTACTATGGTTCTTCATATTTGGATTTGCGCTATTTACAAGTGGCTTATGGGTTGAAAAGAACGTATTTAAACAACCGTTTAATCGACTAGGAACACTCATTGGCTTTGGTTTTGCTTACGGTTTATATTTCTTGCTTACAAATGAATTTTCTTCAGATTTAGAGCTGCCTAATCCTTATCTATTCATTCCTGTTTTGGTCGTCCTATTCGCTCTATCAGTCATCAGAAAACGTCAGGAGAATTTATACTTGCATGCATGGGAACTATTAATTTTCTTGCCGTTCTTTTACCTTGTTAAAGTGACGGATTCATTAATAGTAGGCATTATCTATTTGGTTATCATGTTCGTTTTTTCGGGATACAAGCTTTCTGAAGGCTATCGGAACGAAAGTCGTTCGCAAATCAATTTTGGAATCGTACTCTTTTTGCTAGTTTGTTTAATGGGATACTTCAATCTGGCATGGTCTTTTATGCCAAAGTCCATCTTCTTCTTATTTGGCGGAGTTCTTTTATTCATACTAAATGCGTTTCTCCAACGTAAGAAAAAGCAGATCTTAAGAAACGGGGGTCCGCATCATGATTAAAAAAAGAGGTTGGATGATCGCTGCCCTTCTGCAAGTTCTTTTCCTGCTCTTTATCGTAGGAAGTTATTACAGCATCGATTATTTTGGAAAAGAGATCAAGATTAAGACCGTTCCCGTCGATCCAAGAGACCTTTTGTATGGTGACTATGTGACACTTCACTATGATATTAGTACAGCTCCTCTCAAGAGTTATGAAGGAGATGCAGCTGAACTCGAACGCGGTAATCATAAAGCTTATGTTGTTCTGCAACCAAATAAAGAAGGATATTATGTCATTAATAAGGTTTATTCAGAAAAACCCAAAGTAACGGAAAATCAGGTTTTATTAACAGCGAAAGCTGAAAAAGTCTGGGGTGAAGGCTCCTTCAATCAAATCCAGCTTACTTATGGATTTGAGAGGTACTATGTTCAGGAGAACACGGGAAAAGAACTTGAACAGCAAGCAAGAGACATGGATGTTATCATAAGTGTTGCACCTTGGGGAGCTCATAAAATTGTGGAGCTGAACCCTTAAATGCTGAACGACTCATAAAGAGCTAAAAAGCTTTTTATGAGTTTTTTCGTTTATAAAAAGAGACATATACAACAGCATCCCCACTAAAATCGTTAGACCAAAAAAATCTCACTCTTAAAAATTTTTATATCTAATTACTCATTATTCTCCGGTTTAAGTTTAAGGATTACGGGAAAATTGAATAATGAGGTGAAAACAATGTCAGATACTAAAATTATCGAACTAAAAGATGTACTAAATGGATGGTCTGGTAACCAGATTTCTATTCGCAAAGAAGAAGCAGGAGATCTAGATCAAATCAGAATTTCACTAGATAAAGCAACCTTTGAACAAAGAGACGCACATGACGACTATCTAGGTGACCACATATTGTTTTTACACGGTACAGCTTATGCATCTGAAGAAGGCTCACAAGTGGAGCTGCCTACAATTACGTACGAAATACCAATCGACGGGATTAATGATATTCGAACAGACGATAACATCGTTTCATTCGAAACCAATAGAGCACAATATGTTATCAATAAATAAAGAAGAGATCCCGCGGGATCCCTTCTTTATTCTTGTTGCATGCTTTTCGTAACATTTGTTAACGAATCTGCTGAAACCGCAATCTGACCTACAGCGTGACTCAACTCTTCTATAACTTCTGCCATCACTTCTACTTCTCTTTCGAGCTTTCCGCTTCGATCCGTACTCTCATCCATCTTAGAAAGAATGGCTACAAAGAAATCTGATATTTCCGTAGCTTCACTTACACTATCGTTTATATAATTGTGAATACTTTCAACGGATTGAGTTACAGCTTCAATTCGTTTGTGCGTATTCTTTACAAGTTCTGAAACACCTGAAACAGAGGTCTTTGTTTGATCTGCTAACTTTCGAACTTCATGAGCGACGACGGAGAATCCTTTTCCAGCTTCTCCTGCTCTAGCAGCTTCTATCGCTGCGTTAAGAGAAAGAAGGTTCGTCTGTTCAGCAATCGCTGTTACGATGTCTACAACATCGTTAATTTTTACTGTTGCTTGTTCCAAGTTGATTAATTCAGCTGTAATTTGCTCTGATTGGTCTTTTACTTTTAGAATCATTTGTTGATGATCGTCTAGCTTGTTCTTACCTGCTAACGAATTATTGGATACCTGTACGGCTGATTCTGCTGTGTTCTTTGCAAAAACGACCACTTCATCAGCCTTTGACGTTAACTCTTCTAGAGCAGCACTCGTTTCTTCTGAGATACTCGCTAACTCTTCTACAGAATCACCAACAGATACCGCAATCTGCTTTTTTTGCTCTTCATGTTGTTCCCTTTGTTTTACTTGCTCTAATTCAAAAGCTTCTAGGACAATCTGCTGCTCAAAATTCAAGAGCTTCGTTACTGCTTTAACAGCAAGTTGATACTCTTCTTTGTTATCAATATGTTTGTCCAAAATAGATAAAAAGGATAGCAGCATATCCTGAAAAGAACAGATATACCATTTAGGTTCGAGACCAATTTTAAAATGGATGTGGGCAATCACTTTTCTTTGCTCTATGTATGCTGTATCGATAACCCCATCAAACATTTCTTGTATGTGCTTAATCAATGTCACTTGAAGCTTATTAACTGAGCTGTGTTTTTGAATAATTTCCATCAAGCCAGGAACATGTTCGATATTCATATAAAACCGGTGTACAATCTCACTTATGTTCTCAGAGATGAACGGTTTGATCGACCGAATGATTGCTAAATCATCCACTGTTAAGGAAATCATGTTTAATTGCTTCTGCCACTCACTGTTAGGGGATATTATGATTTTTACGTCTTCTTTAAGGTTGTCAATAGGATCAAGTACTGCTGTCGTACTCTTCTTTTTTGTTAAAATGCTTAAAATAGATGCCAATTTAATTTCCTTCTTCCCTTATATTCACTTTTTCACCCAATATGTTGCAATTACATGCGACTAAACGCTCATTTTACATATTCATATGTTTTATCGACCCTTTTAAGGGAATCTTTCACTAAACAAAAATATTTAAAAAAATTTAAAAAATGAAAAGAGGAGTGATTCACATGTGGAAAAAGAGATGGGCAGCTGGAACATTGGCAGCAATGTTAACGTTAGGTGGATTAACTGCTTGCGGTGACGGTGTTGACCAAGACAACGGTGTAGACGATGGCGAACAAAACGATGAGATGGATGAAAAGAATAAAGAAGAAAGTTAAAACTATTTTACAAGCAACCTTCTAAAAAAAACGGATAAGAAAAAGGAGCCCCTATGAGGCTCCTTTTCACGTTTAGCTTACTGCTCGTGTTTCCGTTTTTCCTTGTTGAAGCTGGTACATCTGGAAATAACGTCCCTTTTCTTTCATCAAATCGTCATGACTGCCGCGTTCTACGATCACACCACGATCGAGAACCAGAATTTGATCGGCACTCTTAATCGTAGAAAGTCTGTGTGCAATAATGAAAGTAGTCCTTCCTCTCTTCAACACATCAAGTGCCTCTTGAATCACAGCTTCTGTTTCTGTATCTATACTTGCCGTTGCTTCATCAAGAATTAAGATAGCAGGATTGTATGCTAACGCTCTTGCAAAAGAAATCAATTGGCGCTGACCAGAAGAAAGGGTACTTCCTTTTTCAATAACCGGTTCATCCAATCCTTTGGGCAAGTTGTTGATAAACGGCATTGCTCCTACATCTGTAAGTGCCTTTTCAACTTGTTCCCGCGTGATTTCTGGATTATCTAAGCTCACGTTGGATGTAATTGTTCCTGTAAACAAGAACGGATCTTGTAGAACGATACCCATATGCTGACGAAGCTCCTGTTTAGAAAGCTGCATGATGTCTTGGCCATCGATCATGATTTTCCCCTGTTTAATGTCATAGAAACGGAACAACAGATTCATGATTGAACTTTTCCCAGAACCCGTATGACCGACAAGCGCCACTGTCTCACCTTGATTTGCTTCAAAAGCAATATTTTTAAGGACTGGTTCGCCTTCTACGTAACTGAACGTCACATCTTGAAACTCTACATTCCCTTTATATCGATCGATCTCAGATTCAGTCACTTTCTGTCCAGGCTCATCCATCAGAACAAATACTCGCTCTGCAGATACAAGTGCCTGCTCAAGCTGTGCAAGCTGATTCACCATACCTGTTACAGGATGGAACATACGGTTCAAATAATCTACAAAGGCATACAGAACACCGATTGAAATAACAGAACCCACGCCAAGTGCCTGCCCACCAAAGTGCCAGATGAATGCCATGAACGCAAGGTTCTTTAATAACAACACAAGGTTATGTCCCGTCATCGCGTTAAGGCTTAAGAGCTTATTTTGAAAGGTGAAATATTCTTTGTTCATCGTTTCAAATTCTTCTGAAGTCTCTTTTTGCCTTTTAAAGGCTTGAATAATGGTCATACCGTTAATCGATTCGTTTATCATTCCGTTAATGTCACTCAGCGTAGAACGAATCTTATGATTGTATTTAGACGCAAACTTTCTGTAAACAATGATCCAGACAACGAGAATTGGTACAAGGATCAAACAGATTGTTGCAAGCTTAACATCCAGCAAGAACAACGCGATAAATATCCCTGTCAGATAGATGATTCCTGTAAAAAAGTTTGCTAGTACGTTAATAAATAATTCTTTGATCGCTTCCGTATCATTCGTGATACGAGAAACAATTTTCCCAGCAGGCTGATTATCAAAATACGTAATCGCTACACGCTGAACGTGGGCAAACACATCTTGACGGAGCTTCTTGATAACCAGATTAGATGAGCGCTGCAACATATAGCGCTGACCATACTGAAAGAATGCTGCAAAAACGAGAAGGCCTAAGTAAATCATTGTCAGTTTCATGATTCCAGCGATCTCTGGCTTATAAAAAGCAAATGTTTCACTCGTACTTAGTTTATCTGCCGAATAGGTTTCTGACTTTCCTTTAAAAGAAATCGTCACCTCTTTGTTACTCGCTTTTCGTTCACCATCAAAAGCTATTTTGTTTGGTACAACGAAATAGTCTCTTTTAACTTGTATAACACGTATTTCTTTTCCTTTATCTTCTCCAGGATCAAAATGATCGCTTCGTTTATACCAGTTCCCATCGTATTTCACTGCTTCTTCTTCTTTATTATCTACTTGATGCCATGGCCGCTCAATGCCAAGAATATGGTCATCGATCATCGTCTTGGCGATAAATGGTCCAGTCAGCTCCGCTCCAATGGCAACAGTAAGCATCAGAAGCCCGAGAATAAAGTTCTTTTTATAGTGAAGTGCGTATTGAAACAGGCGTTTTCCAACGTTCATGGCTACACCGCCTTATTATCATTTAAGTTTTGTTCGATCTGTTGACGTTCGTGCTGTTCTTTATACCAGCCGTCTCTTGCTATTAAATCCTCATGTCTGCCTTGATCTACAATCGCTCCGTCATCAATAACGATGATCCAGTCTGCATGTTCAACTGCTGACAGTCGGTGTGTTGTAATAAAAGTTGTTTTCCCGGCGCGTTCTTTACGGATGTTACCGATGATCGCTGTCTCTGTTTTCGCATCAACAGCTGAAAGCGCGTCATCTAGAATCAAGATCTCTGGATCTACACATAATGCCCGCGCAATAGACACACGTTGCTTTTGTCCTCCTGATAACGCCACACCTTTTTCCCCGACAAGCGTGTTCAATCCTTCAGGAAGGAACTGAACATCTTTTCTAAATGATGCCATCTCCATGACATGATTCAACTTATCGACACCCGCTGTGCTATTTCCAAATAAGATATTTTCCTCTACCGATTTGGAGAAAAGAATAGCATCCTGCGGTACGTAACCGATCCATCCTTGCAGATCTTCTAAAGCGATATCCTCAATGCCTACACCAGAGAATGTGATGTTCCCTTTTCCAGCTGGATACTCTCTTAAAAGCTGTTTAAGAAGTGTCGTTTTTCCGCTTCCCGTTCGGCCAACAATTCCAAGAGTCGCTCCTTTTTCCACCTTAATGTTGATGTTATTTAAGTTATCTGTTTCTGAAGAAGGATATCGGAATGTCACATCTTCGAATGCTATTGTGCCCGGATCCTTTAGTGGGACAAGGTCTTCTCTATTCTTAACATCAGGTTCATAGCTTAATGTTTCGTTAACACGATCAAGTGATGCACTTCCACGTTCCATCACATTTATGAGTTCACCAATCGCAATCATCGGCCAGATCAGCATACCTAAGTAAACGTTAAAGGTAACTAGCTCACCAAGTGTGATCGTCTTATGAAAGACCATGTAAGCTCCATAGCCTAAACCGATTAAATAGCTTATTCCTACCAAGACCTTGATCGTTGGTTCAAATAACGCATCGATTCTTGATACAGCCAAATTCTTTTCAAATACATCTTCTGTTACTTTATTGAAACGCTCTACATCCTCTTTTTCTTGAACATAAGCTCGAATGACACGTACTCCTTGTATGCTTTCCAGAACGGAATCGTTCATTTCTCCAAACGCGTCTTGCGCAACGGTAAAACGCTGATGTACTTTTTTTCCGTATTTCTTAATAATAAACGCGATGATCGGCAGTGGAATGAGCGCTGCAAACGTCAATTTCCAACTGATCATGAATCCCATCACAAACAGGATTGTCAGCATGAACAAACTAGAATCTACAAGGGTTAAGATTCCAAATCCTGCAGTCATGGAGATGGCTTTTAAGTCGTTTGTCGCACGTGCCATCAAATCTCCTGTTCTATTTTTCTCAAAAAATGTAGGAGTCATCTTTAATAAGTGCCGCATAAAACTTGAACGCATCGAGCGCTCGATGATAAAAGCTCCTCCAAAAAGCTGATACATCCAGATATACATCGTAATGTACATGGAAACTAGAACAGCTACAAAGATTCCAAGAGTCTTCATCATGTCTTCTTTTGTGATTGTGCCCATATGAATGGAGTCAATGATGTTACCGATGAGTTTCGGTGGGATGATCTCGATGATCCCAACGCCAGTCAGCAACACTACTGCAATTGTGTATCGTATCCAATGCTTCTTAAAGAACCATGCTAATTTACCTAAAACTGAAAACATAATGTCTCCCCTCTCGATCTACCATTCTTTTAAACAATTGTTTAACGAAGCTACCCAAAAAGTGTATGATCCTTGCGTTCTAGCCACACATTTAATGATTTTCTTTTCATTTGTTCTCCTCCTCATGTTTAGTGAATCTATTGCAACAAGAAGAGTGATCTCTTCTATGCAAACAAAAATAAAAAAGCATACCATTCGAACTCGGTATGCTTTGAAATCATAAAAAAACACACGTCACGACTGGGGTGACCTGCGTACAAACATGTATGTAGAAAAGGCAGATATGTAGAATGAAAATCCTAATACATCTCTTCCGGCAGGCCATGGTATGAAATTGTAGAGTCATCGTTGATTACAACAGTGACCGCAATTTGAATAACAACCATTTCTTTCACCATGACACAACCATCCTTTCCATAATTTTGTAGTTTGTAACTTTGGTAATCTTAACACTATTCTAATAACTATGTCAATTGCTTTTAGATATGCTTAAAATTATTTAAAATGCTGTTAATTTTTACTTTAGAGGGGTGTTTGAAATGAGGTTTACGCTTCAATCTACAACGTTTCGACATGAACCTACCATTATTTACTTTCAATCCTGAAGTTTTCACTTTCCATCCACGAGTTTTTGCTCTCAATCCACAAATTTTTACACTTAATCCACGAGATCATGCTCTCAATCCAAAAGTTACCGACGAGTCGACACCACTCGACAAGCTCGAACACCATCGTTTATAAAACAAACAAAACCCGCCACTTAAAAAAGTGACGGGTTTCCACACACATGCCATTATCCCAACTGACGCGTTAAGTTTGCCATTTCAATAGCAGACACAGCTGCTTCCCAACCTTTGTTTCCAGCTTTCGTTCCAGCGCGTTCAATCGCTTGTTCAATCGAGTCAACGGTCAACACGCCGAAGATCACAGGAACACCGCTCGTCATTGAGGCTTGAGCGACCCCTTTCGCCGCTTCATTACATACGTAATCAAAGTGTGGAGTCGACCCTCTAATTACCGCTCCTAAGGTAATCACAGCATCATAGTTACCGCTATCTGCCATCTTTTTAGCGATCAACGGAATTTCAAAGGCTCCTGGAACCCAAGCGATGTCTACATCATCTTCAGAAATACCGTGTCTCTTGAAGGCATCTTGTGCACCAGACACCAATTTATCGGAAATAAAATCATTAAAACGTCCTGCTACAATACCTACTTTTAATCCTGTACCAACTAAATGTCCTTCGAATAATTTTGCCATGACTATTCCTCCTGTTTAGAAATGAAGCATATGCCCCAATTTGCTCTTTTTTGTTTTTAGATAATCTTCGTTGTTCTTGTTATGAGGCATCTGAAGCGCCACACGATCGGTCACTTCTAAGTCATAACCTTTTAATCCAGCAATCTTTCTTGGATTGTTTGTCAGCAGTTTCATCTTACTAATGCCAAGATCCTTTAAGATCTGAGCTCCAATTCCATAGTCACGAAGATCTGGTGCAAACCCAAGCTGTTCATTTGCCTCAACGGTATCCAAACCCTCTTCTTGAAGTTTATAAGCTTTCATCTTATTGATAAGTCCGATACCGCGTCCTTCTTGTCTCATGTACAGCAAAACGCCACGACCTTCTTTTTCTATCTGAGAAAGAGCTGCGTGAAGCTGTGATCCACAATCACAACGAGCAGAACCGAAAACATCACCTGTTAAACACTCAGAATGAACACGGACGAGAACTGGCTCTCCGGTTGCGATCTCACCTTTTACCAGTGCCACATGTTCTTTCTCATCCAATACATTCGAAAAACCGATCGCTTTAAAATCACCGAATTCTGTAGGCAGAGTAATCTCTACTTCACGCTTCACCATCTGCTCTGTTTTGTTTCGGTACGTAATAAGATCCTTTATCGTGATCAGCTTCATATTATGTTGTTTCGCAAGTTCAACGAGTTCAGGAACACGAGCCATCGTTCCGTCTTCTTTCATGATCTCACAGATAACACCAGCAGATTTGCTTCCGGCCATTTGGGCAAGATCGATTGCAGCTTCTGTATGCCCTGCTCTACGCAACACACCGCCGTTTTTTCCGATCAACGGAAAAATATGGCCGGGACGTTTAAAATCTGAAGGAAGGGAATCAGCATTTACTAGCTCACGTACTGTAGCTGCTCTCTCTTGCGCTGAAATACCCGTTGTTGTTGAAATATGATCGACGCTTATCGTAAAAGCCGTGCCGTGCGAATCTGTGTTGGCTGCTACCATCGGTGAAAGATCAAGCTTTAAAGCAATTTCTTCAGAGATCGGTGTACATACTAAGCCTCGGCCATGCGTCACCATAAAGTTGATACTCTCTGGGGTAATTCCCTCAGCGAGCGCAACAAAGTCACCCTCATTTTCACGATCTTCGTCATCTACTACGATTACAATTTTTCCTTCTTTAAGATCTGCAACTGCTTCTTCTATGGAGTGAAACATGAACTCTCCTCCTAAAATCCGTGCTCTTGTAAGAAATCAAGAGACAGCTTCGACTTTTGTGTTGTTTCTTGTTTTGGCGACAACATATTGTGTACATATTTTGCGAGCATGTCACATTCAATGTTCACGATGTCACCCGTTCCCTTTGACCCTAGAATCGTATGTTCTGCTGTATGAGGAATCAAAGAAACGGTAATTGTACTTTCGGTTACTTCAAATATAGTGAGACTCGTTCCATCTACACATACGGAGCCTTTCAACATAAAATAGCGCATCAGATGGTCAGGCAATGTAATCGTATAATAAATAGCATTTCTCTCTGGACGCTTTTCAACGATTGTTCCCGTACCATCAACATGTCCGGAAACAAAATGTCCACCGAACCTGCCACCAGCAGCCATCGCCCGTTCTAGATTGACTGAATCCCGATTGTTTAACAGTCTCAATGTGGATGAACGAAACGTTTCAGGCATAACATCCACAGTGAACTCCCTTTTACTAAAAGATGTTACCGTTAAACAAACACCATTCACCGCTATACTGTCCCCAAGGTTTACATCTTTCAGTACTTCATCGGCTGTAATGGTAAGTACGATCGTTTCATTGCCTTTAGAAATGGATTTAATCGTACCCTTTTCTTCAATAATGCCTGTAAACAAAAAGCTTTCCCTCCCTCGTATGACGTTCGTATCATCGTAAATATGCATAAGCAGGAGTCCTTTTTCTTAATACAAATAACCCCGGAAACAAAATGCTTCCGGGGTTTTAAATGTTAAGAATATAACAAAATAAACCTTTAAATATACCTATTTCAACACAGGTATTCTAAAAGTGTTCACGTTCCTTCTCCCATCCAGACTATACTGTCGGCTTCGGAATTGCACCGAATCCACCGTTTCTGCAAAAGCAAAACCGGGTCACGGACTAAGAGGCTAGAGCCTCATCACCGCCGGTTGGGAATTTCACCCGACCCCGAAGGACTTATTTACTTATGTTCATTATAAGTAAACATCGAAGTGAATTCAAACGGGATCACTTTTATTGACCAATTATTAATTTTTCTTTCGGATAATGAATGTGCTCTGTTACTGTTTTCCCTCGGATGATGAACAAGAATGATAAGACACCAATCCTACCGATGAACATTAAGAGCATAAGGATTACTTTACCCGTTGAGCTCAACTGGCCCGTAATTCCAGTAGAAAGCCCTGTGGTTCCAAAAGCTGAACATACTTCGAAGAATAAGTACTCGATCGGCATAGGATCAGTGATCGCCAAGACGATGGTGGATGTTGTACAGAGCACCATCGCAACAATAATAACAATAAAGGATTTTTGAATGTCCTCTGGATAGATCTCTCGTTTAAAAATTTTAATCGTGTTTCTTCCTTTTGCATAAAAGAGAATCGCTAAAAGAGCTACGGCGAATGTAGTTGTTCTTATCCCTCCACCGACCGAGCTAGGTGAAGCGCCGATAAACATCATAATCGATAAGAAAAGCATAGTAGGTACTGTTAATTGTGAGATATCCATCGTAGACAAACCGCCACTACGAGTCGTAACAGACTGAAACATCGAATAAAAGAATGATTCATGCCAAGACTTTCCTTCAAAGAAAGCGTTCATTTCTAAAACATAAAAACCGATCGCACCTGTTACAACTAAAATAGCAAATGTAGTTGTCGTGACCTTTGTAAAAAGAGTGAACGTATAACGCTCTAAATACTTTCGTTCTTTAATAAAGTTATTAATCTCAACTAGAACAGGAAATCCTATCGCACCTGATGTAATCAATAACATCGTCACAATTTGAACAAGATAATCATTACGGAAAGGGATTAATGAACTTCCCGTTATATCAAATCCAGCATTCGTTGTAGCTGTAACGGCCGCAAAAAAAGCGTGGTAAAGCACCTCAACTTCTGTATCATAATAAGGCTGAAACAATATGAAGAACAAAACTGTTCCTACAATTTCGATCCCAATGATTAACGTTAAAATCTGCTTCATCAGCTGAACGAGTCCAGCAAGTGTGGATTGATTCTGATCCGTCATAATTAATTGACGTTCTCTCATTCCAATCCGTTTTCCTATTAATAACCAGACCGCCGTTCCTAGTGTCATGACACCAATTCCACCAATTTGGCAAATTAAAGCTAGAAGGATGACTCCGACGTGATTGAACGTTTCTGAGATACTAACAGAAGTGAGCCCTGTTACACTAACTGCACTCACCGCTGTAAATAGTGCATCAATAAATTTCAGCTCTACTCCTTCGTTATGCCCGACTGGTAAGCTTAATAGTAAAGTGGCTACTAAAACAGACAATAAATAAAAGATTACGATAAGCTGAACGGAAGTTAGAAATGATTTTTTTTGTTGTGTAGTTGCTGTATTTTTAAACATATATTTTCACCTGTCGAGAGGATTTTTCTGTAACCTTCTGAAATCTTAACAATAGCATTTCCATTTAACAAGGTGAAATTGAACATTTGCTAAAAAAAGACTGTTAATCTTCTAAAATACATTCTTCATCAGCCATTCTCTTTTCAATAAGCCTCATTAATTCAGCAGGATGATCTACTTTAATAACTACCCTTGTTACGTTCTTCTTAAATCCATATATGATATCTGACCTTACAGGTTTTTTCAACAGCAACTCAATATTCGGTTTTTCCGGAATAAAATCACTTACTCGCGCTTCAAACGTATACTTGAGTTCAGCTGCACTCAACTCATCAGGTCCTTCATACGTTTTCCATTCTTGAATGTCTTTAAACGGAAGGTCAAGGCTCTTGATAAAACCTACATTTAGAATCAATGAATCCTCTGTGACAATCACAGGTACTTTTTTTACGGCTTGCATTTGGCCGATTAGAAACAGAATAGAATAGATGTTTATAAATAGTAAAATCAAAGAGACGGTATGATTCCACTGGCTGAAGAAATAATGAAGACCGACCGATTCGATGATAAGCGCGTGAATCAACATGAGCTGGAGAGCTACATAGCTCGTATTCTTATGATAAGTAAACGTTTGCTCAGTCATCATAGGTGCTTTGCGCCACGAAAGGAATGCATAATGAAACATCGTTACTTCACTTACGAGAGAATCAATGAGGCGACTTCTTGCAAAATGAACGTTAACAGCGTGTTTGAGTTTAAATAAAAACGGTAGTTCAACAGCTAACTCACTGAACGTTTTCTTTACTTTAGGAAATTTTCTGCACACAATAAACAACAAATATAGTTCGATTGAGATAAAACCTGCTTCTAAAAGAAGGAGAGCTTTCGGAATAAATGAAACAGATTTCATTAGTTCATCTGGAATGATCCATGATGCGAAAGCATAACTCACTAATGCAACAAGCAGTGTCAGCTTCCATGAGTATCTTTTGCGGATAATAAAGTAGTAGGTAAGTAGAGGAATAACAAGAAGAAAATCAAACATCGAACCAATGAGCACTGACGTAGGTATAGGTTGAAAATAGGTGGTTTGATAAAGAATTACATTGCTTCCAATGACTAAGAAACTAAGAAAAAGAAATGGCATCCACCTGATCGGCTTATTTATAGTTTCAATCATACTATCCCTCCTCACTTCCATTATACAATAAATTCCATAATTTTCTTTTCCTGCATGGTTTTGTCACAAAGTATACAAAAAAGAACTACCCTTCAAACGGCGGGTAGCCCTCTGTCTTGTGTTTTAGTTTTTCTTTAACCGGAATAAAAACAAACAGACATAAACATAAAGCGACTAGCTCTAGTGAAAGGATATACCAAGGATAAGGCCCCATGTAATCCATGAGAGAAGCATTCGATGGTTTTTCAAGCAAGAACATATAATTTGCACCAATCGCAACATCTACAACGTAAACACCAAGAGCATAGATGTTCAACCAAAAAAATGATTGGAAAAGAAGCTGCCAGCTAATTGTATAAGACCTTATAATTGCATAGTAAAGAGCTGTCCAAACAATGAGAGCATGAGCTAAAAAGTATTGAATGAAACGAAAATGCCAAGGTTCCTGAAATAACTCTGGTGTAAGTAATCCTTGTATGGCACCCGTTAAACCAAAAAGATAAACAAAAGCAAACAGTCTCCGATTATCCGTTATGAGTAACAACACGCATAGTAGAATATTGAAACTACATAGCTGCAAAGGCAGGAAAATATGAATATCCCATAAATTATTATGAATTGCCCATATGTGATACGTACTTTCAGAGATTACAAGACCTGTGATTAAGATTTTCTTCCATATGTGCATCTTCCTAATCCTATTTCGGTAGCCAAACATGATAATACTCACAAGGAATATAAAAACTAATAAAAGAACATGCTCCCACTGAAACATCTTAAAACCCGAAGTTCCTGCACTAAACCAATTCTCCATTAACTCCTCCACCTTCTACCTAATACTATTCAAAAATCTTCATGCATTTTCCTTTATAAACTTTTAAAAATCATTTGTATAACGTAACAGTGTTATGTTACATTGTAAGCAAGGAGGTTAACCATGGAAAACCTAATCTCAAAAAAAGATCTATTAGAAGAAGCAAATATCTCATACGGACAGCTATACAGATGGAAAAGAAAGAATTTGATTCCCGAAAACTGGTTTATTCGAAAATCTACCTTTACAGGGCAAGAAACATTCTTTCCTAAAGAAGATATATTGCTGCGCATTGAAAAAATTAAAACGTTAAAAGATGACTTATCACTCGATGAACTAGCTGATATGTTCTCCCCTTCCCCAACACTTACATCATTATCAGCAGAAGAACTTACTAAACGTAACATTGTTTCAAATACAGCCTTAGAGATGTTCAACAACGTTCATGGCCCCACCAAAACGTTTACTTTCAATCAAATATTAACTCTATACGTATTGAATTCATTGCTGCAAACCGGCGATGTAAATCGAACGGAAGGCATAGACCTGTTAAAGCTCTTTGATGAAAATGAGCAGAACGTAAAGAACACAGGAAGTGAATTGATCTTTATCAGAAAAATGGGCGTCTCATTTTTTGTTCTTACACCAGAACCGGCCACCCTTTTCTTAGAACCACAAGCAAAAAAAATCGCTCACTACAAACTAAGTCAGTGCATGGAAGAACTAAAACTTAAGCTTTCTTAATCATTGAAGGAGGAATAGCAATGGAACGAACTCAGTTAAAGAACATTAGTATTTCCGGATCAGGAACTTCTTCTGGTGGCGAGTATAACCAAGTAAAGGTTAACGGATCTGCCCATATATACGGTGATCTCACTTGTGAAGAGTTCAAATGCAACGGAAGTGCCCATTTAGAGGGAAACATCACTACTGATACAGCCAAAATAAATGGATCTACCCATTTCGAAGGCGATGTAAAAGTGAAGGAAATGACGATTAACGGCAGCACAGACATCGATGGTCATCTTCTTTGCGAGGAATTAAAGGTTCAAGGCTCCTCTTCTATTAAGGGGGATGTAAAAGGAAAAGAGATTCACGTTCGCGGCTCTGCTTCTGTACAAGGAAATGTTTCAAGCGACGAAGTAGACGTAAAAGGCCAAATTAAAATAAAGGGAGATTGTGAAACTGAATCTTTTGAAGCCCGTGGCAATTTTAAAATAGATGGACTCTTAAATGCAGGCACGATCGACGTGGAACTTCTACGTCATTGTGAAGCAAAAGAAATAGGTGGCGAGAACATCACGGTTAAAAAGACCGGAGATGCATCTGGCTTGAAAAAGCTGATCAAATTTTTTATGAGCAACCATACCGATCAACTAACAGCAGAAGTGATCGAAGGCGACAACTTGTACCTTGAACACACACACGCCGAAGTCGTTCGAGGAAACACGATAGAAATTGGTCCAGGCTGTGATATAAAAAGGATTGAATATAAAACAAGTCTAGACATTGACCAAAGCGCTAAAGTGGGAACACAGGAAAAAATTTAATCATGAAATATTTCTAATTTCACGTATGAAAGCTACCCTAACACGCTGGTAGCTTTTTTGTTTGGCTATTTATTCAACTACCCCAGCTGAAACGGAAATCTACAGCTTTCATCCACCCTTCATGACTTCCATGGTAAATAATGTATAGATTCTTATCCTTCATCAAACATTATAGGATAAGGCAGGTGTTAACATTCATGGATACAACAAAAGTAGAAGTTCCTATCAACAAAGATCTCCAAGCAAATGATGAATATATGCGTAACCTTTATAAAAACTGTGATGATATCAAGATCAGACACTTTCAATTTGGTTCAGATTATAAACAAGAAGCTCTTGTTGTACACTGTGATTCTCTCGTCCAAGAAGAAAAGTCGAACCTGCTTCACCAGGTTCTAAAGGATATGCCTGATTTTGAGGCAGCCCTTTCACTTGCTGTTTCCGTTCAACAGATAAAGGTCTTTTTTGAGAATAAAGGCGTCTCATCAAGGCCCGTCATGCTTCTAAAAAACTACAATGAATTAAATGCCAACATCGTGAATGGTCATATTGTCTTGCTTTTTGACAAATGGGACTTAGCTCTAAGCTTTGATGCTTCTTCTGTAGAGAAAAGAAGTGTTGCAGAACCTCAGAACGAGGTAGTCGTTGTTGGCCCCCGAGAAGGAACGATAGAAAACCTTCAAAAGAACCTTGGCTTGATTCGTTCACGGTTAAAAACACCCGATCTTAAATTTATTTTTAAACAAACAGATAGCAAGTCAAACACCAAATTTGTTTACGGCTATTTAGATGGAACCGTAAAAAAAGAAATGCTTGAAGAGTTTGAAACAAGAATCAACAAGATTAAAAATGAAGAGATTCTAGAAACATCCTATATCGCTGAATTAATCGAAGAGTCATCCGTTACTCCCTTCCCACAATATCGATTTACGGAGAGACCAGATGTTGCCTCCGCTTCATTATTAGAAGGCAAGATTATTATTTTGATGGAAGGAACAGGGACCATTGTCATCTGTCCTGGCTTGTTTAATGAATTTTTCCAATCGGCTTCAGACTATTATCAACGCTCTGTTTTTTCATCGATCATCAGGTTGGTAAGGTTTGTTGGTTTTATTTTGAGCTTGGCTTTACCTAGCATTTATATCGCTTTGACTACTTTCCATTCTGAACTCATACCTACCGTTTTATTGATCGCCCTTTTAGATACACGTGAAGGGATTCCTTTTCCTGCTATCATAGAAGCTTTGATCATGCTGTTTTTTTTCGAACTTTTGCAAGAAGCAGGAGTTCGGCTGCCGAAACCTATTGGATCAACCGTAAGTATCGTTGGAGCGTTGATTATCGGAGAAGCTTCCATCAATGCTGGACTCGCCTCACCGATCATGATTGTTGTTATTGGACTGACGGGAATCGCTTCCTTTTCTATCCCTTATTACGATTTCGGATTCGCTGCACGGTTATTACGTATACCCTTAATGTTCCTGGCGGCAATTATGGGAGGCTTCGGTCTATTCTTAGGATTTATTCTCATATTCCTGCACCTATCCAAATTGCACGTTTTGAAAGAACCTTATCTTGGTACGTTCACACTTAACAGCACCTCCTTACTAAAAGACGGATTCTTTCGTTTGTCATTAAAAAAATTACTTAAACACCGAAGCACAGGAAAAAACGCTTAGGGTGATTACTTATAAAAAGGGTGGGGTTTACATGCAAAAGCTAATCAAATACATCGTTGCCTCCTCCCTCCTTTTTTTATCAGGATGCTGGGACCATGCCGAGCTTACTGAATATGTTTTTGTTCAATCTCTTGCAATCGACCAAAAGAAAGATGGAAGCATTAAACTTACCACTCAATTTTATAAGCCAGCTCCTAAGATTGCTTCAGCAGGAGGTGGCGGAGAATCTTATTTCAATCTTGAGACGGAAGCAAAATCCGTTTTTGATGCTATAAGAGATGTGACTATCCATTTAGGAAGAAAAGCTAACTGGGGACATGTTCGTTTTATCGTTATTAGTGAGAATGTGGCCAGAAAACATTATCTGGGGTCTGTTTTAGACTTCTTTTACAGAGATCATGAACCAAGACTCTTAACAGGAGTTGCGGTTACAGAGGGATCTGCAGCTGACTATATCAAAGAAAAGCCTCATGTAGAAAACACGGTAAGTGAACAGTTAAATGAGGTAACGAAAACCGGAAGTAAGTTCAGCGCAAAGACGTATCCCGCCAATTTATTTACGATTGGAAAACAGCTTCACAGTGAGGTGGATACGGCGTATGCTCCCTATTTAAGAAAGGAAAAGGAAAAAGAAAACAGCATCTATGTAGATGGATTGTCAATCTTTCATAAAGGAAAGCTGAAGACGATTATTACGAATAAAGAAACGAAGTCACTTATGCTTGCTCTTAATAACTTCCAGTTTGGAATTATCGGTATCACGTGTAAAGGAAGTAAACTGCAAGAGTCATTTGAAATTACAGAATCTCATACAAATACATCGGTTGAGTTCAAAAATGATGTTATACATTACTTCCTTCAACCAAAGCTTCAAGCGAGCATAGGAGAATTAGAATGTTCGACGATTGAAACGAAAGAACAACTAGAAGTTCTTCATAAGAAATTAGAAAAACAAGTAAACAGTAACTTAAAGGCATTATTAAAACAATCTCAAAAAAAGAATATAGATATTATCGGATTGGGAAACGATATCTATCGCTCAAATCCAAAAGAATGGCAGAGAATAAAAAAAGAAAAAATCCCTTATTACAAAGATGCTGTCTTTCATGTTAAAGCAGAAGTGAATATTTTAAACACTGGTACTGATATCAGCAAACCTTTTCACAAAAAATAATAGAATGATGAGGAATCGCTATGATTGAAAAACTCATTATAGGAAGCTTGATCGTTTTCTTGTACTTCGACTATCAAACGATCAAACAAGATAACAAGTCAAAAAAAATCTATTTAATGCTCTCCATTCCCGCAGGATATATGCTTTATTCATATCTAACTGGACGGAACCTTCCTAACTTAGATGATGGCTTTCAGTTAATCGTTGGTCCTATGGCTGAAGCAATCACCTCATGGCTGCAAGTAAAATAATAAGGAGTACCTTTATGCATACAGGAAAAATCAGTTATTGGCAGATGGCAGTCTTATTTCAAGTGTATATGACGGGTTCAGCACTTATTAATATTCAAGGGCCAATGTTGGCTGCAGCTCAAAACAGTGCTTGGATTGCTATGCTCCTCGCTAACTTAGTCGGTTTTGTCATCTTATATCTCGTCTTAACCCTTCACAACGATTATCCTGATCAGTGTTATGTGAACCAAGTTCGCTTAACACTCGGAAACGTGATGACCTATTTTATTATCATCCCTTTGTTCGTAGTCATGCTGTATATTACGTCAAACATTGTATATGGTATGGGGCAATATTTTACTACATCGATGATGAGAGAAACGCCGCTCTTTATCTTTCACCTACTCATCTTAATCACTTCGAGCTTAACCGCAAAAGCTGGAATCGAAGTGATGGCGCGCATGTTCCATCTATTGATGTACATTTTGTTATTCATCTTCATCATCATGTTATTTCTGCCTTACAACACGTATGAGATTACCAATCTGCTTCCTTTAGCTCCTTTAGGCTTAAAACCCATCCTGCACGGCGTATATGTCGGTTTTGGATTTCCTTACATGGATGTTCTCTTCTTTGCTATGATCATCTATCTGGTAAAGCAAAAGCCTGGGCAGTCCATTAAGAAATGGCTTTATATAGGTTTATTCATCAATGGAATCGTACTTACTTTAACCATTCTCTGTTCATTATTGGGGTTAGGACCTTTAGTATTTTTAAAGAAATTCCCGCTACATGTTCTTGCTCAGCTGATCAGTATCGGAGAAATCGTAGAACGCGTTGAAGCCATCTTTGGCATCGCACTCATTCTAGGGACATACATGAAGATCTCTTTATTGTTGTATATACTTGATCAAGCTATCTCTACGCTATTTAAAGTAAAAGCTACCCATTTTATTTACATCCTTTCTGCTGTTGTATTCTTACTTTCTCTTACAATGTACAAGAACGAAATCGAATTAGGTGAATCTGGATCGTTTCTGCAGACCCCTGTAACATTTATCTTTGGATTCCTGCCCCTTTTGTTTGTCGTGATTGTGGCTAAAGTGAAGAATAATAAAAAAACAGCATAAAAAGAAGGCAACCCAGAATGGCTGCCTTCTTTTTACCTTTAAACTTTTCTTCTTTCAAGTGATGCGCTCCATGCCGTTAAAAGAACCGCACCAAATACCATGACTCCGCCGATCCAAGGTGTATGAATGATGCCGATTGAGTCGACAATAAGTCCTCCAACTGATGCACCAATCGCGATACCTAGATTAAATGCAGCAATATTGATGGCTGATGCAACATTTACCGCAGATGGTACATATCTTTCAGCCAATTTCACAACATAAACCTGTAGACCCGGAACGTTCATAAACGCTAAAAGTCCTAAAAAGAAAATTGTAATCGTCCCAGCAATTTTAAAAGGTGCTGTAAATGTTAAGATCACTAGAATAACGGCTTGAACTGCGAACATCCAAAACAATGCTTTAATTGGATTTTTATCTGCCGCTTTACCTCCTATCGTATTACCGATTGCGACAGCAATTCCGTATCCTAACAAAATCCAGCTGACTGCTTTAGGAGCGTAGCCTGTTACATCTTCCAAGATCGGTGCTAAATACGTAAATGCTACAAACGTTCCACCATAACCAAGAGCTGTAATCGCAAAAGCTAATAATAAGCGACCGTTTTTAATGATTTTAAGTTGATCCTTTAAACTTGATGGCGGTGCTTCTTTTAAATTCTTTGGAACCAAAATAGCACTAGCGATAATCGCAACAACACCTAGTAGAGCAACTGCCCAAAACGTAGCTCTCCATCCAAAGGTTTGTCCGATAAATGTTCCAAGTGGAACCCCAGTTACAGTTGCAACAGTAAGTCCTGTAAACATGAATGCAATCGCACTTGCACGTTTATGTTCAGGGACAAGATCTGCTGCGATCGTTGCACCTATTGAGAAGAAAACACCATGAGAAAATGCTGTAATAAATCGTGCGATCAATAGCAGCGTAAAACTTGTAGATACAGCTGCAACCATGTTACCTGCGATAAAAACGACCATTAACAGAAGCAATAACGTCTTTCTGTTCATTTTATTCGTAAGTGCTGTAAGAACCGGTGCGCCAAATGCGACACCCATCGCATATCCAGAGATGAGTAACCCTGCTAGCGTGATTGAAATGTTTAGATCAGATGCTAATGAAGATAAAAGTCCTACGGGTACAAACTCAGTTGTACCAATACCAAAAGCTGAAATGGCTAATGCTAATAATGCGGGAAATCCACCTTTAGACTTCGAAGCGGTTTCCGTTTGAACGGCTGTTGAATTCATCTATAAATCCCTCCATTGATGTTTAATTGGTGAATGAACTAGTCATTCGGATGACTTAATGCTATTATGAAATATACGCAAACTAAAAGTAAGTACGCACTTTTAAGTAATGTAGGTACTTTTAAGTAACAATTAAGTGATAGAGGTGATTATGGATGAAAAAATACAACATACCTGTTGAAGCTGCACTAGAAGTGATAGGTGGAAAGTGGAAAGTCGTCATCCTCTGCCATCTTATAAAAGATAAACGAAGAACAGGCGAATTGAAGCGATTAATGCCAGGAATTACTCAAAAGATGCTCACACAACAACTTCGAGAACTAGAAGATGACGGGGTTATTCTCCGTGAAGTATACAATCAGGTTCCTCCACGAGTTGAATATTCTCTAACCGATTATGGTTGGTCGTTAAAAGGGATTTTAGATTCACTCTGCGCATGGGGTGAGCAGCATATTGAGAAGACCTATCCGAACAAAGAGGATGTTTTGGTTCAGACTGAAGAACTAGTATAAATAGCAAAAATGGCAGCCATCATGGCTGTCATTTTTAGTTTTAATTACAAAATAATATTCTTTAATAATAATTAATACATTATTAGAAGATACGAACGTTCACATGGGGGGACTTGTGATGAATAGGAGCCGTCTGACAGTTGAAGGAATGCTAGATGTTATTAAGAACGGTTTACCCATGACGAACACTTCAAAAAAAATTGTAGTGGTTGGAGCAGGCATGGCAGGACTCGTCGCATCCACGCTTTTAAAAAATGCTGGACACGAAATTATCCTTCTAGAATCTACTCATCGAGTTGGCGGTCGCATTTACACAGTCAGATCACCTTTTACACACGGTAACTATTTTGAAGCAGGTGCAATGCGAATTCCTGAGATGCATAAACTTGTTTTAGCGTACATCAATAAATTTAACCTTGCTACAAATGAATTTGTTAACAGCAATCCCCACGACCTTCTGCTAGTCAACGGTATTCGAACGACTTATGAAGCTTACGAAAAGAATCCCGACATCTTAGGTTTTCCTGTTTTGGAAAATGAAAAAGGAAGAACAGCTGAAGAATTAATCGCTTATGCCGTCCAGCCGATTGCGGATTTTATTGATCGTGATCCTGATAAAAACTGGCCGATCGTCATACAAAACTTTCAATCGTACTCCCTTGATAACTATTTAAGAAACAATCCTTACGGTAGATCGTTATCTGCTGGAGCCATAGATAAAATCAAGGTTCTTCTATCGCTAGAAGGTCTTCCTGAACTTTCTCTTTTAGAGATGCTTCGTGACATCTTAATCATTTTCAAAAAACCTCCTCTCAAATATTTTGAAGTTACAGGTGGATACGATCAGCTGCCTCGTGCTTTTCTTAAAGAATTGCGGCATCACATCTATTTTGGTCAAAAGCTAACAAGGATTGTCCAGACAGAATCAAGCGTTAAACTGTATACAGAAAGTCCTCAAACCTTACACCGTTTTTCTTTTGAAGCCGACAAAGTTTTAATTACTTTACCTTATTCGGTTCTAAATTTTGTTGAATTCGAACCATTTCATTCCCTCTCCTACCTTAAAAGAAAAGCGATTCGAGAGCTTCATTATGTGCCATCAATTAAGATCGGAATCGAATTCAAACATCGTTTCTGGGAAAAAAACGGTCTCTCTGGTGGAAAAACCGTCACTGATCAAGCATCACGCTTCACTCATTATCCGAGCCGTATACGAAAAGATATTCCTTCTGGTGTCGTAATCGGAAGTTACACGTGGGAAGATGATACGTTTCCTTGGAGAAGCTCATCAAATGAGATGAAAATTAAAGAAACATTAAAATATATCGCACAGTTTCACGGCGAAGATATCTATCAACATTTTGTTACAGGGTTTAGCCATGATTGGTCTACGGATCCAAATGCAGGTGGCTGCTTCACCATGTTTAAGCCATATCAGGAGTTAGAGTTGTTTGAAGCGATCAAAGCTCCGGAGGGAAGACTGCATTTTGCAGGTGAGCATACTACACTCAAGCATGGATGGGTGGAAGGAGCCGTGGAGTCAGGGGTTAGAGCTGCGATTGAGATGAATGAGATGTAGAGCTTATAGATATACACAAAAACGAGCCCTCTTATCGCGTTATTGGCTCGTTTTTAAACATGTGTTTAATTTTTGGTTAAGTATCGCTCTATGATGATATTACGATGGTGTATTTCGTGACCCGCTATGATCATCATTAGAGCACGAGTGGTAACGGCATGCCCATTTGCCGTTCCTTTCCTTTCCAAAGCCTTTTTACTCAAACTTTTAATAAGCTGGATTGTCGACAAACGCACTGAAACAAAATTTTCTAGCAAATCTCTCACCGGAATGTCATCAAAGCCGGCTTCCTCTACATACGCATTTTCATCATATCCAGGAAGTGAGGTTGTTTCCCCTCGTGCGATCGATAATAAACGATAGCTCATGATTCTTTCCGTATCCGTAATGTGACCAATCACTTCTTTGATGCTCCACTTCCCTTTTGCATACCGGTAGGAAAGCTGTTCATCATTTAACATGCTTGTGATTCCCACTGTTTCTTTCATTTGATCTGTTAGTACTTGAATGATATCCCCTTCAGGCACTAAGCTTACATATGTTTGATAATACTCTGCGTACTCATCCCCGGCTATCATCTTTTTCATAAGAATCTCATTCCTCTCTATTATGTAAAACATATAATTGTATTTTTCTACTAATCCTAATAAAAAACAAGGGTTTCATCTAATATGAAGGAAGATTTATGCCTTCAAAAACTGTATGGTCACTCTTAACCATTAACGAAATAATGTAGAGAAATAGTCTAACATACACGCTTTTCTTGTACTTTTTTCATACCTTATACAAAGGTATCTACATTTAGCGTATTAAAGATGAAAGGAAAATGTTCTCTTTTATGAAATGCATGATGAAGACACAAGGATTGAACCATCATTTGAGGGCTTCGATGCTTTTTTTTTCCATTGAGAGCAAAACACTACTTTCAATCGAATTATCTAGTATAAAATAAACATATTCACCGAAGTAACCGACAAAATACGTATCAACTACAAAAGGGGTATAAGTATGTTACAAAGTAAAAACTTAAAACAAAAAGTTCTTTCCATACTTGAAGATAAAATACAACTTATTAAAAAAGACGAAGGTGCGATTTATTTAGTTGGTCCCATCCGTCTGCCTGTTAATCTATATGGAGATACCGTTGTTTTCAACTGGTACTGCTGGCTTGAAGGCTGTGAACAAACAGAAAACTTTGAAGAAGTGATCGAAAAGCTTTCCTCAGCGAACTTGGCAGAATATCAGCAATCCAGTGTTTTAGTTTATGGTGACTTTGCTTACAATGATGAAGCACTTATTCGTATGCACTCCATTTGTCACACGGGTGATATCTTTGGCAGCAAACGATGTGACTGCGGTTATCAGTTGAAGCAATCGATGAAAATGATTGTAGAACATGGTACAGGTGCACTCTTTTATTTAGCAAACCACGAAGGCCGTGGAATCGGGCTATTCAGTAAAGCAATGGCTTATCTTCTCCAAGAAAGTGGACAAGATACTGTTGAGGCAAACGAGAGTCTTGGCTTTGTCGATGATTCTAGAAATTATGAAGATGCCATCGAGGTATTAAAAGCATTACGTTCAAAGCCAGTAACTCTGATTACGAACAATCCGAAAAAATTAGAAGCACTTCACCAAGCAGGTCTCTCCGTTACGTCAAGAGCTCCAATTTGGGGTGATGTTTCTGAATATAACGAGAAGTATTTGCAAACAAAGATCAAGCGATCTGGCCATCTAGATGAAGGAGTATTCACGAATGAGTAGTCATGAATTTTATATGCAGCTAGCTCTAAGCAATGCTCAAGCGATGAAAGGCCAAACAGACCCTAACCCGTTAGTGGGGTCTGTTATTGTAAATCATAACGAAATCGTTGGAGTAGGTACGCATTTAAAAGCTGGTGAACCACATGCTGAAATTCACGCTATTCGCATGGCTGGGGATAAGGCAAAAGGTGGTACGATCTATGTTACACTCGAGCCGTGCTCTCACCATGGAAGAACGGGACCTTGTGCTGTAGCGATCGTAGAAGCCGGAATTAAAAAAGTGGTTATCGCCGCATTAGATCCGAACCCGCTTGTCTCTGGAAAAGGCGTGAAGATCTTAAAAGATGCTGGCATTGAAGTGGAGACTGGAGTACTTCAAGAAGAATCGGAAAAGATGAATGAAGTATTCAATAAATTTATCGTTCAAAAGATTCCTTTTGTAACTTTAAAATCAGGCATCACACTTGATGGAAAGATTGCGAGTCGTACGAACAACAGCAAATGGATCACATCACCAGAAGCGCGTGAAGATGTGCACAAACTGAGAAACGAAAATAAAGCAATTCTTGTTGGAGTTAATACCGTTATTCATGATGACCCTGAACTAACGACAAGAATTCCGAATGGTCGAAATCCACTTCGAGTGATTATGGACTCAACACTTAAAATCCCTTTAGAATCTAAAGTTGTAAGAGACAATCAAGCTGAAACTTGGGTGTTCACTACTGAAAATTATGACAAGCAAAAAAAGCTTCGGCTAGAAGCTCATGGTGTAAAAGTGTTTATTGCTGGTGAATCACAAGTTGACCCGCTTGAAGTTTTAAAAACACTAGGAAGTAACTTGATTTCTTCCCTTTTGATTGAGGGCGGTGGTACGATCAACGCTTCATTCCTAGAAAACAAGCTTGTTGATAAAGCGGTTTTCTACATCGCTCCTAAACTGATTGGTGGACAGCATTCACCATCATTTTTTGGCGGTACTGGAATTGATAAGATGTCAGATGCCATTTTGCTGCAAAATCTTACAGTTACTCAAATCGGCCCTGACTTTAAGTTTTCAAGTTACCCTAAATACGAATAAGAGGTTATACAATATGAGATTTGGTTTTGACATTGACGATACGCTAATAAATTTACGACAACATGCTTTTCATATCTACAATAGAAAATTAAAACAAGATGTTCCGATTGATGTTTTTGACACGATTGAAACGTTGGAGATTCACGAGCCGTTCGGACTTTCAACAAAAGAAGGAAATCAGATGTGGATAGATTCTATGGAAGAAATCTATTTTACAGATTGTCCTGCTTATCCGGATGCGATTGAGGTGTTACAAGAGCTCGATAAAGAAGGTCATGAAATCTTCTACATTACAGCAAGACCTGCTAAACATTGTGAAGAAACTAAGAAATGGGTAGAAAACGCTGGTTTTCCTGTACAAGAGGGACGCTTTTTCTGTGGCATGAAAGATGAAGAGAAAATCCATATTATTAAAGATCTTAATCTAGACTTTTACTTTGATGATAAGCCTAATGTTTTAGATACTCTTAACCAAGAGCCTATTCAATTATATGTTAGACATCAGAATTACAACAAACATTTGGACATGCCTCGTTTAACGAATTGGTCTGAGTTAAAGGAAATTATAAAAAAACATACCGATAAAAAATAGTACGCATTCTTTTGTTTGATGTCTCTTAAGATAGCACGTTAAAAAACGTGCTATTTTTTTATACGCTCATTTTGGTGTATGGTAATAAGACTGGAGGTTCAAATGATATGCTGCTATTCTTATTGCTTTGTTTACTCACTGCAGGTTTTTTTATAGAGATCTTTCAAAAGCATGTTTTAAAGATGAAAGACCCTGATATTCATGAATTATGGGCAGAGTTAGAACACGAAGAATGGTTCCAAGAATTAAACGATATCCCTGAGATCAAGAAGTGGATTGAACTGGATAAACAGAACGGCTTATTAAAAGATCCCTATTATGTACGAAAAATAATTGATCAAGGTGGACATCGTGACGGTTACACACGCTACATAATAGATAAAACGAAGTAATGGCTCAAACAAAAGGATGATCTTTTGTTTGAGTTTTTTCGTTTGCGTAAACCAAGCTGTGTATTATGGATTGAGGTATTCTACAGGGCGTAACTGGTCCATTAGCAACTTGCGGAATTAAGTTGAAAATTTACGGGATTCCATCCAAACTCACGGGAAAAAATGTGATTGAGCTTAAGAATTGTATTTACCTATAGAATAATGCCTTCAAATTAAAACAATACTAATTCATATTCAATTAACCGGAGGAACGTATGAGAATTCAACCTGGTGTAGCTCCAATTCATATTTATGTTCTTTTAATTCTTTCATCCGGCCTCGTAAATCATGTTCTGATTATACCCGTCATCTTATCAGCTTCAGGAAGAGATGCTTGGGTAAGTATTCTTCTTTCAATTGTTCCTTACATCCTTTTTATTTTGCTTATTGGTTCGGTTTTAAAAAAATTAGGAAATCAAAATTTTGTAGATTTTATAAAAAAACGACTCGGCCCTGTCCCTGTCTATCTGCTCAGCGGTGTATTTATCTTATACTTTTTCTTAAATGCTACGATCACTTTCCGAGATACCATTACATGGACAAAAACAAATTATCTAATGGATACTCCAGCTCTTGTCCTATGTATTTTATTAGGTGTGCTCTGTTTTTTAGGGACTTATAAAGGACTTAAGGAGTTAAGCATGGTAGCTTTGATTGCCTTACCGTTAGTAGTAACATTCGGCTTCTTTATTGCGATTGGAAACATTCCGCATAAAGACTATTCTATGCTATTGCCCATTGCAGAAAATGGCTGGTCTCCTGTGTTTAAAGGTGGAGTTTATGTTTTATCCGGATTAACAGAGTTAAGTACGCTTTTATTCCTTGTCCATCACACACATAAGACGCTTAAGTGGAAACACATCATTTTTGTGAGTTTTGTTTTAGTGGGACTTATGTTAGGACCAACAATGGCAGCCATCGCAGAGTTTGGCCCTTATGAAGCTAATAAATTAAGATACCCTGCTTTTGAACAATGGAAGCTTCTAACGATTAGTAAAGAGATCACCAGGATGGACTTCCTTTCCATCTTCCAATGGATTTCTGGTGCTTTTATTAGAGTGAGTCTACTGATGTACTTAGTTACAAAATTAATTAAAGTAAAAAAACACAGGATATGGCTAGTTGCTTCCCTATATATACTTGCGATTGCTTATACACTTGCTCCTATATCAAACATTTCTGTTTTTAACTTTTTGTATCATTACTTCTTTCCGATACAGATGTATGTGATGCTGCCCATTATTTCGATTGTCTGTCTTTATGTTCTAGTTAAGAAATGAGGTATCTGTGATGAAGTTTATCCACCGTAAAGAAAATACTAAAATTCATGAACTTCTTAGCTGGTTCAGTCATTCCACAGACGTAGTGGTAAAAAATGATTTGTTTGCAGAAAAAACAAATTCTGCATATACCTTAATGTTCTGTAAAGGGCTAGTTGATACCCAATTATTAGAAGAAAGCTTGCTTCCCTTCTTAAATGACATCGCTGAGCAGGATGATGTTGCTATGTTTAACTCTTTAAAAAGTCGATTTGTGGTTCATGAAATCACTATTGATTCTCAAAACAAAAGAAAGATTGAGCATAGCTTGTTTTCAGGACAAGTACTGTTAACCGGTTCAAAAAATTCTCTATATGCCATCAATCTTGCAAATATGCCAAAGCGAACACCAGAAGAATCGAATACGGAGATTTCAATCCGTGGTGCGCGTGACGGTTTTATTGAAGATTTGGAAATCAATTTTGCTTTAATCCGAAAACGTCTAAAAACATCTTCACTCAACAGCAAATCTTTTACGATTGGTAGAAGGAGTCAAACGGCTATTTCTTTACTCTTTATTGAAGACATAATCGATCCTGATCTCGTCGTACGCGTCGAGCAGCGTCTTTCTAAGATTGATATAGATGCCCTTGTATCAAGCAGTGAACTAGAAGAAGAATTATCTGATTCTGTTTTTTCCATTTTCCCCCTGCTTGATAATACAGGTCGTCCCGATTTTGCGGTTCAATCATTACTTCAAGGAAGATTTGTCATTATTGTAGACGGTTCACCTACAGTGCTCATTGGTCCCGCTTCACTTGCGATTACATTGAAATCTCCAGAAGATGCTCATGCCAGTTTTTACATGGTATCGTTTGAACGAGTCCTTCGATTTACTGGACTTTTTACAACCGTATCCTTACCAGGGCTCTGGATAGCATTGACAACCTTTCACCCAGATCAGCTTCCTTATCCTCTGCTCGCAACGTTAACACTCTCACGAACAGGATTACCGTTATCGTTGCCACTTGAAATGATGATCATGGTCGTTTTGTTTGAATTGTTTAAAGAAGCAGGAGCTAGACTTCCTAGAGCTGTTGGTCAGACCGTAGCGGTATTAGGCGGATTAATCGTTGGGGATGCGGCAATCCGGGCAGGGTTAACCTCTCCTACAACACTTGTTGTTGTAGCTATAACGATGATTGCTAGTTATACGTTCGTTAACCAATCATTGAGTGGGAATCTACTTTTTTTAAGGATATATACCCTTCTCATGTGTGCAACATTTGGACTGTTTGGATTTTTCATATCTATGCTTAGTATATTCTTGCTAGTCAGTTCCCTTCGTTCCTTTGACTATCCATATATAGAATCTTTAGCTGCACCAAATGTGGCTGATACGTTTAAAACATTTTTTAAAGCTCCTTTTACTCTTATCAAGAAAAGATCTTCGTACCTGTATCCAAAAGACGCTACTCGCCAAGGTGATCGCAATGAGAAATAAAACAAAGATCATGTTCACGTTGTTTATCTTGCTTCTTATGTTAACAGGTTGCTGGGGCTCTAGGGGCATTAATGAGCAGCTCTATATTGAGGCTTTAGGTGTAGATTACAAAGATGGCAAGTATATCGTTTATACAGAATCCGCTGTCTTCTCATCAATCGCTAAACAAGAGGGTGGTGGCGCTCAGGCAGCTGAATCTCCTGTTTTAGTCGGAAGAGAGGAAGGAGATACCCTTACAATGGCTTTTAGGAAGTTAGAAAAATCTTCCCAATTTCCAATATATTACGGACACGTGCAAGTAATACTGTTTAGCGAGAGGGTGATTAAAGAAAAGCTGAGTGAAGTGATTTCTCACATCGGTCACGATCCTCTAATTCGATTTACAGCATGGATTTTTGGTACGTCAGAAGAAATAAACGAAGTATTAATGGCAAAATCTCTTTTTAAGCAAGCACCGACATACAAAGTACTGTTTCATCCAGATAGTATGTTGCAAAGAAACCACTCTGTTAATCCATTATCTATGCAGATGCTATTAAGAGATGGCAGCGAACCATTCGGATCAGCCATAATTCCTAATATAAAATTAGTAAAAGGAAAGTGGCACGAAGATAATGATAAACCCATGTTACCCACTATTAATGGAGGTTATGTACTTAATAGTATGAACTTTAAAGGAAAGCTGAATGATGCAGAACTTCATGGATTGGAATGGTTAACGAAAGAAAAAAAAGAGAACAAGCTTGAGATTTCATTAGGGGACACTGTTGTTGAACTAGACGTAAAAGGATATAAAATAAAGCTGAATAAGCCCGTTCAAAATGAACTTAAGTATACAATTGACGTCAAAGCAAAAGCAACGATCGATGAAAATTTAGATATTGTTCCTCGTAAAGAACTTGAAAAGAAAATCGTCCATAAAATGAAGAAGGATATTGAGCAGACTTATTTAAATGGAATTTCTATAGACAGTGACATTTATAATTTAACCCGTTCTACTTATCGAAAGTCACCGTCTTTAGTTAAAAAGTATGCTTTGCAGAACGACTCTTTGGATTCAGTCAAAGTGAAAGTACAAATCGTTCATGCAGGAAGTCAGAAGTATAAAGACTAACAAAAAAAACTAGCACGCATGCTAGTTTTTTTGTTTGTTACTTTCTATCGCTTGTTTTACATTCGCAAATGTTTTTATTGATGAAAAATCGATACCTTCAGAAACCGCATTAATCGCTAGCTCAGGACGCAAACCAGTCACCATTACGTTAATACCAAGTAATGCCAAAACACGGTATACATTAAAAATATGAGACGCCACTTCAGTATCAATGTCGACGATTCCTGAAAAATCCATGATTAACCGTTCAACTTGAAGTTCAGGGATTTTAGGCAGCACATGATTCATAAGATGCTCTGCCCGATCAGCGTCGATGGTGCCAATCAATGGCAAAACAGCCAGTCCATTCTCGATAGGAACGACAGGTGTAGAAAGCTCACGAAGCTCTCTCTTTGTTTTCTCTAAAATCTCCTCTGACTTTCGTTCAAAGGCAAGAACCGTTTCATTAATGCTTACATCCAGCATATGATGAACACGCTTAATGATTAATACGACATCTTCCGTAGAAAGTCCGAAATCAATGCTTATATTTAAAATAAAATCCGCAAACACCATTCGAGTGTCAGGATAACGGATTAATATATCAGAGATTCGATGATGCTTTGCTGCTGTTTTCTCTCCGTTTTCTCGACTCCACTCCAATAGTTCTTCTGGGACAGAACCTTCTTCACAATCAATAGATTCACTTAAAAAGGATAGGAATTCTGCATACACTTTTCTGGCCTGACTAATATCAGTCTCGCTTACTTGGAAACCAAACTGCCCGATAATATCATCAACGATTTTATTAGCTAGAAGCTCTGCATTTTCTTTTAGATAATGAGCAACCGTTAATGTCGACTTCATCTTCTTCACTCCATATCAAGAAAAATAGTTTTATTATCATACCTTCTATGATTTTATCACTAAAAAACCAGTAATTGGCTAAACTGTGAAAATAATAAAAGAAACAGGTGCTGAGGATTTTCGAGAAGTATTTCTAGCCACACACTTCCTTCTCCAATCAGGTTGTTAATATAGAGAAGCAATTGAACCAAACATTCTTCTACAGTAGGCCTTCTCGAAAAAATCAAGGTAAATATAAAGAGTATGTAAACCTTATAGTGATCAGGTTGAAAAGAAAAAGAACTCATGTTATTTTTATTTCGAAAACCGATATAGGTAATCGATATTGAGATGCAAATATAGGCGGTGATTATATGGAAGAGAAAACGTTACGAAAACTTTTTCTTGGTTTCATACAAATACATATTCTGCACCACGCACTTGAACACCCGATTTACGGCGTATGGATGCTAGAAGAACTCAGAGAACATGGCTATAACATTAGCGCCGGTACACTATATCCGATTCTTCACTCCATGGAAAGAGACGGACTTTTGACAAAGGAAAACAAGAACGTTGAAGGAAAAATTAGAAAGTACTACACCGCAACTGAGAAAGGGAAACTCGTCTTATCAGAAGCGAGAAAAAAAGCATATGAACTGTTTAAAGAAATCAAATAGTAAGAGGTGAACATAAAATGGTACAAAACATAAGTTTACTTAAAACACTATTAGAAATTCTTATCGTTTCAACAAGGCTTGGTCTCACTTCTTTTGGTGGGCCCATCGCACACCTAGGTTATTTTCATGAGGAATATGTTAGAAAACGCAGATGGATGGATGAAAAAAGCTACGCTGACCTTGTGGCATTGTGTCAGTTTCTTCCTGGCCCTGCAAGCAGCCAAGTGGGAATCGGAATCGGTGTTATGCGAGGAGGCCTGTTAGGAGGTATTGTGTCCTTTATCGGTTTCACATTTCCTTCTGTTGTCGCACTCATTGTTTTTGCACTTATTTTACAAGGATTAAATATTTCTGATCTAAGCTGGATCCACGGGTTAAAGCTTGTAGCAGTTGCAGTTGTGGCACATGCCATTCTAGGAATGGCTGAAAAACTAACACCTGATTTAAAAAGAAAAACCATCGCATTGTTAGCTTTAATCGGAACGCTATTGTGGCAGACCGCTTTCTCTCAAGTTGGTGTGATCCTATTAGCAGGTTTATTAGGATTTCTGTTTTATAGAGACCAGACGGATAACGATGCAACGAAATATGAATTTCCTATCTCAAAAAAGTTTGCTGTCATCTGTTTAAGTTTATTCTTTGTATTACTATTTTTATTGCCGTTCCTAAGAGATGTGACTTCTAACAACTGGATCGCTATTTTTGACAGTTTCTATCGTTCTGGATCGCTTGTATTTGGCGGCGGACATGTTGTCCTTCCATTGCTCGAACGAGAATTTGTGCCTAATGGTTGGATAAGTGAAGAAGCATTCCTGGCTGGTTATGGAGCCGCCCAAGCCGTACCTGGACCTTTGTTCACGTTTGCAGCCTATATTGGAGCAGTGATGAATGGTTGGCAAGGTGGATTACTTGCAACGATCGCGATCTTCTTACCTGCTTTTTTGTTAATTTTAGGCTCTCTTCCCTTTTGGAACATGCTTAGACAGAACGCTAAGATAAAAGGGGCTTTAATGGGAGTTAATGCTGCAGTAGTCGGAATTTTAATATCCGCCTTCTATCAGCCTATCTGGACAAGTACGATACTAAAACCGATCGACTTTGCGTTGGCAGCTGTATTGTTCAGCATGTTGGTGTATTGGAAACTCCCTCCATGGGTGGTCGTCCTCACTGGTGCACTCGGCGGTTTATTGATGACATTCATGTGAGATTTTAAACACTTGTTTAAATTTTTTATAAAGTGAAACTGCCTGTGTTCCCACCGAGCTCAGCAGTTTCTTTTTTTTAATATAATCGCGCATCTCTTCACAACTTCTACATAATTGTCCTTTATGCTAATCATATGTTCATAAACTTCTCTCGAAGAAGAATACTAATACTAGCCAATAAAGGAGGATTTACTAATGATAAAAAATAAGCTGTTTGTTATGCTGTTGCTTTCATTCTCACTCGTTCTTTCAGCATGTGGAAATGATGAGACGGAAAAAAAGAGTGAAGATAGTCAAGACCATGCAGATCACGGAGCAATGAATCATTCAGGCTCAGGCGAAGTTCCTAAAGGACTAAAAGAGGCAGAAAGCCCAACATATCAAGTTGGAAGTAAAGCGGTTATCAATGCGGATCATATGAAAGGCATGGACGGCGCAGAAGCTACAATTTCAGGCGCATATGATACGACCGTATATACCGTGACTTACACACCTACAACTGGGGGGGAAAAAGTAAAGAATCATAAGTGGGTCATACACGAAGAGATTAAAGATGCAGGTGATAAACCTCTAACTCCAGGAACAGAAGTTATTCTTGAGGCAGATCATATGAAAGGTATGAAAGGTGCAAAAGCTACAATTGATTCTGCAGAACAAACTACTGTCTATATGGTCGACTATACTCCTACAACGGGTGGGGAACGCATGAAAAACCACAAATGGGTGACAGAAAGCGAATTATCTAAGGACAAATAATTTTATTTATAGGCTTTTCGACAAAAGTATACGCAAATATTGAAAAAGCCGGCGTCCCAAATCACGCCGGCATTCTTATTTTAAAAATTTCATTTTAACCTCAGTGCCTTGCTTATACTCCCCATTTATCACAATATGTCCACCGTGAGCTTCAACGATTCTTTTTACAATCGTCAATCCGATTCCGCTGCCACCATGTTCTCTGTTTCTTGATTTTTCTCCACGATAGAAGCGTTCAAAAACTTGTTTACTCTCCTCTTCTGGAATACCGATTCCAGTATCACGTATTGATATCAAAACTGATTCGTTATCAACATGAGTGGCAACTGTAACATCTCCACCACTAGGGGTGTACCTTAAAGCATTGCTGAATAGGTTCATAAAAACTTGAGACATTCGTTTTGAATCCATATTTATTTCAACATCTTGATCTAGTTCACTTCTTAGCGATATTCCTTTTTGTACAAATGCTCCTGATACGGCATCCACACTTTTTTTGATGAGGTGGTTTAGTGGTTCAGGTTTCTTCTTTAATGTGAACTCTGGTGCTTCCATAGCCGTCAGATACTCGAGATCTTGCACGATAGAGATCAGTCGGTCAATTTCATTTTTCAGTGACTGAATCCGAGCTGTAGTGGGCTCGAAAACGCCATCCTCGAAAGCTTCGAGATGACTTTTAATCGTAGCTAAAGGCGTTCTGAGCTCATGAGCAATATCTGAAGTCATATTTTTCCGAGAAGTTTCTTGTAATTGTAGTTTAGTGGCAAGCTGATTTAGAGATTTCCCAAGGTCATTTAGTTCATCATCTCCAAGCGTCTGTACTCTGACTTGAAGCTCTCCCTTAGCCATCTTTTCTGCCGCTTTCCTCATTTCTACCATAGGTCTTGATAAGTTCTTTGCGACAAAATAACTAATGATACATACCAAAAGAATAGCACCCATCGACGTCCAAAGAACTGAACTTAGCAGAGCCTTTTCAAAGTGATGTGTCAAAGGCTCTATACCTTGAAATTCAGGGACATCTTTTTGAAACATCGTAAAGTGGTAATGAACTTCATACATGATAATGAGACCGGCTATGATGAGAATTGATGATGCGGCCAAAATAAAGATGATAGTTAATCTCGCATGCAGACCTTTAAACATGTCGGCCTCCTGTAAACTTATATCCTACACCAAACACTGTAACGATATAACGTGGTTTCTTTGAATCCTCCTCAACTTTATACCTTAAATTTTTTACGTGTTGATCAATCGTTCTGCTGTCGCCTTCATAGTCGAAACCTAGAATCTTCTCAACTAGTTCTTCTCGTGAAAAAACGCGATTCGGATGTCTGCCAAATGTCAGCAATAGCTTATATTCATTCGGTGTAAGATTGACTAGATTTCCATGTTTGTAAACTTCTTGTTTACGAGTATCTACTTTAAGCTCTCCTCTGTTATATGTAATCTGCTCAGCCAATAAGCCCTCTTCTCCTGACCGACGTAGAATCGTTTTAACTCGTAAAACAAGCTCGCGCGGACTAAAAGGTTTCACCATATAATCATCTGCACCGAGCGATAACCCGTTGATGCGATCTTCTTCACTCACCTTTGCAGTCAACATTAAAATGGGTAATGTATGTGTCTGTCTAATTCTCTGACAGAGTGCTTCTCCGCTCATATCTGGCAACATAAGGTCAAGAATCACAAAATCTACAGAGTTATTTGTTACAAAATGGATTGCTTCGTTAGCAGTCAGAGCTTCTAAAGTGTTAAACCCTTCCTTCTTCAGATAAGAAGAGACAACCTCCAATAGCTTTGGTTCGTCCTCCACGATTAAAATGGTTTTCACGGTTACTCCTCCAAAAGTTAGATTACTTATATTATAACGAAGAATAAAAAAATGAACTGCTCTAGAACGTTAGCAGTCCACTTTATGGGTTTTTTAAGTTAGCCTTGCTTTTCTGCTTACTCTGCAAACTAACCTCATTAATCCTCTATGCGCTATGGGGACTAGAGTAAAAAAGACGTCCATTGTTCTTCGAAAGGGCATAGGGCATATAATAGGCTTATTTTTATGTATACCGTCTAGTGTGATTTTTGCTAGTTTTTCTGGAGACATCATCTTCTGTTTTTGAAATTGTTTCAAAATTACATCTTTATCAATGTGAATTGCTTTTGCTTTCTCAAAAATTGGTGTGTCCACAAATGTTGGACAAAGCGTGCTCACTTTAATACCGAATTCTTCTGCCTCATAATGTAGGGATGTTGTTAACCCAACTACTGCATGTTTCGTGGTTCCGTAAGCTGCAGAAACAGGCGAAGGACCAAGCCCTGCAGCTGAAGCTGTGTTTACAATATGGCCAAATCCTTGTTGTTTCATTAATCGATAGGCCACATTAGTTCCGTAGATAACTCCCCAAAGGTTAACGGTCATAATTGTATTCCAATCATCTAACGTTGTATCATACAATTCACCGTACATCGCGATGCCAGCATTGTTAAAAAGATAATCTAGCCTTCCAAACTCCTGATATACCTCTTTAACTATTTTCTCTACACGTTCTGCATCGGTTACGTCTAAATACTGAAATCTTGTATTTATGGCACCACTGTTTAATTTCTCTTCAACTTGTTTGCCTAATTCACGATTGATATCCGTGATGATGACAAATACGTTTTGTGAGACGAGCTCCTTACAAAGAGCGTAACCGATTCCTGAAGCACCACCCGTTACAATTGCAACCCTCCGTTTATCCATCAGATCAACCACCTCTATTTACTCGTTTTTATTCCAAGATTACTTTATAGCGTTCTTATCGATACATTGATGTTGATCAATTATTGCAGCATATTCGTCTGCAACAATTTGAGCGCCTTTGCTATTCAAATGAATGCCATCTAGTGTCAGATGCAATCCACGTTTCTTTGACATCTGATCAATTCTTGATGGTTTTTTATAAAAAAGAACATCTTTCATAACTCTTAAAACTTTTGTACTGATATAGTCGGAACTCTTTACTGAAGATAGGTGTTGTTCAAAAACAGAATGTAGATTTAGTGTGGTAGCATTTGCATGTTTGTTCGTGATGGTTGCGATGAGGGTATTTAATTGCTTTATTTCTTTGTTTGAAACATTATTGATGTTTTCACCAACTATTGCTGGGGTGACGGTTATTACACTACTTGAGGAAGATAAAACACACTCTAATACTTTTTGATAATAATCTTTAAACTCTTCATGGTCCTTTGCAACTGGCTGTGCTTGCACACTAAGTAGTTTTGAATAAACGTCATTAACCCCAATCCACAGGAAAGCAAGATCAAAGTTTTCTAACTTCTTTTTTGTTAGGCGGCTATGCAAGCTTTTAACAGACTCCCCCGGCTTTCCCAGGTTCACAAATGTCATGTGTGGAGATTGTTTTTGTAAGAGGTGAAAAAAAGAAACACCAGGTCGTCCCTCTGTTAGACTGTCACCGATTAATCCGATTTTCATAACTTTTCCTCCTTATTTTTGAATGGACTCTAAAAACATACTTACAGCTTTCTTAAAAAGCGGCTCTAAGCTAGAAAGCTCTTGAGTATTCGTAAGCTGACAAAGTCCACCAAGCCACGTACCGATCAACACCGTCCATTCTTCCACATTGCCGTTCTTAAACTCTCCTTCTTCTATCCCTTGAACGAGAATTGCACGATATGCACCCATTGGAATAACCGCTAATTCGTATAGCTGCTTAACGGATTCAGGACTTGATTCGGGATTTGAGGCAAGCTCTTGCCCTCCTTTTAATAAAGGGGTTTGGTAATTATAAAGAACGTGCATAGCCATTCCATATAGCTTATCGGATGCACAAGTAAAGTCATGTTCTTTGTTCATCCACTTGATATACCACTCGTTCATCGTTCGTTGTGCTAATAACACAAACAACTTTTCTTTATTCTGAAAATGATAATAGATATGCCCTTTGCTGTAACCAGAAGCTTTTGAGATATCAGCTACTGACGTTTGTGTGTAACCTTTTTGTGAAAAGAGTAAAAAGGCTTTTTCCATGATTTCTTGTTTTGCTGTTTCACTGTTGTATCTTCTTTTGCTCAACGGTTTAATTCCTTTCTCTAAATTGAACGACCGTTCTATTTTATTATACATTTTTTAACAGATAATAGAATGCGTTTTCTTAGAGATTCACAAAATTGTAAATAATAACAAAAAATATCCCCTAGCAGTGTTTTAAACAACTGTTTAATGTTCAAGCATTTCAACGCTGTAAAGGTCACTTTCGCAGACTTTTTACCTTGAATAATGGGAGACCTTTGAAAACAGCCGACTCTCAAAAAAAAAAGAATCCCCTACTAGGAGATTCATTAAAATGTACAATTATATTTGTTTAAAATTAAGAGTAAAGTTAGCTATTTTGTCTTCGCTTTCGTACATAAAGAATGACAACAGAAACAAAGAGTAACGCCAAAACAGCATAGATAATTTTGGAGTAAACGTCCATATACCCTACAATAACTTCCCATGAAGCTCCAAAATAAGCACCTAAGTTGACGAGAGCAATGTTCCAGATTAGCGTTCCGAATGTTGTAAGAACAAGGAATAAACCAAAATTCATGTTAGACATGCCCGCAGGAATAGAGATTAAGCTTCGAATCAACGGAATGAATCGACAGAAGAATACCGTCCATGGGCCATATTTATCAAACCATGCATCAGCCTTATGAATATCCTTTTTCGTTAATCGAAGGATATGTCCCCATCTGTCTATGATCTTTTCCATTCGTTCAACGTCAAGCTGCAGTCCTACACCATATAGAATCACCGCTCCTAGAACAGAACCTACTGTTGCTGCTAAAATGACTCCTACTATATTTAAATCTGAAGAATTCGTCATGAACCCTCCAAATGTCAAGATGATTTCAGATGGAATCGGGGGAAATACGTTTTCTAATGCAATTAACAGTAGAATTCCCCAATATCCAAATTCGTTCATAATATTGATTAACCAATTCTCCATAAATAACTCCTTTGTCTCTATAACTAAAACTTTTCAAAAGCATCTTCTGCTTTTTTTATAAAAAAGACGTGCAAAGCTTGCACGTCTCGTTTGATTAAGTTAGAGATTCTTCGTTCTTCACTTTTAGTACTTCAAGTGATTTAACATGATACCCATCGATTTCCAATATCTTGAAACGATAATTTTCCACGGAAACCTCATCGTCCATTTTGATCTCGATCTTTTCAGAAAGAATCCATCCACCGATCGTATCAACATCTTCATCATTAATATTCAGGCCAAAAAGATCGTTTACTTCTGAAATCAATACTTTCCCGTCAAGGATTGTTCTGTTTTCATCAACCTTCTTAATATCAGGAACTTCATCTTCATCAAATTCATCTCGAATTTCGCCTACGATTTCTTCTAGAATATCTTCAACGGTTACAAGTCCCGATGTGCCGCCATATTCATCGATCAAAATCGCCATATGAACACGTTCTTTCTGCATTTTTAACAAAAGATCGTGTATAGGCATTGTTTCAAAAACCTGAATAACAGGTCTTACATACTCTTCGAGTGAAGCATCTGGGTTCTTTCCGTTAACAAAGTCCGTTAATACTTGCTTCATATTAACCATACCGACAACACTGTCTTTATCTCCATCTACGATTGGATAACGGGTATAGTTCTCTTCTGTTACAACAGCAATACTTTCTTTTACTGTTTCAGATTTATCAAGTGTTATCATATCAACGCGAGGTACCATAATTTCTTTAGCGGTACGATCGTCAAATTGGAAGATATTGTTCACATATTTAAACTCTGACTGGTTGATCTCACCGCTTTTGTAACTTTCAGAAAGGATGAGTCTCAACTCTTCCTCCGAGTGAGCAAGTTCATGTTCGGATGCAGGCTTCAAACCAAACCATCCTGTAAAAATACGCGCAGATCCGTTCAATGTTTTAATAAACGGATACATGATCTTATAGAAAAACATGATTGGCTTTGCAATTCTTAACGTAACGGCTTCCGCCTTTTGAATAGCAAGTGTTTTTGGTGCAAGCTCTCCAATAACTACGTGTAAGAATGTAATTAAAGCAAAGGCGATAATAAACGATAAGATACTTGAAACAGACTCAGACAGATCAAGCTCTACAAATAGAGGATGCAACAAGTGCTCTACTGTCGGCTCTCCTAACCACCCTAATCCTAGTGCAGTTATGGTAATACCAAGTTGACAGGCAGAAAGGTATTCATCGAGATTTCCGACAACCTTTCTAGCTGCTACCGCTTTCGTATTCCCTTCTGTTACGAGTTGATCCAATCTTGTTGTACGAATCTTTACAATCGCAAATTCGGTAGCTACAAAAAAAGCAGTCAACGCGATTAAAATAGCTACCATAATTAAGTTAATAATCTCCAAATGTTCTCCTCATGGTTACATGAACCACAAGGAATACACCTCCCAGGTTGTATAAATAGTTTAGATCGTTAAACACGAAGAATATCTCTCAACTATTATTTACCCGAAAAGTAAAAGTAATGAATGCGCTAAAGTCATGCCTTGAGGAGAGACTTTATTTAAGAGCAGCTCTCTTTGCTTATCGTTTAAGCTTTCCATGATCGGCTTGATCTCTTTGATTTCTGCCTCTAGGTGTTTCATGAGCTCTGCGATCTGGTCTACGTACTTTTCGACGTGTTCATTTTCAGTACTTTTCAATTTGACTAGTTCAATCACAGACTTGATTTCATGCAAGGGCATGTTCAGCTTCTTATAATGCTCGATTAACCCTAATACATGAATCGTCTCTTCGTCATATAGTCGATAATTCGAATCCGTTCGAAGAGGCTGGAGTAAACCAATCTGGGAATAATAGTCGATGGTTCTTTTAGATACATTTGTTACCTCTGCTAGTTCACCAATACGATACGCCTTCCCAATATCCTCACCTCTTCCTCTTGATAATTACATACAATGTACAATAGACTAAACCATACAGTCAACTGGACAGTTTTACATGTCACGAAACGTTCAAAAAGATAGGATGTTTTCGTTACATTGCTACCTTTAGGAAAGTAGTTGATTTCCGCTCCAGGCAGCTCGCTTTCCATGGGGCGAACGGTGAGCCTCCTGCCGCTTCGCGCCTTTAGGAGTCTCCACCTGACCGCTCGTCCCATAGGAGTCTCGCCACCTTACGCTACAATCAACCTGCATGGAAGAAAAAAGAACATCATAAAATGAGATACACTTTTAGAACTAAAAAAAGACACGCTTTTTCGTTAATCTCGTGTGACTACCTGGAAACTAAACTCTTTACGTCTTCCCTCTTTGATTTCCGTTTGCTTTAATCTCTTTGTTTGAGGGGCTAGCTCAGGATCCATATTCTTTTCGAGACCTTTTACAATAAGATTCAAGGAGAGAATCGCTAAGGTGAAAGCGCCGATTGGAACAAGTGGAATCCACGGATATACAATAAATAGATCAAAATAATCACCAATTAGCCCTGACCATTCATATGTAGTGGTAATCGGAGCAGCTTTCATGATGCTATAATCAATTTTGGTTCCACCAAGATAAAGTTCGAACAATCCTAAATGAGCTAAGATCAATAAGACCTGTATCACTTGCTGAGTGAAGATGATTAACAAGCGACGATATATATGTACGATGACGTGCTTTCGAAGGATGAAGAAAGAACTTGCTCCAAGTGTTTTAGCACTCTGGATAAATTCTTTTCTTAGAATAATCGAGATTTCGTTTCCGATTACTAAAGAGACTGTTGGAAGAGCCAATAGCACTAGCAAAATAATTTCATACCATACCCTAGTTGCAAATGAATACTGAAAACCCTCAAAAGCTTGATTCAAGACCGGACTTAATAGAAAATAAGCCAATAACACAACCGGAATATATTGAAATGCATTACTTAATGCGGATAGAACTCTTTGGTATTTTTGCAGGTACAGCGCATAAATCGTTCCTAAAACAAACGAGAAAAACATTCTAAAGATCGCAATAAATAAACCCAAACCAATCGTATACTTTGCTCCTTCTATGATGACATGTAACAAGTGCCTGCCGTTCGTATCTGTTCCAAGCCAGAAACTATGTGCCGGTTCAAAGGGAGCTTTATCTACAGGATAAGCATCTACATATATAGCCTGCGTCTGTTTGATCTCCCCGTCAAAGAACACACCATTTATACAACTTGCTAACAAAACGCCAACTATAAAGCTAGATCCTAATAGGATATAAAAATTCCGCACAAAAAATGTTTTCACTATAGGACCACCTCTTCATTATTGAGTTTTTTTATGAAAATTTTAAAGATAAGCAATTACAAATAAGTTGGTAAAAGTAGCATAATGAGTCCTACAACAAAAAGTTCAGGAGACAAGTAAGTAAAAATAAACGAAGTAAATCCATTCATATTCAAGATATATTCCAGTACTAAAAGGTTAGAAAGCATCATCCATAAAATCGATTTTGATTGATAAAAGATGCTCATCAATGTGTTTCGATAAACATGGAAAGGAAGGATCTTGATGAATGGCATACCTTTTGCTCTTGCAAAAACTACATAATCCATTTGTACTTCTTCTTCTAAAGAAAGCATAAACATTTTGAAAAATTGAACAGTAGGTAGAATCGATAGCGCTATAATAGGAATGAAATAAGATCGTTCATCAGGGAGAGAGGTAAATGGCATTACAAGAATTCCAGTTTTCTTAAAGAACCAAACCACCCCCCATTTGTATCATGACGACGATAAACAGATCAGGCAATGATTCTAAAACAAACACAATAAACGATATGAACCTTTTTGCCGACTTTGAAAAAAAGTTTATCGTGACAAAACTCAGTAGTAGTCCAAGCAAAATGGAGAGGAAAAAAGCTAAGAAATAAATGCTCATGCTGTAAAGGTAAGGATTAAATATCTCTGGGAATAGCGGACGTTCTGGTTTTGTAATGAAATAGGTGATTTCATATGGTTGAATCAGGCTAAGAATCAGATTCTTCGTTTCTATTACATAAGCACTAAAGTGGATCTCAGTTCCCACAATAAGGATAGGTAAGGCTCCGAACAATACAATCATACAAATCGTTAGAAATACTGGAACAGCATTTTTAAAAAGTTCCACTTTCGTGCAAACATCCTTTCTAACAAAACTTTATTATTAAGACGTATGTCATGTATGTTCTTATTCATAAAAAAACATCCCTGTAGCAGGAATGTTTTTGATGAATATATGGGGATTAATTAGTTTGGTTTATACGCAACATTTGTTTTGATCTTTACTATTCTCTGTTTCACAACATACTGTTTCTTCTCTATCACTTACTTCAACAATTTGAACGCTGCAGCAGTTAGCTTCTTTTTCATTTTTGTTTCCGAAGAAAATTTTTATGAAACTCATTAATCTCACCTCCTTTCCTTTCAAGCTTTGTGAAAGATCTTAAACAAGATAGAAAATAAAACCAGAAATTGTTGACATGGTAATCACAGATAGGACAAACATAATGACGAGTTCTTTCTTAAAAATGGACTTTAAGAGAACAACCTCTGGAAGGCTCGCACCAGCTGATGAGATCATGAGTGCCATCACAGGGCCAAGCGCCATTCCTTTTGCGATCAGAACTTGAGAGATCGGAATCATACTCGATAGCCTGATGTATAAAGGAATCCCTACAACCGCCGCTATCGGAACGATCCACCAGTTATCGCTGCCAAACGTACTTGCAATCCAATTTGTTGGTACCAATCCATGAATAACAGCTCCAATAGCTGCTCCGAGTAAAAGATAAGGATAAACACTCCTCATCAAATTCATTGTTTCTAAAAGAGCAACTTTCACATCAAACTTTTTCGTTTCTTTTTGATACCCTGACATCACGACGTTCTTTACTGATTTCTCAAATCCTAATGCTTCAAGTGCAAAACCGATGATCACAGAAAATACCGCTGTGATGATGGTGTAGAGGATCGTTACTTTCCACCCTAATAACACTCCCATAATAGTGATGATCGTCGGATCAAGTACGGGTGAGGAAAAAAGAAATACCATCACTATGGAAAAAGGCATTTTCTTTTTTAACATGTTCACAACAACTGGTATGGTAGAGCAAGAACAAAAAGGTGTTACAAAAGCAAAGAGTAATGCGAATAATGCTCCTATTCCTTTGTTCTTTCCTCCCAAATATTTCTCAACTTTTTCATAAGGGATATAAGCTTGAAGTAAATTGATAACAAACGAGATCACTACGAACAGAATCGAAAGTTCAATGGCTATACTTAAAAAACTTTGAAAGGTATCCATCCACATAATATTTCTTCTCCCTTTTTATCAAGCGCAGCATACTTGATTTGATTGTGTTGTTTCCCTTTTTTTTAAGAGTGATCTACTAAAAGTGTTTGATTTTATTTGTTTTGGTCTGCTATTTTCTTTCGCAAACTGCTCCACTTCTCTTTTCTTCATTTCAAACATCTTTTCCAGATAATAAATATTCATAAAAATTTTCCTCCTGTTATATCAAAAATAATTGATTTATACATCAAAAAAAATTGATGTTTTATGTAAAAATGAAGCACTACAAGTGTAGTACGTCATTTAACAAGATGATGGTAAAAACACACAGCATAATTGATCTGATAAAATTCCTTTTAGTTCACTTACATTCAAAGAATAATAGTTCCAGGTACCTTGTTTTTCCTTTTTTATTAAGTCTGCTTCTAACAGAATTTTTAGATGATACGATAGCTTGGATTGCGGCATGTCAATAATCGGCGTGAGATCACATACACATACACTTTCTTTAACAGCCAGGATATTGATAATTTGCAGTCGCTGCTGATCAGCGAGCGCTTTAAACTTTTGTTCATATTTCTCTAAATCTTGGTTTGATGCTGTAGTTATGGTATTTAATAAAGGAATTTCTTTTTTCATTTGTATCACTCCTAACATCAAAATTATTTGATGTAATTTCATTATATCCTTTATTTACTAATTCGCAACTAATAAATCAAAAAAAATTGATTTTTTATACTCCAACTTTTTTACTTCTTCGTTCCAGCAAGATGACGTCACGCCACACTCCGTTCATCTCACCAATTTTCTCTCTAAGACCTACTTCTCTAAATTCCCACTTTTTATGTAGAGCTATGCTCGACTGATTTTCAGGAAAAATCCCTGCTTGTAATGTCCAAATCCCATTTTCCTCACTGGTTTCAATAAGGTTCTTCATTAAAGAACTTCCAAGCCCTTTCCCTTGATGAACAGGATCTATGTATATACTTACTTCAGCCACTCCCGCATATACACATCTGCTAGACACCGTACTTAAAGCAGCCCACCCCAATACTTGAGTCGTAGAGCGAGCAATGAAACGACAACATGATAAATGACTGTTATCCCATTCATTCCATGAAGGAGCTTCCTGCTGAAAGGTAGCATTACCTGTAGCAATACCTTTTAAATAGATGTTTCTTACATGTGGCCAATCATTGGTTTGCATATTATCTATAAAGTAAGAACTGCACATACTATTCCAACTTCCTTTCAAACTATTTGTATTAAAAATAGCAAAAAACAAACTTGTTTGCTGAGTTTATATTTTCTTGTACAAAAAAAAAGCACACTTTTTTAAGCGTGCTTTCCCTCGTGAACATTAAACACTTGTTTAATCTATAGATACTTACGATGCACCGTTTTCCCATCATACGTGAACAATACAGGCTTCTGCTCAATCCTCGTTTCCATATGAACAGGTCGCCCCCAGAGATAATGAAGATGCGGAAGCACTTTTTCAAGATATTTCACATCCAGCTCCATGTCTTCAAAACTATGATTAAGGTAAAGCTCTCCGTTCTTCATATAATCTGCGTCGTTCACTGTGATGTAAGGAAATCCGCCATTTACTCTCATACTCACAAGTTGATCACGTACTTCTTCCCACTGCTTGTCGACTACCTTGTATTCTTTGCCCTGCTTTTGGAATAGATACATATCTTCCCGCTGAGCGAGATCTTTGGTCAGGTAATTTCGGATAAACGACATATCCGATTCCAGTTCGCGGACTTCGAACATCTTTTCACGTCCTGACCCTGGTTTAACACCTTGTCTGATCAGCTCTTCATTTGGGTTATTGTAGCGTTCTTCAATGTCTTTGAAGATTTGTAGCCCTAAATAATACGGGTTGATCGAAGTCTTCGAAGGTTGGACAACACCCGCGTTAAGTTTCGCGAACTCGATGGTTTCGTGTGATGTCAGATCCATCTCTTGCAGAATCTTTGCGTGCCAATAGGATGCCCAGCCTTCGTTCATGATTTTTGTTTCCAGTTGTGGCCAGAAGTAAAGCATCTCTTCTCTCATCATGGAAAGGATATCACGCTGCCATTCTTCAAGCTCGCGGCTATATTGCTCAATAAATAATAAAATGTCCTTTTCAGGCTGTGGTGGAAATGATTTTTTCTTTTTTAACGCTGGTTTTGGACCTTTCTTATCGTCCAGCTTCCATAGATCATCATAAGGTGTTTCTTTCTTAGGTGTAAGGTCTTCCTCGTCTTCAAATACATAATTTAGTTTGTTTCGCACAAGGGACGGATCGATGTGTTCTTGTATGGCGAGAACAGCGTCTAAGAACTGTTCGACCTCTTTCTTGCCGTATAGATGTTCATATTGAGCTACTCGTTCGGCTGTAGCCGTCATGCATTCAACCATGTCTCTTCTTGTATTAGAAAAGCGAACGTTGTTCTTGAAGAAATCACAGTGTGCAAGTACATGGGCAATGATTAATTTATTCTGGATAAGCGAATTCGTATCTAGTAAGAATGCGTAACAAGGATCTGAGTTGATAACGAGCTCATAAATTTTACTCAATCCTAAGTCATACTGAAGCTTCATTTTATGAAACTGTTTGCCGAAGCTCCAATGAGAAAAACGGGTTGGCATTCCGTACGCACCAAATGTATAAATAATATCGGCAGGACATATCTCATACCGCATCGGGTAAAAATCAAGGCCAAAGTGGTCAGCAATCTCGGTAATTTCAGCTATTGCTTTTTCTAGCTCCTTATTTTGCAAGTCCCAGTTCATATTTTCCCCCTCCTGCTATTTCCTTACTTTTAACTGTATGAAACAAAACAGGCATTCATGAGAAAACAAGTGAAATATTGGACGGGTTTTATAAAAACTCATCTTATTTTAAAAATAAATAGGCGAACCCACTTTCACGGATTCACCTTAGTTTTTATCTTGCTTCATATATATCTAACGTGCACGACCACCCAGCACATTCTTTTGGCGTTTGCAGATTATTTATCCATAACGTTTCAGGTGAATCTAAATGTTCTTTCACCATTACTTTTGCACTTTGGCCATTCGTACGAATCCAATTTAGTTCTTCACCTGGTAATGTTTTTGGATAAACATCTGCTTCCCCTCGTCCTGGATTCGTTAATCTCTTTGCACTTCCGTCATCTATTTTTACACTAACTAAGAAAGGATTTGACCTTTTTTCATCAGGCACTCCATAACCCCACTCAATTTGACGGCTCACGATGATTTTCTTATCATTCAGCCAAGTAAAATCGCCGTCAGCATAACCGGTGTATCCTAGATTTATTTCCTTCGCGCTCTTAGGTTCCCATACCGTTAATCGTTTATTTTCAGATGTCACCCTTCCAATCCCTTTTATAAAGCCGAGCTGTTTCGTATTCGGCGACCAGTGGAACCAGTTCGGCTGATTCAACATGTTTCCAATGATACGAGTTCTAGAGCCGTCTAAAGAAACAATCATTAATGTGTTGCTGTCTGCTGACATGGATGCTGTTGGACATGCGATGAATGCAAACCATTGATCATCCAATCCCCACTTGAATTCTGTAGTGCCTATAGCAAAGAACGTATCACTCATCTTAGGCAGCGTCGTAATGTTTTGTACTTTGTTCAAATCTCCGTTTGCATTCTGAGGAACATAATAGAGTCGAACTGGACTCCAGCCATCAGGTTCTAGGTTTGCAGAAGATGATACAACAAATCCTCTCCCGTCAGGTGCCCAACTGTAGTTTCCTGTACCAAGGATGACATTTTGAAAGGATGAAGCAGGTCTCGTTAGGTCAATTACATTAAGCACACCTCCGCTTTTCCACGCAAGCTTCGATTGTGTCGGAGACCATCTCGTTAAACTCACATCGCCATCAAATACTTTTCTTTTTAAACGCGTTACACGGTTATAAACCCATAGCTCTTTTCCTTTATCCGCTATGTAACTAATGTAAGTTCCGTTACTCGAAAACTTTGGATGAGTAAGATCAGAACCTTCAACAAGCTTTCTTTCTAATTCACCTTCTTTAAGCCAAAGTCCATCACTTCTTATAAATGCCGCTCTTCTATCAGGAGCTTCCGCAAAGTTTGTATGGCTAATGAATATACTTATAAATATCAATCCGCAAATAAATAGACGTTTCACATGATCACCTCATTAGTAACATGAGCGAAATGAAGAAAATCATACTAAAAAAGCTCAGGAACTATGAAGTTCCTGAGCTTTGTATAACTTTATTCTCCTGTTTCAGCAAAGCGTTTGATACGTGCCGCGATTTCGTCACGAACGCGTTGGAATTCACTCCACTCTTTTCCTGCTGGATCATCGAATCCCCAATGTTCACGTGTTTTGTGAGGTGGTGTTGCTGGACATACATCGTTTGCATGACCACATAATGTTACGACTAAGTCTGCTTTTTCTAGAATGTCTTTGTCGATCACATCTGATGTCTGGTTCGTGATGTCAATATCCACTTCTTTCATCGCTTTAATCGCGTTTGGATTCACACCATGTGCTTCGATGCCAGCTGAGTATACGTCATATTTATCACCAAGGTAGTGGTGTCCAAACCCTTCTGCCATCTGAGAACGACAAGAATTACCTGTGCAAAGGAAATAGATGATTGGTTTAGCCATTTTGTAAAACCTCCTGTAGTAAAGAACTTCTTTCGAGACCATCATAATATAAGTATATCCTTATATCAATATTTATTTATATATTCTTTGACATTTCATATAAACATATGGTTATATACTAATGAGGTGAAGTCAATTATGGAACTTGATCAGTTAACGGAATGTTATAAAGCAATGGCAGATAAAACACGATTGAATATATTAGCATTACTCCGCCACGAAGAGTTATGTGTATGTGAGTTAGTTGATATCTTAAAGATGACACAGCCTAGTATTTCACAACACTTAAGAAAATTGAAGCAAGCTAAACTCGTTAAAGAACGACGAAACAGCCAATGGATCTTCTACTCCATCGATGGAGAGGTCTATCCATTCATTAAATCAAATTTAGATGTTCTGCCTGATATGTCAGATAAGATCGAAGAGTTAAAAGCTTCAGGTGGAAAAGTTTGTTGCTAACTTAGAATTACATAATGGGGGGGATTTTTATGGACAGCATGGCGTTTATGGCCTTCGCTGTATTTTTAGTGACGATTATTTTTGTAATCTGGCAGCCACGCGGGCTTTCCATCGGATGGTCTGCGACCGTTGGAGCTATAATCGCACTTCTTCTGGGCGTCGTTTCACTATCTGATGTGTGGACGGTTACCGGGATTGTGTGGAATGCTACATTAGCGTTTGTTGCGATCATACTCATATCGATTATTTTAGATGAGATCGGTTTCTTCGAATGGTCAGCCTTACATATGGCGCGACTTGCAGGTGGAAACGGTAAGAAAATGTTTGCCTATGTGATTCTGCTCGGAGCTGCAGTTTCAGCCTTTTTTGCAAATGATGGCGCAGCATTAATTCTGACTCCTATCGTACTTGCTCAAGTTCGAGCACTTAAATTAAAAGAAGCCATGATATTACCGTTTATTATGGCAAGTGGATTTATTGCAGATACCACATCATTACCGCTTGTTGTCTCAAACTTAGTAAATATCGTGTCTGCAGATTTCTTTAACATCGGATTTGTTGAATACGCAAGCCGCATGATCGTGCCGAACTTCTTTTCACTGTTCGCTAGTATGCTTGTTTTGTTCCTCTTTTTCAGAAAAGATATACCGAAGAACTATGATCTCTCTCAGCTCAAGCAACCGAAAGAAGCTATTCGAGATGAGAAGATGTTCAAGCTTTCATGGATCATACTAGCTGTTCTACTTATCGGGTACTTAACGAGTGAATTTATTGGTGTTCCTGTCTCATTTATCGCAGGAGCTGCAGCTCTTTTCTTTATCATCGTTGCTCGGAAAAGTCCTGCGATTCAAACAAAAAAAGTAATCAAGGATGCTCCTTGGACTGTAGTTGTCTTTTCTATTGGTATGTACGTAGTCGTCTATGGTCTTCGTAATGCAGGACTTACAGATATGCTCGGCAGCTGGATTCAAGTTATCGCTGATCAAGGTTTATTCGCTGCTACAATCGGAATGGGATTCTTAGCTGCTGTTTTATCATCTGTTATGAACAACATGCCAACAGTTATGATCGATGCACTAGCTATACAGGGAACGGAAACATCAGGAGTTATTCGTGAAGCATTGATCTACGCGAATGTCATTGGTTCTGACTTAGGACCAAAGATCACTCCTATCGGTTCACTAGCCACTCTTTTATGGCTGCACGTCTTATCGAAAAAAGGTGTGAAGATAACATGGGGCTATTATTTCAAGATCGGAATCATCTTGACTGTCCCAACACTTTTCATTACGCTTACCGGACTTTACTTATGGTTATTGCTACTATCTTAATAATAAGGAGAGATCATGATGATTCAACGCATGCATGTCGCAGTAAATTGTTCAGACTTAGAAAAATCTCTAGCGTTCTATAAAAGCTTTTTCGGCACGGAACCGACAAAAGTAAAAGAGAATTACGCGAAATTTGAGCTTGATCAACCCGCTCTTCACTTTTCATTGAATGCACGTCCCTTTTCAAAAGACGGAGTCCTTAATCATCTCGGTTTCCAAGTAAACAACACGGAAGATGTTCTAGCCATGGGAGAAAGACTTAGAGAATCAGGACTGCTGTTAATCGACGAGATGGATACAACATGCTGTTATGCCGTTCAGGATAAAGTGTGGGTATATGATCCCGACGGCAACGCTTGGGAGATTTTCTATACCAAAGAAGACTCTGAATTTGAATCCGCTGGTGATGCACGTGATTTATCTCTATGCTGTGCACCACCTCAGCCTCAACCGATCACGCTAGGTTTCACAAAAAAATAAAGAAAAAAATCCCTCTGCACAATTTTAGGTGCGAGGGATTTTTTTATGATCAAATGGTAGATATCGCAACGATCTCTTCAATACGAATAATGATCTGATCCCAATAGTTATGGCTATCGCTCATGACACATAGCGTAATATAATCTCTTTCCACTGCTCTAAGTCTGCCTTCGTAAGAATGATTTGTTGTATCCACCACAACTTGCCTCTCCAAAAGACACTTTGCTTCTCTTCTGAAGTTCTTCAACACCAATCACCTTCCCTATTTTGCACTGCAAGCAAGGGGCTTTCTATACTATTACATGCAAAAAAGTAAAAAGAGACACGGACAAACACCCTGTGCAGATGACTATTCTTGTACTACCAAGCATATTATGTAGAAATAATCTTAGACAGGGATGAATGCCATGTTTGAACGGACGATAGCGATTTTCTTAGGAAGCGTGTTGCTTGGCATAGGCATTAATGGTTTCATTGTCCCCTTTCATCTCCTCGATGGAGGAATGATCGGCATTAGTCTTCTCGTAAAATATGTGTGGGGTTATAAAGTGGGGCTAACAATCATCACTCTGAGCATCCCCATCTATCTCATAGCTTGGAAACTAGAGCGACGATACTTTATAAACAGTGTACATGGATTACTTGTTTCGTCATTGATCATTGACCTTTTATCTCCTTTAAGAGGAATGTTTTCTGTCTCCGTTATGGAAGGTTCTATGATCGGAGGGCTGTTCATCGGAACAGGGATCGGTTGGATGCTGCGTCATGAAACAAGTACAGGTGGAACAGACCTGATCGCTCTTTTCCTTTCCAGATGGTTTTCTATTAATGTAGGAATGGTTATCTTCTTGATCGATGCTGCAGTCATCCTCGCTGGGCTTTATGTGATGGGAGAAGGCATTCTTTTCTACTCCTTAGTAACGATTCTTTCCGTAGGATTCGCAACCATGACCATGACACTGATCCGATCGATAAATTTCTATAGAAGTATCTAGGGGGACTGACCCCTTACAATTTATTTCCCGCTTCAATCTACTCTTCGCCATCTATCCATATGCTCAATATCATATAGTCTTTGTCATTGCTTTCGATTTGTTAGGTAAGTCAATCACACTATTTCCTATTACTAGTTCAAGAATTATAAAGGGACCTGAAGTACTCATAGAGTATTTCAGGTCCTTCATTATTCTCGACTATCTTAAAACTTTAACTTCATCCAAGTATATCTAGCCAAATCTTGATCGACGTAGCAATAATAAGTGCTGCTAAGATAAATTGAAGAATTCTTGTATTTATCTTTTTCCCAAACTGCGCCCCAAGTGGAGAAGCGATCAAACTAGCTACCACCATGATCACAGCTGGCCATAATAACACTTGCCCTGTCGTAATCTTACCAACCGTAGCACCAATTGACGAAATAAAAGTAATGGCAAGTGATGTTGCAATCGTCATTCGCGTTGGTATCTTTAAGACGACTAACATGATCGGTACAAGGATAAATGCGCCTGCTGCCCCTACAATACCCGCTGCTACACCTACAACAAATGCTAGAACTGCAGCAAGCCATTTATTAAACTTAACTTGATTCAGCGGAATGTCATCGATCCCTTTTTTTGGAATCAACATCATGATAGCAGCTAATGTAGCTAGTACAGCATAAACGATATTGATTTGCCCTTCTGACATCGCTTCTGAACCAAATCCACCAATAAAACTACCGACTAGGATGGCGCTACCCATATAGATGATCAATGTCTTGTTCAGATAACCGCCTTTACGATACGCCCAAACGCCACCTATCGTTGCAAAGAATACTTGAACCGCACTGATCCCTGATACTTCATGAGCAGAATATGCTGTGAAGCCGAGCATCGCTGGAATATAGAGAAGCATTGGGTACTTGATGATGGATCCGCCGATACCTACCATTCCAGATATAAAAGAACCTATAAAGCCTATTAGAAAGATTGTAATAATGAACCCCAATTCCATGACTTCACCTCCCCTAAAGCTGATATTGTTTAAATAAACAAGTTGATCTTAGACTCATCTGCATCAGCTAGGTATGAAGCAACTCCTGCATAATCTAAACCATCGATAAGTTCCTCTTTCGTAATACCCATGACATCCATTGACATCGTACAAGCAACCATCTTAACATCTAAGTCTTGCGCCATTTCAATTAATTCTTTTAGCGTTACGATGTTTTTCTTCTTCATCGTATACTTCATCATCTTCGCGCCTAAACCACCATAGTTCATTTTTGAGATACCTAACTTTTCAGGTCCTTGCGGCATCATTTTTGCAAACATTTTATCCATGAATGTTTTCTTTACGTTCACGTATTCTTCTTTTCTTAAGATGTTTAATCCCCAGAATGTGAAAAACATCGTAACTTGTTTCCCCATTGCTGCTGCACCTGTTGCAATAATAAAACTGGCCATCGCTTTATCAAGGTCACCACTAAATACGACCATTGTTGATTTATCTTGTGTTTGTTCCATTATTGAACGCTCCTTTTGAACCAGATACCCATACCTCTATAGGTATCTGGTTGCACAAATTTTTTTATTAACCTTTTTGGATATAAAACTTAAATACACCGTCTTCTTCTTTATGCTCTAATAATTCATGACCAGAAGATTTAGACCATGCAGATAGATCATTTACAGCTCCCTTATCGGTAGCTAATACTTCTAAAATGTCTCCACTTACAAGGGTATCCATCGCTTTCTTTGTTTTGACGATCGGCATCGGGCAAGATAATCCTTTTGTGTCTAAAGTTTGAGTTACGTTCATTTGTAAAACCTCCATATAGTTTTTTTGTTTAGTTACTCAGTGATCGCACAGCGGTTTGGACCAATTTCCATCTCGCGCTGCTCATCGTTTGTAGGGTCGATTTTCCCCATGTTCGTTTGACGAATTTCTTGATATGCATTTGGTTGTGGCGGTAAGTTTTCCGTTACAGCTCTTCGAAACTCATCTTCATTCTTAATGTTCAATCCATCATTCTTTTCAAAAAGCACTCCAAGTGGGGCTGAAACCGAACCTTTTTTATCTAGTTCGCTAATCTTTCCAAAGTGAGCAGGTAACACGACTAACTCTTTAGAAAGGTTGTTGTATTTGTTATATAGCGAATCGCGTAAATCACTAACCCAATCCTCTGCTTTACCGGCAAGATCTGGACGTCCGATTGAATCAACGAACAGAATATCTCCAGAAAGCAAGAATTGTCCGTCAACGATCATAGAAGTACTTCCAATTGTATGACCAGGTGTGTATAAAGGTTGAATCTCAATCTTCGTGTTTCCGATCGTAATAACTTTTCCTTCTTCTAATGCAGCGAAAGAGAATGTCACTTCTTCAGCATCTTTTGGAGGTAACCAATAAGTTGCACCTGTCTTTTCTGCAAGTTTGCGTCCACCTGAAATATGGTCAGCATGAAGATGCGTATCGATCATGTGCTTGATTTTAAGATTATTTTCTTTTGCAAAATCTTCATACGCTTCAATCGTACGAGCAGGATCAATAATAGCCGCTTCACCATTGGATTCTACAAGGTAAGAAAGACATCCCTTACCAATACGGTTGAATTGATAGATCGAGCCTCCATCTTTTAAGTCTCCAAGCTTAACTGGCATCAAATACTCACTCCAAGACTTCATACCACCTTCGAGATAATAAACGTCTTTTACGCCTGCTTCATCCAGCATCTCTGCTACCATGACAGATGAGCCTTCTTTTGCACAGACAACGAGAATTTCTTCATTCGGAAGATGTTCTAGAACATCTTCAACACTGTCGATCAAGTCAAAGTAAGGACGATTAATCGATTTGATCCCTTTTCCTTCAATTCTCCAATCTTTATAATCCGCTTCATTACGAACATCTAGTATGAACATGTTTCCTTTAACAACTCGTTTTGCCACTTCTTTAGCTGATAATGCTTTTATCATTTCTCAAATACCTCCCGGGGTATATTTTATGCTAAATTTTTTTATTCAGTCGGCCCATTCCATTCATCCATACCAGGTAATACGTTCTTAACACGTTGGAACCCATTTTCAGAAAGCATTTGTGCTGCCATATCACTTCTTGATCCTGTACGGCAAATTACATGAATTTCTTTATTTATATCGAGTGTGTCTAATTTACTTTCAAGTTCTCCCAATGGAATCGATACTGCCCCAGGTATACGTTTAAACTCAAATTCTGCTGGCTCTCTAACATCTAATAATATCCTGTCATCATTTTTTTCAGCCAGTACTTTTTCAAGCTCATCATTTTGAATGGTATGTTCAAATTTAGTAGTTTCTTTGACTTCACCAGGATTTGATTTTCTTAAATAGTGCTTAAGAACATCTCCATCTTCTTTTGTACCTAAATATTGATTTCCTGTGTTTCTTGCCCAGCCTTGAATATCGGCCAATGAGCCCTTATCTGTTGCCTGAACTTCAATGACTTGACCTGCGTCAAGCTGATCCATCGCTTTTTTTGTACGAACGATTGGCAACGGACAAGATAATCCTTTACAATCTAATACCTGATCTACTTTAATACTCATTCTTTAAAAACCTCCACATGTTCTAAATTTTTATCTTGCCTTTCCAGGAAAGCATACCGCCTGTCATGTTTATTACTTTGAATTGGTTGGAAGCTAATATCGTACATGCTTTCTCACTTCTTTTACCAGATCTGCAAACCACAACATACTCTTTATTTAGTTCAAGCTCATTCATGCGCTTACGAATTTCACCTAGTGGGATGTGAGTAGCAGTCGGAATAATGCCTTGAGCCACTTCATCGTTTTCTCGCACATCAATGATGTTCAGCGTATTATCGCTTTCTAATAATCGTTCTACTTCTTTTGGTTCAATAGTGTTAAAAGACACAATTATTATCTCCCTTCTATCATATATACCCATACCCCTATAGGTATATAAAATGATAAAAAAATTTATACTAACTTCGGACTCCATTCTTACTTTTTGAGTAGATACCCCGTATACCCATAGGGGTATACTAAAGAATAAAAGGAAATCTGTCAACAGTCTTACTACTGACAGATACTTATCGACTTTTTACTAAAAGTTGCACAGCTTCTTTAACAATATCTGAATTCATTTCTTCTCCGTTAGCCATTTGTTCACGTAAACACTGTTCAAGGTTGGTGCCTACGATTAATCCAATTGAACGGTCAATAGCTGTACGTGATGCGGATAATTGAGTGATAACAGATTTACAATCTTGTTCTTCTTCTAGCATACGCAATACTCCACGTATTTGCCCCTCAATTCTTTTCAAACGATTCTTCATTTCTTGTGTGTATTCCATTTCAGCACCTCCTTGAAAATACCTATAGGGGTATATTACATCCGTTTGTTGTTTATGTCAACTCTTTAGAAAAATAGGCTGCAAGGTAAAATCCTCACAGCCTCATACTTTTTATTGTGCCACTTTTTGCATTCTTTCATGAACTAAATCCATTACGGATTGTTTTAGATCTGTTAATGCTTCATCTGCTTTCTCGTGTGAATCAGCATTAACTCCAAAATAAAATTTCACTTTCGGTTCTGTTCCGGATGGTCTTACGCAGAACCAAGAACCATCTTCTAATTGGTATTTAAGTACATTTGATTTCGGAAGATGGATGTCACTCTTTTCATCTTTACCTACATCGTAATGAACGCTCGCCTTGTAGTCTTCAGAAACAACTAATTTTTGCCCGTTTACTTCAAGCGGCATATCCGCTCTAAAGCCGGCCAATAGATTTTCAATCTGTTCTGCTCCAGACTTACCTTTTAATGTTAGGGACTCAAGACCTTCCTTATAAAACCCGTGTTTTTTGTAAACATCATCTAAAGCATCAAAAAGGGTTTTTCCTTGTTTTTTGTAATAAGCAGCCATTTCAGCGCCCATTAAACAAGCTTGCACAGCATCCTTGTCACGCACAAAATCTCCGATCAAAGAACCGTAGCTTTCTTCATAACCGAAAATGAACGTATGTTTCCCGCTTTTTTCGTACTCCTTAATTTTTTCACCGATAAACTTAAAACCTGTAAGGGTATCTTCACACGTCAGACCATATGACTCTGCGATAACTCGACCAAGTTCTGAAGTTACAATCGTTTTAAAGATGATTCCTTTTGAACATAGGCTGCCTTTCTCTTCACGTTGAGAAAGGATATATTCAATCATGAGTGCACCAGTCTGATTTCCTGTAAGGATCTCATATTCACCTTTGCTGTTCTTAGCCGCGATTCCTACTCGGTCTGCATCAGGGTCTGTTGCCATCAAAATATCTGCATCAACTTCTTGTCCATACTTAATTGCCAATTCGAAGGCAGCATGCTCTTCTGGATTTGGAGATTTCACTGTTGAAAAGTTAGCATCAGGCTGTTCTTGTTCCTTGACGACCGTTACATTCGTAAATCCTAGCTGGTGAAGTCCTTCTGTTACAGGAATGTTTGCTGTTCCGTGAAGAGGAGTGAAAACGATGCTTAAGTCATGCATCTCTTTGATCACTTCGCGGTTCAAACTAATTTTTAATAGTTGCTCCATGTAAGCTTTGTCGATTTCTTCACCAACAACCTGAATCAACCCTTCACTTTTTAGTTCCTCTTCAGATCTCACTTTGATAGAAAGTTCATCTTCAACTGCATTTACTTTCCCGATGACTTCATCAGCCTCTTTTGGCGGCAGTTGTCCGCCATCTGGACCATATACTTTGTATCCGTTGTATTCCGGAGGGTTATGGCTTGCTGTAACGACGATACCACTATAAGCTTTCAGGTATCTAACCGCAAATGATAGCTCTGGTGTAGGTCTTAAGCTTTCGAACACATAAGCTTGAATACCTTGAGATGCTAATGTTTTCGCCGCTTCCATCGCAAATTCAGGTGATTGATGACGAGAATCGTATGCAATCGCAACACCGCGCTTTTTAGCCTTCTCACCTTGCTCTTCTATAAAATGTGCCAACCCTAATGAAGCTTTACGAACCGTGTACGTGTTCATTCTATTTGTACCAGGTCCAATTTCTCCCCGCATACCACCTGTTCCAAATTCTAAATTTTTATAAAAGCAGTCTTCAAGTGCTGTCCTGTTTTCCTTGATTTCCTCTAATGCAGCCTTTAATGGTTGTTCAAGTTCTTCATTCCCTACCCATTTCTCATATGTTGTCTCCCAGGACATAGTACTGCCTCCTTATGTTATATAAAATGATTGCTAATTGTTTTTGTTAGTTTCGATATGAATCGAGTTATTCCTGCCATATCTATTAAATACGGCCTTTATTATACCGCTTTCAGCACAAAAAATAAAATATCGCTGGAAAGCACTCTTCACATTGACATGGTTCGTGATATTTCCCGAGAAATAGAAAAAAAGCGGCAAGCTATATTCAGCTCACCGCTCTCCTTATCATTATTTGCTTTTATCTTTTTGAACAACGCTATACAGATCTAACCTTCTATCTCTAAGAAGGGTTACGCTTCCTGTTTTACGTTGTCTTCTTAAAATCTCTAAATCCACATCACCTACAACGACTGTCTCAATATTGGGATGACATTCCCCAACGATTCCGTCTCTCGGGAACGAAAAATCAGAAGGAGTAAAGATACCAGACTGTGCATACTGAATGTCCATGTTCTCAACTTGCGATAAGTTCCCAACCGTTCCTGCAATTGCTGTATAGATCTCATTTTCAATCGCTCGCGCTTGCGAACAATATCGAACGCGTAGATACCCTTGACGATCTTCCGTACAGAAAGGTGTGAAGATGATCTTGGCACCTTGATCGGTTACGATCCGTGAAAGTTCAGGGAATTCGATATCATAGCAGATCAGAATCGCAATCTTTCCGCAATCTGTATCAAATACTTGTACTTTATCACCAGCCGTAATTCCCCACCATTTTCGTTCGTTCGGTGTGATATGAATCTTATATTGCTTATCAATCGTTCCATCTCTTCGGAATAGATAAGCAACGTTATAAATATCTCCGTCTTCTTCAACAAAGTGTGAGCCACCGATTATGTTCACGTTATAACGTACTGCAAGATTCGTAAAGAGTTCAATGTATTGCTCTGTAAATTCTGTTAACTTACGAATGGCTAAGCTAGGACTCTTCTCTTCACAGAACGATAACAACTGAGTTGTAAGAAGCTCCGGGAAAACAGCGAAATCTGATCCTTGATCAGATGCAACATCTGTATAATATTCAACCTGTGTCGCAAAGTCTTCAAAAGAACTTATCGTCTTCATCATATATTGAATCGTCGTGATACGAACTGGCTCACTTGTTTTAAAATACTTTTTCGTTTTATTCGGAATGTAATCAACATTGTTCCATTCCATTAATGTGGCATAAGCGTTTGATTGTTTGTCATCAGGTAGATAACTCTTGTTTAGACGCATCACAGTAAAGCCGTTCATCAATTGAAAGGTTAAGACAGGATCATAAATATTGTGCTGAATGACTTCTCTCACATATTCGCGAGGTGTCATTTCCTTAGAATGCTTATGATAGTTTGGAATTCTTCCGCCTAGAATAATACTTTTTAAATTCTTCTGCTCAGCTAATTCTTTACGTGCTTCGTATAGGCGAGCACCGATCTTCATTCGGCGGTATTCCGGGTGGACCATCACTTCAATACCATATAAGTTAAAACCTTCTGGATCATGGTTCGTAATGTAGCCTTTATCTGTGATTTCATCCCACGTATGCTTATCATCATACTCATCAAAATTAACCATCAAGCTAGAGCAGCTTCCAACAATCTTTCCTTCATACGTTACACAAAATTGTCCTTCAGGAAAGATCCTTAGATGACTCTCCAGCTGCTCTCGTTTCCATGGCTCCATGTTTCCTGGAAAACAGATCTGCTGAAGTTCTAAGATTTCGTCAATATCTTCAAACTCAATGTTGCGTAGTTCTATTTTTTTCTCAAATTTTGAAACATCGATCTCACTCATCTTATCCACTCCTCTTACTTGCTTACATATCTTAATTCCAATTCTTCATCCGTTTTTGAAGGCTGCCAGTAAAGAATTCTATTTCATTTCCATCCGGGTCGGTAAAGCTAACGGTGTTCCCTCCACCTCTTTGTATCGGGCCCCTCGTAAAACTGACTTTTTGCTCATGTAGCATTAGAACCGCTTTAGGAAAATGTTCTTCAGAAACTGTAAATGCAAAGTGATCAACACCTACTTGATTTTTATCCATAGGTTTTGCATCTTTTATTTCTATCAAACACAGCCACACTCCCCCGACGTCTAAGTATATATCTGTATTCCCTTTATGAACGATTTTAGCACCTAGTACGTTCACATAAAATTTTATTGATTCATCTAAGTTAGAAACTCTGATGGTAATATGATTTATACCTTGAACTTTAAACATTTTCTTTAACCTTTATTCTCTGCCTGGTTAATTAAGGATGCGAGGTTTAACTCTGCTAAAGTTTCCATCTGATGATCAACATCGCTAAAGGTCATGTGTTTGGTAACAGGGTTCGGGATGGCTACACAATATAATCCCGCTTTTTTTGCTGCCATCGATCCGTTTACAGAGTCTTCAAACGCGATAGCTTCATGAGGTTTTATATTTAAGGCTTTAACCGCTTCGAGATAAAGAGCAGGATCTGGTTTAACTTTTTCAACATCGTCTGCTGTTTTAATCACTTCAAAATAGTGCATCAAACCAATTCTTCCTAAATGCTCTTCTACCCATTTACGCGAAGAACTGGATGCTAGACCGATCTTTAACCCGAGTTCTTTTGCTGCTTCAAGGTAATCAAGAATGCCTGGAAGTTCCCGTTGTTCAGATATCAAAGCAAGCGCACGTTCCGTCTTTTTTGCTCGTAGTACATCATGATCAAGCTTTTGATCGATCTGTCTTTCTAAATATTCGTAAGGATTAAAATCAGAATGGGTACCGATGCATTCTCCCCAAACTTCTAGCGGTAGATCGCTTCCATGTTCCTGATACAACTCTTGGAAAGCATTGTAATGCTGTGTTTCCGTATCTAGAATCGTGCCATCAAAATCAAATACCAATGCCTTAATCACGGTTAACCAACCCCATCTTAAGCGTTTTATACTATTTTCTTAAATTTTACTAAAAGACGCAAGAAAACCGATTATTGATGAAGGACATTCGTTCTAAACATGATCTTTTTTCCATTGCTTGTGGCAATAATCGCCCCGAGCTGATCTGTACGATATACGGTCATCTTTCTATTGTCTAAACGATACAACACCTCTTTTGATGGAAACTGATAAGGATTATTCCTTCCGACTGAGATCACAGCCGTTTTTGCTTTTACTTTTTTCAAAAATTCCATCGTCGTACCCGTATTTGCTCCATGATGACCCAATTTAATTACATCTGCCTTAACCCCACCACGTTTCAATATCTCTTTTTCTTCTTCAGCACCTGCATCTGCCATGAGAAGAAAATTCTTTTTGCCATGCTTGATCTTAATCACAGCCGAGTAATCATTGATGTGTTTATAATACGAGCCTTTAGGGGCTAACATTTCTACCTTTACTGAAAACCCCATCTTAAAATTTACACCTGCTTTTGCACGATCTACAGGAATTTGTTTTTCATTGATCACTCGAAAAAGGTCATGATAATATTTAGTGTCGTATGGAAGATTCGGCATGTATAGAACACTCACTGGAAACGCTCGTATCACATCATCTAACGACCCGATATGATCGTGATGAGGATGAGTAGCCACAACAATATCAAGATGGGTAACGCCTTCTTTTTCAAGATAAGAGATAATCTTCTCCCCGTCATGTTCATCGCCACCGTCAATTAGCATCGTTTGTCCGTTTGGCGCTTTAATAAGAATACAGTCAGCTTGCCCAACGTCTAAAAAATGGATCGTCAACGGATCAAACCAGTCCGCTCGAGCTTTATGAGGAACGATTGTTAACAGAAGCATCAAGCTCAGACAGAACACAGCTAACTTGTTAAGTGTTTTCAAATCTCACACCCCTTTACGTGATTTTTTCGTCCATAATGCGTAACCTTAGTTATATGTAATTTTGTTAAATTCAACAACAAAGCCCGCTATCCAATACATGGATGCGGGCGTTTTGTTTTATTTTGAATATTCGTTTTCGAAAAAGCTTTATGTTACAGAATATTGCTTAGAATTATATCTGAAATGATTGTTGCTTTTAAGTCACTTTAATTATTTTCTTCATCGACAAGTTGATCGGAGTGGAAGATGCGAGACTCCTGCGGGACAGGTGGGCAGGTGAGACACTTAAGAGTGAAACGTACGAATGTGGCTCACCGCCTGCCCCGCGGAAAGCGAGCATCTGAAACGGAGATCAACTACTTCCATTAACTGCATTTATACTCTTTATGCATTCACTTCATTTTTCTTAAAAAAGCTCTTCATCGCGTGATACACATCAGCTTTTTCTTTTAGAATATAATGACTAAACTTCGGATTATCCATATTCTTATATACACTCATCAAAGTCGAATGTCGATTATAGGCATTCACTTCGCCATAACCAAACATGTTAGAGTGCTCCATGATTTGCTGAACGAGTTTCACACATCTTGCATTATCACTCGTAAGGTTATCTCCATCAGAGAAATGGAACGGGTAAATGTTAAAACGGCTGGATGAATATTTCGTCTCGATCAACTCAAGCGCTTTCCGGTAAGCTGATGAACAAATCGTTCCACCACTTTCACCTTTGTTAAAGAAATCTTCCTCTGAAACAACTTTTGCCTCCGTGTGATGAGCGATAAATTCAATCTCTACTTTTTCATACTTCGATCGCAAAAAGCGTGTCATCCAGAAGAAGAAACTTCTCGCCATATACTTTTCCCAGATTCCCATCGAACCCGAAGTATCCATCATGGCTAGGACAACTGCTTTTGATTCAGGTTTGATGACTTCGTTCCATGTTTTGAAGCGAAGGTCGTCATTGTGGATAGGAGCAACACTTGGCTTTCCTATTAAAGCATTTCGTTTAAACGCCGTTAGAATCGTTCTCTTTTTATCCACGTTCCCCATGAGCCCTTTTTTGCGAACATCATTAAATTCAATCTTTTCCAACACAATCTCGTCTTGCTCTTTTTGCTTAAGGTTAGGAAGCTCCAGCTCTTTAAACAGCATCTCTTCCAGTTCTAAGATAGAAACCTCAGCTTCTGCATAATCGACACCTGGTTTGTCACCTGCTGGTCCTTTCCCTTTTCCGGCCCCGCTCTGTCCGGCACGTCCATCTCTGGCTACTACATCCCCCACCTGACTATCTCCATCACCTTGGCCTACGTGCTTGTTTTTGTCGTAGTTGTATCGGATTTTGTATTCATCCATTGAACGGATCGGGATCTTAATCACATCACGTCCGTTGGATAAAATGATATTTTCTTCACTTATCAAATCCGGCAAGTTGTTTTTAATGGCTTCCTGCACTTTTTCCATATGCCTTTGATGATCTTGATATCCTTTTCGGTGGAGGGACCAGTTTTCCTGAGACACAACAAAATTGTTCTTTTCCGGCTCACTCATTGTTTTCCCCTCCAGAGCAGCAAGAGTCAATGCTGCTTTTCTTGATCAACCCGGGGCATAACTTGCTTTTTACAATCAGCTATTATCAGAAAAAAAGGGTTGGTTACTCTATCATATGCAAGTACTTCTTAGAATTGCTAAACTTTCACGATAAAAAAGCCCTCTTTTCAAAAAAGAAAAGAAGGCTCGTTTTGTATTTATTTATTATATTCCTCTTTATCATGCTGCTCGGGATCTGGCGTTTTACCACTTTTACGTACTTGTTCATTTGTAGATACGTGTTCCATCACTTTTCCGTGTTCTTTCATTTCTTCAAAGTTAGATACCATTGAACTGTTTTTTCGTTTAGGTTCTTTATTTTGTTTTGTCATAGGGATTCACCTCTTACTGAAATTTTCCCCATTTATTCCTTTTTAAAACCATTGAAAACCTTCAATTCATCCATTGGCCAATAACGGATATTAGCTTCGCCTACAATATCCGTCATTTCAACAAAACCAATATGGCGGCTATCAATACTGTGAAGTCTGTTGTCACCAAGTACGAAGATCTTGCCTTTAGGAACCGTATCGTGTCCTGTAATCTCTTCAAGAGTAAAGTTGCCAGTGAGTGTCCGATTCCCGGCAAAGCGTTTAAATTCTTTTAAATAAGGTTCTGCCACTGGTTTGTTGTTGATGTACAATTTGTCGTCACGGTATGCAATGTGGTCACCTGGAATACCGATCACCCGCTTAATATAATCCTCTTCAGGATTTGCCTTGAAGACGATCAGGTCAAATCTTTCTGGTTGACTAATTTCATAACCAATCTTATTTACAATCAGCCGATTGCCATTTTGGATGGTCGGCATCATAGATTCACCGTAAACGACATATTGCTCAATCAAAAACTTTTTTATAATAATTGCTAGTATAAGTGCAACACCAATTGCTTTAATCCAATCCACTAATCCGTTTCTTTCTTTTCTAGTCGAGCTCATCGGGCTCACTTCCTTTAGTTAGCTTATTAGTATCAATTTACCATTTTTAAGTAAGTAAAAACAAGTTCAATTATTTTTAACATAAATACGATTGTAAATTCTACTCTGCAATTTGTTTAGTTTCCCCTAAATTTCTGTAAAAAAACACACCCTGACAGTCTTATCTCGTGTACAGGGTGTGTTGCCATATTTATCGGTTTAGTAAACTGCCTACATATCTTAGTAGTTCGTTGGCACTAGTTGTATTATAGCCATGTTCATCTACAAGGCGTGCAATAACCTCATTGATCTTCTTCAGTTGTGACTCATCAGGAGTTTTAGATGATGTAGTGATCTTTACAACATCTTTAAGATCTGCGAATAATTTCTTTTGAATCGCTTCTCTTAACCGCTCATGAGAATTATAGTCAAATTTCTTTCCTTTTCTCGCATATGCAGAGATTCTGATCAGAATTTCTTCACGGAACGCTTTTTTTGCATTCTCAGAGATTCCGATCTGTTCTTCAATCGATCTCATCAGCTTCTCATCTGGACTCATCTCTTCACCAGTAAGCGGATCACGTAATTTATTCTTATTGCAATACGCCTCAACATTATCGAGATAATTGTCCATAAGCGTTTTTGCAGACTCTTCGTACGAGTAAACGAACGCTTTCTGAACTTCTTTCTTCGCAATATCATCGTACTCTTTACGAGCTGCCGAGATAAAGTTAATAAACCTCTCTTTATCTTCCTTCGATATGGATGCATGATGATCAAGCCCATCTTTTAATGAACGCAGAACATCTAACGCGTTGATTGACGGTGTTTCTTTGCGAATGATTGCTGATGATATTCGGTTGATAACGTAACGCGGGTCGATACCAGACATGCCTTCATCTGCAAACTCTTTCTTCAGTTCCTCAAGATCAACGTGATTGAAACCTTCTACGATCTCACCGTCATACAACCTCATCTTCTTCAAAAGATCCATTCCTTGTTTCTTAGAATCCTTCAATCGGGTTAGCACTGAGAACGTGGCAGCCACTCTTAATGCGTGCGGCGCAATATGAACATGAGACATATCACTCTCTGAGATCATCTTCGCATAAATTTTTTCTTCCTCTGAAACTTTTAAGTTATACGGAACACCCATCACAATAATCCTTGAATGCAGAGCTTCGTTTTTCTTATTCGCAATAAACGACCTGTATTCTGATTCATTCGTATGCGCGACAATTAATTCGTCCGCTGAGATCAGTGCAAATCTTCCTGCTTTAAAGTTTCCTTCTTGCGTCAGAGAAAGAAGATGCCATAAGAATTTTTCATCACACTTCAGCATTTCCTGAAACTCCATCATTCCTCGGTTAGCCTTGTTCAGCTCACCATCAAAGCGATAGGCACGCGGATCTGATTCTGATCCGTACTCTGCAATCGTGGAGAAGTCGATACTTCCGGTTAAATCAGCGATATCCTGTGACTTAGGATCAGATGGACTGAACGTACCAATCCCTGTTCGCTTATCTTCTGAGAAGAAAACACGCTCTACCATAACATCTTCAATACGGTTGTCATATTCGTGTTCAAGCCTCATCGTATTAAGTGGAGATAAACTTCCCTCCACTCGAATGCCGTAATCATTGAAGAACTCTTTTCTTAAGTGCTGTGGAATAAGATGTAACGGATCTTCATGCATCGGACAGCCTTTAATCGCATAGACCGCTCCCGCAGGTGTTTTTGTGTATTGCTCTAATCCTCTTTTAAGCATTGTAACTAAAGTGGATTTACCACCGGATACTGGTCCCATCAACAATAAGATACGTTTACGAACATCAAGGCGTTTAGCGGCAGGATGAAAATACTCTTCAACAAGTCTTTCGATTGATTCTTCTAATCCAAAAATCTGATCGCTGAAAAAATGATACACCTTTTGACCATTTTTTTCTGAAATGCCAGCATCTTTGATCATGTTGTATACTCTTGAATGCGCAGACTGGGCAACAAATGGCCGATCTCGTAAAATATCAAGGTATTCAGCGAAGGTACCTTCCCAGGCTAAACGCTGTTCTTCTTCACGATGCAGTTGGATTCTCGATAAAATATCCATGAGTACCTCCTTGATTGTATTGGCTCCATCAAGTGTTAATCTACTCTATGCGGGGATGTCCGTAATCATTCTGTTTGTATAGCGATTTTTATTTAAAAAAGTTGGAATTCCCATTTGCATAACCATGGTAAAATATGTTTATCATTAAGTTTTGAAACGGAGAAAGCGTTATGAATCAAAAGCTTGGCCTTCTAACAGTGCTCTTCATGCTCTGCATCGTGTTCTTTTCATTTATGGGTTTAAGAAATGAACATGAAAACTATATTCCTTTTCAAAAAGCGATTTCTTCTCTTGCTCAACTGGAGAATATGAAACTAGATGAAAACAGTCGCCTCCTTGATCGAAACGGAGATCTTCTTTATGAGTTCAAGAGCAATGAGAGCCGTGTTTATCTGGAATACAGCAAAATACCAGAACATGTGCGCAAAGCTTTTATCGCAACAGAAGATCAAGGTTTCATACAGCATCATGGGGTCGATGGAAAAGCGATCGCCCGAGCTTTTATTACAAATTCATCAGCAGGATCTGTTCAGCAAGGTGGCAGTACGATCACACAGCAGCTGGCACGCAACCTATTCCTAACACACGAACGTACATATGACCGAAAATTAAAAGAGCTATTAATCTCTTACAGAATCGAGCAACAATTATCCAAAGAGAAAATCTTAGAGCTTTATATCAACTCGATTTATTTTCAAAATGGTGTCTATGGAATTGAAAAGGCTAGTCGATTTTACTTCAGCAAGCCGGTTGGTGAACTTTCTGTAGCTGAAACAGCACTGCTCGCGGCCATTCCAAACAATCCAATGCTGTATGACCCTCTAACACAGCTTGAAAACACGATGAAACGGCAAAAGTGGATTTTATTGAAGATGAAGGAGCAAGGATACATAAACGAGGCTGCTTATGAAGCATCACTTAAACAAAAGATTACATTAAGCGTTTCACAGCCTGTCGTCCCTTATCCTGAAATTGTGGGTTACATAAAAGAGGAACTTCTAAGTTTAATAGCGACCGCTCCCGCTAATAAAGGACTGACTGCAGAAGAGCTTCTGCTAAAGAGAGATCAGCTATTTAAAAGCGGTGTTGTCGTTGAGACTGCATTAGATCCTGAGCTACAAAAAGAAGCAGTGCGTGCTTTGAATAATCGGTTGCCCTATAACGATGTGGAAGGATCTGTCGTTATTGTTGATCATGTTTCAAAAGAGATCGTCTCTATGGTTGGCGGAAAGAATGTTGGTTTAGAAGAATTTAACCGTGCCCACCAAGCGAAAAGACAGCCGGGTTCTTCAATAAAACCACTACTCGTCTATGGTCCCTATGTAGATGTGTACGGCGCAAAACCACACTCGCTCATTTCTGCAGCAAGTATTTGTGAAGGTAACTATTGTCCAAACAACTATGGTGGAGCTTCTTACGGTACAGTCTCCTTAAAAAAAGCGATGGCGAGTTCAATTAACACCGCAGCAGTCAGAGCACTAAGGAGAACAGGAGTAAATAAGGCGTTTTCTTACTTACAGCACTTTGGATTTTCATCTGTAACGAAAGAAGACCATCAACTTGCAAGTGCGCTCGGCGGATTTTCAAAGGGCTTTTCTCCGCTTGAACTAACCAGTGCGTATACTGCTTTTAGTTCTGGTGGAACATTTGTAAAACCTAGGTTGATAACTTCTGTAAAAGATAAGAACGGAAAGGTGTTATATGCTTGGAAAGAGGAACCTGTTTCAGTATGGAGTGGGAAAACAAATAGCGTGATGCGTGAGATGCTTGCGGCCGTAACGACCTCAGGAACGGCAAGGGATGCTCGGTTCGCGGGATCAACGTATATTGGCGGAAAGACTGGAACGACAAACGATGCCCGCGATCTTTGGTTTATCGGACTGACTGATCGTTATACCGCAGGCGTTTGGGTGGGTCGTGATAAACCAAGCAGTCTTCATTCTATTGAGAGTGCGTCTCCAGAAGTCATGATATGGCGAGATATAATGAGAAAAGCACACCAAAAATGAGAAAGAACCCTGTCACTACAATAGTGGCAGGGTTTTTAGCTGGTACTTGTATACGAATATTTAGGATAATTCCGCGATATTTCATATTAATCCCGCGAGATTTTGAGATAATCCCGTAAATGATTGAAATATTCCTGCGAGTTTTTATGATATTCCCGCCAGTCTATAGATAGATCTCTAAGTAATAGCTGCCACAAACGCATTATACAAACGCATCACCGTATAGACTACAAGCAAGCCGAAGCCTGTCCAAAAGAATAAATGTAGAAATACCATTCCCATGATACCTATGGTTGATAAACTCGAGCTGATCCGCAATAAGAATTGAAAAAAGTACAAAAGAGATGAAACCATGAACACAACACCTATCAGCAACACGGAATGGTTCAGCAAGATCGCAAGCATACCACCAACAAAAAAGTACCAGCTACCGCCTTTTCCTTGCTGAAGCAATGTCCCTTCTGTATCTTTTGAGAAAAAGAACAGACTGAGGTGCGTTAATGTGTCAGAAAGCAGCTTTAGAGCTGCAAATATCATAAAGAACAGCAGAAACAAACAAAAGCCTATCGATAAGTGAATCACATGATCTTCAAATAATTCTTGCATCCCCTGATAAACACCAAAGTATGTAAGTTTATCGATGAAGAGTCTTTCAAAGTAAATGGCGAACCCTGAACTGAACAGAATAATAGAAAACAAGGGAAGATACCCTGTCATATATACGTTTTTCTTCATCTATGCTTGCACGAATCCCCTCAAATTGTTAAATTTCAGCAGAAATACATTCCCATGAAAACCGTTTTCATTTATAATGAGAAAAGATACTGGAAAGAATAATATTACTTTCAAAGGAGGAGTTCAAATGGATTTTATCCTCATCCTACTCGTGATGCTCGCCTTCCTGACTGCCATCTTTACAGCAGGCTATAACGATCGTCCTGGAAAAAACTAATCCATATACAAATGGAAGTAAAAACGTCCCTTTTCAATCAGGACGTTTTTTTATTTTTGCTTATTTTATTTCAACTCTCCGAAACTCTGCTGACGCAGTGCTTCATAGATCAAGATTGCTGCCGTATTCGATAGGTTCAATGAACGAATGTGTTCATTCATCGGAATGCGCAGGCATCTCTCCATGTTCGCATCAATCACTTCACGCGGAAGTCCCTTCGTTTCTTTTCCAAAAACAAAGAAAACATCCTTCTCTGAATCAGAGTAATCAAAATTCGAGTACGTCTGTTCACCGAACTTGGTGATATAGTAAAATTCCCCATCTGGGTATTCGTTATAAAAAGCATCCAAAGAATCATGATGAGACAATTTTACATGCTCCCAATAATCAAGGCCAGCACGCTTTAAATATTTGTCTTCTAAAGAAAATCCAAGTGGATGAATGAGATGCAGATGTGCACCTGTTCCTGCACACGTACGTGCGATGTTTCCTGTGTTCGCAGGAATTAACGGTTCAAATAAAACGACATGTATAGCCAAAAAGCTCACCTCAAAAACAATATTCCAACAAGTACTTATTATAGCACTTTTTTTGGAATATCACTCTCTGAAGGTAAGCTTCTTCTTAAAGAATATGAAAAAATTTATATTGAATGCGCTTTGTGTACGCAGTAGAATCCTCATAACCCCAATATCTCATTCTGCTGTTTGTTGTATGGGCATTTACGAGTGGTTCTCCTGAAGGATCCTTTGCGACCACAATCGTCGTATGCTGATAGTGACCATCTCCATCAAAGTCATAGCAGATCACATCTCCCGGCAATAACAGGTGTGCCGCAGATTTCTCTTGCGCCTGGAGACTTGATTTAGAGCCGCTCAAATACCATCTCATCGCATTTGCTACCGACCAGCTATAGCTCCAAGAGTTATTTCGCATCCACCAGCCCTTCGATTTAATAGATTGAGAAGTCATCGGAATGCCACCTGCATGAAGACTTTGAGAAATATAGTTCGTGCAATCATTCTCAAAAGATTTATAAGCAGGATTAAATGTATTCCACCATCTCTCTGCATAACGTACAGCAGCAAGTCTATCATAACCGCCCTTCGTTGGTGCGATCGACTCGTTCTCCCGCTCAATCTTTGGAAGTTCTCTGTAGTTTCCTTCCACATTCACAGGTTCATCGCTTTTCATATCACCGTCTTGAAAAGTAGCACGTCGCTCTTGAGAGATCTCTTCCACATAAAAATCAAACCCGTGTTTGATCAAGAAACTATAATGCACCAAATAATCCACTTGAACCTTATCTTCGGACTCAGTCGTTCGTAATACGCTTCCGTTCGTTTGATTGTTCACGATAAATGCATTTCTATCGGTATACATTTGTTTTTTTCGAATAAAACTCTCTTGTTCTTCTCTTAAAAAGAAGCCTCTTCCGTCTGCATCTGCATGTATCATCCATTGAGATTGGTTTTGGATATAAGCTTTAAGTGTTTCCATCCACATCAGACATCCCTCCTGCTTCTACTAACATATGAGTGAGATATCAAAAAAAAGAACCCTTTAAGGGCTCTCTAGGATGTCTTCTTGCAGCTATTCTGTTCGATCGATAACAATATTTCTTTTTTATCTAATCCCCCGCCATAGCCTACAAGTGCTCCATTACTTCCAATCACTCGGTGACATGGAATAAAAACAGGTACGGGATTTTGGTTGTTCGCGCTGCCTACAGCTCGAACGGCTTTTGGTGCACCAATGCCTTGAGCCACTTCCTTATACGAACAAGTTACGCCATAAGGAATACTCGTTAGCTGGTTCCATACCTTTTTTTGAAAAGCGGTACCAAATAAATCATAGTTCACGCTAAATTCATGCAGGTTGCCTGCAAAGTAAGCGTGTAGTTGTTGAACGGCATCGTCCAATCGTTCTGGAGAGTGTATAAGTTCTCCTTTAATAAAATGTTTCGCCATCCATGAACGTAAAGTTGGAAGGTTATCCTCCATTGAACCAAAATCGAGACGGCAGATTCCGTTCTCCGTTGCAATGATTGTTAACGGTCCGATTACGCTTTCCATTTCTTCGTAATAGAGTAACGTTTTAATCTGACACATAATTATCCCTTCTTTTCATTACTTGACCTTACTATATCGGACACTCCAAACATTTGCGATTACGAAATTTCTTGATTTCGAACCATTTTCAGTCCTTTTTCAATCTCTAACGTGACCAAATCGTCTTTTTCACGCTCTTTTGCAGATAATAGTTCCAATTCCGCATTTATCCCGCCAATCTTACCTATGGCCCATGCCGCAGTTCCTCTTATAACGGGTCGTGGGTCATTATGGAGTACCGTTACTAAATCTGGAATAGCTGTTTCATCTTTAAAATGAGCTAAAGCGATAATCGCATTTCGCTGAATAGGCTTTTTCCCTCTCCAGCTACCAGAAACATGGCCGAATTTCTCTTTGAACTCTCTATTGCTCATCGACAACAATGGCTTTAAGAGGGGTTTTGCAATCTCTGGGTCAGGTTCCATTTCCACATGATGATGAAAATCTTTTCCCTTATTTTCAGGACAAACGGTCTGACACGTATCACAACCATATAAACGGTTACCGAGCTTATCTCTATACTGATCAGGCAAAAATCCTTTCGTTTGTGTTAAAAAGGCGATACATTTTGACGAATCAAGCTGTCCTCCCTGTACAAGAGCATTAGTCGGACATGCATCGACACATTTGTTGCATGAACCGCACTGATCTTCCATTGGTGTGTCTGCAGGAAACGCAATGTTTGTGATCATTTCACCGAGATACATGTAAGAACCAAACTCCGGTGACATGATGGCACAGTTTTTGGCACTCCATCCAATCCCAGCCCTTTCAGCAACAGCACGATCAGAAAGTTCACCTGTGTCTACCATTGATTTCACAGTGGCATCTGGAACTTTTTCTATAATAAAAGCTTCCAGTAATGAGAGCTTTTCTCTTAATATATGGTGGTAATCTTTACCCCATGATGCTCTGCAAAAAATTCCTCTGCGCTCTCCTCGAACACTTCTCGGAGCATCTTTCATCTTGGAGGGATATGCAAGAGCGATTGAAATAATACTGGAAGCTCCCGACAAGAGCCGACTTGGCTCTGTTCTCTTTTCTATATCACTTTCTTCAAATCCTGATTGATAGTTAAGGTCTTGCTGTAATCGGAGACGTTCTTTGAGCTCAGCAAATACATCAGCATGTGCAAAACCAATTTTGTCGATTCCGATTTCTTTACTATATGCAACAATCTCTTCCTTCAACTGGGCACTTGTCACGCATATCCCTCCTTTACATTTATTTTCCACAATTATGATAAACTACTATTACTTAAATAAGAAACGGGGTTACATGATGATCACAATTAATCCTAAACTAAACGAGCTTGTCCCGAACTTTAAAATAGGCACACTTACATACCATAATATCGCGATTAGCGAATCACCGCAAATGATTAAAGGCAGGTTCCAGCTATTTACAGAATCCTTGCGACTTGAAGAAAAAAATGCTGCCGATTATCCTGGAGTGGCTGAATATCGTCACGTGTTTAAAACATTAGGAATGGACCCCTCCAGATATCGTCCCGCTTCGGAAGCATTGTTGCGTCGCGTTTTAAGCGGCAAGGACCTACCTCCGATTAATTCTGGCGTTGATGTTAACAACTTCTTTTCTATCCGATTTGCGATTCCAATCGGTCTTTACAACCTTGATAAGATTGAAGGCGATGTGGAGATTCTAATTGGCGGTGCTAAAGATACGTATGAAGGGTTAAACGGGCGTGAGATGAACATGGAAGGTAAGTTACTGTCTAGAGACGATGTTGGTGCCTTTGGCAGTCCAATCGTAGATTCAAAACGCACGATGGTAGATGAGAGCGTTAAGAATGCACTGCATATCGTGTACCTGCAGCCATCTATGAATGAAAATGAAGCGCATGAACTCTTGGATTCTATGGCAAAGATGTTCACTCAAGTGAATGGTGGGAGTGCTGAGATTCAGGTGATTTAAACAGTTGTTTAAATTACGAAATGCTCGTTTGGCCACAAGTTATCATTAAATACAGCTGATGTCGAATGATGTAGACTCGTCGATATAGCATACAAACTCGTCAATATAATGGGGAAATTGGTGAATATATCGTGTGAAAGTTTCAATAAAATAGGCAAACTCGTCAATATATAAAAATTGCGCTTTATAGTACAAAAAAATGCAGGGCTTCATTGGATCAACGAAGCCCTGCATTAAAACCTACAACTAACTTGTTCTATATATAAGCAGCAAGTAGGACATTTATGACAAGTTCTTTATACTTTCTTAAAAAAATCTCCTGCCTAAATTTTTTATTAATCTACTAACGTATATTTCACGGACAATGTTGCTTCAATCTCGTCTCCTTCATCCAATTCGAACACATATTCAGGAAGAAACAGGTCATCCCCTCTTCCTAAGATGATATTGACTTTACTTCCCCCGTTTACAAAGTAATTTCCAAATCCATTCACGGGCTCTACTTTATATCTTCCTGGAGCAATATCTTTACCCGCTATAAATACGCCGGCTACTAAGGTTCTTGGCTCTTTTTTCTTAATAAGAATGCCTTTATTTAAAGTATCAAGCTCATTTTTTTTATTTGCGATCTCTCCACCAAGTTTTTTTAGTTCATCTTTCCTTCCTTTTACTTGAACGCCCAATTCATCCAGTTCTTTTTGAATAGTCTCTTTTTGGCTAATCATTTCCGAAGCTTCATCAACCTGTATTTGAAGCCCATCCAATTCAGCTTGTTTACTGCTTTCCTCTTCCTCCATCGCTTCAACGTTTTCTTCTATATTTTCTAACTCTTTCTTCCATTCTTTGATCTCACCATCAATTTCCCTTACTACCACTTTTTTATCTTTGAGAAGAACAGAAGCTTTGTTGTAACCTATCGCATGTGCTGAAATAGCGGTAATCGCCACTAAAACCAACGCCATTAAGCTAAAGTAGACCCACTTCTTCTTAAACTTCAATAATTCCCATTTCATTAAATCTCCTCCTCATGATGAGATATGTATGGCTTTTGAACTATTTTATTTTACTGATAAAACATTATGCTTTTTTATCAAAATAAAAACCCCTTTAAAAAAAGGGGTATCGAACTCATCTATAAATATCGAAATAATACAAGGATAGAAAAGAGAAAAAGGATTACCATGACAAATAACAAGCGAACGGATTGAAAAAGCCTGATCAACAGACCATTAATCATGTGCATATAGTGAAAAATATCAGCAGAAATGAAGAGGATTGAAACGAAGGAGATGGTCATTAATATCAGACATACTGTAGCACGCCGGTCTCTATACATTAGAGAAATAACCTCCTTTACACCTACATATTCAGTGTACAAGAAGAAGATTCAAAAAAAAGTTCCCGGCTTAAGTTGCCAGGAACTTTTTTTTGTAACCCATTGATGTTGATCAGCTCGCTAAATCTAGATTTTTCGGTTCGCTTTTTGGCTTTGCAAACAGATAGACTGCGATCGACAATAAACTAAAACTTAATAGATAGATGAACAATATTCCCATATTGGAGAATGCAGAGCTCGTACTGCCCAATGAAATCAATGCCTTAAATCCCGCGATGGAATACGTGAACGGCAAAAATTCACTTAGCGCACGCAAATTCTCTGGCAGCATATCGATCGGCAAGTTAGCACCTGTCGTTGAAAGCTGTAAAATCACTAATGCGAACGCGATGAATCGTCCGATGTTCCCTAACGATGCAAAAAATAAGACGATTCCAGTAAATACTAAACTTACAAAAACCGCAAAACCTATAAATCCAAGTGGATTTTCAGTTTTCACATTTAAGACGAGCAGAACAACCGTCGAAAGAAGTAATGCCTGTACAACAGCCAGTGCACCTAGGTTCATGAATTTAGCACCGAACCAAGAGAATGCTGAAACTTCTTCTGGTTTCCTAAAGTTGATGAACATCGACATGATTAAGATTCCAACGAATAGAGCTAGTGAAAGAACATAAGGAGCTGTTGAATCACGATAGAGTGGATATTTATTGACGGTTTCACTCTTCAACTCAACAGGCGAAGAAAACATGCTTAGATTCTTATCATTGGCCGCTTTAATCGCTCCTGTTTTCTCTGCACCATCTTTTAGACCTGATGATAACTCGTTACTTCCATCATTTAATTTCCCTGCACCATCATTTAATTTGGTTACACCTTCCGTTAAGTCACCCCAGCCTTTTTCAACTGTTGCGTTTCCATCACTCACCTGTGACATACCATCATTAATCTTTGTTGCGCCTGAAGTTAGGTCACGCCAGCCTTTTTCAACAGAAGAGTTACCTGCTGATACTTGGGTTGCACCGTCATTAAGTTGGGATGCGCCTTTTGTCAAAGATGTCCAACCCGTGTTCACTGATTGGTTTCCTGCAGCAATCTGCGACGTTCCTGCGTGCAGCTCTCCTACCTTACCTACCATCGTGTTCCAGCCACTCTCAATCGACGCGGTCCCTTGTTGAAGCAGAGGTACCTTTTGGCTTAATGTCGCAACACCGTTGTCCACTGACGTTTGGCCAGCTACAAGCTGATTTACCCCATCAGCGACAGACTTTGGATTAGGTTCAGCATTTGCAGTGAAAGCTCCTGCGATTTTTGCAGCTCCTTGTTGTAGTGACTGGAGCTTTTGTGCTTTTGCTGGATCAGTAGCAGCTGTTGTGATAGCTTGGCTCGTACCATAAATCTTCATAAAAGCAGGATCCTTGGATAGTTCAGGGTGTTGCTCTAAATATGCCTTTAAATCACTTGATAACACTTGCAGCCCCTTACCTAGGTTTGCAGATTCATCTGCTACTTGAGCAACGCCTTGCGAGATCTGCTGTGTTCCAGGAGCGATTTCATTCTTGATCGCACTTTGAACACCTTTTAGTCCTGTTAAGATCCCCGTTGTTCCTGCTTTTAGTTGCGGTATGCTGTCTCCAAGTTGTTTCGCACCCGCTGCAAGGTCTTTTACTCCAGATTGTTTATCTTTTAAATTTTGTAATAAAAGTCCTGTTCCTTCATTAGCTGCAGCTGAACCTGCCGCAAGCTTTGAAATATCACCTGATCTAGATTGAAGAGAAGAAAGCATTTCCTTCATACCAGCACTTAGTTGCGATGAACCATTTGCCAGTTTGCTAATATCCGGCTGTTTGGCTGACAAAGAACTAGCCATTTGTCCTACACCATTTTTAAGTTCTTTTGCACCACTCGCAAGCTTTGAAATATCAGCCGCTTTATTTGTAAGCGATTCCAAAAGTGTGTTTGTTCCATCTCGTAGATCAGTCATTCCCGTATTTAATTTCGCAGATCCATCTGCAGCTGATTGAAAACCTTCTGATACATCACCGAGACTGGCGAACATGTTGTTCGCATACTTCTCCGTAATTTTATCTCCCAGTTTTTCTCTGAGCTTTTCAGTCGCACTTCTTGTGACTTGTGCTGCCATGAAATTTAATCCTTCGTTTTGAATATACGTAAGCTGAAGCTTCTCGGGATTATCACTTAAAACAGTTGTTACCCTTTGTGAAAAATCCTCTGGAATCTCAATAACCATGTAATATTTCAGACTATCGAGGCCTTCTTTTGCTTCCTCAGCACTTACAAATTCCCAACCGAGATCTTTTCCTTTCTTTAAATCTGCGACAAGATCTTTTCCTACATTGATCGGCTCATCGTCCGATAAAGCCCCCTTGTCCTTGTTGACTACCGCAACAGGCAAGTTTGACAAGTTGTCGTAAGGCCCCCATTTTGGTGATAGAAGTATACCACCATAGACGACAGGTACGAGCAACGCAGCAATGACTGAGATCAGCAGACCCTTTTTTCCTACTAACTTCGCCATTTCTGCCACAAACAAACGAAAAGCGTTCATCCCTTTACCCCCGTTCTCCCCTAATATAAAATACATTCTGTAAAAATGAACAGGTATTCACTTCTACTAGAATGTATTATTCGGAAGAGATAGGAATAAATCCTTCTTATTTATCAGAAAATTGTAAAATATTAAATAATAATGAGGTATTAAGTCCTGTTATAATATAAGATTAGATAAAAAACTGTTTATCACGTGTGAACTAAAGGCTCTAAAAGTCCCATTTCCAAACACGCACTGATTAATAATTTCTTTTCCTTAGACTGAAATTTTAGAGAAATAAATTCTTCACTGACCTCTGTTATCTCTCCAGTCCCAAATACACGGTGAGTAACACTTAGACCAACTTGTAATTCTTCCTTCTTTTTGATGCTATTCGGATTAAAAGGTACTCCATTAATCTTTTTTACATTCTTTTTTATAGGTTCAGATTTCGTCATTCTTGTTGGATCTAATATATTTTTAACATCCGTTACAAACACAGATTCTTCAACTTTTTTCCCATCTCGATAAGGATACGTCACTAGGGTTAATTGTTTCTTGGCACGCGTCATCCCTACGTAAAATAAACGAGCTGCTTCTTCTAACATTTGATGATCAGTACGATCTTCTTTAGATGGGATGATTCCGTCCACTACATCAATCATATATACCCTCTCAAATTCGAGCCCTTTCGCACTATGAAAGGTAGAAAGTGTTATCGCGTCATGCCCCTTCTTCTTTTTTGCTGTCTTCAGAACGAATTCAAGATGCTTTAATCGTTTAGCAAAATCCTCAAGGCTCTCAAGATCTGTTGCAATTTCTTCGAGTGTGTTTAAGATCCCCACTAAATAATCCATTCGAAAACCTAGGCTCTTACTAATCTTTTCTATGGCTTTGTCATATCCTAATCGATCTCTGATCACACGAATAGCTTGAAGAGGCTTCATCTCCTTCATTTCTTTAAAGGTCTCTTTACTAGCCTTTAGAAGTTTTACTTGATACTCCTGTAGTTTCACATGTTTTAGCAGGTTATCAAATACAGAATCGTTATTGTTCAGTTGTTTGAGTGCTTGCATCTGCTGCTTCGAAATATAGCCGTTAAACTTTAAATGAATTTTTTCTAAAATGTCTGGTCTCTTGTCTGTAAAGGCCATTCGCATAAAATTCAATATATCTTGAACTACCCAATGTGAAAAGAAACGATTATCAGCATCCTTCATATAAAACGGAATTCCTGCTCGTTCTAAATCATTCATCAATCCAATGGATGACGAATTGTTACGATATAAAATAGCGATTTCCTTTAGATCAACGACTTCATTCAGTTCACGTATCAAGTATTTGGATTGCTCTTTAAAATTAACGAGTTGTTTTACTTCAATCGGTTGCTGTGAAGGATTTTGAGTGAACATATTTTTTTCATATCTATTTTTATTTCTTTTAATAAACGAATTAGCAACGTTAACAATATCCTCAGATGAGCGATAATTTTGCTCCATAAACAAAATAGATGCATCACTGTACTTTTCCTTAAATTTAAGTAAATACGAAGGCTCAGCACCTCTCCAGCTATAAATAGATTGGTCATCATCGGCCACAACACATAAATTTCGATGAGTAGAAACCATTTTTTCTATAATGGAATGCTGCACAAGCGATGTATCCTGACTTTCATCGGTTAAGAAATAGTCATATCTGTTTTGATAATGACGTAACACCTGCTCATTCTTTTCTAATACATCATTTCCGATCGTGAGCATATCATCAAAGTCTAACAATACATGATGCGAATCAGAACGTTTGAGTTCCTCATAATGTTTAAATATCTCTTCAGCCTTCGGAACATCACAAGAAACTTCTGACCAACGTTCGATAGGTATCATCTTGTTTTTTATGTAACTAATATAAGTGGTGAGCTCCTCCATTTGATCTTCGGTTACGTTTTCCCCAACAACGGACTTGAATAAATGTCTCAGCATAAGTTTTTTGTTGTATTGAAAGTTTCCTGCCGAACCCTCATCTAAATCGTGATCACCCTCTATAATTGTAAAGGGGATTCCTAAATTTCTATAATGATTCCTGACTACCTCAAAAGCAAAGCTATGAATGGTCGAAAAGTCCACAGAAGGGAGATCAGGATAAAATTTTGCGAAACGCTCTTTCATATCATTGGCTGACGCCTTACTGAACGTAACAGCCTTTATACGAGAAGGATGTATTCCTTTTTCCATAATTAAATAACCGATTCTCATAATGACTGTGGTTGTTTTTCCAGAACCAGGTGAAGCAAGTAATAGAAGGGGTCCTTCTGTCTTCATAACAGCATTCTTTTGAACATCATTTAAAATAATGCCTAGATCATTTTTCATTTTATTGAAGAAATCTCTCATTGATCAGTACCCTTTCGTAACTTGAATATATTCATCGTTAATTAAAGTATAAAGTTTAAAAGCAAATAAAAAAACTCCCCACAAAGGTGAGAAGTCTTAAGTTTAAATGTTAAGTTAAGTAAAATGGTACCGGTGGTCGGGGTCGAACCGACACTCCAGAAGGAACACGATTTTGAGTCGTGCGCGTCTGCCAATTCCGCCACACCGGCATTTGAATCTTTTTTGAATTGGAATTTATGGAGGCGGCACCCGGATTCGAACCGGGGGATAAGGGTTTTGCAGACCCGTGCCTTACCACTTGGCTATGCCGCCAGAAAACAAAAATGGAGCGGAAGACGGGATTCGAACCCGCGACCCCAACCTTGGCAAGGTTGTATTCTACCACTGAACTACTTCCGCAAACATTTAATTAACTTATAATATGTTGTTAAAATCATCTTATGTTATAAAAATAAAAATGGCTGGGCTAGCTGGATTCGAACCAACGCATGTCGCAGTCAAAGTGCGATGCCTTACCGCTTGGCTATAGCCCAAAATTTAAATGGGGCGGACGAGGGGAATCGAACCCCCGAATGTCGGAACCACAATCCGATGCGTTAACCACTTCGCCACGACCGCCACAGTATTAAAATTGGCAGGGGCAGTAGGAATCGAACCCACACCAAAGGTTTTGGAGACCTTCGTTCTACCTTTAAACTATGCCCCTATATAAGGAATAAAAGATGGTGGAGGGGGACGGATTCGAACCGCCGAACCCGGAGGGAGCGGATTTACAGTCCGCCGCGTTTAGCCACTTCGCTACCCCTCCACGAATGAAGACAGGTTTTATTATAAAACATAATCACCCTGTTTTTCAATAAGTTTTTTGTTCCAATTCAGGAAGAAAAAACTGGTGCCGGCTAGAGGACTTGAACCCCCAACCTACTGATTACAAGTCAGTTGCTCTACCAATTGAGCTAAACCGGCAAAAAAAAATGGTGGCTCGAGACGGAATCGAACCGCCGACACGAGGATTTTCAGTCCTCTGCTCTACCGACTGAGCTATCGAGCCAAGAAAAAAATCTTGGTGTTGTAAAGCCACCGTTTAAATAAAAATGGCGGACCCGACCGGGGTCGAACCGGCGATCTCCTGCGTGACAGGCAGGCATGTTAACCACTACACCACGAGTCCATTCATGAAATAAAATTGGTTGCACCCTAAGGGCACTACAGATATTTCATGGTCAAGAAGTAATCTCGACGTTGTCCATGAAATAAAATTGGTTGCGGGGACAGGATTTGAACCTGCGACCTTCGGGTTATGAGCCCGACGAGCTACCAGACTGCTCCACCCCGCGATGATATGAATATGATATAAAAATTAATGGTGGAGGATGACGGGTTCGAACCGCCGACCCCCTGCTTGTAAGGCAGGTGCTCTCCCAGCTGAGCTAATCCTCCATATTTTAAAATCGTTATGTATAAGTGGTGACCCGTACGGGATTCGAACCCGTGTTACCGCCGTGAAAGGGCGGTGTCTTAACCGCTTGACCAACGGGCCAGATTTTTGAGCTAGAGAGTATGTATCTGGCGGAGAGCAAGGGATTCGAACCCTTGATACGGGGTTGACCGTATACACGATTTCCAATCGTGCTCCTTCGACCTCTCGGACAGCTCTCCAATATGGCTCCACAGGTAGGACTCGAACCTACGACCGATCGGTTAACAGCCGATAGCTCTACCACTGAGCTACTGTGGAATATGTATTGGCTCAGCGACGTCCTACTCTAACAGGGGGAAACCCCCAACTACCATCGGCGCTAAAGAGCTTAACTTCCGTGTTCGGTATGGGAACGGGTGTGACCTCTTTGCCATCATCACTGAACCAAATTATATTGAGAGATGTTCTCTCAAAACTAGATACGACGTTTCCAAACGTTATGCTTTTTAAGGATAAGCCCTCGACCGATTAGTATCTGTCAGCTCCACGTGTCACCACGCTTCCACACTAGACCTATCAACCTCATCATCTCTAAGGGGTCTTACTCACTTGCGTGATGGGAAATCTCATCTTGAGGGGGGCTTCATGCTTAGATGCTTTCAGCACTTATCCCGTCCACACGTAGCTACCCAGCTA